>NZ_KQ969689.1:0-6072 GCF_001578955.1 Streptococcus parasanguinis
CCACCTCTAATTATGTGTATATATGTGACATTTTTACATTTCGATATATGCTTAGTATATCATATATATTAAAGAAAGAGGTGGAAAACGTGAAAAAATCACTATTTATTTATTCTTTATAGCATCACTCCCACTCTTCAATTTGTTAGATATTTGGCGATGGTGGGGATTCCATTAATTGAAAGGAGATAACTAGAGGACAGATTTGTTAGTATTAGAACTTTGCTATCTAATAAAATACTGTATCTGAAGATTGGTTTTTCGTTTCAAGAGGATACAAAATAGATTTGAAAAACATAGGGAAAACTCAATTAATTTAAGTAAGGAAACTCGTTTTTCTATATAGCATCCCACTGTACAAAATAACATTAGGAGGGTAACTATAAAAAAATAATTAAAATAATTACTTTTTTATCGCTATTATCTACACTATTCTACACTAGCTCTCCCCTACTTACTTTAACGGTAAGTGCAAATGAAATAATTCCTAACAATAAAAGTGCTCTAATAAAAACAGAAGACCGTAGCGCTACAGGCGCTACAGCAATCTTTTTTGGAGGAATTTTTGTTGGTTGGGTTATAGATGGAACAATAACGTATGTGACAGGAAAAGCGCCTTCGGAATGAGTTGCTTGGGGATTACGTAATATTCACAATTATATTTTACAACAAGTAAGAAACGGCGCAAGACAAGTTGTAATTCCCAAAAGTGGTCCGTACACATGTCCTGGAGTCGTAATCGACCATTCAGGGAGGTGTCCATAGATGAACAAAAGAAGCTTCAAAAAAATGTTTCTAATATTTATTTTAGGTATCATTGTAGGTCTATTCTTAATCCCATTCCTTAGACCACATTTGGTTGATTGGCTAAAAACTATATGTGGTTAATAGTAACGATAACCTTATTTAACAAAAAAGTTTTCCCTTTTATTTTTTAATAGCATTGTTTTGACAAATTAACTTCCACGTTTATTGACGGTAGAAGTTGGTTTGAGAATTTAACACTTTGATGACCTTAGATCATTATAATCCTACAAGTACAGGTATGACTTTTAGTTTTAGATATTCTCATTAGTTTAATTAAAGGAGATCCGTGTTATGGTAACGGATAAAATGCTTTCATAGCTAACCAACTGTTGAAAATTATGAGTTACAAAATCTAAAGTATTTAAGATTGGTTTATAAAATTAAGTCTCTGTCTGTAGAAAGGAACGTGCAGTTAGAAAGGAGGAAAAAATAGGATACTATAATTCAGACTGAGATTCCTAATTAAAATGTGTAGTTGCATTTCGCTCATTTTCATAATATTTCATTCAGAGGAGTAATAATATGTTAAAAATTAGAAAAGTAGTTGCATCATCCCTTGCCGTTTTGGCATTTAGTTTGGCTTCTCCTGTTTTGGCATTTTCTCACCGTGGTGGCGAGTGGAACTATTGAGGCCATCATGATCCAAATAATTGGGGAGCATATTCGAATTATTATCATGGTTCACGGTATCACTGGGCCTATGTTGGAAGTAGTGGACGTAAAAATGAAAAAACAGTTTATGCAGGAGAACATAGTGCGGCCTATGCGTTTGTTAATACAAATTTTGGGGAGCAAGTTACATTTGATGCGGGATGGTAAAGAATAATTGAAGAAGATTCTTTTATCAATAGTTTAGTAAGCTTGTTAGTTTATAGGGGGCAGGGGTATTTCTGCCCTCTATTTTAGAATAAGGAATGCACTATGAAAAAATTATTTATACTCATATCCAACCTGCTTGCTAGTTTGTTCTTTGTTTGGGTATTTACCATTTGGACTGATACATATGTCTCCCATTATTACCCCAACGTTGTTGTACGTGATTCTTCCCCTGAAACAACTTTTCAGCATGTTGCTACACGCTTGGAAAAACTAGCAGAAGAAACGGATAGCTTTATTGCGATTCAACACCAAGATCTTAACTCAGAAGGTACTCCAGTGTTTTCTTATACGACCTTTGGGAACGGAAAGTTGCCTGATGGGCTACAGGAAAAAAATCTAGAAGATGCTCAAAGTAGTAGTGTTGAAACAAACTATTTTGTATTCGATGGAAACCTAGATATTCACTTGCTAAGGGAGGAGCTAAGTCAACTTGGCTTGACTAACATGCACCTGACAATTCCATCTAAACTATCTACGTTAATGGCTATCTTTAGTAACGGATTTCAGTTAATCAGTTTATTGATTTTCATCTTAACCTTTGGAGCACTGACTTTAATTAGTCAAATTAGCCAATTACGGTCGTCGGGCATTCGCCTCATTTCAGGAGAGAAACGGTGGTCCATTTTCCTTAGACCAGTTGGTGAGGATTTGAAAGGGATAGCTTTTGGTTTCAGTTTAGCTGGCGTGCTCGCCATTTTTATGCAAAAAATTCTGTCGCTTCCAACGCAATCCCTAATGACCATAGGAGAAGGCTTGCTCAGTTATAATCTCATCTTGTTGTCGATCTCCCTGTTTTTCGCTCAACTCTTCGCAGTTGGAATAAAAAAGATACACCTGATGCAGATTATAAAAGGGCAAGTGCCTGTCAGAGGAATCATTAGTTTGATTTTAATCGGTCAACTATTAGCGATTATTATTGTAACGCTGGGAATAGGGAGTAGCTTAAAGTATTCCCAAGCCTGGCAACAGCATCGGATTGGACAAGAGGTTTGGAGTCAGGAAAGGCAACTGATTATCCTATCAATCAGCCGTGACGGAACGAGTCCTGGTTTTGATGAACAGGCTCAAAGGAAACTCAGAACTTGGTATCAATTGATGGATCTGGCTGTTTCAGAACAAAAGGCTTTCTTATCTAGACACCAGTTAATTGACCGTACTTTGCAAAATGGCATGGCTTCCTCAAAAAACTTGACAACCTCTACAGAATGGCACGATTACAGCCCGAATGGCAATGTCCTTATCGTCACACCGCAATACTTGGAGCGTCAAAATATTCCTGTAGATACAACTATTGAGCAAAAGATGAATCACCTTGATGTAGGGGAGTTTGTCTTATTGCTGCCTGAACACCTCCGTTCAGAGGAAGAACATTATAAATCTGTTTTTGAAGACGACTTAACCAGTCGCATGTCTAGTCAAGATGAACGACAGCAAATGACTGCTACGGTTGGTTATTTGGAATCAGGTCAGGATCGATTTGTGTATAATACGACCCCTATTTCTTACCAGCAGTTTTTGAAAGATCCAATCATCATTGTTATAACACCCCAATCAACTGGTCCACAGTCCATTTTCTTTTGGGTAGACGCAGTACAGAACTACG
This sequence comes from Streptococcus parasanguinis, assembly GCF_001578955.1. Lineage (GTDB taxonomy): Bacteria > Bacillota > Bacilli > Lactobacillales > Streptococcaceae > Streptococcus > Streptococcus parasanguinis_U. The sequence continues at coordinate 3,290 of NZ_KQ969689.1, forward strand.
TTCTCTTTAATCAATTGTCTGATGCCCAGGAGCTTATCCAGAGACAAGGCATTGAAAATTGGGTCTCAGAAATGCAAACAGATTACCACAACTACATCACATTATTGGATAATATCCAGAGGGAACTTTGGGTAATGCTAGCAGGAGCTGTGCTTGGGATTGCAACTTCAATCTTGTTGTTTAACACTATGAATAGGCTCTACTTCGAAGAATTTAGACGTGCCATTTTTATCAAACGCATTGCAGGTCTCAGGTTCTTAGAAATCCATCGCACTTATCTCTTTGCTCAACTGGGTGTGTTTTTACTGGGATTTGTTGCGAGTGTATTTCTTCAGGTAGAGATAGTAGTTGCTTTCTTAGTCTTGTTACTCTTTACTGGTCTATCTCTTTTACAGTTACATGTCCAAATGCAGAAAGAAAACAAGATGTCCATGCTTGTTTTGAAGGGAGGTTAATATGATTGAACTTAAACAGGTGAGTAAATCTTTTGGAGAACGAGAGTTATTTTCGAATCTTTCAATGACATTTGAGGCTGGAAAAGTCTATGCCTTAATTGGTTCAAGTGGTAGCGGAAAAACAACCTTGATGAACATGATTGGGAAATTAGAATCTTATGATGGGACGATTTTTTACCGAGGTAAAGACTTGGCCAAATATAAATCGAGTGATTTTTTCCGTCACGAATTGGGCTACCTCTTCCAGAACTTTGGCTTAATTGAAAACCAAAGTATTGAAGAAAACCTTAAGCTAGGTCTCATTGGTCAAAAGTTGAGTCGGTCGGAACAGCGGTTGAGGCAGAAGCAGGCTTTAGAACAGGTCGGCCTGGCTTATCTTGACTTAGATAAGCGCATCTTTGAGTTATCGGGCGGAGAATCGCAACGGGTTGCCTTGGCAAAAGTTATCTTAAAGAATCCACCCCTTATTCTGGCAGATGAGCCAACAGCTTCAATAGACCCAGCAAACTCTCAGTTGATTATGGAGATTTTGCTATCTCTTCGAGATGATAATAGGCTAATCATTATCGCAACACATAATCCGGCAATTTGGGAGATGGCTGATGAAGTGATCACGATGGATCGTTTGAAATAAAAATCCTTGTTTTTAATTGCACGATGAGTTACTGAAATATTATCATGAATCAATAATTGGAGTTAATTTAGAATTGTACTTTATTAATATTGAGCTCACTTTTTCTTGATAAAGGAAGAAATAGTGGAGAGGAAGTTAGAATGAAAAAATTCGACAATTATATTATTGAGAAGCCTTGCGATTCTAATTCAGATAAATTGCAAAAAATCTTAATAATTGAAAGTTTGGTAGATAAGATTTTGCAATTTTCTCTCAGAATCAATAATAGTGTAGGAGAGATTTTCCTCCTACAACCGTTTCATAAGTATTAATCTATACGCTTACATATATCTTTTGGTCTCTATCCTTTAGGTGAAAATACCGATTTTATGGTATAATAAGGATAACTCTATATAAGGAGGTGTGCCATGACTCTTGATGTAAATAAAGAAGAATTAACAATTTTAGGGATTCCCTTTGATAACTTTTCGGATTTTGATACTGTCTGGTATGCTATTGGGTCATCGATGATTGAAAATTATGAACCTACTGTTCAAGATGTGATTGATTTAAAAACTTATGTTATCAACAGACGAAAGGAATTGAATATTGGTTAAAAATCAATACGAAGGATATGAGTACATTGACCCCAATCATCAATATACCTATCCAAATTCTACAGTCTTAATCAACAAACAAAATATTACAAATATTGAAGAAGCCTATCGGAATGAGCATTTATTCGTTACTAGAAGGCTTGCAGACTTGCGCTTGAAAGTCATTAAAGTCTACTCCATTAGTGATATTTTAGCCATTCATAAATATTTATTTCAAGATGTCTATGCTTGGGCGGGACAATATCGCAAGGTGAATATCTCAAAAAATGGGAATCCTTTTATGTCAATACAATCTTTCAGTACTGCCCAATCATATATAAACCGCCTTATTCATACCTATTATCAAACTGCTAATTCAAAAGATGAGATTATTAAACAATTAGCAAAAATTCTTGATAATCTTAATTATTTCCATCCCTTCCGAGAAGGGAATGGACGAACTCAACGAGAAGTCATTCGTTCCTTAGCATTATCAAAAGGATACTCTGCACAAATACGTGTGGAGCAAGATGACGAGGTTTACAATCTTTATATGGACGGAACAGTCTATGGAGATTTAGGAAAGTTAGAAGAACTACTTGGTAAAATACTGGAAAAATTGTAAATTAGTCTACAAAAATACTTCTATGTTTTTAAATATCCTAAATATCACAGAAAATTATAACTTACCAAGGTTTAAATCATAATAGATAGACAAAAAGCTTCTGAAATCTAACATTTCAGAAGCTTTTTTCTTGTCATAAAATGGCTGCAACTATTATTATTCAATACATATTATATCAATTTATGTGATAATTTTTCTAAATTATCCTTGCTATCCTAATATCATTCCTAAGAAAATCAAAGATTTATGACTAAATGGATAGATGATTACGAATATAAGGTTAGGAGATTAGAGAATTTTATCAATATACTTGATAATACAAGAAATCAAAATGTTACCAAATTAGAACGGGAAACAAAATCAGTATAGTTATTTGAGATACCATGAAAAAATTATAAGGCTGATAGTATTAATATCACTATCAGCCTTACAGGTTATTTAACGTTTCAGAAAAACTATAATGTCAAGATTAACTATACAGTATCTAATTCCTT
>NZ_KQ969689.1:7300-8086 GCF_001578955.1 Streptococcus parasanguinis
AGATGAACAAAAGAAGCTTCAAAAAAATGTTTCTAATATTTATTTTAGGTCTATTCTTAATCCCATTACTTAGACCACATATAGTTGGTTGGCTAAAAACTATATGTGGTTAATAGTAATGATAACTTTATTTAACAAAAAGTTTTCCCTTTTATTTTTTAATAGCATTGTTTTGACAAATTGACTTCCACGTTTATTGGCGGTAGAAGTTAGTTTAAGAATATAGCACTTCGAGAAATTGCCTATTTTTATAGAAGCATATTATTAAGTAAAAAAACAAAAGGAAGGTTATATTATGAAATATCATAAAATAATTATTAAAGGTAGTTGTACCTTATTGTTAATTTTTTCTTCGTTCTCTCCCTTAAGTACTGTACTGTCTGAAGAACAGTCAGCTCCTCCGATTGAGATTTTGCAACAAGAAATCTCCAAATTAAGATTAGAAGAAGGTAAGCAATATACATTACAAGAATTATTAGACAGAACGTCTCTGTCAAACTATGAAAAAGAAATAATATCTAAGGAAATCATTACACAAGTACAAAAAGAAATTAATGAAGAACAGTCAAGATCTATGTTTCGAGCTCTCGTAACTAATGTTTATAGACATTTAAGTCCTTCGGAAGTTAAAGAATGTGCACGACAATTTCGAACAATTGGTAGTTTAGTAAAATTAATTCCAAGATATGGCTCTTTAATTGAAAAACTCTATATCGTAAACGCTGAATCATATGAATATGCTGCTGCAAGAGGTTGGGGAATTGATCTTTTGATAACCTTAGATCC
>NZ_KQ969689.1:8572-11121 GCF_001578955.1 Streptococcus parasanguinis
TTTTGGTTTCTTATGATGTTGCTTTCGGAATGATTGTTATATTAACAAGACAATATGGAAAAAGGAGAATGATTCATGAGTAATATTTTGGTGACAGGCGGTTGTGGCTATATTGGTTCAAGATTAGTTGAAGAATTGCTAAATAATCAAGAAAATAAGGTTGTTGTTTTAGACAGCGGTATATTTGGTTTTGATTCACTATCTGAGTTTTTATATTCAGAACGTTTTAAATTAGTTAAGGGGGACATTCGAATCAAAGAGGACATTTTGAAATCCCTAAATCAAATTGATACAATTATTCATTTGGCAAGTCTAGTTGGAGAGCCTTCATGTGTTGTTGACAAAGATATCGCTTACGATATTAACGTTCGTGGAACAAGAAATCTAGTAGAATGTGCAGTCAAAAAGGGGGTGAAAAATTTTATTTTTGCCTCAAGCTGTAGTGTCTATGGTTTTGGTAAAGATAAGTTTGATGAACATAGTATTCCCAATCCTGTTGATTATTATGCAGAGCTAAAGCTACTTTCAGAGAAAGATTTATTAAATTATAAGGATAAGTTGAATATTATCATATTGCGATTTTGTACCGTTTTTGGTTTATCGAGGAGGATGCGATTTGACTTAGCTGTAAATGTAATGACTGCCTCTGCATTAAATAACGGAGTTATAAATGTTTACGGCGGTCAGCAAGAGAGACCATTTATTCATTGTGGAGATGTGGCCAGAGCTATCAATTTGCTTTTTGAAGAAAGATGTAAAAATAAATATACAGATAACGGTATAGAAGTATTTAATGTTGGTAATAATTCTGAAAATTATAATCTTACTGAAGTAGCTAGCATAATTTCAAAAGCTACTGGAAATACTAAAGTTAACTTAGATGGTTTAAAGGAAGATAATCGAAGCTATAGTGTTTCTTTTGATAAAATAGAGCAGTTGGGTTTTTCATCACAGAAGTCTATTGAAGTTGGAGTAGAAGAAATTGCAAATAGCATGAAATCAGGGTTAATTAATAATCCATTCTGCGATATATATAGCAACGTAAAAGTTGCTACTAAGGAATATTTGAATTAAGGAGTTAGAATATGAAACAATTAGCAATATTAGGTGGGAAACCAGCGTTTTCAAGTCAATTAAAATTTATAAAACCTATGTTTCCTACTTATTCAGAATCAAAATATGAGTCATACTTTAACGAAGTTTTTAAAACTGGGATGCTCTCAAAAGGGAGATTTTTAGAAAAGTATGAGTCTGAGGTGAGCAGTTATTTAGGAGCTCCCTATGTAACTGCTGTCTCTTCTGGGACTATAGGATTAATTTTAGCATTAGAAGCATTGGGAATAAAAAGTGGTGATGAAGTCCTTGTCCCTAGTTTTACATTTTGTGCAACTGTTCATGCAATTAAAAAGGTTGGAGCTATTCCTGTTTTTGTAGATTGCAACTCTGAAACATTTACAATCGAAACAAATAACATTGAAAAATATATCACTCCTAAAACAAAAGCAATTATTGCTGTGCACATATTCGGAGTTGGAGCAGAAGTATATGAATTAGAAAGGGTATCTAAAACCCATAATCTTAAACTTATCTATGATGCTGCTCACGCATTTGGTAGTACCATTGACAAAACACATTTGGGAAACTTTGGTGATATCTCAGTATATAGTACCTCTCCTACAAAAACTCTAGTTACAGGTGAAGGGGGAATTGTCGTAAGTAAAAATAAAGAAATTGATAGCAAAATTAGACTTTTAAGAGAATATGGAAATCCGGGAGATTATAATTGTACTGAGATTGGTGTTAATGCTAGACTTAGTGAGTTGGCAGCTATAACTGGTCTAATGTCATTGAGTATAATTGACAAAAATCTATCGGAGCGTAAAAAGATTGGCAATTATTATAGACAGTTATTATCTGAAATTGAAGGAGTATCGTTGCAAAAAATACCGGATAACCAAATTAGTACATATAAAGATTTATGCATAGTAGTGCATGCAAGGTCATTTGGGTTAGATAGAGATACAGTTGTTCAGAGTTTGAATAGAGAGGGTATTCCAACAAGAAATTATTTTTCTCCTCCTATACATAAAATGGATTGTTATTCTGAATACAATGATCTTGTTTTAGAAAATACTGAAAATATTTCCAAAAATATAATTTGTTTACCTATGCATCCATTTCTAACGTATGCAGATATCGAAATGATAGTTAATATGTTAAGAAACATTCATATCAATGCTGAAGAGATAAAGAAACGGGTGATACAAGATGCTTAACACACCAACAGAAAATTACGTGTCAACAATTCGAAAAAAGATAGGTAATGACTTACTTATTCTAGTAGGTTCAAATGTTATTATTGAAAATGAACTAGATCAAGTGTTGCTTCAAAAACGGTCTTCAGGAACATGGGGATTGCCAGGTGGATTATTGGAAGTAGGAGAGACACTTGAACAAACGGCAATTAGGGAAGTATTTGAGGAGACCGGATTAACAATTGAAGAATTGAAGTTAATTCATACTTTTTCAGGGCAGGATTATCATTTTGT
>NZ_KQ969689.1:11141-14967 GCF_001578955.1 Streptococcus parasanguinis
ACAAGGATGAAATCTATGTAGTTACCTCTCTATACAAAGCGATTAATTATACGGGAGAATTGAATGTAAGTTCAGAAGAAACGCTGGAGTTAAGTTATTTCAATTATAACTCCCTTCCTTATAACATTGAACAAGAATATCTTGATTATATAAACTATTATAGAGGACTAAGATGATTGACAAAAAAGAAATATTTATTTTTGATTTTGATAATACTATTATTGAATCACTCCCTCTTTGTTTTAGTTGCTTCAGGATAGTGTTTGAAAAATATAAAAATATCAAAATGAGTGATTCGGATATTGAATCATTATTTGGAGGTAGTGAGGAAGATATTATAAGGAGCCATGTAGAAGAAAAATATGCTGATGAAGCAGTCGAATTATTTTACATTCTTTATGAAAATTTACACGATCATTTTATTGTTCAAAATAAAGTATTTGAAAATATTACTTTGCTATTAAAAAAATTAAATTACAAAGGAAAAAGACTTGCTGTTTTTACTGGTAAGGGGCGAAAAAGTATACAAATAAGTATGAAGAAATTAGAATTAGAAAAATATTTTAATTACATTGTATCTGATGATGATGTTGCTAATTCTAAACCTGATAGTGAAGGAATTTTGAAGATACTTGACCATTATAATGCAACTCCCTCAGATGCGATATTCTTTGGTGATTCAGATGCAGATATTATCTCAGCCAAAAAAGCAAATGTACTAGCTGTTGGTGTCAATTGGTATAAAACAAGAAAATTTACTATTTCTCCTGATATAATATCTAAGAATCCATTAGATATTATATACTCCTGCTGATAGTTGATTTGACTTAACAAAAAAGCCCATTTGGTGTACACTGCAAGTGAAGAAAAATAGCAGGGAGGTAAACCAAATGGACATTTTCCATTATACACCGAATCGCCATCACCTTCAACTCAGTATGCCGCAGCTTCGTAAAGTCTGCCGTGACTTATATCAAAAAGTCGCTCCTGATGAGTTGATCCACCGCAAGAATGTAGAGCAATGCAAGGTTTCGAATGTTTCTGTTTTAACCTTGATGCAATTTCAGGCAGAAATTGGGATGAAGTCACAGCGAAAGTTTTATCAATTTATCCGAAATTTCTTCGGATTCAGGGATTGGAGAGAAGCCGCTTCTATCGCCGTGTTCATTATCTGATGCCCCTGCTTCAGCTGATTTGCCTCTATTTCAATCAGCTGGATTTTGATGAATTAGTCATTATCGACAGCTTTCCAGTCCTCTTGTGTCAGCCGGTTAGAAATCATCAGGCCAAGGTCTTGAATGAGGTGGCCAACATCGGCTACTGCGCTTCCAAAAACATGTGGTTCTATGGTTTTAAAATTCATCTGGCGGTGACAGAGTCGGGCTATATTTTGGATTACTTGGTTACGCCTGTCTCGGTCCATGATATTCAGGTGGCAGAAGAGTTGCTGGATGCCATCCCCTATACTCCTGTTTTAGCGGATTTGGACTACTTGGGTAAGGAACTGAAAAAACGATTGGAAGCCAAGGGAATAGACTTTTTGACGCCGATTCGTAAAAATATGAAAGGAGCAGCTGAGCACAACAATCCTGCTATCCTGGCAATCCGAAGGACCATCGAAACTCGGATCTCTGTCCTAAATGCATTGTTTAACATTGAACATCCGCTTGCTCGCTCTTTAGCAGGTTTGCAATTAGAGATCGAACGGGCTATTTTGGTCTATAATTTAGGATTTTTTATCAACTAGCAACACGGGTATTATATATGATAGATTTTGATTTTAAAGGAGGATTTATGAATTTGAAAGGTATAATCTTCGATATGGATGGAGTTATAGTTGATACAGAGTACCAAGATTTTCTAATACAGAAAGATTTTATCAAACACCTTAATCCAAAATCTAGTTACGAAGATTCTGAGCTATTGGTATTAGTTGGTAAATCATATTTTAATCTTTATAGGCTTTTACAGCAATTTATTGGGAAACAATATGATATAAAAACTATAGAAAAAGAATATGCTTCTTTTAGTGATGAGAGATATGAAAAAATTGATTATTCTTTACTTTTTAGAAAAGAAATTCTAAAAATTATTGACTATGCATTGAAAAACGGAATCAAATTAGCTGTAGCATCATCATCAAAATATGAGCATATTAATGAAGTTTTAGAAAGGTGTGACATAAAAAAATATTTTGATGTCATCGTTAGCGGAGAGAATTTTGTAGAAAGTAAGCCAAATCCGTCTATCTATTTAACAACGCTACATAAGTTAGAATTGCAAGCAGAACAATGTATTGCAATTGAAGATTCATACTCTGGAATTGAATCTTCAACTAGCGCCGGAATTGCAACTATTGGTTATTATGATAGCCGATTACCATTTTTTAATGACAAAGCGCAATGGAAAGTTGAAAATATGAAAGAAGTTTTACAAATAATAGAATCACAGAGTCTTTGAGTTGAAAGGCGATGAGGTTCTTGAGGACGTTAGAAAGAAATAAACTTGTTTCATAACGAAATTTAAGGTAGAACTTATCAGGACTCTGCCTTTTTAGGCTCTTTTCTACCATTTGTCAAGTCTGTCAAGGCTTTAAGTAAAAAAATGAGATATGAAAAGGCAACACTTTTCTATACAAAATTTATAAAGTGTTTTTTTAAAGCGCTGATTCGCTTAGCGATTGGGGGTTGGTAGTTCAGACTGCTGTGAATGCGGTGATGATTCCACCAGTAAACGTAGTCCTTTGTTTTAAAGGTTAGTTCTTTCAGCGAATGGAAGGTTTCTTGGTTGACAAACTCGAGTTTGAAGGCACGGTAAGTACTTTCAGACACGGCGTTGTCATAGGGACAAGCTGCTTGACTTAGAGACCGAGCGATGCCGCATCTCATCAATCAGCTGGTTATCAAACTCCTTACCACGGTCAGAATGGAACAGCTTGACATTGGTAAGCGCGTAAGGAATGCTTTGATTGGCTTGTTTGACGAGCTCTGCAGTCTTGTGCCACCCAACTGACAGTCCAATAATTTCGCGGTTAAAGAGATCAATGATCAAACAAACATAAGCCCAACGATTTCCAACACGGACGTAGGTCAAATCTGTTACAATTGCTTCAAGTGGCTTTTCTTGGTCAAATTCTCGAGCCAATAGGTTTGGAATAGGTGCTTCATTTTTTTGAGCTAGTTCTTTATCAAAATAAACAGTATTATAATCCTGATCATTATAAACCGTTGAACCGATACCAGCAGACATTTTTTCGTAAACATGATATTCGTATAGTTTTGCTGATATTGAAACAACGTTCTTATAAGCTTCTTTTTGAACTAGGTTTCTGACATAATTAAGTGCATTATTCTTACCTTCATCTGATAAAGTATTATATAGTCGGACGATTTCGATCTCTGTAAAAAAACCTTTTGGTACATTTAGAATCTGCTCTAGTTGTTGCACTTTTTCTCTAGATGGTTGTTTTACTCCACGTTCCCATGCGGAATAGGCTTGATAGCTGACTCCCAACTGATCAGCAATATCTTTTTGAGTCTTTTTTAGCTCTTTTCTACGAGCTTTTAGTTTTTCTGGTTGATACATCGTTTTCCTCACATTAATAGTAACTTCAATTCAGCTTTTTGTTTTGCCTCTTTGTCTGTTAGCTTATTTTTATCCCAAACATAAGCTATAGATTTTCCTTTATCATAGATGAGCCATACTTTTAGATTGTCACAGCAAGTCTTAATTGTTTTCCAATTCTCTTGGTTTAAAAGTTCAGGATACTCTTGACTAGTCACAAAACTTTTTTTGATCACAGATCGCTCTATCTTATAGATTAGAG
>NZ_KQ969689.1:16127-19637 GCF_001578955.1 Streptococcus parasanguinis
TAAATTTTCAACAGGGTGGCGCATAGGGTTACAAAGTAAAAGATTTCTATATTCTTTGTTACATAATCATCAGAAATAGAAAAACAACGTAAATAAAATGTTGTTAGAGTTTCATTGGTACAAAATTACCAACAATAATTCCTACAATTCTAGGATCTTCATCATACGAAAGAAAAATATCTTTATAGTTTGGATTGATAGAAACCAGCCTTAAGCCATGCTCCTCTCGATAAACTCGTTTAATATAAGTCCGGCTATTGCAGACTACGGCATAAACTGCTCCATCATAATCAAATCCTGTCTCACGAATGAGAGCCACAGAGCCATTTTGATATTTGGGCTCCATTGAGTCACCAGATACCCATGAAGCAAAATCATGAGGCAGTTCTTCATCAAAATAAACAGTATCATAGTCCTGATCATTATAAACCGTGGAACCAATACCAGCCGACAGGCTTTCATAGACACGATAAGGGACGGTAGGCATAGCAATAATATTAGATTGCTTATCTACTAAATCTTTAACATAGTTCATAGCCTTGGTCTGATTAGTAGGATTCAGTTGCTTATAAAGTGTAGCAATTTCTTCCTCATAGAAGAACTCTTCTATCACACCTAAAATCTCAGAAATCTTTTTCAAGTTGGCTTTGTTGGGGACTGCTCTGCCATTTTCCCAAGAGAAATAAGAAGAGCGGTTAATATCAAGAAGCCGTGCAATCTCGCTTTGTTTCATCCCCAACTCTTCACGTTTTTGTTTTAATTTTGTACCATTGAACATCTCATGCCCTTTCTAATAATAACTGTGTTTTGGCGTTACTAACAGCTTGTCTCTCTGTTAACCTATCCTTTTTCCAGGCAAAGTAAATAACTTTCCCATAATCAAAAAGTTGACCACAAGAAATATCTGATTTTTCAGCTTCCAAAGTCTGTCTAAACTCTTTATCTTTCAATTCATAGATTTGTCGGTCTGACAGATAGCTGTCTCTGGTCAGCAAATGATAGATCTTAGCCAGCATATCTATCATGACTTGCTGGTACTCTGCTATAATAGAGGACTTCAACAAGCTAAACATATCCATAATTCTATCTAGTTGACCATTTTTATAGTCTTGAATTGCATGATTAACCTCATCTAACGAATGAGTAGTTTCGTGACTGAATAAGTCTCTCAAGCGATAGACCAAAGCTTCAGCTGAAACCTTCAAATCCTTCATCACTCGTGAGAAACTATCATGCCTATAAAATATCTTTGAGAGCAAAACAATGCTTGGCATAAGCACAAATGCAGAAAAAAGATTTGCTTCGATTTCAAAGATAGAGTAAGAATCATCTTTTAGCTTTGTAAAGAAAGTGCCAGTATGCTTTAGCAGAAAATGCCCTAACTCATGGCACTTTGTAAAGTTCTGTTTTACTTGTGGATTTTCCTTTTCATAGGAGAAAGAAACACCCCTCTCATCAATTAAAGTCAACCCCTCAATTTTTCTACTGGAAAAATGATGCTCCATTACCTTGATATTGTGACTCTCAACAATATGGTTGAAAAATCCTTCAAAGTCATACCCCAAAAGAGAAGAGTCATTCTCCTTGATATACTTGTAAATATAACGATTTGCAACTTCCTTAATTTGGCTGTATCGTGTATCCATAATACCTCCTCGAAGTTTTGTTGTTTTATAAACTAACAATAATTATATAGAAAAAGTGGACGATTGTCCACTGAAAATTAAGTAACTATAAATTATACTGATTTTTAAGAGGGTAATAGATAATCAAGGATAAAATTTGTACATACAAAGCAATTATTGAAATTGTGATGTAGGAGTTCTGCTGTTTAAGTAGGACAGTAGAGTCCTCAGATAATTCGACTTCTTGTTCACTATTTAATTTAGCAACTGAGTTATCATTTGTATAAAAATCACTTTCTGATAACTTGTCATTACTTATCAACTTTAAGGAAGTTTCATTATTATAATATAGATCTGTCCCCTGTAACAGCTTTATAGTGGTGCCCTTTGTAATTTTATATTCTGAGTTATTCACTTGAAAATCAAATATTTGAAATAACTCATTTGTATCATCAGACTTATTTTCTTTAGGATAATCCGTGGTAAATAATGTATCTTTGGGAATAATAACTTTGTAGTTTGTATCTTTGTTTTTGGAATAAATTACAGCCATAGTATCTTTATTGATATAGTTTTGGCCAGTCAACTGGAATTTAGCAAAACAGTATATAAGTGACAAGATTACGATATTAAAACATAACATTACAAGCCACAATTTTTGGCCCCAATTTTTTTTAGTCAACCATTTTTTTACCAGTGTAGAAATGGACGCATTTAAATAAAAATAAAGAATAGAAACGCAGAATACTACTAAAAGCATTATTCCATCTTCTTTTGTAAAATTGAATTTTCTTGTTTTGGTAGCGAAATAATAAAGAATAATATAAAGAGAGACAAACGCAAGACTAGCAATACTATATTTTTTCATTCTTTTTTTGAATATTTCACTACTGTCAGCTGTATCTGTTAATGTTTTCACTGCACTTTCAATTAAAAATGTAAATAGAGCAATGAATACATATAAGATTCCATTATTAAAATCCATTATTTCTCCTCATCAAAAAGTTTCTTCCGCTCCTTCATAAACTGAAGCAGCTCTTGTTTAAAGACTTCTTTTTCTTCATTACTCATACCGTCTGATGTGGTTCTGAAGAGCAATTCTACTTCTGACAAATCAATATCATCATTGGTTTCATTTGATATCAATGTATTGACAGATACATTAAAGAGTTTGGCAATCTTCACGAGATTGTCATAACTTGGCCGTTTTTTTCCTTGTTCCCAATAAGCGTATCCTTGTTGCGAAATTTCGATAGCTTTTGCGACTTGGGCTTGGGTCATTTTAGCCTGTTTCCTCAAGGTCTTAAGGTGTTCCGCAAGATCCATTATCGTTCCCCTTAAAAAAATATTTTTAAATTTTTTCAAAAAACCGTTGACATTTACAACTACAGGTTGTATAATATAACTAACAACTGGTAGTTGTATGGCAATTGAAAATAATAACCTTATCTTCAAGGCTAAATCACGATCTTTGACAATTAAATAAAAAGTGCGTCTGACAACCAGAGGACTGACTATCAAACTACACTAAACTTCGTACCTTTATTGTAATTTATTTGATACCAAAAGTCAAGTCCGTTTTATGGTTGAAGTGAAGATAAAAACAGGATTCAATCCTGTGGGCTTCCACGCATTTCGGACTTTCGCACTTTTCCGAATAGTAAAGTGAACTGGCTTCGCCAAAGGGCGTAAGAGAATCCCTTGGGTATGATCAAGACTACCTAAAGAGATTGGCTGGGAAAGCGATGGTAATTGACGCAAAGCACCTTGCTAAACGTTGCCACCGTGGAAAGAGGGATCTTTCCAACCAAATAACTTTTCTTTACTGCTGTCTATCTAACTAGATAGACCTACTCTCAAGCTACTAAGTTCTTTCCTTTTTTCA
>NZ_KQ969689.1:19770-20511 GCF_001578955.1 Streptococcus parasanguinis
TGAATCTGATAAACTTCAGGCTAAACTTTATGCTCAAGCTCAAGTAGATCTAGATCATCTCGCAGATGATGCTCGTAGAAATGGCTACGATCATGGGGATATTCAATTCTATAGTCGCATGTTTAAACGCAAACTATTTACCCACTATTACTCAAGAGTGAAGCAACTAGCTTAACTCTTTTTATTTTACACTCAGAAAGGAAAATCTTATGATCTCAGAAACACTTAAAATGAAACCAGAATTTATTGGCCCTGCTTACTACGAACGTTTGGGAAATGCTCCTAAATTTATTTTTGGAAAAGAAGGCAAATACCAACGTCACATTCTAAACAGCGAAACTCATGGTTCATTCCATGTTATCACACCTGCTTCTACCACAGTCTTTCCTGAAGATGCTCTAGTAGAAACTGTTAACCCAATCTTTTTCCCAGATACTGCTTTAAATGGCATTACTGTTGCACCTTATCTCAATGTCTTTGCGGAAAAATTAGTACTTAAAAAATAAGAATTTAAAGGAGAAAATCACATGGCTAAAATTGGATTAAACTACGGAGAAAAACTACAAATTGCTGACAAGACTTATCGTGTTATTACAGACGGGTTAGATGTCCCAGCAGTCCTTGGAAAACTGACTTTCCGAGGCATTGAGGGCCCTGATATCATCTTTGAAGTGGATCGCACACAACGTAATCCTGATGGATCATTTGTCCAAGTCAATACAGGTGAGATCCGTGGAATTG
>NZ_KQ969689.1:21042-23110 GCF_001578955.1 Streptococcus parasanguinis
ATTGTTGTAGGAATTCATTCTTCTGTCCAGCATGAAACACTCTTTTTCACTATCGCAGATATGTCAGAGTCTGAAATTGAAGATTTGGGCATTAAATACCGAGAAGAGGTTGAACTAGAAGATATTGTTATCACTCATACCCATGTCAATCGTAATGATATCTATAAGCTCTTTGCTTCTAAAATCAAGAAAAAAGCTGGAGGCACACCAACTAAAGAAAACAAACCGGTAGAAAATAAGAAGGAAAACTAGGAGGTGATGCACCATGAAACTCTTTACCTATCGGGGAAAAAGAGTTCGAGTTTTTCATCGTAAACTAAAGGGAATCACATGGTTTATCTGGTGGTTTCCTTTTTTGTTGGCTATTAGTTACTACAGCTACTTATATCTAGAAGAATTAAAAGTCCATCCCTTACCACAAGCATATTTTCTAGGAGCTGGATTTCTCTTTTCTTTGATCTTATCTTGGTTTATCAATCGAGTTTGCTACAGGAAGGTACTTTTTTTTCAAAAGCTCAATAGTCTTCGAATCCTATCTCGTTTCTTGCTAGAAAATAACCTCTATCTCGTTAAAAAGGTTAAACGTGAAAACAAGATCATTGAAAAAATCACCTTACCTCAAGTGTATGTCAAACAGTCTCGCTACAAGATTGAAGTGAGCTTCATTCTAGAAGGCAATAAGTTCCAAGATCGCTTTTTAAATCTAGGAGCTACGCTTGAAGTCATGTTTAACGGGGACTTTCGCAATAAAACCTTTGATAATCGCTTTATCAAATATGAAATTGCTATTAACCGAATTGATAGCAGGATCACCATTAATGAAGTAACAGTCAAGGGATCCAAACTCCAGCTCATGAAAGATGTATCTTGGGATTATATTGAAGAACCTCATCTTCTCATCGGCGGTGGAACAGGTGGAGGAAAAACAGTTGTTCTCATGACCATAATTTATGCATTAGCTAAAATTGGCTTTGTCGATATCTGTGACCCAAAGAATTCGGACCTTGCTGGATTAAAGAAAATTCCAGTCTTTCATGGCCGTGTTTATACTAGTAAGGAAGATATCATCAACTGTTTTAAAGAGAATGTAGAGTTCATGGAAAAACGCTATGAAAGGATGTCCACTTCGCCAAAATTCCAAGCTGGAAAGAACTTTACTCACTATGACATGAAACCAAAATTCATTCTTGTAGACGAGTGGGCAGCTCTTATGGCAAAGATTGACCGTGACTATAGCCAACAGTCCGAACTGATGGAATATCTCTCTCAGTTAGTTTTAGAAGGTCGTCAAGCTGGAGTCTTTATCATCTTTGCTATGCAACGACCCGATGGGGAATTTATCAAAACTGCTCTTCGGGATAACTTTATGAAGCGTCTTTCCGTCGGTCATTTAGAATCAACAGGATATGACATGATGTTTGGAGATGCCAATAAAACCAAAGAGTTCAAAAAGTTGGATGAAATCAATGGAGTTAAGGTCAAAGGACGGGGCTATATCGCAAACAACGGTGAGTTGGCCGGTGAGTTTTATTCGCCTTATATTCCACTTGACCAAGGATTTTCCTTCTATGATGAATACGCTAAAATCCCGATTATGGAATTTGAAGGAGAAGAGTTCTCAGTATTTGAAGAATACCAACCACCGGTTGAAACAATTGATCTTATAGAGGAAGAGGAGGCTATAGAAAACGAACCAAACAAACGACCACTCAAAGAATTCGCAGACGAACAAAATCTTAAAATGCCAACCTTACGAAAGATTATCTATCTCTTAACAGAACAAGGGATCATCTTTGAACGGACTGTATCCGCTATTCTAGTGGATCCTTTTCAAGAAAAACTTCTTCTTGAAATCCTCGCTCAATTTGAAGAGGGAGGACGCAGGTCTTATCCAAAAGCAGTTGAAGCGATTGTCAGTCATCATGGGCTAGGACAAGGGCAAGGGCAAGCCTGACCGCAGGTCAGGCGAAGACCGAAGCCCGCCGTTCCTGGCTCATGATGACAACGAACCCCCGACTCTAATAGGGGGGTTACAATTGGCAAAAACGCCAAGTCCACCCCTCCTCAT
>NZ_KQ969689.1:23305-42001 GCF_001578955.1 Streptococcus parasanguinis
GTGAATTTACAGACCAAGAAACTCGCCTTATGAACTATACCCACTTATGGCAACGAGGAAACATCTGGATTTTTGATTTCTTTGATAAGTCTGTGACAAATGATTACCAAACTTGTCTTCAACTATCTGGTCAAGGATGCCGTGAGTTAGAATTGCTACTAGAAGATAAGGGAATTACTTGGCAGATTTTTCTTCAAAACATTCTTTATTCCTATGAGGATGTTCGGGTGAAACGTCTCGATATCGCTCTAGATGAACTCTATAAAGGCTACGGTCACGAGGACGAACAAATTCAAATTCCAAAACTGATTGAGAAGCTCTATTCCAAAGAGATTGTTCTAGATACGATCAAGAAATGGAATATCACGGGTGGTGGATCTTTCACAGATAATGAAGACATGGAAGCTAATCACGGCTTGTCCATTTATTTTGGGAGCCGTCAAAGTCAACTCTACTTCAACTTTTATGAAAAGCGCTATGAAATTGCTCGAATGGAAAACATCTCCTTGGACGAATCCTTGGAGATTTTTGGTATCTGGAATCGCTATGAACTCCGCTTTTCAGATCAGAAAGCTCAAGGCATTGTAGAGGAATACATCAACGGTGTAGACCTCGGAGAAATCGCTAGAGGCATCATAAACAAAGAAATCCAAGTCTATGATGGCCTCACTCGCTTTGGAGCCTATAAACCTGATGAAAAATGGCAAAAACTCTTTGGAGGAGTCGAACCCTTAAAACTTTCAACTAACCCACAGCCTTACAGTATTGAGCGAACGATTCGCTGGCTGACCTATCAAGTTGCGAACTCTCTTGCACTAGTCACTGAAGCAGACAAGATCCTCCAAACAGAATACATGAAAATGATTCAGAATAGCGGAGAAATCACTGATCGAGGAAAAGCCATGTTACGACTTCTCAAAGCCAATAAACACTATGAACACTAGAAAGGAAAAACTATATGGAATACAAAGTTCAAATCAATTCACTAGACAACTTTAAAGCCTGGTCTGGTGGACTAACCACCTTGAATACTGTCCGTGAACGTGGTGGAGTAGATACCCTAACCGTCATTTGTGAAGATATCTTCTCTGGTGATACTCCAACAGAAGGACAAATCAATGACTGGCTCTGGTTTGATTCAGATTTTATCTACCAAGCTCTAGGCTACGATGATCTGCTTGAGGCTTCTTAAGATGCTAAAGAAGATTTATCAAGCTGACTTCTTACTTCTTCCAGAACAAGAGTTCTGGCATATGTACATCCTCTTACGAAAAGGCAAGGAATTCTACTATGAATGTGCAGGCAGATGCACAGAAGATCTTCCAGATAGTAGAGGGTTTTATAATTATGAACATGCCTGTTTCACGCTAGATGGTCAAGTATTGAGCGTAAATAAAAAAATGCGCCCCTCACTCATTACTTATATCCAAAAGACCATCAAAGACAATCAAGAAACATTTAGAAAGGAAATTGAAATGGCTACTAAAACTATTTTTGAAAAGAAAGTCTCTCAAGTCACGAATGAACTGGGAGAATTACTTAAAAAGAAGGATCATAGAGAGGCTTGGACCAAGGCTGGAGAATTAAATAGTCTCCTTAAAAAAGAAGAAGCCAAGGATCTAAAACCTGACTTGATCGAACAACTCCAGACTGAGCTTCGAGGCTACTATTACATTAATGGCGAGATCGAAAAAGCCAATAAGCGCCTCTACGCAAAAGGCTCAAAGCTCATTGAACTCGCTGCTCTCTAAAAGGAGGATCTATGGATAAAGCCAAACGCTACTTGCTTCAAGCAAAAGAATATCTCTCACACTTTAAAAAGGTGGAGAAAAAAGGAGGCCCACCAAAGCTAAAAGTCACCAATAAAAAGACCGTCAATATCGCAGTCATAGGAGGAATTTCTTTCCTCCTTTTTGTTGGTTTCTTGGGATCTATCCGTGCTATCACACTCTCAAATAAGGTAAGTACACTACAAGCCCAAGTAGAATCCACCCAAAAGCAACAGACACAGCCTATGGAGTCGAGTAGAAAATATGACTATAAACTCCAGTATTACTTGAATGACTACGTCTATGCCTATTTCACTCTTCCACAAGAAAGCGATAAACAAAAAGCTCAAGTTGACTACTTAAATAAATTTTACAATTTCATCCCTGATGTAAAATCTCAAGGGCAAGTTCGAAATCCCAGCTCACTTGTCTATTCTCAGTTAGTGACTGTAGAAGGGAAAGTTGCGACCTATAAGGTTAAATACAAGGAAAGCATCCATCGGGATAACAACACAGAAGAAAAAGAAATTGTGACAGGTTTCAATATTCCTTTTGATGAAAAAGATGGAAAATATTACGTTTCTGGCCTTCCTTGGTTTTCTGCCATTGAATCCTCACAAGCTGGACACTTTAGCGAAGATGATAAGCTCCAACTCACTGCCAATGATCATTTTTCAGACAGCGAGCGAAAGAAAGTAGAGAAATTCCTCAAGATTTTCTTTACCAACTACACCACAAGCCAAGATAATCTTAATCTGATTGCTAAAAATGTGGATATCATCTCAAATAGCACTTTCAAAACGATCGACTACACTTATCTTAAACAGGACGGTAATGATCTAATTGCTTATGTCCAAGCTACTTTTGAAGTTGGAGGCACCACTCACTCAGAAAACTTCACCTTTACTCTCTCAGAAAAAGAAAAGACCTACTATGTCTCAAAACTTGAACACACCATTCCACTAAATTATGCAAATGATAAAGAATAGGAGAACTCTATGAATACAAACAATCTACGAACCTTCCTTCAGGGAGATGGAATTTGGATCCTAACAGCCATTGCCGTTCTCTTAGCGATCAAGGCTTGGCGGAATAGCTCTTGGCTTCAACTATTTTCAGTCGTTGGTTTCTATGCCGTTATTGTTTCGATTGCGAAAGGACAAGATATCCTAAAAGCAGTCGGCTGGTTCCTACGACTCTTCGGTATTGAATCAGGACTCTAAGTATGAATGAAGAAAGACTTTATGATTACAGTAAGGGCCTAAATGCTCCTTATTGGATCCAAGAAATTAAGACAAAAAAGGGCACTCGACTATGGTACTTTGCGACACCTATGCAGTTGTCCTTTTTCATTGTTTTTATCATCGTCTTTGTGGCCATGTTACTCTTTGGAGGATTTATCTTTGTGCCACTCGCAAAAATTACTCACTCAATTTCTCTCTTGCTCTATTGGTATCTCCCTTACAAACTGGCCAAATTTTATACTGAATACGAGCCTCACGGTAAAAAGATGCACGTCTTTATCGGAGATTACCTGATTTACTTCTGGGATTTTAAGCTAAACAAAAAAGCTATCTACCACGAAGATCGAATAGAGCCTGTAGAAGAAATTGTCTTTGAAAAAACAAATCTATAGAAAAGGAGGACCTATGAGTATTACTTTAACTTATCCTATTAGGGAAACACATGAAAATCTAGCTCTCAAAAAAGATCAAACCGTCGTTGCGTATTACCGTATTCCAAACACTCCCATCACGATTACAGATGATGAAAAAAAGGGCAAACACAAAATTACGGTTGCTCAAATGATGAAGAAGCTCCAGAAAAACAAGTTCTTTGAAATATCTCTGATCCCTAAAGACTATCTCTTAGAAGAGAAAATGCGGGACTTTTCAGATGCTCTAGCAGATGACAGTCGTGAACTAGGAGAAGAACTACTTCTTTACACCGTTGATCGTCTAACAGATGAAATGGAGATTCCTTATCAGTTTGACTGGGTCGTGGGAGTGACTTTACGCAAACAAAATCATGGAGCTACCGTCAAAGACTTGGCCTATGAGAGCTTTAATGAGTTCACTGAAAAAATCGCAAAGGGTCTTGGCTATGAATATGAATTAAGTCCCACTTGGTATGAAGACTATAAAAGTGATGAATTCACTATTTTTCAAGCTTTCTCCGTCCTTCGGGCAAAACGTTTATCCAATGAAGAACTCTTTTATTACCAGCGGATGCAATACCTCCGCTATATCCCTCACTACAAGAAAGAGGTGCTAGCTAATCGTGCTCAGTTCAATATCACGGATACCTTGATCAAAGTCCTAAAAGGTGGCTTCCTCAAGCTAGAAAGCCCTTATGGATCTTCCTTTGTGACGATTCTTCCTGTAGGTAAATTTCCTGTTCAATTCAACGGCTTTCACCTAGGCGAATTTATCCAACGTTTGAACTTTCCCGTAGAGCTACGAATCAAGGCAGAATTTATTGATACTGGTAAAATCAAGGGGCGAATGGGACGCTCGAATACACGTTACAGAAACATCATGGAAGAGGCAGAAAATACTGATACTGTCCAACAAGACGAGATCATCATGGGCTCTATCTCCCTAAAGGACTTAATGAAGAAAGTCGGAAACAAGGAAGATATCATCGAATATGGAGCCTATCTGATTGTCTCTGCTTCTAGTGTGAACCAACTCCGTCAAAGACGGCAAGTGGTTTTGAACTACTTTGATGATATGGGCGTTGAAATCAGTGAGGCCTCTCAAGACGGACCTTATCTCTTTCAAGCCCTGCTCTATGGAGAAAACCTCCAAAAGAAAACTCGCACCTGGACACATATGGTCACAGCTCGTGGATTTTCAGAACTCATGCCCTTCACCAATACCTCTTCTGGAAACCGTATCGGTTGGTATATCGGCCGAGTAGATAACTGGACAGGGCGTTGGGACAATATTGAGAAAGCTATTGATTCCTCAAAGAATATTGTACTCTACAATGCGACAGTGGGAAATAAGGAAGATATCGCTGGAAAGATTACCAAGAACCCGCATATCATCATTACGGGTGCAACAGGACAAGGAAAATCCTTTCTCGCCCAGATCATCTTTTTAAGTGTGGCTTTACAAAATGTTAAAACCCTTTATATCGACCCTAAACGTGAACTTAGAAACCACTACCAAGAAGTGATTAACTCGCCTGAATTCGCACGTCTCTATCCTGAACGCAAGAAACAGATTGAGAACTTTAACTTTGTGACACTGGATAGCTCACTACCATCAAACCATGGAGTCTTAGATCCTATTGTCGTTCTAGATAAAGAACAAGCTGTAGAGGTCGCAAAAAACATGCTTGAGTTTTTACTACAAGCCGTAGATGATGTTACGATGGATCAGAAAACAGCTATCACAGAAGCTATTAATGCGATTGTAGAAAAACGGGTCGCTGGTGAGAGAGTCGGCTTTAAACATGTCCTAAAAGTGCTTAGAGACTCCACTTCCTCTGAAATTGCTTCGGTTGGTCGTTATCTGACTTCAATTGTCACAAACTCTATCTTGGAACTAGCCTTTTCAGATGGGACCACTCAAGGCCTTAACTATGAATCACGAGTGACCATCCTAGAGGTCAATAACCTCAAACTACCAAAGGATGATTCCACAAAAATTTCAGATCATGAACGCAACTCTATTGCCCTCATGTTTGCGCTGGGTGCCTTCTGTACCCACTTTGGAGAACGAAATGAAAATGAAGATACCATTGAGTTCTTTGACGAAGCATGGATTCTTATGAAGTCTGCAGAAGGAAAAGCCGTTATCAAAAATATGCGTCGGATTGGGCGCTCCAAAAATAATACCTTGGCACTGATTACGCAATCTGTACATGATGCAGAAAATGACGATGATACAACTGGATTTGGGACTATTTTTGCTTTTTATGAAAAGTCTGAACGAGAAGATATCCTAAAACATGTCAATCTAGAAGTCACTGAAAACAATCTCGAATGGATTGATAATATGATCTCTGGTCAATGCCTATACTATGACGTCTATGGCAATCTCAATATGATTTCCGTACACAACATCTTTGAAGATATTGATATGCTTCTAAAACCTATGAAAGCTACGGTATCATCAAGCCTTGAAAATAAATACGCTAGTTAGGAGGTGAACCCATGCAAGAAGCTTTTGACAAACTAAGAGGAGTCGATATCTTCTCTCTCAAGTCCTATATGGAGCCTACTGGGTTCGCTTCCTTTAACGGGGCTTGGGTTCTGATTAATGAGCTTTTCGTCAACTTCTTCTTTTTCATTCTAAACGCAGTGGTGGGCTTCTTTTCTTTGCTGATTCGAATTCTTGAAAAAATTGATCTCTACTCTAGCTATAAGAACTATGTATTTAATGGAGCAATGAATATCTGGAAAGGATTTATCGGTTCAAATGGAAGTGGAGTTGCCAAGAACTCACTTGTTTCAATGTTGCTTCTGATCTTAGCTTTCTACCTTTTTTACCAATATTTCTTTTCCAAAGGATCCTTTTCAAGAACACTCCTTCATGTTTTTCTAGTTCTCATCCTTGGCTTTGGTTACTTTGGAACAGTTGCAGGGACCTCTGGTGGTCTTTATCTGCTTGATACAATCAATAATGTCTCTAAAGAGGTCACTAAAAATATCACTCATATTAAAGTAGAATATGGAAAAAATAAGACGATCAAAATCGGTGATTCCATGGCAGATAGTTATATAGCAGAAACCTCTTATAAAGCCTATGTCTTTGTCAATACTGGCCAAGAAAATGGTAAATATAAGAATAGCCAAAATGGAAAACAAGAAACTTTTGACGATAGTAAGGTATTAGGAACAGGCGATAAAAATGGAAACTTTACAGCGGTTAAATCCAAAGACCGTTCTAAATATCTAGATGAACTAGGCAATGGAGCTAATGAAGATGGCGAAAAGAACCGTTGGGTTTCGGCAATGCCTGATTTCATCTTTACTCGTATGTTTTATGTCATTTTTAAAATTTTTGACGCTTTTGTATTAGCAATACCAGTTATTTTGATTCAAATGTTAAATGTCATTGCTCAGACACTCGTTCTGATGATGATCCTGCTCTTTCCAATTGTGCTATTAATGTCTTTTGTGCCAAGAATGCAGGATCTGATTTTTGGAGTCTTGAAAGTCATGTTTGGTGGGTTACTTTTCCCAGCTATCACAAGTCTATTAACTCTATTAGTTTTCTATATTGAGAAAATGATCGAAAACATTATCATTACAGGCTTTGATGGCATTCTTAAAACACTCCCATCCTTGATTATCTTTGGCCTTGTTTTTAAACTACTCATTTCAGTCGTCTCAAAGGGACTCGTATATTTCTTTCTATGGAAATACAAAGCTGAACTGATCCAATTCATTCTTGGATCCAAAGCTCGAATGGTTGCGAATGATATTGGAAACAAAGTTGAAAAAGGGGTCACAAAGACCAGAGAGGTAGCTTCACAAGTACCATCGAGAAGTCTTTCATCTGCTCAACATCTTGGGAATTTTGCCTTAGCAGGTGCTGGTTTCGGAGCCGGAATGGTGATGAATGCCAAAAGTCACTTCCAAAATGTTGGTTCTTTCTTTACCAATAAAGAATCAGAGCACCAACCTGATGAAGTGCTCCCAACAGAAACACTTGAGACTCCAATAAGTCCAGATGCTCCAGAACCAAACATTCCGAAAACAAAGCCAACGCTAGAAGGGATTAAACCAGTTGAAGAAAAAACACTACAAACTCCTTCAATGGAATCCCCAATCACGGTGGAGCCAACACCAAGTTCAAACGAGGAATTTCAAACTCTTAAAGAAGAATGGATTTCTCCATTTAAACAGCTCCGCATTAATAGTATTGAGCACAAATTAGAGGAATATAAAGATCCTCAATCCATGTACAAAGCCCAAGGATCGAATGCCTTCACTCGTGCTTACAGAAAGACCATGACACGAGATGATAAATTGAGAGCCAATATTGTACGAAGAGACCGATTAACAGAACGCTTAAGACAACTTAGAGGAGAATGATATGAATACCAAAATACGCTCAAGAACTGCTTTTTCAAGAGTTCTTGAAGAAACTCTTTATCAGGCCTACCAAGAAGGAAAACGCTCAGTCGATTTCCTTCTTTTATTTCCAGTCTCAGAACAAGAAAGAGACCAAATCATCCTACAAACTAAGTCCTATTCAGTCGTTTTAGATGCTAAATGGCGTTTTGGGACTGTTTTGTTCACTGCTTATATAAGACATTAACTAGAAAGGAGATTCGATGAAAAAACTAAAATGGTTTCTATTAGCTGGTCTCATTCCTCTCTTTCTACCGGTCCTCATTATCATTATCCTAATGGGGGCTGTCGGAGGTGGTGGAACGAATGGCTCACCCCAATCCCAAAATGGAGTGACTTATGCGGATCACTGGTCAGATGGAGATCCCTATACTCACAACCTACTGGTTCATCGCTTCGGTATCACGGCAGAGCAATTAGATGGCTTTTTAGATACGTTAGGAATCTCCTATGATAAGAACCGAATTAATGGGAAAAAGCTCCTCGAATGGGAAGCTAAATCTAATCTTGATGTCCGTGGAATCGTTGCGATCGCACTGAATGAAAGTTCCCTTGGAACTGCTGGGGTAGCCACTAATCCTGGAGCCAATATGTTTGGTTTTGGGGCATATGACTCCAATCCAGAATATGCCAATAACTTTAATGATGAGGTTGCGGTTGTCGGACTAACCCAACAAACCATCATTGGAAATAAAAACCAAACTTTCAAAATTCAAGATGACAAGGCTAAAAAGTTTGCGAATGGAACGCTCAATCCAGCAACTGATGGCGGGGTCTATTTCACAGATACCACAGGATCAGGAAAAAGACGTGCAGAAACCATGCAAAAACTGGATGCCTTCATTGATGAACATGGAGGAACACCAAAAGCTCCCGAACAAACCACAGGAAAGACTAGAGATGGTGGAGGAGTAACTTCAAATGATATACCGGTAGGTTACAGTCTGACAACAGCTATTGATACCACTGGCTATATTACAAGCACTTATCCATGGGGACAATGTACCTGGTATGTCTTCAACCGTGGAAAACAAGTCGGAGTCAACTTTGATCCATTTATGGGAAATGGTGGACAATGGATGAATAAGCCAGGTTTCACAACAACCCATACACCAACAGAACACTCTGCTCTATCGTTTAGCCCTGGACAAGCTGGAGCTGATCCAATATACGGACACATTTCATTTGTGGAACAGGTCAAATCAGATGGTTCAATTCTCGTCTCAGAGTGTAATGTAAAAGGGTTGGGTATCATTAGTTACCGCACATTTGATGCAGAAACTGCCAAACAATTCACCTATGTTATTGGACATTAGAAAGGAATAGATATAGATGATTCAAGTTGTAGATAAAAATGATTTAATGGAATTGATTGGATATTCTGAAACTCAAGCTAGTAAATTAATACGAAAGGCTAAGAGCCAGCTTGTACAAGAAGGATTTGAATGGTATAAGAACAAACGTATTGGCCGTGTACCAATTATTACAGTTGAATCCATTCTTGGTTTTCAAATACAATTAAAAAATGATATAATTGAAGGGAACCTTCAAAGCGCTGTCATGACTGAAGGAGAAAAATAGCATGGCGGTAATTAAACAGGACGATGGACTGTGGCTAGTTGATATTAGTGATGGTAAAAGTTCCTTAACTGGCAAACGTAAACGACATCGGAAATCTAATTTTTTAACGAAAAAAGAAGCAGAGGAATATGAGGCTTATTACCGTATCCATAAGTTAAATCAGATACAGAATACACAAAAACTCACTATTTCCTCTCTTTATGTAATGTTAAAAGAAGAAGATGAGCTTCGTGGAAATAAAAAAGGTACAGTAGATACCCAGAAATCATATTATACCCAATATGTATCGCGATTCTTTGAAAATGCTGATATGTCTTCAGTTACCATTCAAGATGTAAAAAAATATCGAGATTGGTTAATTGAAAAGCCAAGTGTAAAAGGTGGGACACTTACACCAACGCATATTAACCAACAAATGATTTTTGTTCATAAGTTGTTTGATATTGCTATTTCGAAAGGATTTAGACAGGATAATCCATGTGATGCTATTCGGAAACTTCCAGAAAAGCATAAAGAAATGTCTTATTATACTCCTGAACAATTCAAGGAGTTTGAATCTTATTTTGAAGAAAGTGAGTATCCTTTTAAACTTTTATATCGTGTACTCATGTTTACGGGAATTCGTATGGGGGAGGCACTTGCCTTAACTTGGAAAGATGTTTTTCTTGACGAGGGATATATTAAGATCCGTAAGTCAGCCTATTATCGCAATGGAAAAACACATATTGGATCTGTGAAGACAACTCAATCAAATAGAGAAATCTACATCCATAAAGCTTTTGTGGATGAGTTGAGAACTTGGAAGTCAGTACAAAGTCAGAGGTTGTCTAAGCTGACTGATTCAACAGATGATTTGCAAATTTTCCAATTTTCAGGGGAGCCTATGACTGCTCCGAATGTCTCTAACTTTAGAGCAGCATTCAAGAAACGATTGCCAGAAGACTTCAAATTGATTCGAAACCATGATTTTAGACATTCACATGTAGCCTTTTTAATTAATCAGGGATTGAGGAGAGGAGAAGGAAAGGATTATATCTTTTTCACTCTGATGAAACGACTAGGACATAGTTCTATCAATACAACAATAAATATCTACTCACATTTGTTCCCATCACAACAAAAAGAAGTCGCTAAAGCCTTTGACGATTTTTAGAAAAATGGGCAGAAGTGGGCAGTGAAAATTAAGCAACAGGGTCTAAACCCTTGATACGAAAGGAATCTAGAAAACAATATGATGAATATGCAAAATATGATGAAGCAAGCTCAAAAATTGCAAAAGCAAATGGAGCAAAGCCAAGCAGAATTAGCTGCAACTCAATTTGTAGGGAAATCTGCTCAGGACTTGGTTGTTGCAACCCTGACAGGCGATAAAAAGGTCGTTTCCATCGATTTCAACGCCGCAGTGGTTGACCCAGAAGATACAGAAACGCTTTCTGATATGACGGTGCAAGCCATCAATGCCGCCATTGAAGAAATTGATGCGGCAACTAAGAAAAAACTCGGTGCGTTCGCAGGGAAATTGCCATTTTAAGCAAAGTAAGTTTTCATCAACTAAAAAGAGGCTGGGACAAAAGTCCTAGCCTCTTCTTGTTTTTGGATTGTCGAGCAAGACGCAGTGGTTGAGTGGGCTCTACTAAGCTGAATTCATCAGCTTTTACAGCCCTACTCAACTGTGCGGAGGTGGGACGACGAAATCGAATTCTAACGAATTACCGATTTCTGTCCCACTCTCTCTTTTTATTCATCAAAAAAACTGGATAAGTCCAAGCCTCCAAAGGGGTTGGTGGAGAAGTTCTCTTGCTCTTCAAGCAGGGTACGGCCTTGATCAAATTCGAGGAATTGTTCGTAGACAAGAGCTGTCATGCGGGCATCTTCTAAGCTATCATGTGATTTTCCTGCAACTCCCAAAAATTCTGCAACGGTGTGGAGTTGGAGATTTTTAATGCCATGAAGGTCAGATGGACGGCGTTCGAAGGCTTGGTCAAAGACATCGACAGCGTACTGGTCTTCTAAATCCAAGCCATTTTCAAGTAGGATGGGAAGGTCGCTCTTTTTGGCATTGTATCCAATCAAGGGGCGGTCTCCAACGAAGGCCTTGAATTCGCCGAGGACCTGCTCTAGTTGTGGAGCATTTTGGATCTTGTCCTGGGTTATGCCAGTGAGGCCGTTAATAAAGCTTTTTAGAGGCTTATCGGTGTAAACGTAGGAGTCGTAGTGATCGACTTCTTTACCGTCAGTAAAACGTACGGCAGACACCTGGATAATCTGATAGGCACCTTCGTATTGGTTAAATTCGAGGTCAAAGGCGATATAATCTTCTAATGTTTTCATGGGAAATCTCCTGTGGTAGAAAAGAAAAGGGACTGGTAGGATCCAGCCCCGGATTATCGACGGAAAACGCGTGCCCAGAAACCTTTGCTTTCTTGCTCTTGAACTTTTTCATTGGCTTGTTCGAGTTCAAGTTTCAAGGTATCGCGGTCGTTCATTGCTTGTAAAGTCAATTGTTGTTGTTGGTCCAATTGCTTGTCTTTTTCAGCAATTTGAACGTCTTTCACGCGCAACTGCTCATCTTTTTTAGCGAGTTGCTCGTCTTTGGCTTTGAGTTGCTCATAGAGACGGACGATTTCAGCATTTTTTTCATCTACCAAAATTTCCATCAATTCGCGTTGCTTCACATCATCGCTGACTGGCTCATCTTCAAAAATAGTTTTTTTGTAGATTTCTTCGAGCTTGATCAAGCCACTACGGGTTACAACGGTAACCCCTTTTTCGTTTTTTTGGGTATCTTCTGGAGCCAGCGCCTTGACACGGTTATTGACCGCCTGGCGGCTGACTCCTAAAATTTCAGCAATTTCGCTGACAGTTTTTTCAATCGCCATAACTTCCTCTAATATCTTTTCTATGAAATACTCTATTAGATAGTAACATAAGTAGGCTAAGCTGTCAAATGAAGCAAAGAGAGGACAAGCCTTGAGACCACGATTAGCGGGTCTCTGTCATTTCAGGAAGATGGAGGCTGGATTGTGCTAAATCAATGGTCAGTTGGTAATCGGTTTGATCGCGAACAGTGATTTCAAAGTCTGTCGTGTAAAGGACCAGGCGAAGGGTCGCTCCTTTTTCGAGCTTGTAGATGGTTGGTTGAAGATCAAAGTCAAATTCCATCCACTCGCCTGGCGTCACGGCCTCAACCTCTAAGAGATCATGACGATTTTGGAGGTTGAGATAACCTTTCGAAATGACTCGTTGGCCAGCTTCTTTGAAAGGCAACTCAGTCAAATTGTCGAGCATATGGTAGCGACCGTTATCCAGCGTACGGACCGACAAGACAGCAGGATAGGGTTGGAGGTATTTCTTGCTTCCAAGCTCTAAGAGTTGTGCTGAAAGCAGGCCTTTATTGGTGCTGGAGTGAAGTCGCAGGTGAAGGCGAGCTTTTCCGTTGAGGTGCAGGTCTTCTTCGATTGGAAGATCGATGGTCACCTGTTGAGCCTTGTCTTGGTAGAGATCGCTTAAGAAGGTTGGATAAGCCTTGCCATAGCGCTCGTAATCTTCTGTCGCATAGCGGTTTTGGATGACTTTTTCACCGTCTCCGAGTAGGAAGGTCCGCTGACTTGTTTGGTTGCCAAAATCATCCAAGGAAGTCCAACTTTGTTCTCCTGTATTGTCCTGCCAGATGACAGTAGGCAATTCATAGCTTGAATCGTAGCCCAGCAATTTTTTAGAGAGAAGGGCGTTCATGCTCTCACGGAAGTCAATGGATTGCCAGTTGTTGAGGTAGACATGGGCACCATTGTGGTAGAAGAGGTGTTTCTTGATGCTTGCTGGAAGGGCTTGGAACATGTTAAAGACGTGAAGCGGTTTGACGTTCCAGTCTTGGGAACCATGGGTAAAGACCACCTCTGCTTGGACTTGATCAGCATGTAAGAGATAATTGCGATCGTGCCAGAATTGATTGTAGTCTCCAGTTTTACGATCCAATTGCTTCTTAACCTCTTCCAAGTCAGCGACATGGGCTGCATGGTGGCGGAGATAGTCTCCAGCCCGAAGAGCGCGGGAGTAGGTCAATTCAGCAAGCGAATCAAAATCTTCACCTGGATAGCCACCAGGACTTGTCACGAGGCCGTTTTCGCGGTAGTAGTTGTACCAAGAAGAGATCCCAGCCTCTGCAATGATGACTTCAAGACCGTCCACACCTGTGGTCGCAAGGCCGTTAGACATGGTTCCAAGGTAAGAGATCCCGGTGGTTGCGACCTTTCCATTAGACCAATCAGCTTTGACTTGGCGTTTGCGTGTGTGATCTGTAAAGGCCCGGCAACGGCCATTGAGCCAGTCGATAACGTTCTTGTAGGCTTCGATTTGTTGGTAATTTCCATTGGTCATCAAGCCTTGCGAATCTTTTGTCCCCACTCCAGATACGTAGAGATTAGCGTAGCCGCGTGGAAGGAGGTAGTCGTTGAGGGTATAGCTGGAATTGATATGGGTGAGAGTTTCTTCAGCTTCATCGACTAGCTCAGCTGAACCGACAGGATCCACCAATTCTAATTGAGGTACTTCTACTTGAATGGTATGAGGTTCTTTGACCTCGAGGTCGACATTCATATTGTAGAGGGCCTTGTCGCTGGCCTTATCGTTGGTCCCTTGGTGATAAGGACTTGCGGTCATAACAGCTGGAATCTTGCCTTCATAGCGAGGACGGATAATGCTGACCTTGACCAAGTCTGGCAGACCATCTTTGTCGGTATCGACCCGACTTTCCACATAGACGACCTCGCGGATGGCATCATGGCTCGTAAAGGTTGCGAGGCTCTTGCCGTTAAAATAGTGATACTGGTTATCTTCAGGAATCAAGCCATCGCTGACCAACTGATCGATGAGTAAATTTCCTTTTACTGTTCGAGTATTGAGAAGGTGATAGAGGTTTTCTACCAAGTTTCCATACTCAATCGGAAATTGGACTTCTTTCAAGAAGCTATCCGTATCTTCAAAATCAATAAAATAGCGGAAACCGAGTAATTGGAGGGCTACTGTGTAAAAAATGTTCGGAGACCATTCGCAGTCAGATTGGATATACGTTAAAAAGTCTGTTTTAGAATCCACCACTAGGTTAGAGAGGGGATAATCTGTATCTTTATAGGTGAAGTAAACCTTGCGGACAAACCATTCAAACAGTTCTTTTTCTGGGAGGTGGGTGGGAAGGTCAAACCCAATTTCTTTTAGTTCCTTAAGAATGTCTTTTTGGTCAACAGATAGATAGCTATATTGATTGTATTTCATAGACTGCTCCTTTTATCAGTTTCTTTTTTCTTTACTTCTTATATTATACTTGATAAAATAGTATTTGTCTAAAGACCTTTCGTCTATAAGGAGAAGGAATATTGAAAAAAATATCTTTTGAACAAGTTGCAAGAAGACGGACCTTATTGTTTGGGGTTCTTGCCGTCATTTTTGGGATTCTCATTTTTCGAAACGGCGTTGGTTTCACCAAATTTTCCTTGGATCTATTAGCCATTTACTTTTTAGTTGATGGACTAGGAAGCTTTCTTCTTCGCTTTTTGTTACGTAGCAAGTCTATTTCCTATAGCCACTCTATTTGGTTTATTTTTCTTTCACTTGCGTTGATCTGGTTGAATCGACTGAGTAGTCTGCCCGTAAACTTAGTTGTGATTTGTTTAGGGGCATATCAGTTGGGGAGTGCCATTGTCTATGGGATCACATTTTGGCTTTATAAGGCCAATCGGGTAAAAGGAGGCTGGCTCTATTTATGGGATGCGCTTTTAAACGGTGGGCTTGGTCTAGCAACTGTCTTGGAACCTGGTTCAGATGGGCACTTCCAATTTATCCTCTTGGGGGCTTATCTGGTCTTGTTGGGGATTTCTAATATTCGAGATGGTATTTTATTTGACAAAGACCAACAAGGCCAAGAGTTAAAACGTCGCTTTCGTATTAGCCTACCGGTTATCTTTGCAGCCTTTATCCCTGCTAAGGAGTTAAAACGGTTTAACCAGTTTCTTCAAAAAGGGAGCTCGGCGGGACACACAGGCCCTTATCGATTGGTGAAAAAAGAAGAAGAGGCAAGGGAATTAGAAATTTTGGTTCATACTTCTGACAGCAACTTATTTGGAGCGATTGGGCATGTAGATATTTGTTATCAGGGGAAGGTCATTTCTTACGGAAGTTACGATCCCTTTTCAGAGCGTCTATTTGGGACGATTGGGGATGGCGTACTGTTTAAAGTGGATAAGGAACCATACATCGAACTATGTAAAAAAGAGAGTCAAAAGACGCTGTTTGGCTACAGCCTATCCCTTACCGAAGAAGAGAATCAGGCAGTAGAGAAGCGTCTAGCTGAAATTGATCAGTTGTTAGAACCTTGGGATCCACCTAGGAGGTTACTGGAAGACGGTCAGCCGACCTACGCTTACAAATTGAAATATGATTTAGGGGCTGAGCTATATAAATTTACTTCTTCGCGTTTTAAATCTTACTTTGTTCTGTCTACTAATTGCTGCCTGTTAGCAGATTCCATTGTGGGACAGGCAGGAACGGCTGTATTAGATGTGCGTGGAGTGATTGCACCAGGGACCTATCAGGATTACTTAGAATACGAATTTGAAGCTCCAAACGGGCGGGTCCATACACGAACAGTATACTAAAAAAAGAAAGACAGATTTTTATTTTTGAAAAATCTGTCTTTTTTGCACAAGATTTCTTGTAAAAAGCCAGAAAATCTTTTACAATAAAAAGTGCTTGGAGGAAAGTATGACAGCAAATCAGATCGTAAGAGTGATCCCAGTCTTGAAAGTGAATAACCGAAATGTCAATCAACGCTTTTATGAAGAGACATTGGGAATGAAAGTATTAGTGGAAGAAGGAGCTCTCCTATCTTTAGGAGATGCCTCAAAAGTAGAGAAAATTGTCTTAGAAGAGTCACCGAGTATGCGTTCGCGTAAGGTCGAAGGTCCAAAGAAATTGGGTCGCATCGTGGTGAAAGTGGCACAAGCTCAAGAAATTGATTATTTGTTGGCCCGCCAGCCAGAAACAAGCGCCCTTTACCAAGGAGCTAATGGTCGCGCCTTTGAAGTTGTGTCTCCTCAAGGAGATACCATTTTCGTGCATGCTGAAGAAAATCTTGAAAGCCTAGAACCGTTGGAGAAAGCGCCTCTTGTTGACGTGCCAGAAGATTTCAAAGGTTTGACCAGCTTTGATGTGGACTTTCTTGAGGTCAATGTGGCCGATTTTGCTGAGGCTGAGAAGTTCTATAGCAACTTGCCAGCTTTGGCCCACTTTATCCATTTGCAGGAAGCTCAAGGAGAAGATCTCCAAGTGGAGAACAAGGTGACTTGGGATTTGAGCATGATCAAGGTCGAATTGGCATCTTTTGATGTGGAAGTCGTGAAAGAACGCTTGGGAGAAACTGTCGATTTTGTGCACCGTAAGGGAACTTTCTTGATTGCCAAAGATCCAAGTCAGATTGAACTCTGGTTTGAAGCCAA
Organism: Streptococcus parasanguinis; assembly: GCF_001578955.1. Taxonomy (GTDB): domain Bacteria; phylum Bacillota; class Bacilli; order Lactobacillales; family Streptococcaceae; genus Streptococcus; species Streptococcus parasanguinis_U. The sequence goes on from NZ_KQ969689.1 coordinate 40,237, forward strand.
TCAAGATCAGGTCCATATTTCTTATGAAGAATAAGAATGGAGTGATGAGCGTGAATGCAATCATCGAAAAAATTACCGAACAAATCCAAGAAGGCATCTATCCAGGTGCCTCTCTTGCGCTTTACCGCAAGGGTCAGTGGAGTGAGCACTATCTGGGACTAGCGGATCCTGAAAAAGGAGAGTCAGTAGTGGCTGACCTGGTCTATGATTTGGCCAGTGTCAGTAAGGTCGTCGGAGTCGCTACCATCTGTGCTTTTTTGTATGCGAAAGGGGAGCTTCCGCTCGATCGTCCCTTTAAAGAGTTTTACCCGCGTTTTGCTCATGAGAAGACGACCATCCGGGAACTCTTGACCCATACTTCTGGGCTGGATCCTTTTATCCCCAACCGGGATCAATTGGATGCGAGACAGTTGAAAACAGCTCTTGAAAATTTGCAGTTGAAAGAAGACAAGAGTTTTCATTACACCGACGTCAATTTTCTTCTGCTGGGCTTTTGGTTAGAAGACAGGTTTCACCAGCCCTTGGATCGTTTATTTGAAGAGCTGATCTTTACACCTTGGAAGATGACAGAGACACGGTTTGGACCGGTCGAAAAGGCGGTGCCAACGGTCCGTGGCCTTGCTTCTGGAAGTGTTCATGATCCCAAAGCGAGAGTATTGGGCTGTCATGCGGGAAGTGCTGGTCTTTTTTCAACTGTTGCTGATCTAGAGCGCTTCTTAGAGCATTATCTGAAGGATGATTTTGCGCGTGACTTGTCTCAGAATTTTGCGCGTGAAGAGGGCAAGACCCGCGCTCTCGGATGGAATCTAGAGGGGGACTGGTTAGATCATACGGGCTATACTGGAACCTTCATCATGTACAATCGAAAGAGGCAGGAAGCTGTGATCTTTTTGTCCAACCGGACCTATGAGAAGGACGAACGGGCCCAATGGATCCTCGACCGCAACTCTTTGATGGACTTGATCAAACAAGAATTTGAAAAATAGAAATGGAAGGCTAGGATGATGGATCCTGGCCTTTTACGGTCTGTCCGTGAGAAAGAAACTGGTAGGAGATTCATTTTTGAACTCCGTCTTAGGTTGGATTTCCTTCAAAAGCATCGCTTTTTTGGCTGATTTATATTAAAATAGTAATGACCTTAATAGAGCGAGATGAATATGAACAAAGAGATAGGCGTCGGAAGGGCGCATAGTAAAATTATCTTAATTGGAGAGCATGCGGTGGTCTATGGTTATCCGGCTATTGCGCTGCCACTCCATCATATCGAAGTGACCTGCCAGATCATCCCGGCAGACAGTCCATGGATTTTGTTTGAAGATGACACCTTGTCCATGGCGGTTTTTGCGTCTCTTGAGCACCTTGGGATTCGCGAGGCCCGTATTCGCTGTCGCATTCAGTCCATGGTGCCGGAAAAACGGGGGATGGGATCATCTGCGGCGGTGAGTATCGCAGCTATTCGTGCCGTTTTTGACTATTATCAAGAGAAGCTGGATGATGAGACTTTAGAAATCCTGGTCAATCGAGCAGAAACCATTGCCCATATGAATCCAAGTGGGCTCGATGCCAAGACTTGTTTGAGCGATCAAGCCATTAAATTTATCCGAAATGTCGGCTTTTACCCGCTGGAGCTGGGTATAAAAGCGAGCTTGGTGATTGCGGATACGGGAATTCACGGCAATACCCGTGAGGCGATTCAAAAGGTTGAAGCCAAAGGGCAGGAAGTTTTGTCCCATTTCCATGAGATTGGTCAGTTGACCCAGCAGGT
>NZ_KQ969689.1:42066-45192 GCF_001578955.1 Streptococcus parasanguinis
TTGAGAGCCGTGGGGGTCAGTTGTGAAAAAGCAGACCACTTGGTCGCCATTGCCCTTGAAAATGGGGCCTTAGGCGCTAAAATGAGCGGAGGCGGTCTTGGTGGCTGTGTGATTGCCCTCGTCAAGGATTCTCGTGAAGCAGCAACCATTGCCCATGCATTAGAAAAAGAAGGAGCGCACCATACATGGATCGAAAACCTGTAAAGGCTAAGTCCTATGCCAATATCGCGATTATCAAATACTGGGGAAAAGAAGATGCCAAACAGATGGTCCCTTCGACCAGTTCGATTTCGTTGACCTTAGAGAATATGTATACAGAGACGAGTCTCTCTCCCTTGCCAGCAGATGCGACTGCGCATGAATTTTACATCGATGGGGAATTCCAAAATCCAGCTGAGCAAGCCAAAATTGGAGCTGTGATTGATGGCTTGAAGCCATTAAATGAAGCGGGATTTGTTCGGGTGGATACCAGCAACAACATGCCAACCGCAGCAGGCTTGTCCTCTAGCTCGAGCGGGCTCTCTGCTCTCGTCAAGGCTTGCAATCAGTACTATGATTTGGGCTTGAGCCAGGAGGAATTAGCTCAAAAGGCCAAGTTTGCTTCGGGTTCTTCTTCACGGTCTTTCTTTGGTCCCTTAGCAGCCTGGGACAAAGAAAGTGGAGAAATTTATAAGGTCAAGACAGACCTGAAATTAGCAATGATCATGTTGGTCCTCAATGACAAGCAAAAGCCCGTTTCCAGCCGGGAAGGGATGAAACGCTGCATGGAGACTTCGACTAATTTCAAAGAATGGATCGAAGAGTCTCGGCAAGATTACAAGGACATGCTGGGCTATCTAGCCGGCAATGATTTTGAACAGGTCGGTCAGCTGACAGAGCGCAATGCCCTTGCTATGCATGCGACGACTAGAACAGCCACTCCAGCCTTTAGCTACTTGACAGAAGAAAGCCACAAAGCTATGGAATTTGTCCGTGAGCTTCGCGTTGCAGGCCATGCTTGTTACTTTACTATGGATGCAGGGCCAAACGTTAAGGTTCTCTGTTTAGAAGAAGACTTGGATCAGCTGGTGCCTTTATTTGATGCCCGCTATCGGACCATCGTATCTAAGACAAAGGATCCTCAAGATGAAGACTAAGTATCAGGTACAGACCGGAGGCAAGCTCTATCTAGCTGGAGAATACGCAGTGCTAACACCTGGTTATGGAGCTGTGATTCAGTTTATTCCCATTTATCTGTCAGCTACCATCCAAGAAGCAACAGCCTACCAGCTAGCCTCAGACCTTTTTGGTTACCAGGTGGATTTGACCCCAAATAAGGACTACGCCTTGATTCAAGAGACCATACAGCTCATGGAAGAGTGGCTGAAAGATCAGGGGATATCCCCTAAACCCTTTGATCTTCACCTTAGAGGGACGTTGGGCGAAGAGGGGAAAAAGTATGGGATTGGTTCCAGCGGAAGTGTGGTCTTGCTCGTGATCAAGGCCATGGCTGCTCTGTATGAACTAGACCTACATCCGGACCTGCTCTTTCGACTAGCAGCAGTGGTCTTGGTGCAAAGAGGGGACAATGGTTCCATGGGCGATTTGGCTTGTATTGCCTACGAGGACTTGATTTATTACCAATCCTTTGATCGGACTTGGTTGCATGAAGTTTTGAATTCTCAGCCCCTGTCACAAGTTTTAGACCTGGATTGGGACTACCAGATCTGCTCGATCCAGCCAGCAGTCGCTTATAATTTTCTGGTCGGTTGGACCAAGGAACCAGCGATTTCAAGTGATTTGATCCGCCAGGTCAAGGGAGCGATTAAGGAAGATTTTCTTCAGGAAAGCCAGAGCGCAGTGAAGAATCTTGAAAAAGGTCTCCGTGAAGGGAAACAAAGGGAAATTGAGGCCAGTATCAAACGTGCCGATAAGAACCTAAAGTCTTTGAACCCTTTGATCTATACCCCAGCTCTAAAAGAGCTGCAAGAAGCGACAGAGGGCCTTTCTGTCTGTGCCAAATCCAGTGGTGCTGGAGGAGGCGACTGTGGAATCGCCCTTAGTTTTGACCCAGTTGAGACTCAGACCTTGATAGAGCGCTGGAAGGAAAAGAATATTGAAGTCATTTACCAAGAAAGGATGGTAGATTCGTGAGCGAAAATCGAAAAGACCAGCATATTCGCTATGCCTTGGAGCAAAGCTCCTCCTATAATAGCTTTGATGAGATCGAGCTGATTCACCGATCCCTCCCCCTTGTGGATCTAGCGGAGATTGATTTGACAACCCATTTCGCAGGGCGTGATTGGGAGGTTCCTTTTTATATCAATGCCATGACAGGCGGGAGTAAACGGGCCAAAGAGATCAATCAAAAGTTGGCAGCAGTAGCCGAAGCCTGTGGGATTCTCTTTGTGACTGGCTCTTACAGCGCAGCACTGAAGGATCCGAACGATCAATCGTATGCGGTCAAAAAAGACCATCCTCGTCTTCTTTTAGCAACCAACATTGGCATCGATAAAGAGCCAGATTTGGGCTTGCGGACAGTGGAAGAGCTACACCCCCTCTTTCTTCAAGTCCATGTGAATCTGATGCAAGAGTTGCTCATGCCCGAAGGGGAGCGGATTTTCCACACTTGGAAAGACCATCTCAAGAGCTATGGGCAGGGCTTTCCTGTACCTGTAGTCCTGAAGGAAGTTGGCTTTGGTATGGATCCCAAAACAGTTCAGGCAGCGCTAGAGGCTGGGATTAAAACCGTTGATATTTCTGGACGTGGTGGTACTAGTTTTGCCTATATTGAGAATCGTCGTGGTGGCAATCGCGCTTATCTGGATGATTGGGGACAGTCAACTGCGCAGAGTCTCTTACAGTTACAGGATCAGATAGATCAGGTTGAGGTCCTAGCAAGTGGGGGCATCCGTCATCCCCTTGATATGGTCAAGGCCTTGGTCCTTGGAGCACGTGGCGTAGGACTTTCCCGCGTTTTTCTTGAGATGGTAGAGACTAAGAGCATTGAAGAAGTGATCGTCCTTGTCCAAGGATGGAAAGAAGACCTCAGATTGCTCCTTTGTGCGCTCGGTTGTCAGAACCTGAAAGAGCTCCGTGAAGTCGACTATCTCCTCTATGGAAAATTGTGGCAAGCAAATCAACAGA
>NZ_KQ969689.1:45456-48093 GCF_001578955.1 Streptococcus parasanguinis
CCAGCCTCTTCTTTTTTGAAAAAGTGTTTCCCTCAAAAATTCTGATAGTTTACGAATCGTTTACGGTTGCTGGAATCGCTTGCAAAATAGGCTTGTAAAAGAGTATACTAAATAAGGAAAAACATTTTTAAAAAGGAGTTTAGGATGAAGAAGCACTATTTTCGATCAGCTGTAGCAGCCTTGCTTCCGCTTTTGTTGATTGCTCAACCTGTTGAGGCTTGTACAGGGTTCATCATCGGGAAGAAACTGACTGCCGACGGTTCAACCTTGGTAGGGCGTACCGAAGATTTAGAGCCCAACCATAATAAAAATTTTGTGGTCAGAGAGCGTGTCTACAATAAAAAAGGAGCCATCTTTGAGGATGCTGCCAATGGTTTTCAATATCCCTTGCCAGAGATTAGCTATAAGTATACAGCGGTTCCAGATGTCACCCCTGATCAGGGAATTTTTGACGAAGCAGGATTCAACGAATATGGGGTTTCCATTTCTGCCACTGTATCTGCTTCAGCAAATGACAAGATCCAAAAGGTGGATCCCTATGTCAAGGATGGCCTCGCAGAATCGGGCTTGACAAGTATCGTTCTCCCTAGTGTGAAAACCGCAAGAGAAGGGGTCGAACTCATTGCTAAAATCGTCGAAGAAAAAGGCGCTGCAGAAGGAAATATTGTGACCATTGCCGATAAAGAAGGCGTCTGGTATATGGAAATCCTATCTGGCCATCAATATGCGGCGATTCTCTTCCCAGAGGATCGGTTTGCGGTCTTTCCAAATACCTTCTTCTTAGGGCATGTAGATCTGTCAGATACCGAACGCACGATCGCCTCAAAAGATCTTGAAACAGTTGCCAAAAAAGCCAATAGCTATAAGGAAGTGGACGGAAAATTCCACGTTTCTCAATCCTATAATCCGCCTTTGCAAGAAGCAGATCGCTCTCGGGTTTGGTCGGGAATCAAATCGCTAGACCCAAGCTCTCCTGTTAAATATGACGATGCGTCCTTTGACCTTCTTCATACAACCGATCGAAAATTAACCCTCCGCGATGCCATGAATCTCCAACGCAATCGTTTGGAAGGAACCAAATATAAACCACAGGATCAAATGGAGCTGGATGGAAAAGGCATTCCGAAAAAAGGGGAGTTTGATGCGGTTTATAAATACCCTATTTCCAATCCAAATGTCATGGAGGCCCATATTTTCCAACTGAAAGACGAGGTCCCAGCGAGTGCAGGTGGAGGCACCATGTGGCTGTCGATGGGTAGTCCACGAAATGCTCCATACCTACCCTACTATGGCAATATTCTCAACACCTATCAAGCCTACCAAGAATTAGGGGAGCATTACAATGATCGCTCTTGGTATTGGACCATTTCAAGAATCAATGACCTTGTGGCCAAGTATCCAGATTTATTCGAAGATGGGGCGATTCGTACTGAAATGGAACGATTGGAGTCTCAGTGGATGGTCGAACAAGATCTGAGTGATCAGGAACAAATCGCCCTTGCTTCTCAGCCTGAAGAAGCTAGTAAGAAGGCAACAGAGGAAAGCTTGGCGAGAGCTGAGAAAACCTTCGAACGCTTGCAAGAAATCAGAAAAGAAGCAGAACAAAAGGTAGCAGATGAACACGGAAAAAGTGCCCTGCAGGATCTAGATGACGAAGAAGATGCTGCTTATGAAGAAAAGATTGATCTCGTTGAATTTGACTATGATTACATTCTAGCAGCAGGCTTATTCGGGGCAACCCTTCTAGCGATTGTGATCTACCTGATTCGCTCAAAGAAACAAAAGGGAGGAAAACAAGATGACTAAAATTCAAAGAGCCTCGATCTATCTTTTTCTACTGTTTGCAGGAATTGGCTTGGAGTTTGAACTCGGTCATCTTTCTCAACAAGAATTTAGCCAGTCTGCAGGCAGAGACTTGGTCTTAAACTTGTCTGTCTTAGCTACTATTATTATCCCGCTCTATCTCTTTTCAAAACGATTGGCCAAGCAGTTGTCCGTACCAACCTACATCCTATGGATTGCCATGTTTGGAGGAGCCTTCGTAGCAGGCTGGTTGAGCTTTTCAGGCAATAGCTTGATTGATATTATGAATAGCCATGTGATCAAGGATGCCACTGTCTTTAACAAGTGGACGGATGCTTTGACAGCTCCATTTTCAGAAGAATTCTTTAAGGCCCTGGTTGCCTTTTGGGTAGTCTTGATGGTTGGCAAAAAAGATCTGAAATCGATTCTAATTGCCGGCTTGGGCTCTGGCTTTGGTTTTCAGATCATTGAGGATTTAGGGTACGTTGCCCGCCAAACAAAAACCAGCCAATTAGCCGCTGTCACTGAGGCCATTAACCGTATCTCTGGTGGATTAGCTTCACATGCCCTCTATACAGCTGTTGTATCAGTTGGTGTCTTCCTCTTGTTGTCTCAAGTGACCCAGCAAAAGGAAAAACTCTTTGGGCTCTGGTGTGTTCTCTCAACAGTAGCCAATCACTTCTTATGGAACTCTCCGTTTTATGAAACAGACCATCGGATTAATCTTCTCGTCGGACTGCTCTTTGCCGTCCAAGTAGGGACCTTTATCGAAGTGGTGCTCTATACCAAGAAACATCCCGAGTTGTCATTTTTAAAATAATAAGAAAAATTTTT
>NZ_KQ969689.1:48611-54762 GCF_001578955.1 Streptococcus parasanguinis
CAGTGAGAAAAGTGCTAGAAATAGGATTGTTTCTAGCACTCGGGAGTTTTGAAACTTTAGGTTCAAAACTAGGTCATGGAACTTCTTCGAAGTTCGCTGACGTCCGTACTCACCTAAGGAAAGTTTCAAAAATGACTTTGTCTTCAATCTGAAAACGAAAACCTTGTCTTAGTTCTTTCATTTTCTCAATTCTTGTAAGAGTGTTTGTGCCTTTTCTAAGTTAAAGGGTTTATTTTCAAGGAGTTGGCTGACCAATCGGGGAACTTCCTCTTCCTTAGCACCTGCTAGAAGGGCTAGGGAGCGTGCTTGGAGTTTCATATGTCCTGCTTGGATCCCTGTGGTGACAAGGGCTTTGAGGGCTGCGAAATTCTGCGCCAAACCGAGCGAAGCGATGATACCTGCTAATTCAATAGCAGAAGGCTCTCCTAGCAAACGGTGGCTGACTTGAACCGTTGGGTTGAGGCCAATCGAGCCTCCTTTTGTCGCAACTGGCATTGGCAGGGTGATCTCTCCATAGAGTTTTTTCTCTTCTGGCTGACTTGTCCAGTGGCTCAAGCCCTTGTATGAACCACTTTGTGCAGCATAGGCATGGGCTCCTGCTTCGATGGCCCGCCAGTCATTGCCTGTCGCAAGGACTAGGGCATCAATCCCGTTGAAAATTCCCTTGTTATGAGTGGCTGCTCGGTAAGGATCCACTTGGGCCAGTTGGCTGGCTAACTCCATCCGGTGGGCAATCTCAATGGCTTCCTCAGGATTTCGACTCAGTGCTTTAAAATCGATGGCACATCGTGCACTCACCAAAGAGCGAGTAGCCAAGTTGGATAAAATTGCCATCAAGGCCTGACCACCAGAGAGTTCCTGGATACGATCGGTCAGAGCTTCTAACATGGTATTGAGCATATTGGCCCCCATGGCTTCTTTGGGATCGACAGCCAAGTAGACAATAAGAAAGTCCCCCTTGTTTTCGACCCAAAGATCTATCGCTCCACCTCCACGCTTGACGATCGAAGGATAGGCTTCATTAGCCAGCTGAAGAAGAGTTTCCTTGTCTTCGAGGATGCGCTTGCTTGCAGTATTCCTATCTTCAACATCCGTCAGAGCAATCTCACCGATCATTTGGCGCTGGTGCACCTGGGTGGTGAAGCCGCCCGAACGTTGAATGAGCTTGGCCGCAAAGCTGGCAGCTGCGACCACGGAAGGCTCTTCTGTGACCATGGGAAGGACATAGTCACGACCATTGATCAGGAAATAAGGAGCAAGGCTAAAGGGCAAGTCAAAAGTCGACAAGACATTTTCCGTCAATTGATCTGCAATAGAAAGGGGAAGTCCCTTTTGTTCTTTTAAGATCTGTGCTTCATCCCAAGTTAAGAGGCCTTCCTTCAGTAAGGCCTCTATGCGTTCTGTGGGCGAAAGTTTTGCAAAACCTGGTAATCGTGCCATTATTTTTCTACTTTCTGATAAATGCGTTGGTGTTCCTTGATCTCTGTCAAAGCAAAAGTTTGATGCGTAGCAGGCTCAAACACTTGATTGCCACTAGGATCTAGATCTACTTCCTCATAAAAGAGTCGTTCGTAGTCAGAAACACTAAGAACCGTACGTTGGTCCAGTTTTTCCATGCGTTTGTGATCTAAGAGTTGCTCAAAACCAGGAACAAGGTTGGCACTAAAGATCTCAGAAACCGCTCCACTTCCATAGCTAAAGAGGGCGATTCGGTCCCCAGCTTTGAGTTGGGGGTCATTTTCCAGTAGTGACAACAAGCCTAGGAAAAGAGATCCAGTGTAGATATTTCCCACGCGTTGGCTGTATAGAATCGATTGATCAAAGTTGTATTGTAATTGATCTTTTTTCTCTTCTGACACTGACTTATCCAGGATTTTTTTCAAGCCCTTGAGAGCTAATTTCGGATAAGGCAAGTGGAAGCAGACGGCCGCAAAGTCTGTTAAGACAAGGCCAGTTCGTTTCTGGTATTCCGCCCAGGTTGTTTTCAGAGAATCTAGATATTGTTGCGTTGAATAAATCCCATTCACGAAGGGAGTTGTCGCATAATTTGGACGCCAAAAATCCATGACATCACGTGTTTGGGCAACATTGTCATCGTTAAAAGATAGAATACGAGGATTGTGGCTGATTAGCATGGCAACCGCTCCAGCCCCCTGTGTTGGTTCTCCAGGAGTTCCAATTCCGTATTTAGCAATGTCACTGGCAATGACCAAAACCTTACTCTGTGGGAATTTTTCAACATGGAGTTTAGCATAATCCAAGGCAGCAGTCGCAGCATAACAGGCTTCTTTCATCTCAAAAGAGCGAGCGAAAGGCTGGATGTCTAGTAAGCCATGGACAAAAACAGCAGCAGCCTTACTCTGGTCAATTCCAGATTCTGTCGCAAGAATCACCATGTCGATCGCTTCTTTGTCTTCGTCTGTTAAAATATCATCTGCTGCAGTAGCAGCCAATGTGACGATGTCTTCTGTGATCGGCGCAACACTTTGTTCTTTTAAGAGAAGACCCTTGCTTAGTTTTTCGGGATCGGTATCACGAGCAGTAGCCAAATCTTCTAAACGCAAGACATAAGGACTCGTCGCAAAACCAATCTTATCAATCCCAATTGTCATTCTTAACCTCTTTTTTATTTGATATCTACTAGTATATTTCGTTACTATTCTACCATATTTAAGAGCAAAATTCCCTTGAAAAAGCTAGATCCTATTGGAAATCATTCTTAGGACCGAATTTGAATCGTTGCTGGTTAGAAATTAATGTGGAAGGTCAAAATAGAGAATAATAAAGAAAAAGACTCAACTTTTGTTTACTAAAAGGAATGGGTGAATGATAGAGTAGATGATTTTAAAAGGTCCTAATTTTAGGTAATAGGTGGTCCTTGAAAATTCAATTATCTGTGTCTTTGATGATATTTTAAGGAGGGAAAAGCATCAAATCAGTTTTCTATTCACCAGTTTCTATACAGCTCCTACTTAATAGTTAGAGATCTTTTTAGTTCCAAGTGATTTGCTTGGAGCATTCGCGTATGTATTCTATAAGTCTACAGACAATCATAAAAAGAAAAGCAATCAATGCTAGTTTACATTAGCTGCTTTTCTTTTCTGATAACGTTGATAAGAATGATACAGTTTCAAGACGACAGAGCCACTAGCCATCCCGATGGAAATCACCAAGGCCAGAATAACCACCAGGGTCACGCTGGTCACTGCCTGGCGATATTGACCACTGACAAAAAAGGAAGTCGTCCGATAGGAAATATATCCAGGAACTAAGGGGGCGAGAATGGATAACATAAAGACCACAACAGGAGTCTTGAGAACGATACTTAAAATCTGACTGATACAGGATCCTACAATAGCGGCGATAAAGGTTGCTACGATGACATTGGTAGGCCCTTTTAGTACATAGTAAAGCAACCAAATGCTCATGCCTAGGATTCCTCCAGGGATTAGCATGGAGCGTTGCACATTGAGGACGATTAAAAAGGTAATGATGGCAATCAAACTGGCCACCGCTTGGATTAAAAATTCAGTTAGGTTCATCATTTTATTTCATAAGGACTAGGGCGACCGTAGTTCCGGCACCAAGTGCAAGTGTGATAAGGAGGGTCTCAAAAAGTTTACTCATCCCTGAGTTGAGGTGGTTGTTCATAAGATCCCGTACAGCATTGGTCATGGCAATTCCAGGAACGAAGGGCATGACACAGCCAGCGATAATGAGATCCGTATTGGAAGGAAAACCACTATATTTGGCCCAGATATGGGCTAAAAATCCAAAGATAAAGGCGGCCGCAAAGGCTGTTGCAAAAGGAATACGAACGTATTTCTCAACGACAAGTGAAAAAGAAAAGGCAAAAACAGTTGCGATGACTGCCCCAATCGCGTCGTAGACATTTCCTCCAAACATGATGGAGAAGAAAGGCGCACTGAGAGTCGCCGCAATGGTCAACTGGAGATTGGTATAAGGAACGCGCTTATTTTTTAACTCTCTCAAGGCCTGGTAGGCTTGAGAGAGATCCATCTCTCCAGAGACCAGTTGACGAGAGATCTGGTTAACATCACAGACCTTTTCAATATTGTAATTGGTCCGTAAGATCCGTTTCATACGCGTGATATTGGCATTCTCGATTGAAAAGAAAATAGCGACCGGCATCGCTAAAGCATTGCAATCGTCGATTCCCTGTGAATGGGCAATCCGGATCATCGTATCTTCGACTCGGTGGATCTCAGAACCGCTTTCTAACAGGAGAGTTCCAGCTAACATCAGAACGTCGATCACTTGGTTGATCTGTTTTGACTCTTCCATAATTTCCTTCTTACTAAATAATCTGTTTCTATTATAGCAAAAAAGGACGAGAGACAGAACTAAAATCTGACAATTCTAGTTTGTTTCTTATCCTTTCTGAATTCGTTTAGAATAGCTATTGTTTAGTTTTATCATTCGTTAACTCGGGTGGTGATGCTGCACGGTCATATCCTGGACGAGAAGGGTTGCTAAAAAGATCAGTGCAATCAAGATAAAGAGCCAAATAATAGCGAGAACAAATGCTAAAAACATAGGATCACCCCTTCTATATTATTTACAGCTCTACTATAACATTTGAAGAAAACGCTGTCAAACTCTATGTGGTAGGCTCTTAAACTCTTTCAAAATTCAGAATAATCTTGCGATGGGATGAAAAAACCAGCCGTTTCCGACTGGTTTATATGATTTGCTTGAATCTTAGCTCAATGCATCATCCATTGAAAGAACTTCGTGGAAGACACGTTGTGTCAATTCAGTTTTTTGTTCTGGAGTGAGGTATTTAGTGTTTACACAGTATCCAGAGATACGAACGATAACGTCTTCACCTGACATGATCTTTTCGTAAACATCGTTCAAGTCCATAACGTTCAAATTACAGTGTTGACCACCATTTTCAAAGTAACCATCAAGGATGGTTACCAAGTTGTCTACTTGTTCGTCACGAGTTTTACCAAGTGCACGAGGAGAAACTTGAGTAGTGAGTGAGATACCATCAGCTGCGTAACCAAAGTCAAGGCTAGCAAGTGAGTTCAAGTTTTGCAACCATCCACCACGAGCTTTGTTAGATGGGTTAGCACCTGGAGAGAAGAATTCCAATTTGCTAGTGTTCACAGAACCATCTTCGTTGAGGTATACCCCTTTGTGGACTGGTGAGTTACCAGTTTGTTTAGAGTAAGCAACGTTTGAAGTGATGGTAAGAAGTGATACAGTAGCTTCAGCATCTTTGTAAAGTTTGTGGCTGCGAAGACGAGTAGTGTAAGCTTCGATTAACCATTCTGCCAATTCGTTAGAACGAGGATCATCTTCACCCCAACGTGGGTATTCACCGATTGTTTCGTAATCGTAGATGTAACCATCTTCGTCACGGATTGGTTTAACAGTAGCGTATTTGATGGCTGACAAGGTATCAACAGTGTTAGCGAATCCACAGATACCGAATCCCATGTTAGCACGTTGGTGAGTTGGCAAGAAGGCCATTTGAACTGCTTCGTAGTTGTACTTATCAGTCATGTAGTGGATGATGTTCAAAGCATCTACATAAGTATCAGTCAACCAGTCAAGAGATTTTTCGAAGTTTGCTTTAACAGATTCGAACTCAAGAACTTCGTCACGGATAGGATCGATGTCGAATACTTTGTAGTCTTTATGAACATCGTCGTACCCACCGTTCAAACCAGTAAGAAGAGCTTTAAGCACGTTTACACGAGCACCGAAGTATTGGATGTTGTGACGTTGTTCTTCGTTTTCTGGGTCAAGTGGAGATACACAACATGAGATACAGCTCATTTCACCGTATCCATCTTTCGCCATTGTTGTTACACCTTCGTATTGGATAGAAGAGTGTTTGTGGCTCATGTGCATACAGTAGCGACGGAAGCTATATGGCAATTTGTCAGTCCAAAGAACGGTCAAGTTTGGTTCTGGAGAGTTACCGATGTTGTCCAAAGTGTTCAAGAAACGGTAGTCCATCTTCGTAACACGGTGACGACCGTCGTTACCCATACCAGCCATAGAAGTTGTGATGAAGGTTGGGTCACCTGAGTACAATTCGTCGTAAGCTTTTGTACGAGCAAATTTAACAGTACGCAATTTCATAACGAAATCGTCAACGAATTCTTGGATTTCT
>NZ_KQ969689.1:54782-56114 GCF_001578955.1 Streptococcus parasanguinis
TACGAGCAAATTTAACAGTACGCAATTTCATAACGAAATCGTCAACGAATTCTTGGATTTCTGATTCAGTGTAAGTACCACGAGCCAAGTCACGTTCTGCGTAGATATCCAAAACGATTGGAACACGTCCAAGAGAAGTAGCAGCACCGTTGATGACACGGCAGACAGCCATGAAGGCAATGTTTGTCCATTGGATTGCTTCTTTTGTATCGAAGGCAGGACGACGAACGTCTACACCATAAAGATCACCCAAGCGAACAACTTCTTTCAAAGCTTGGTATTGAAGGTTTACTTCTTCACGAAGGCGAATTGATTCTTCATCGATTTCAGTGATAGAGTTCCAGTCGCTTGCTTTTTCAGCCATCAAGTAGTCAGCACCGTAAAGAGCCAAACGAGCGTAAACCCCAATGATACGTCCACGAGAGTATGCATCTGGAAGACCAGTTACAGTGTGAGCGTGGCGGGCACGACGGATGTTTGTAGTGTAAGCGCGGAAGATACCATCGTTTACAGTAGTTACATATTTAGTGAAGATTTCATGAACAGCTGGATCTGGTTCGTATCCATTTTCTTTCAAAGTAGTTTCAGCCATACGGATACCACCTTTTGGCATGAAGTTCAACTTGAAGAGTTCATCGTTTTGGATACCAAAGATGACTTCGTTTTCTTTGTCGATATATCCAGCTGCGATATCAGCGATAGATGTTGGACGGTTATCGTATGGGAAACGAGTTTCTTCATAATGAGCTTTTGTTTCTTCAACAATTTTTTTGATATGAAGAGAACGTTCAGTTGGACCAGCTAAGAAGCTTTCATCTCCATCATATGGTGTGTAGTTAGCTTGAACGAAGCGAGAAACGCTTGCTTTTTCTTTCCAATCTTCACCTTTGAAGCCTTCCCAGGCTTTGTCAAAAATATCTTGTGCTTCAACGACTGTTTTAACAACCATTACTATTTTCCTCTATTATCTTTCTAGCAACTACATCTGTTGCATTTACACTAGTAGTATACCATACAGAAACCGGTTACACAAAGACAAATTGTGAAAAATGGCAGATTCTTTTATAATACAGTTCTTGATTCGATGTTGTTCTGTACTATATTTTTGAAAACGTGCGCCGTTTTCCATCGATTTTCAAAGTTTTGCGGAAGTTTGATTTTTGCAATTCTAAAATTTTCTTCCTATAATAGAAAGAAAGGAGGGTGAAAAATGCTGATATTTCCATTAGTGAATGATACGAGTCGCAAGATTATTCATATTGACATGGATGCATTTTTTGCTGCCGTCGAAGAAAGAGATAACCCTAGTTTAAAGGGGAAGCCTGTCGTAAT
>NZ_KQ969689.1:56345-57505 GCF_001578955.1 Streptococcus parasanguinis
TCGTCAGTCAGGTGGGAGAGGGGTGGTCTCGACCTGTAACTATGAAGCAAGGAAATATGGCATTCACTCGGCCATGAGTTCCAAAGAAGCGCTGGGCCTTTGTCCTCAAGCGATTTTTATCTCTGGAAATTATGAAAAATATCGAGAAGTTGGCGAACAGGTTCGTGAAATTTTCAAGCGCTATACAGATCTGATCGAGCCCATGAGTATTGACGAAGCCTATCTAGATGTGACGGAAAATAAAATCCAGAGCAAATCAGCTGTCAAGATTGCCCGCTTGATTCAGCATGCGATCTGGGAAGAGCTGCATCTCACAGCTTCAGCGGGTGTCTCTTATAATAAGTTTTTGGCCAAGATGGCAAGTGACTACCAAAAGCCCCGTGGCCTAACGGTGGTCTTGCCGGAGGATGCCGAGGATTTCCTGAGCCAGATGGACATTGCCAAATTTCACGGGGTAGGAAAGAAGACAGTGGAGCGGCTGCATGAGATGGGGGTCTATACTGGTGCGGATCTTTTAGCCATCCCGGAGATGACTTTAATTGATCGATTTGGACGCTTTGGCTATGATCTCTTTCGTAAGGCGCGAGGCATTCACAATAGCCCTGTCAAGAGCCATCGCATCCGCAAGTCGATCGGAAAAGAGCGGACCTACCGCAAGCTCCTCTATGCTGAAGATGATATTTTAGAAGAAATTGCCAATCTGTCCAGTAAGGTAGCCCAATCGCTGGTAAAACACGGCAAGCAAGGCAAGACCTTGGTCTTAAAAGTGCGCTATGCTGACTTTACCACCTTGACCAAGCGGATCACACTGACGGAGCCAACACGAGAGGCTGAGCGGATCAATCGTTCCGCTCGCCATATTTTTCAAGAAATTGAATCGACAAATACTGGAATCCGCCTCTTGGGTGTCACCATGACCAATTTCGTCGATCATACTGATCTACCTTTGGTGGAAGAAAAAGAAGACGACTAGTCTGTTCACTAATCGCCTAAGATTGATGACAAAGTCATCTTAGAAACTTTCCTTAGGTGAGTACGGACGTTAGGTGAAATGATCCAGTGGATGATTTCAGCAATCCAGGAAGTTCCATGACTATATTAAGATACAAAGGGCGTTCGCGGATAAAGTCAAAATAGGGAGCAGGACAGAAGCACTGTTG
>NZ_KQ969689.1:57525-65296 GCF_001578955.1 Streptococcus parasanguinis
CTCAACCACTGCGTCTTGCTCGACAATCCAAAAATAATTGAGAGGCTAGGACTTTTGTCCCAGCCTCTTTTTCACGGTGAAAAATTTCAGCTGTATTTGAATGAGCCTTAAAAAATATCTTATTTTAATTTTTGGGGGTATTAATTAGGTTGTTTGATGTCAAAAAAGGCTACAATCTCTTCTTCAGTCAGTCCGATCATAGGAGAGATGGTGTGGAGATTGTCTTCAGTCAGTCGATAGACAGTCGGTTCATCAGGCTCAGTCTTCGTTTCAACAGTCCCTTCCTTGCTTCGTGCGGATTCGATTGTAGCAGAAGCGGTGTCAACGGATGAAGAAGAATCCTTGGTCGCCTCGCCTCCGTTCAGGTCCTTAAAGCGCTCCACCAAGTAGGTCTTGCGCGCAGTACCAGTATTTTTTGTGGCGTAATCAAAGGCGCTGTATTCTCCTAAGAGAATCAGCTTGCTCTTAGAGCGCGTGATGGCAGTATAGATCAAATTACGTTGCAACATCCGGTGGCTTTGATTGGTAATGGGTAGAATCACCACCGGAAACTCGCTTCCTTGCGATTTGTGAATACTCATTGCATAGGCTAAGCGAATCTTGTACCATTCATTGCGCGGGTAGACGATTTCATTGCCATCAAATTGGATGGTCAATTCATCTTGCTTGGATTCTGTATATTTTCCTGGGAGAAGATCGGTGATGTAGCCAATATCTCCATTAAAGACATTGCTTTCTGCATCATTGACCAGATGGATGACCTTGTCTCCATCGCGGTATTGGCAGTCTGGCGTGTCAAAAACAACCTGATCTTTGACAGCTGGATTGAGAAGGTCTTGCATGAGTGTATTGATGTTGTCAATTCCGGCCTGGCCCTTGTACATGGGTGCCAAGACTTGGATATCTCGAGCAGGGATTTGACTACGAAGGGCAGCAGAAGTGATTTGTTCGATCATCTTAGGGATGTGTTCGCTTCCGGCTTCGAAATAAGAGCGGTCAGCTTTTCGTTCTGTGAAATCTTGAGGAAGCTTGCCTTGGCGAATGTCTCCTGCTAGTGAGACAATGGTCGAGTCCTCACTCTGACGGAAAATATGTTCCAGTTTGGTCTGAGGGATGCTTGGGATCTGCAAGAGATCAGCCAAGACCTGACCAGGGCTGACGGAAGGTAATTGGTCGGCATCCCCCACAATCAAGAGTTTCGTATCTGTTGCGATGTTGCTAAGTAATTGATTAGCCAGCCAGGTATCAACCATGGAAAATTCGTCCACAATGATAAAGTCTGCATCCAGATAGTCCTCTAAGTGGCTGGTGTCATCATCCCCAGTCATCCCCAAATGGCGGTGGATAGTGGCGCTCGGAAGTCCTGTCAGCTCATTCATGCGCCTAGCTGCTCGTCCCGTTGGGGCAGCCAGCAGGATCGGAAGGTCTTTTTTCTTCCGAAGATCCAGCTGGTGGAGTTGGGCATAGACGCTGATCATCCCATTGATAACGGTAGTCTTTCCTGTCCCTGGTCCCCCGGTGAGGATAAAGACCTTGTTTTGGATAGCTTGGTGAATCGCCTCTTTTTGAA
The DNA here is from genome assembly GCF_001578955.1 of Streptococcus parasanguinis. Taxonomy (GTDB): domain Bacteria; phylum Bacillota; class Bacilli; order Lactobacillales; family Streptococcaceae; genus Streptococcus; species Streptococcus parasanguinis_U. The sequence goes on from NZ_KQ969689.1 coordinate 59,096, forward strand.
TCGCATCGTAGCGAATCCCCAAATCTTTTTCAACCTCCTCAATCGCCTGGTTGATTTTCTCAGGGTCAAACGAAGCTTTTTTACCCTTCTCCAGCAATCGGCCAATATGACTGCGAATCCCTTCCTCCGCAAAGAAAAGGCTGTTGTCAAAGATCTTGGTGTCCACGTTTTGGACCTTGTCTTCCTCGATGAGGTGGCCTAATTCTTGGGCGACAGTGGAAGGATCCAATTCTACTGGACGAGCTGATTCTAGAAGGTCAATGGTATAGCGCAGGAGGTCCTTGGCTTGGATATAGGTATTTCCAGTCTCGATAGAGTAGCTAAAGAGGCTGTGGATCAGACCCGCTCGGAAACGCTCGGGAGCGTCACTTGCAATGCCCAATTCTTCTGCTAGTTGGTCCGCGATTTTAAAGCCCATGCCTTGGATGTCTTCCACCAATTGGTAGGGCTGTTGCTCCACGATCTGGAGAGTTTCTTCCTTGTAGAAATCCTGGATCTGAAAGGCCAATTTATTGGGAATGCCATAATTGGCTAGTTGGGCGAGAATGCGTTCCGTTCCGTAATTCTGACGAAGTTTTTCCACAAAAGCTAGGCGGTTTTTCTTGGAGAGACCAGTAATTTCTTCTAATTTTTCAGGGGCTTCCAGAATTTTGTCAATGGTATTGTCCCCATAGAGGTCCACGATTTTTTGAGCCGTTTTGAGACCAATTCCTTTGAAGTGATCGCTGGAAAAATATTTCACCAAGCCCTTGCTAGAGGGTTTGGCACGTTCATAGCGACTGATTTTGAGCTGTTCACCGTATTTAGGATGATGGACCAGCTCTCCCCAGAAGGTGTAGTCTTCGCCTTCCATGATATCTGCCACAGTGCCCGTCACAATGATCTCAAAATCATCAAAGTCTTCTGCATCTGTATCGCTGATGTCGAGCAAGAGAATTCGAAAAAAACTGCTGGGATTTTCAAAAATAATGCGCTCAATAGTACCAGAAAAATAATATTCCATCATTTCTTTCCTTTTTATAAAGCAAGGCTGGGACATATTGCCTCAGCCTTAGTTATTTGATCTATACTAATAAGTTTTGAAAGGGTAGATCGGCCATAGTCTAAAGACGGCTTGCCCTTTGATTTGTTCTTTCTTGAAAGCTCCGACCTGACGGCTATCTTTTGAAACGATCCGGTCATCTCCGAGTAAGAGGTATTCATCGTCGAGCAACTTCAAGGTAAATTTAGGATTGCCAACCTTGTCTACAGTAAAAGCTTGAGCTGTATTGGCCAATTGGCGGAAGAGTTCTCCGTTTTCTTCGAACCCTTTTCCAGTGTAGGTCGATTGCAATTTATCTTTTTTGAAACGAGCGATGTAGTCTTTCAAATAGGGCTCATTGGTCTTTTTTCCATTGATGTAGAGGGTATCATTATCGTATTGGATGGTATCTCCAGGAAGACCGATGACCCGTTTGACGATGTCCTTGGTTTTGCCGTCGTCGTCTTTTTCACTAGCAACGACAATGTCGAAACGATCAATCGAGAGGTGGTTGACCACAAGGAGGTACTCGCTATCAGCCAAGGTCGGATCCATCGAATGGCCATCCACCTTGACCGGAGCCCAAAGGAAGATACGTGAGGCGATGATGAGACCAACGATGATGCTGAAGAGGCCCCATTCTTTAAGGAATCTCACCACTGGTGAGCTAGATGACTGTTTTGAACTTCTTTTTGACATAACTTATCTTTCTAGTAATTTCTTTGCTTTTTCTGTGTTTTTAAAATGGAGTTTAGCACAATAATCCAGAGCTTTCATTCCGTAGGTCTGGAGCAATTTAGCAGCGACTTGGTCTGACTTCGCCCCTGCTCCACTAGGGAGATTAAAGCCCAGTTCCTTGCCCAGATCTTCCAGATTTTGAAGGAAGAGATTACGGGCGATGATGGAACTAACTGCAACTGCTAAATATTTGCTTTCTGCTTTTTCTTCCAACTCAATAGCTTGGGTGACCTGATTTTTTTCAGCTTTCACGTATTTTTGGTAGTTTTTAGCAGTTGTAAAGGCATCAATCACAATTCGCTCTGCTTGGACTCCTTTATTTAACAGAAGGTAGATGGCCTGATTGTGCAGGGCTACTTTGACCGAAACAGCATTGTAGCCAGAAGCAATGACTTCATTGTACTTCTTTGGAGACAATAAGAGCGCTTGGTGCTGGATGTTTTCCTCAAGGAGAGGAGCCAATTGCTGAATTTTTCGATCATCCAAGGTCTTTGAATCCCCAACACCGAGCTTTTTGAGCCAGTCGTGCTGGTCAGGTGTGACAAAGGATGCGACGACGGTGAGTCCACCAAAATAAGAGCCGTTTCCGACCTCGTCGGTTCCGATCATGGCGAGATCTTGTCCTGCAGATGAAGTAGTAGAACCTTTAGGGTTCCCAGCATCTTGCCCGAAAAAGGCCAGGTAAGGAGTAAGGTCATTGCCCTGAAGCAAGACTTTTCCAGACTTGTAGATCGAAACGGTCGCTCCCTCTAGTCGAAAGAAATAATCCATATGAGGATTCTTGCTTTGAGAGAGAGAGTTGCGATAGGTATGGACAAAATCAAGGATTTGCTCCTGTGTTGGAGTGAGTGTCATACTTTCCATAACCACTATTGTACCACAAATTCAGGGAGAGAGGGAGCAAAAAGAAAGAAAGAATCCACTGGAAAATCCCTGTGAAGAGGGGCTTTGCTACTGACAAAGCTAGCCTTTTTTGGTATAATACCGTGAGGTGATTTTTATGGCGAGCTTAAATAGATATAAATTTACATTTGGAAACAAAGCGCTCACTTTAACAACCAACCATGATAATTTGTTTATGGAAGAAGTCGAACGTGTTGCGAAAGAAAAATACCAAGCAATTAAAGAACAAATGCCAGAGGCAGATGATGAAACCATCGCGATCTTATTGGCAGTAAACAGTTTGTCCATGCAACTGAATCGCGAGATTGAGTTTGACGACAAAGAAAAAGAATTAGATGATTTTCGTCGCAAGGCTTTAGACGACTTAAAGGATAAATCATCCAAATAAGAGGAGATACATGTTAACTTTCTTAATCTTATTGATTTTGGCATGGAGCTTTTATATTGGCTATGCAAGAGGGATTATCCTCCAGTCCTATTATTTTCTAGTGACCTTAGTGGCCCTCTTGATTGCAGGTGGTAGCTACAAGGGGCTGGCAAAGATTTTATCTCTATGGGTTCCTTTTTCGAGTCCTACTCGGCAATCGGTGAATTATTTTTATGCCAACCGCTACCTATTTCAATTAGATGACATCTTTTATGCAGGTTTAGCTTATGTATTGATTTTTGCGATAGTCTATCTGATTGGTCGTATGATTGGGATTTTTATGCACTTGGTACCCCAGCCAGAAAAACTGGAGGATCGCAAGTATCAAATTGGAGCGGGTGTGATCGCCGTCGTGATAACTCTCTTGGTCATCCAGATGGGCTTGACTGTCCTCTCAACGGTTCCCATGGCTTCCATCCAAAATAGACTAAATGCAAGCGGATTGATCCGCTTTATCATCCTTCATACCCCGATCAGTTCCAGTCTGTTCCACAACTTGTGGGTGACTGCGATTATCGGAGCTTAAGGAGCAAAAATGAAGAAAGGAGTGAGGCAAGTCCGATTCAAGGAAGGACGCTCACTTTTTTTGTAGGAGAAATATGAATAAAAAAATCTTAGATATTCTGGAGTTTGACAAGGTCAAGCAACTCTTTGAACCCTATCTACAGACAGAACAAGGGGAGATGGAGCTAGCAGCCCTTACTCCAACTGATAAAAAAGAAAGCATCGAAACGGCCTTTATGGAGTTGGAAGATATGGAGCAGATCCTCTTGGAAGAGCCTCGCTTTGCCGTGTCGACGATTCAAGATGTCCGTCCAGTGGCCAAGCGTTTGGAGATGGAGGCATCCCTCAATATCGATGAATTACTAGCGCTAAAAGCGGTCCTTCGGGTGACACATGAGCTCAAGGATTTCTACGACAACTTGGAAAATGTCCGTCTGGAAAGGCTCAATCGCCTCTTTGACAACTTGGTGGATTTACCACGCCTACAAGGTGGGCTTCAAGCTATCAACGAAGGAGGCTTTGTCGAGTCTTTTGCCAGTGAAAAATTGGCCAAAATCCGCCGTCGAATCCAGGAAAATGAACACCAGGTCAGAGAGATTCTCCAAGACCTGCTGAAAAGCAAGGCCGATATGTTGGCGGATGCTGTGATTGCTAGTCGGAATGGCCGCAATGTTCTACCCGTAAAAAACACCTATCGCAACCGGATTGCAGGGGTGGTCCACGATATCTCAGCCAGCGGGAATACCGTTTATATCGAGCCTCGGGCAGTCGTCAATCTCAATGAAGAAATTGCCAACCATCGAGCCGATGAACGGTATGAAATCATTCAGATTCTGGAGGAATTGTCTGACACCCTGCGCCCTCATGCAGCAGAGATTGCAAATAACGCTTGGATTATCGGTCACTTGGACTTGATCAAGGCCAAGTATCGCTTTATGCGCGATTATAAGGCAGTGGTACCAGAAGTTAGCAGCAATCGCTCTATTCAGCTCTTGCAACTACGTCATCCCTTGATTGAAAATGCTGTCGCGAATGACCTGCATTTTACTGAGGACTTGACAGAAATCGTGATTACCGGTCCCAATACAGGGGGGAAAACCATCATGCTAAAAACGCTAGGATTAGCGCAAATTATGGCCCAGTCTGGTCTTCCCATCCTAGCAGATCCAGGTAGTCGTGTGGGCATCTTCTCACAGGTCTTTGCGGATATTGGAGATGAACAATCGATCGAGCAGAGCTTGTCGACCTTCTCCAGTCATATGACCAATATCGTATCTATCTTGAATCAAGTGGATACTGCCTCCTTGATCCTTCTGGATGAGTTGGGGGCTGGAACCGATCCTCAAGAGGGGGCTGGCCTTGCGATTGCTATCCTAGAAGACCTGCGCTTACGCGGGATTAAGACCATGGCGACAACCCACTATCCAGAGCTCAAGGCTTATGGAATTGAGACTGCAGGAGTGCAAAATGCCAGTATGGAATTTGACACAGCGAGTCTGCGTCCGACCTATCGCTTCATGCAAGGAGTTCCTGGTCGCTCCAATGCCTTTGAGATCGCCCGCCGTTTGGGCTTGTCTGAGACCATTATCCAGGATGCCATGAAGATGACCAATACGGATAACGATGTCAATCAAATTATTGAAAAATTGGAGGCGCAGACCTTAGAAAGTCGCAAGCGCTTGGATACCATTCAAGAGGTCGAGCAAGAAAATCTCAAATTCAATCGTGCTCTTCGAAAACTCTGTAACGAATTGACCCGAGAGAGAGAAACAGAGCTCAATAAGGCAAGAGAAGAAGCCAAGGAAATTGTGGACATGGCCCTCTCAGAGAGTGACCGCATCCTTCAAGGCCTTCACGCTAAATCCCAGTTGAAACCACATGAGATCATTGAAGCCAAGGCTCAGTTGAAAAAACTAGCTCCTGAGACCGTAGACCTTTCTAAAAATAAGGTCTTGAAAAAAGCCAAAAAGGCGCGTGCTCCTAAGGTGGGAGATGAAATCTTGGTTATCAGCTATGGCCAACGCGGAACCCTGGTCAAGCAACTCAAAGATGGCCGCTGGGAGGCGCAAGTCGGCTTGATCAAGATGACCTTGGAAGAAAAAGAATTCAACCTCATCAAGGCTGAAAAAGAAGCAACTCAACCTAAGAAACGCCAGGTGAATGTCGTCAAACGCTCGAACACGAGTGGGCCGAGAGCGCGTCTAGACCTCCGTGGAAAACGCTATGAAGAGGCTATGCAAGAGCTAGATGGCTTTATCGATCAGGCCCTGCTCAACAATATGGCCCAAGTCGATATCATCCACGGGATTGGGACGGGTGTCATCCGTGAAGGGGTGACCAAGTATCTCCGACGCAACAAACATGTCAAAAGTTTTGAATATGCCCCCCAAAATGCGGGCGGAAGCGGCGCGACTATTGTTACGTTTAAAGGATAAGTTAAGCCCTAGCTTTTCATTAGCTAGGGTTTAGAATGTAGACTAAATTTTTTAAAAGAAAAATAAGTTAAGTAATTCTGCAAAGAAATATAAATATGTTCCAATTATTAGAATGAATTAAGAAAATACCGAAACTTTCCGCCGTGAGAAAAGTGCCTGAAACAATACAGTTT
>NZ_KQ969689.1:65372-67355 GCF_001578955.1 Streptococcus parasanguinis
CAGGCACTCGGAATTATTGAGAGTAAAACAGTTTGGGAAACTGTTTTAGCCTGAGCACAGAAATTAAAGAGCGAAGGGGCTCAATACAAATTGAACAAGGGCTGCGGATTGTGTCAAAAAGATAAGTTCTCCTAGAATCGAAAGATTCTGCGTCAAACTTCCTATTTTGACTTTATCCGCAGACGCCCTCTGTATCTTAATTTAGTCATGGAACTTCTTTGAAGTTCGCAGACGTCCGTGCTCACCTAAGGAAAGTTTCTAAGATAACTTTTTCTTCAATCTGAATCTAGCTGATAAACAGCTAGGGTTTTTAAAATTTTATAAAATGAAAATGATTGAAAGTTGTTGAAAAGGATTTGCTTTTAAATCTGATTTTCAGTAGGTCCTCCCTTTTAAAAGTGCTATAATAGAGGCAATGAATGATTTGGGAGGATACGCATGCGTAAACGTGAAAGTGCAGATTCGTGTACAACGATTCTAGTCGGAAAAAATGCTAGCTATGATGGTTCGACCATTGTAGCACGAACGGAGGATTCTCAAAATGGCGTTTTTACGCCCAAGAAATTGATCGTGGTCAAACCAGAAGATCAACCGCGTCATTACAAGTCTGTTTTATCAACTTTTGAAATCGACTTACCAGATAATCCAGTTCGCTATACAGCGGTTCCAGATGCGATTCCTAAAGACGGGATCTGGGGAGAAGCTGGGATCAATGTCTACAATGTAGCTATGAGTGAGACAGAGACCATTACGACCAATAGCCGTGTGCTAGGGGCAGATCCTCTTGTAGAGAGTGGCATCGGTGAGGAAGACATGTTGACCTTGGTCTTGCCTTATGTCAAGACTGCCCGCGAAGGGGTCTTGCGTCTCGGGAAGATCTTGGAAGAGTACGGAACTTATGAGTCTAACGGGATTGCCATTTCAGATGTCCATGAAATCTGGTGGTTGGAGACCATCGGAGGTCACCACTGGATGGCGCGTCGTGTCCCTGATGATGCCTATGTGACCAACCCGAACCAACTGGGAAGTGATTATTTTGAATTTGGCAATCCAGATGAGTTTCTTTGTGACCCGGATCTTGAACATTTTGTCACAGAGCACCATTTAATTCTGGATCAAGAAGGGAAAGGTTTTAATCCACGCTATGCCTTTGGTAGCCAAAAAGACAAGGACCGTCACTACAATACACCGCGGGCTTGGGCCATCCAGCGTTTCCTCAATCCTGAAATCGAGCAGGATCCACGGAGCTTTGAGATTCCTTGGTGTCAAAAACCTTATCGTAAGGTAACGATTGAAGATGTCAAATATATCTTGAGCAACCACTACCAAGACACTATCTACGATCCTTATGGTCCTGAAGGAGATCACGTGAGTCAGCGGACCTTCCGGACGATCGGGATCAACCGGACCAGCCAGACAGCAATTCTGCAATTGCGTCCCAATAAACCACAAGAAACGACAGGTATCCAATGGATTTCTTATGGCTCCATGCCTTACAATACAGCCGTTCCTTTCTTTACCCAAGTGGATACAACGCCAGACTACTTTGCCAATACGACGGCTAAGGTAACAACGGATTCCTTCTACTGGGCCAACCGGATTATTGCGGGACTGGCAGATTCTCACTATGCTCACCATGTTGGTGATTTGGACGATTACCAAGAAACGACAATGGCCTGGGGACATGCGCGCATCAATAAAGTCGATCGTGCACTTGCAGCAGGTGAAACCGTTGATTTTGAGGCGGAAAATCAAGCCATGAGTGATCAAATCCAGGAAGCGACAGATCAACTCTTGGACAAGATTTTGCTCGATGCTAGCAACCTTATGACCAATCACTTCTCCTTGAGTGATTAAAAACCGTGTATTTTCAGGTGGTTTACAATATATTTTCAGAAATGATTGACAAACTTTTGAAAATCGATTAAAATAGAGAAAATTACATACGACCGAATGAAGTTTGCAGGAGCGTGAGTAACTGTG
>NZ_KQ969689.1:67477-71253 GCF_001578955.1 Streptococcus parasanguinis
AGAAATGGCACCGAAGGGGCAAGGTAGAGGATGCATCTACTCAAACTCTCAGGTAAAAGGACAGAGCGAAAAATAGGGAAAGTCCCCTATTTTAAGCAGGACCAGAGTACATGTTTGACATGTGCTCTTTCTTTTTCTCTTTTCTGTAGAGCGGTCGATGAAAAAGGAGACAGAAAATGGATCATGTATTGCAGTTTTTTCAGCAGCTCGATAATTTAGTGTGGGGCGCCCCGCTGTTGGTGCTCTTGGTAGGAACAGGGATCTACCTGACCCTTCGCTTGGGTTTGCTTCAGATACGCTACCTTCCAAAAGCTTTTCGCCTGATCTTTACAGAAGATGAGGGACACGGGGATATCTCGAGTTTCGGAGCCCTTGCGACAGCTCTAGCGGCTACTGTAGGGACGGGGAATATTGTAGGGGTAGCTACAGCGATTCAGACAGGTGGCCCAGGTGCCCTCTTTTGGATGTGGATGGCTGCTTTCTTTGGAATGGCGACCAAGTATGCAGAAGGGCTCTTAGCCATTCGTTATCGGACCAAGGATGACAACGGTCATATTTCAGGTGGTCCGATGTACTACATTCTTCACGGGATGGGAGAGAAGTGGCGACCACTGGCTATTTTCTTTGCGGTTGCAGGAGTGCTGGTGGCCCTCTTTGGGATTGGAACCATGACCCAGGTTAATTCCATTACGGGATCCCTTCAAGCCAGTTTTGGCACAGCACCAGAAGTGGCTAGTGTAGTGATTGCGCTAGTGGTTTCGACCATCATCTTTGGTGGGATTCACTGGATTTCCAAAGTCTCTGAAAAAGTGGTTCCTTTTATGGCTGCTGCCTATATCTTTGCGACTGTTACGATCATTGCCTTGCATCTGGACCAATTGCTCCCAGCCTTGAAATTGGTCTTTTCGGGTGCTTTTACAGGGACTGCAGCCATGGGAGGCTTCGCAGGAGCAACGGTCAAAATGGCTATCCAAAAAGGGGTGGCGCGTGGGGTTTTCTCCAATGAATCTGGTCTCGGATCTGCACCCATTGCAGCAGCGGCGGCGAAGACCAATGAGCCAGTCGAGCAGGGTTTGATCTCCATGACAGGAACCTTTATTGACACCATTATCATCTGTAGTTTGACAGGACTTTCGCTCTTGGTTTCAGGTGAGTGGATGGCTAAGGGCAGCACGAGTACCCTGACTCAGGATACGTTTACAGGCGTCTTTGGCCCAGTCGGAGGCATCATTCTGACCCTATGTTTGGTGCTTTTTGCGACAACGACTATTCTTGGATGGTCTTACTACGGAGAGCGGTGTTTCGAATTCCTATTTGGTGTTAAACATATCAACCTCTATCGGACCTTCTTTGTCTTTATGGTTGGACTGGGAGGCTTTCTTAAGCTGGATCTGGTCTGGGTGATTGCGGATATTGTTAATGGGCTGATGGCTTTGCCTAACCTGATTGCCCTCTTGGCCCTCTCCCCTGTCATCATCAAAGAAAGCAAACAATACTTTAAGAAATAAGAAAACCCAAATCGCGAGGTCTGGGTTTTCTTGTCTATTTGAGATAGGATCATTTAATAGCGTTTTTCTTTTGGCCAGCTACTCATTTCGGCGATGGCAGTGAAAAGCACATCTGTCGAAGAGTTGAGGGCTGTTTCGCAAGAGTCTTGGATGACCCCGATGATAAAGCCGACGCTGACGACTTGCATGGCCAAATCATTGGTGATGCCAAAGAGGCTACAAGCAACAGGGATGAGAAGGAGAGATCCTCCCGCAACTCCAGACGCTCCACAAGCAGAGATAGCCGCTACGACACTCAGAATGAGCGCCGTTCCAAAGTCAACCTGAATGTGTAAGGTATTGGCAGCAGCTAGCGTCAAAATATTGATCGTCACGGCTGCGCCTGCCATGTTAATGGTTGAACCAAGCGGAATGGAGACAGAATAGGTATCTGGATTCAGCCCCAATTCTTCACAGAGACGCATGTTGACAGGGATGTTGGCTGCAGAACTTCTGGTGAAGAAGGCTGTTACCCCGCTGACACGGAGGCATTTAAAAACAAGGGGATAGGGATTCTTTCGGATCATGAAAAAGACGATCAATGGATTGATGACCAGGGCTACAAATGCCATGGTACCAACCAAAACAAGTAAGAGAATCCCGTAGTTACTAAGGGCACTGAGTCCTTGGCCAGCGATGGTCGTGAAGACCAAGCCTAAGATCCCAAATGGAGCTAGGTTGATAATCCACTCAACAATTTTTGAAGTGATGTCTGCTAGAGTTTGGAGGAGGTCTTTACTATGTTCACTCGCCTCTCTCATGGCAATCCCAAAGACGGTTGCCCAAGAAAGGATCCCAATGTAGTTGGCTTGCTGCAAGGCGTTGACAGGGTTGTCGACGATCTTGAGCAAGAGGTTACTAATCACTTCGCCAATCCCGTTTGGAGAGGATCCTTCAGCAGCCTTTCCAGTTAGGGTAATGGTGATCGGGAAAATGTAATTGACCAAAACAGCGACGAAGGCAGCTGCAAAGGTTCCTAGGAGATAGAGGACGATGACCTTTTTCATATTGGTCTCTGTCCCTTTTTGGTGTTGGGAGAGGGCATTTGCGACGAGCGCAAAGACCAGAAGGGGTGCGATCGCACGGAGCCCCCCAACAAAGAACTCTCCTAAGAGTCCAATGCCAGTTGCTTTCGGGAAGATAAGGGCTAGGATGACTCCAAGTACAATCCCGATTGCGATCCTTTTCATAAGGTTGGTTTTATTCCAAGTGGTAATCAATCGATGAATCATGTAAGACCTCCTAAAAAAAATAATTAAGGAATATTATACGATAGTTAAGGACGAAAAGCAATGACATTTTTAAAAAATAGCCTTATTTCCGAATATTTGATATAATCATACTATTCTTTGTTAGAAAGGCCCGAATAAATGAGTCAAGCTTTCCAACGTTATTTCAGTAAAATGGACTGGACAAAGATTTTTGATGACTTGATGTCAAAATGCATCTCTCTGATTTTTGTCTTTCTCTTATTTTTTATCGCTAAAAAGGTCATCCATAGTCTGGTCAAGCGGATTTTAGCTCCTTCCTTTAAGTATACGGTGCAGGATGAAGCCCGTAAAAATACGATTCTCCGTTTGATTGAGAGCCTTTTAAACTATTGTTTGTATTTCATCTTGATCTACTGGATTTTGTCGATTCTGGGTCTTCCAGTCTCTAGTCTCTTGGCTGGTGCTGGGATTGCTGGGGTGGCTATTGGGATGGGAGCCCAAGGTTTTCTTTCCGATTTGGTCAATGGTTTCTTCATCCTTTTAGAACGCCAGCTGGATGTGGGAGACAATGTTCGTCTCACGAATGGATCTATCAATATTGCCGGAATCGTCAGCAGTGTCGGGATTCGGACGACACAGGTGCGGGACTTTGATGGGACTCTCCACTTTGTTCCGAATCGCAATATCACCGTCGTCAGCAATCTCTCACGCGGCGATATGCGCGTGCTAATCGATATTCCGCTAGATGCAAATACCGATCTCGACAAGATCTATCAGGTGATTGCTCAGGTCAATCAGTCTCAACAAGACAAACACCCAGAAGTGTTGACAGGTCCTACGATTTTAGGCCCACAGATCGAAAAAAATGGTCGTTATTCCTTCCGTATTGCGATGACTGCACAAAATGGAACCCAGACGACTGTCTATCATACCTACTACAAACTCTACCATGATGCCTTGATGGAAGCAGGGATTAGCCTACCGACAGGAAAGAATGGGATCATGTAACACAAAAGAG
>NZ_KQ969689.1:71487-76047 GCF_001578955.1 Streptococcus parasanguinis
GGCAGTATTTGAAATCCAGCTTTTTAATCTGGTCCCAATTTTTTCGAGCCTCTGGTGGCAAGACGATGAGTTGCTGGCGCAACATCGTCGTGATTTCGAGATTTAAGGATTCGATGGGGAGGGCAATGGTTACGGAACTTTTTGCCCTTTGGATCTTGTCCATGCAATATTCAATATGATGGCAAACTGCACCGGTCTGTGATTGACGGCTAGCTGAAACCTCCTGACGCATATCAGAAAGCAGTTGCATCAATTCAGACTTAAGGAATTCGATCGTATCTGATTTTTCTTGAGCTAAAAGAAACATAAGCACACCTCCTTTTGCTATAGTTTAATACTAATTCATTAAAAATGCAAGGGGGTAAAGTAAAAAAAATAAAATTTTTTTAGAAAAAGATACAGAAAAAGAGAGGGCTTACATCTCCCCGCTACAGAAGGTCGAACCCCTTGTCTTAAAAATGGCTTTTCTCCCTTGGTCGGGTTGACTTGATAGAAGTCGGTAGCTACAAAAAAACTCCTGAAACATACTGGTTTCAGGAGTTGAGAGGCTTTGACCCGAAGGTCTCAAAGAAAAATATCGATTGATTATACAAGACCTTGTGAAATCATCGCGTTTGCGACATTTTCAAAGGCAGCGATGTTGGCACCTGCAAGGTAATCTTTACCAAGACCGTAAGTTTCTGCAGTTGTTTTAGCAGTGTTGAAGATGTTGGTCATGATGTCTTTCAAACGTCCGTCCACTTCTTCGCGTGTCCATGAAAGACGTTGGCTGTTTTGGCTCATTTCAAGAGCAGATACAGCAACCCCACCAGCATTGGCTGCTTTAGCAGGTCCGTAAAGGATACCATTTTCTTTGTATACGTTGATGGCATCGATGTTACTTGGCATGTTTGCTCCTTCAGAGACAACTTTCACACCTTGAGCGACCAAACGTTTTGCAGCATCACCATCGATTTCATTTTGAGTTGCACATGGAAGAGCGATGTCATAGTTACCAGCATAAGTCCATACAGAACCTTCGTAGTAAGTAGCAGTTGGTTTTTCAGCAGCGTATTCAGTCAAACGAGCACGACGTTTTTCTTTAACATCTGTAAGAAGGTCGAAGTCAATACCGTTTTCGTCGATCACGTAACCGTTTGAGTCAGAGACAGAGATAACAGTTGCACCAAGTTCAGTTGCTTTTTGAAGAGCGTATTGAGCAACGTTACCAGAACCTGAGATCACGACTTTCTTACCAGCAAAGCTGTCGCCATTGGTTTTGAGCATTTCTTCAGTATAGTAAACCAAACCATAACCAGTTGCTTCTGGACGGATCAAGCTACCACCGAAACCAAGAGGTTTACCAGTCAAGACACCAGCATCGAATTGGCGAAGGCGTTTGTATTGACCGTAAAGGTATCCGATTTCACGTCCACCAACCCCGATATCACCGGCTGGGACATCAAGAGAAGGACCGATGTGTTTTTGCAATTCAGTCATGAAGCTTTGGCAGAAACGCATCACTTCAGCGTCCGTTTTTCCTTTAGGATCGAAGTCAGATCCACCTTTACCACCACCGATAGGAAGACCAGTCAAGACGTTTTTGAAGATTTGTTCGAAACCGAGGAATTTCAAGATCCCTTGGTTAACAGTTGGGTGGAAACGAAGACCACCTTTGTAAGGACCTACAGCAGAGTTGAATTGAACACGGTAACCACGGTTTACTTGGATGTTTCCTTCACGGTCAACCCAAGGAACACGGAAAGAAATCACGCGTTCAGGTTCTGTAATACGAGCCAAAATGTTTTCTTCGATGTATTCAGGATGTTTTTCGAAAACAGGTTCCAAAGTGCTGAGGAACTCTTCAACAGCTTGAAGGAATTCAGCTTCGTGGCCGTTACGAGCTTTTACAGTTTCGAAGGTGCTTTGGATATATTCTTTAGCAGTTGTCATGTTAATTCTCCTTTGTGAATGAAACGAAAACCAGCAAACCCGCTAGGGGAGTGGTTTTGAGACAGTTGACAAACAATGTCATGTTTTATTACATGGATCATTATAGCAGACTTTTTTTGGCTTGTAAAGAAAAAAGTTGAATTTTCTGAAAATTTTATCGAGACTAGGAAAGTCCGAATGTTTGGAAGAATTTTTAGCTTTGATTGTCCGGAAGCTTCCAAGTGATGGTATAATGAAAGAAGAAAATAGAGAGCATCCCGAACGATTCTGTTGGTGGTGTTTCAAAAAAGGAGTACAAGATGGTATCGACAAAAACGCAAATTGCTGGTTTTGAATTTGACAACTGCTTGATGAATGCGGCAGGTGTAGCCTGTATGACCACTGAGGAATTAGAAGAAGTGAAGAACTCAGTTGCGGGAACCTTTGTGACCAAGACAGCGACCTTAGAATTCCGTGCTGGCAATCCAGAGCCACGCTACCAAGATGTGCCGCTTGGTTCGATCAATTCGATGGGGCTACCTAACCAAGGGTTGGACTATTATTTGAATTACTTATTGGAGTTGCAAGAAACGGATCCAGATCGGACCTTCTTCTTATCTCTCGTCGGCATGTCTCCTGAAGAAACTCATACTATCTTGAAAAAGGTGCAAGACAGTGACTTTAAAGGCTTGACAGAGTTGAACCTATCTTGTCCCAATGTCCCTGGGAAACCTCAGATTGCCTATGATTTTGATACGACAGATCGGATCTTGTCCGAGGTCTTTGCCTATTTCACCAAACCTCTTGGCATCAAGTTGCCACCTTATTTTGATATCGTTCATTTTGATCAGGCGGCAGCGATCTTTAACAAATACCCGCTCAAGTTTGTCAATTGCGTCAATTCGATCGGAAATGGCCTCTACATCGAGGATGAATCCGTGGTGATCCGTCCTAAAAACGGATTTGGTGGGATTGGTGGAGAATACATCAAACCAACGGCTCTCGCCAATGTCCATGCCTTTTACCAACGTCTGAACCCAGAAATTCAGATTGTGGGGACAGGGGGCGTCTTGACTGGTCGCGATGCTTTTGAGCATATTCTTTGTGGGGCTAGTATGGTGCAAATCGGAACGACACTCCATAAAGAAGGAGTAGGAGCTTTTGACCGCATCACTGCGGAGCTCAAAGCCATCATGGAAGAAAAAGGCTACCAAAGCCTGGAAGACTTCCGTGGGAAATTGCACTACATTGACTAATCTTTTAAAAAGAACTTCCTCAAGTGGAAACTTGGGGAAGTTTTTTATGGTTTCTTGTCAAGAGAGATCATTCTGTTCCTAGTTTTAGGAATTTTCCATTTTTATAGAGAGAAAAAGGTGTACAATGGAGGTGAAAAGGAAGGTGATTTTTATGGAAGAAAGGGACGTGATTCAAGAGGCAAGGACGACGATCACCCTTCTTCAAACAGCCTTTTCTAAGGGATTCACCCCCAGTTTAGATGCCCTTCGATTTCGAGAAAATCTAGATCAGATATTGAAAGGTTTACGAAAGGCTAGGCGGGTAGACAATCGTCTGTTGATCGAGTTGGAAAAGTTTTATCAGACCGCCAGTTTATTGATTGGTTTGGGTGGTCCCGGTTTGAACGAAGAAGCCTTTCAAGCTTGGCGAGCTTATGATCACTGGCATTACGAGGTTGTGAAGCCTCAGTTACAGGTCTATGGACCGACGGTGGTTTTGTAGTTGATGTGCCTTGAGTTTGTCCACAGATATTCAGAGGAGGTGTTGGTCATGGTAGTCCTTCATGATTTTCTACATCAGTTAACCCTATCGTTTTGGAATTTTTATTACTCGCTCTTTTTCTTATTTGAAAAATAAGAAGGATTGAATCCCTTTTACATATAAGTAGAAGGGATTTTTGATGCAGAATCCTTGAAAATCTGAGGCTCTTGGATTATGATGGAGCTAATAGATGTCAAGCATTCCTTGTGGGGAATGCAGGAAGCGAGGAAAAAAGATGGCAGAGATTTATCTAGCAGGTGGCTGTTTTTGGGGCTTAGAGGAATATTTTTCACGGATCCCCGGTGTAGAAGAGACGACGGTGGGCTATGCCAATGGCCAGGTAGAAACGACCAATTACCAACTGATCAAGGAAACGGATCATGCAGAAACTGTTCAGGTCATCTATGATCCAGATAAAATTACCCTACGATCGATTCTGCTCTACTATTTCCGTGTGATCGATCCCTTGTCCATTAACAAGCAGGGAAATGATCGAGGTCGCCAATATCGGACCGGTGTCTATTATACAGACGAGGCAGATCGTGAAGTGATCGCCCACCTGTTTGCGGAAGAAGAGAAGCAACTGGGCAGTAAAATAGCGGTTGAGTTAGAGCCTTTGCGCCACTACATCCTAGCTGAGGATTACCACCAAGACTACCTCAAAAAGAATCCCGGAGGCTATTGCCATATCGATGTGACGGATGCAGCCCAACCCTTGATTGATCCGGCAGCTTATCAGAAGCCAGATCAAGAAACCTTAAAAGCGAAACTGACAGCAGAACAGTACCAAGTCACTCAAGAAAGTGCGACGGAACGTCCTTTCCACAATGCCTATGATCAGACCTTTGAAGAGGGCATCTATGTGGATATTAC
>NZ_KQ969689.1:76866-78503 GCF_001578955.1 Streptococcus parasanguinis
TACTTTCAAAACTCCCGAGTGCCTGAAACATCACTGTTTCAGGCACTTTTCTCACAGCGGAAAGTTTCAGTAGATGCTTGCATCAGTTGAAAATCGTAATGATGTTTTCCGGCGGTTTACTGCAGATGATTTATGTCAAAAAGTTCATCTGCATTATAAGGGGAGGAAGACTCTTTTTTCTATTCTATAATTTTGATAAAAGAAACAAAAATGAAGTGTTCTCAAGACAGGTGAGCTGTGCTATAATAAAGATTGCTTTATAAAATAGTGGGATTAAGAAAGCTTTATATTTTAACATCTTAGATGCATGAGGTGAGGACATGACAAAATTTTTGAAGGCTATATTGTCGATCACTCTTTTTGAATTTTTTGATCTATTTGTTTTAGAACTCGCGGCAGTTGGTATTACAACCTTATTTAATGGGAGTGCCTCTTTATTTATTTGTATTCAAATGGCTCTTCGTATTTTGTTGATCCTTGCTCTTGTTTTGTGGATGAAAAAGAAAGGGATTCTCGTAAATTTTTATAGTTCGAAATGGAAATGGTCTTATCTGTTTTATTTCCTTCTGGTTATTTTATATAGTATGGTGTCGAAGTGGGTTATAACTACATTTCAGGACCGGATTGTTTTTGCACCAGAAACTGTTCTGATCAAGCTACCGGATTCGGTGTATTTAAAAGGGTTGGGGATTTCAATAATATTGGATTTTGCAGTATCCATCATTATCGCTCCAATCAGTGAGGAATTATTTTATCGTTCCTATTTAATGAATTGTTTCTTTAAAAATAATCGATTTCACTTCGATATTCTGTTATCCGCTTTCTTGTTTTCTGCTGCTCATTTTGTTTATCGATTTCGAGATCCGATTATGTTGACTGATTATTTTATTTTTGGGGTGTTCTTAGCAGCAGTTTATAAAAAGCACAGAGATCTACGATTGGTGATCCTCCTACATAGTTTCAGTAATTTCTTAGTTTACTGGAAACCAATTTGGATATTCATCTACAATTATATCTACTGGCATTTTTTGGTGTGACGAAGCTATTGTTTCAAGTAATAAATCATTTAGAAGTTCTGTTTTGCAGAACTTTTTTTCTCCTCTGGAAATTTGTGATACAATGAAGAGAAAGTATTTCAATGACAGCTCAATCTGTTGGCGGATCATTGGAGAAACTAGGTACGAAGAAGAGGTAGGAATGTTAGAGAAGTGGGAGAGTGTAAAAGGAACCATCAAAACGATGGGAAAAGAGCTATCGGCAGCCTTTGACTGGGCTTTTGATCGTCTTTTTTCAAGGGTTCAGCTGACCAATGAACAGTTTGTCTATGTGCTCTTGTCTGTTGTTTTCATCGTGGCCAATGCCATCTTGTGGGTGCAAAAGTTTCAAGGCTTTCCGATTACCGCAACCGAACGGCCAGAGGTTGTGTACAAGGCAAAAACACCGGCTGATCAGATTCCTCATACAGCGCGGATCATGGCTAATGGAGACCAGCTCTACCATGATTTGCTTTATATGAGCGCGCAAAAAGAAGATGGAAGCTATGATTTTCATGAAAATTATGAGTATGTCAAACCCTGGCTACAAAAAGCGGATCTAGCCTTGGGCGATTTTGAGGGAACCATTAACCCCAATTATTA
>NZ_KQ969689.1:78769-79329 GCF_001578955.1 Streptococcus parasanguinis
GATATCCTCTTTTTAATGCGCCGAGCGAAGTCGTACCAGCCATCAAGGATGCTGGTTATGATGTCATGGATTTGGGACATAACCATATCTTGGATTCAGGTCTAGAAGGGGTCTATTCGACAGCCAAGGCCTTTGAAGATGCAGGCATCACACCTGTCGGTGTCTACACGCATGAAAAGAGAGGGCAAGCTCCCTTGGTGATCAAGGAAGTGAATGGCATCAAGATTGCTATTCTAGCCTATGCTTACGGCTTTAATGGGATGGAAACGACGCTCACTCCAGAGGAGCAAGCAGATGTCTTGTCTGATTTGGATGAAGAGCGGATGAAGGCGGAGATCCAAAAGGCAGAGCAAGAGGCCGATATTACTATTGTTATGCCCCAGATGGGAATCGAATACCAGTTGGAGCCGACAGAAGAGCAAAAAGAGCTCTACCATAAGATGATTTCATGGGGAGCTGATATTGTCTTTGGCGGGCATCCCCATGTTGTAGAGCCTGCTGAAGTGGTCAATAAAGATGGTCAAAACAAGCTCATCATCTACTCGATGGGGAATTTCCTT
>NZ_KQ969689.1:79349-81360 GCF_001578955.1 Streptococcus parasanguinis
CTAATCAGCGTCTGGAAACCATGGGGGACGTGGAGACCGCCCAGTGGACAGAGCGAGGAGTCTTGATGGATGTGACCATCGAAAAGGTCGGCCGCAAGACAAAGATTAAGACAGCGACTGCTCATCCAACCTGGGTCAGTCGAACTCCGAAGGGGACCTATTCTCCTGAAGGCTATGAGTTGTACAAGTACCAGACCTATATTTTGGAAGATTTTATCCAGGGTGGCAAATACCGCGACAAGCTGGATGAGGAGACCAAGGAGAGAGTGGACACGGCTTACCAAGAAATGAAGGAACATGTTCACTTGGATTGGCCTCAGAGTGGAAAGGAATAGAGTATGGAAGGAAATGTAAACTGGATTCCGCTTGGGATTCTAGGATTGATGGTGGTGATTTGGGCAACCAAATTTCTTTCGGCCATCCGCCTCAAGCAAAAGCTGAAGAAGGCTTGGGATGGAGCTCCTTTCTTTCGCAAGAAAGATACAGAAGAAAGTTTGATAGACAGTCTGGCTTATCCGGCTAAGGGACAGACGATCGACAGCCAAGTGGATGATCAGACCTGGCATGATTTGGCTTTGGATGCGGTCTTTGATCAGCTCAACTATACCCAATCGAGCCTTGGAGCAGAGGCTCTCTATCAAAAAATGCGCCTGCTGGAATTCCAGCCTCAGGACCAGCTTCATGACTTAGAAGCCTTCTTTGAAGAGCATCCGGATTTGCGCCTCAAGGTCCAGGTCATTTTCAACCAACTGGGCAAGAAGAACCACAACATGGCGCGAAGCATTGTCGCAAATCCCGGCAAGCATTATGCAGGTTTGCCCATCTATCTAGCCTTGGCCTGTCTTCCTATTGTCTGTCTCTTTGCCATCCCCTTTGAGCCAGTCGGGGCCATTACCCTCTTGGTGATCAGTGTGGTCTTTAATATTGTCTTTTCGAGTTTGCGCAATTGGTCCAATAAAATCCGTCTGGACAATGTTAGCTATCTGGTCCGCATCTTTGCTTCGGCAGAACGCTTGAGCCATCTAGCCTTGCCACAACAAGAAGAACTCAAGCAGGCAGTCAAACCCTTTAAGAAAACGCGGATCCTTGCCAGTGTCTTGCAGAGTCCAACGGGGACTTCGGAAATGGAAATTATTCTCCTCTACCTCAATGTCCTCTTTTTACTCCCGCAGATCGCTCAGGTTTATATTTACAATCAGGTGAAGGCTCATCAAAAAGAGTCCCAGAAGCTTCTGGATCTCCTTGGAGAGATGGAAGTTGCTATTAGTCTCTTGCGCCATAAGCGGGATCTAGAAGTGGTCTGTCAGCCAGTCTTTATAGAGACGGGTGGGATTGAAGGTGAGACGCTCTATCATCCCTTGCTGTCTAATCCGATTGCGAATGATGTGCATTTTCAAAAAAATATGGTCATCAGTGGGGACAATGCATCTGGGAAATCGACCTACCTGAAAACTGTCGCCATCAATGCCATTCTGGCTCAAGGATTAGGCTTTGCCTATGGAGAAAGATTATCCCTTCCTTATGGTCATGTCCTAACGGCTATGGATGTGAGCGATGATATTGAAGTTGGAGATAGCTACTTTATCACTGAGAGTAAAGCTATTTTACGTATGATTCAGCATCTGAAAAAACCTGGTTTTCACTACTTCTTTATTGACGAGCTCTTTAAGGGGACCAATACCATCGAGCGGATCGGATCAGGCCTTGGAATTGTCCGCTGGTTGGCTGCCCAAAACTGCCTCTACATGATCTCCAGTCATGATATTGAGCTGGTCGCAGCCTCTGGTGAGGTCAATGATAATTACCATTTTGATAGTCGCTATGTGGATGGCAAGATCGTCTTTGACTACCAGATCAAGCCAGGGTCAGCCGTGACTAAGAATGCGGTCAATACCCTAGAAAGCTTACATTATCCAGAGGAGATTACGCAAACAGCCAAGGACTTGATTGACCAGTATGAAGAGACGGGGCATTGGTCTTTGAAAGAAATTGAAAAAGAATGAGAAATGAA
>NZ_KQ969689.1:81528-95234 GCF_001578955.1 Streptococcus parasanguinis
AAGAATGAGAAATGAACGAAGGAGTTTGTAAATGATCAGTTTAGGGACCCTCTATAATGCCTTAGGGGTCGTATTTGGTGGGCTTTTAGGATTGCTCATCGGTCAACGTTTGTCAGAAGATTTTCATGAGACCCTTCTGAAAGTGACAGGAGTTGCTGTTTTTGTCTTGGGCATTGCAGGGACCTTGGAAAAGATGCTGGTGGTGCATGGAAGTCATGTGGAAAGTCACGGAAGTATGATGTTGATTCTGAGTCTAGTGCTTGGGACGGTGCTTGGTGAGCTTTTGAAGATTGAAGAGGGCTTGGAGCACCTGGGAACCTGGCTGAAGGAAAAAACGGGCAATCAAGGTGATACCAGCTTTGTCGATGCCTTTATGACCACGGCCCTGACCATCTGTATCGGAGCTATGGCGGTGGTCGGAGCTGTCCAGGATGGCTTGACAGGTGACACTTCGACCTTGTTGGCTAAGGCTATACTGGATATGGTCATCGTTCTGGTCTTGACTGTTTCAAAAGGAAAGGGCGCGATCTTTGCGGTGGTCCCACTCGTAATCCTTCAGGGCTTGATCACACTTTTGGCTCATTTGATCGCACCGATCATGACCCCACAAGCCCTGTCCAATCTCTCACTGGTTGGCTCCAGCCTTATTCTCTGTGTGGGGATCAACCTCATCTGGGGCAAACGCATCAAGGTTGCCAATCTCCTGCCAGCAGTGCTGATTGCCATTATTTGGGCTTTTGTTGGGTAAAAAAGAGAAGCTAACCAGGAGCTTCAGATTTAAGACAAAGTCATATCAAAAACTTTCCTTAGGTGAGTACGGACGTCAGCGAACTTCGTAGAAGTTCCATGACTAATTATTGAGCCTAAAGTCTCAATAATTCCGAGTGCCTGAAACAATACGTTTCAGGCACTTTTCTCACAGCGGAAAGTTTTTGTATTTTCTTGATTCATTCTAAAAATAGGAACTCATTTTTACTTACTTTTAGAATCGATTAACTTATTTTACTTTAAAATAGTTTGTCTCATTCTAAAGTTAACCGGTAAAGACTGGTTAGCTTTTTTGCTTGTCCTTGTGCTCTTGTTAGAAAAATGGCGGTGCTCCAAAAAGGAGGGACATTATCTTTTTGCAAATACGGGAATTCATTTATGGAAAACAGGATTTCTGGTATGATAGTCGTAATTTCGAATAGGGAGGTTGGAGTCGCCATGAGTGATTTGAATCAGACAGTTGAATTTATTAAAGAAATCGAGAAATTAAAGTCAGTAACAAGGTTTAATAGAACCCTTGATGGACGGTTTGAAAATAGTGCCGAGCATTCCTGGCAGGGCGCGATAGCTGCGATGGTTCTTCAAGATTATTATCCTGAAAAATTGAATATGGAAAAGGTGATTTCTATGTTACTGATCCATGATTTAGGTGAGATTTATGCTGGAGATACTTGGGTGTTTGATGATGAAAAAAAGCTTCATGCTCATGATAGAGAGCTAGAATCTATAGAAAAAACAATGAGCCTCCTTCCAGAAGCAACATATGTGAATATGAAAAATTCGTGGTTGGAGTTTGAAAAAGGGCAGAGTCCTGAGGCAAGATATGCAAGAGTGATTGATGCATTGGTACCACTGATCAATCACTTGGAAGTGTCAGAAGTCGATTATAATCCCGATCATATCCGTTCAGAGATGGTATTAGAAAAGAAAAAGTTCATAAAAAGTGAATCGGAAGAATTGTGGAAACTGACAGAAGAGTTGGTTCAGGAAAGTGTGGAAAAGGGCTTATATTTATAAGATCACTTGGCCTTTAGTAGGAACCTTCAGCCCAAGAGGTAGCCACCTGTTTTCACGGGTGGTTTTGACTGGCTTGATCTGTGGTATAATGGAACCAGATAATTTGCACCCTTTGAAAGGGAAAAGGTTAGATTGTATGATTAATTTGATTGCTACAGATATGGATGGAACTTTATTAGATGAGCGAGGAGAGGTGGATCTCCCGCGCCTGGAAAGGCTTTTGGACCACTTGGATCAAAAAGGGATTCGCTTTGTCATTGCGACGGGAAATGAAATCCATCGCATGCGCCAGCTCTTGGGTCCTTTGGTCAAGCGGGTGACTCTAGTCGTAGCCAATGGAGCTCGGATTTTTGAGGATGACCAGATGATTCTAGGAAAATTCTGGGATCGAGAACTAGTAGAGGCGGTTCTTGCTTATTTTAAGGGGCGGGAAATTTCAGACCAGCTGGTTGTGTCAGCTGTCAATGGTGGCTTTGCCAAGGAAGGAACGGTCTTTACAGAAGTTGAGAAATTCATGCAGCCGGAAGTGATTGAAGCCTTGTACAAGCGGATGAAGTTTGTTCCGGAATTGACAGCAGATCTATTTGATCAGGTGCTTAAAATGAGTCTGGTGGTTGGCTTGGATCGTCTCGATCAAGTGCGCCAAGAAGTCCAGCAGGCTTTTGGAGATCAGCTGATGGCGGTTTCGAGCGGTTTTGGCAGCATGGATCTCTTACAAGCAGGCATTCACAAGGCTTGGGGTCTGGCTCAATTAATGGAGATGTGGCAGCTTGATGCCAGTCAGGTCATGGCCTTTGGGGATAGCGGAAACGACATCGAAATGCTTGAAATGGCAGGTCACTCCTATGCTGTGGCTAATGCAGAAGAAGCTGTCAAAGCTGTCGCCAATCATCTAGCGCCTAGCCATCAAGAAGACGGTGTCTACCAGGTGATCGAAGAGTATCTAGGATTGACCCCCTGGGAACAAGTGAAAGGAAAGAATTAGATGGCGGTACAACTGTTAGAAGACTGGCTCTTAAAGGAGCAGGAGAAAATCATAACAACCTATCGGGAACTCAATCAAGCCCCTCTGAAAGAGCCTGGTTTGATCTTTATCGGAGACTCCATTGTAGAGTATTTTCCCATTCATGAACTATTACAAAGTCCGAAGCATATGGTCAATCGGGGAGTACGAGGCTATAAGACGGATCTCCTTCGTAAGCATCTAGACGCCCATGTCTTTGGAACGGCGGTGGATCAGATCTTTCTCTTGATCGGGACCAATGACATCGGAAAAGAAATCCCTCAAAAGGAAACCTTAGACAATGTAGAAGCGGTCTTACAAGCAATTATGCGGGACTTTCCGCTGACCCATATCAACCTGATCTCGGTTCTACCGGTGAGTCAAGAAGAGCGCTACAAACAAAAGGTCTATGTCCGGACCAATGAAAAAATTCAAGCCCTCAATCAGGCCTATCAAGAATTGGCACAAGCCTACCACCAGGTCAGCTATGTCGATGTGTATTCGTCTTTATTGGATGAAGAGGGGCAGTTAGCAGAAGCCTATACGACAGATGGCCTTCATTTAAGTGTGGCAGGTTACCGCATTCTAGCCCAAGCTCTGCAGGAGACGTTATATAGAAAACGTCTGTAGCAGGCAACTAGCGTTAACAGTAAAAGCCATGGTTTACATGGTTTTTGGCTTGTAAATAATTAGAGTTCACCCAATTTTTTATACATACAAATAAGCGGGCTTCATGACAAAGCTCGCTTTTTCTGTTATGAAAGAAATAACTTATTTTCTAGTTTTTAGATAAATCATCTCTCCAAATATCCTTGACGGTCACATCCCCCCAATTCTTTGGGCTGAAGCGACTAGAGTAGATGGAAGTCCAATCTTTCAGGACTTTATTGCGGAGGACATCATCTTCTTCCTTGCGAATGCCTTCAATAGTCTTTCCATGCTCTGCCAGAAAGGCTTCCACTTGAGACTGTTGATAATATCTCACGCTATTCTCATCCTGATACCACATATAGCGTTCTATTTTTTTATTTGTTACACTATATGTATAACTTACATTTATTGTATTTTTTGTCTCAGGGAGTTTTATTCTCATAAAAATAAAAACTTCAGGTGCTCTATAATTCGAAAAATAAAATTGATAACCTAATTTCCCAATGTTTCTAGGCAAGGATGATGCTGTGTATTCAACACTATGTTTATAAACATCCTTTGAATCATTATCCGTAATATGGATATCATTTAAATTATTAAACACACTTTTACGCCATAAAAATTCAATATTCTGGTAATCACTCTTCTCATAATATATTTCATCAAAAATATTATGTATTCGCTGATGCTTATAGTACTGAAAACCACCAAAAGATAAACACAAGGCTATAAAAATTGAAATAAGTAGTAGTCTTTTTTTCATCCTTCTTCTCACACGCATCCATTCTTCTGTCAATTTACAGTTTTTTCAAGTTTACCGATCCACCACTCGCGCTTTAAAGTGGGCTGGCTTATCCTCTACATTGGTGATTGCGAATCTCCACGTTTTCCGAAAGCACCATAAATTCTCCAACCTAAAAGAAAGAGAATTACAGCTAGCGAACAGAACACTATTTGATGGAACAAATGTTCTAGAACAGTTTTTTTCATTTGTTCTACAACTGCATATAATCGCTTTTTAGCTTTCTCCGAACGTTGTTCCCAAACGGTCACTGAAGAACCTGTGCTACTTTCAATCACAGCTTGATTCTCAGCTGCTAATTTCAAATATCTCCCAGCATGACGAAGCCGTTTCTCTCCATTCAACCAACTAATTTCAACACGCTTGTCTCCTTGTAATCGATTATTATAACTGATGGATACCGCCTTATTCTCAGGGGAAATCTTACTTTCAATTTGACTATAGTCGTCCACCACATAGATAAGGCCGATGTTATGTCCATTTTCTTTCGATGTTACTAAATGAATATGCTCATCAAGAGCATGCCAATCCTGATCACTTTTATCTTGAATCCATTGAACCATACTGCTGTTCACATCCATCTTAGAAAATGAAATATATTGGTAGATCGGCTTCAAAATGAACAATAAAAAATAAACAAGCAAAACGAGTGAACAAAAGATAAATTTGTTTTTATTTTTCATTTACTTCTCCTCAATAAGATCATTTTTATCATGAATAATACTTAATAAGAAACGATTAAAAGTATACATTGGATCTCTTCCCCAATGTTCATATACTTCTGGATTTTCTTTAATTTTTGACTCAAGTGTTAACCATTTATCTTGTAAATGTAAAATTCCTTCATCATAATTCCCATTTCCTAAATTAACAACAAATTCGCGTGCTCTTGATTTAGTCTGCGACTCTACCTCATCATAATATTCACTTACAGTTTCAACGTAATCTCTGTTGTTTTTTATTCTATAATAAATATTCACTGCATCAAGATCAGCTTTATAATCGTCATTTCCCATACTTGGAGGAGCTCCGTTAGCACCTGCCACATCACCAAGATAACCTGCTCTCTCATTTAATATTCCGAATATAGTATCTGCTACTTCTTCCATTGGAGATTCATTAAAATAAGTGGAAATAACCGCATTTTGATGAGTATAATCGGCTTTACCACCAAATCTATCTAACATTTCTTCCAGTTGTTCTTTTTGTTGAGTATCTAATTCGTTAAAACTACTTATACCAAATATTGCATCTGCTGCTATGTTTAGTTTTTCTTCAACAATTTCTTTTGAATCACTTTCCTTTATTGCAACTAATCCCGAATACTTATGTTGATTCACTAACGCTTTTTTTATTAAATCAATTTTAGGATCTTTAAAACCAAGGTTATTCATCTCTTTTACAAAGTGTTCTTCTGCTTTTTGTGATGGTAATCCTGCAGTATAATACCATGAAATTCCTGAATAGGAGATTTCAGCCATTAACCGAATAAATTCTATGTTGGCTTTTTTTGCTCCATATTTATTTCTTAATTTTTCATACAAATCATATATTATTTTTGATTCAGTCTCATTAAAACCATAAGCAACTTGTAGAGTATTTATAAATCGTCCTTCTGAAAAAGATAAACTCTTATCAATTGGATTTAAGTCATGATTCTTAAGTGTAGTATTCTTCATTTTATCAAACCAAGTCATGTCTACACCGTCTACATAATAGTTACCATTATTATCGACAATAATCTTACTTAGTTGTGTGGCACCTTGGATGGCTAAGGATAAAACTTGTAGGCTATCACTGAAATATTGAGAAACCTGCAACACAAACCATTCTAACTTCTCAATTTTGTCTTTCAGTTCGTCAATCCCCATCTGTAATTGGTATTCCAACTCATGTAAGGCATTATTTTTTGAGATATGATTTCCCAAATTTCCAGTTCCTAAAGCATCTATTATACTCCGAAGTTTTTCGTTTTCCCTTATCTGTGTCTTTACTTCTGCTAACTGTTTTTCTCTTGTTTCTTTCTGAGTTTTCAAATCATCTAAATCTAACTCGCCAAATCCTGAAATAACAGCATCTGCATTCTTATATGATGTTAACTCTGTCTGAATGTCATCTATAGCTGATTGAAGTTTTTTTATTGATGGAATGATGATCTCTGAAAATAGATTTTTCCCTGCAGTGTATGCTGCACCCTGTAATTTACCTGATTCAAGGACAGAAATTAAATAATCACTACCACTAGAAAGTCTATCTGTTATTTCATTTGCAATCTCAACATTACTATTCATTGCCTCAATCAATGAACTTGACTCTGAAGAACTATACCTTATTCCCATGGTAGACTATTCCTTTCATGTATTAACTTTTCTTTTTTCATGTCTATATCTTTTAATAATTTCTTTGCTTCATAATCAAATCCGTCAAGTTGATTATTCACATATTGTTCAACTTTCAATTCTAGCTCTCTCGTTTCTTGGATAAATCTTTGATTTTGTAGATTTACTGATAATCTTTGTTCTGCATTAATAGAAATGTTTCTAAATTGCTCTATAAAATTCTCCAAAGATTGTTCACGACGTTTTTTCAAATTGCGAAGTTCATCTTCTTTGTGTTCGAGTTGAACTATTTGGTGAAATAGTCTATCTCTCTCTTTTTCATTAATGTCTTGTTTCACTAGACTTAACTCCTCCAACGTTGAGCCTGCTCAATATCTCTTTTCTCCATTGTTTCAGCAATTTGAGGAAATTTATTGGCCTGAATTAAAACAGCTTCGCTAAACTTTCCAACTGCTTCAAGCATTTGATTGGTCACTTCCTTACCATTTTCCATCCCTGTAATACCAGAAGAATAACTAAACTCTACTTGTTTGTTGTCTTTCTGAGATACATCTAAACCAAGTAGTTCACCAATAGCAGCCTGAGCTTCTATTGGACTGGACTTAATTTGAACTTTATCCATAATACGTTTCTCCTCTACAATTCATTTTAAGTTCTATCTTATCATACTTTTTAGGAAAAGACATTTTAATTCCATGTAGAAGAGATACGAATGCTATAGCAAAAAGCCCAATCAGACAAATCTTCAAAGGAAGATTTGTTTTTTTAAAATCTTTTGGTTGACAAATGTAAATCTTAGGAGTAGAATAGCATCATAAGATTTACAAATGTAGATTTAGAAAGGAGGAGCCATGCAAATTTCCAATGCGGAATGGCGCATCATGAAGATTATCTGGATGGAAGGCAAGCAGACCAGCAGGGATTTGATCGCCGTCTTGTCCGAGCGCTTTGACTGGTCCAAGTCGACCATCAAGACCCTCTTGACGCGCTTGGTAGAAAAGGGGTGCTTGACTAGAGAAAAATCTGGCAAAGCCTTTGTCTACTCGGCTTTGTTGAAGCAGGACCAAAGTTTAGACTTGGTCGTTGAGGATGTGAAGGACAAGGTTTGCTCCAAAAGGATTGTCCAGGTGCTTGAAAACTTGATTCAGGAGAGTGACTTTACGCTGGCAGATCTTAATCAGCTACAACAAGTCCTCGAAGATAAGAAAGCAGAGGCTGTCGCAACAGTCCGCTGCAATTGTATGTAATAGAAAGAAGGAAATATCATGTTTGGATTGGTGATTAGTATTGTTTGTTTACTTTTGGTTGTCTTTATTGCTTGGTGGTTCTTTGCAGAACATGAAAAGATGAGTGACCATGCTCGTCAAAAATCAGGTTATCAAGAAATTGAAGTCGAAGTCATGGGGGGCTATTCGCCTGAAACCATTGTCCTGAAAAAGAATGTTCCAGCCCGGATCATCTTTAATCGCAAGGATCCATCTTCATGTCTGGACCAAGTGGTCTTTCCAGATTTTGGGGTGCATGAAGCTTTGCCTTTGGGTGAAAAACATGTCATTGAAATTACGCCAGAAAAAGCGGGCGAATATGGGTATTCATGTGGTATGAACATGATGCATGGTCACATGATTGTGGAATAAAGGAGTAGGTATGGCAGAAAAACAAAAAGCAGTTGTGGAAAACGGAGTGCAAAAGATCCGTATTACAGCAGAGAAGGGCTATAGTCCCAAAGAATTTCAACTTCAAAAAGGGATTCCTGCTGAAATCACCTTCCGTCGGGTCAATCCATCCGGCTGTTACAAGGAGATTTTGTTTGAAGATAAGGGAATTTTAGAACCTTTGGAAGTTGGTGTGGATAAGGTCATTTCCTTTACCCCGACAGAAACAGGGGATTTTGAGTTCTCTTGTGGAATGAAGATGCAAAAAGGTTCCTACACGGTTGTGGAAAAACGCCGTCGTGTCTTAAGTTTACGGGATCGCTTTTGGATTACTAGTATCTTTACCCTTCCTTTATTGATCTTGATGATCGGGATGATGGCAGGATTTGTATCCCATCCAGTCAGTCACTGGGGGACTTTTCTAGCGACAACGCCGATTATGCTAGTGGCAGGAGTTCCTTTTATCAAGAGTGCCTGGGCCTCATTTAAGAAGCACCATTCCAATATGGATACCTTGGTAGCTCTGGGAACTCTGGTAGCCTATGTCTATAGTGTATTTGCCCTCTTTACTGGTCAGCCAGTATACTTTGAGGCTGCGGGTTTTATCATCTTCTTTATCCTCTTAGGGCAAGTCTTTGAGGAACGGATGCGTAACAATGCCTCCGAGGCCGTGGAAAAGTTGTTGGATTTGCAGGCAAAAACAGCTCAAGTTCTCCGTGATGGGAACTATGTCGAGGTGGCGGCAGAAGATATCCAAATTGATGACTTGATTCGGGTCCGTCCTGGGGAAAAGATCGCGGTTGATGGGACGATTGTAGAAGGAAGTACGACCATTGATGAGTCGATGGTGACAGGTGAAAGCTTGCCTGTGGAAAAATCAGTTGGTGATGCAGTTATCGGCTCCACTATCAACAGCAATGGGACCATTCTCTTTAAGGCTGAAAAAGTCGGTAGTGAGACCCTCTTATCTCAAATTGTGGACTTTGTCAAAATGGCCCAATCCAGTCGTGCTCCTATTCAAGATTTGACGGATAAGATTTCAGGTATCTTTGTTCCAGTGGTGACGATTTTGGCCATTGCGACTTTCTGGGTTTGGTCCGTGCTTCTGGGCGCGTCGCTTCAAGAGGCCATGCTCTATGCAGTCTCTGTCCTCATTATTGCCTGTCCTTGTGCCCTTGGTTTAGCAACTCCAACAGCCCTGATGGTCGGAACCGGCCGTAGTGCCAAGATGGGGGTTCTGATTAAAAATGGAACAGTTCTTCAAGAAGTGCAAAAGATTCAAACCGTTGTGTTTGATAAGACAGGGACTATTACCATTGGCCAACCACTTGTAACCGATGTTGTAGGAGATGAAGCGCGTGTCTTGACACTGGCTGCTAGTCTTGAAACTTTTTCAGAACATCCACTAGCTCAAGCGGTGTTATCCCAAGCAGAAGAAAAAGGTTTGGTGTTATCCCCTGTGGAAAATTTCCAAGCGATTGAAGGAAAAGGGGTTCAAGGTCAGATCGACCAGCAGTTGGTGACCTTGGGAAATGGCAAACTTCATGACGGGACAGCGATGGATCCGGAGCTTGAAAAACGGATGGTAGAGTTGCAAGAGCAGGCCAAAACAGTGATCAATTTGGCTGTGGATGGGCAAGTGATTGGGTTGATTGCCATTCAAGATGCTCCGAAGGCCAGCTCAAAAGAAGCGATCAAAAAGCTCAAAGAACGGGGCTTGAAAACGGTCATGTTAACGGGGGATAATGAACGGGTGGCCCAAGCTATTGCTACGCAAGTGGGAATTGATACCGTCATTGCTGATGTCCTTCCTCAAGAAAAAGCTAGCGCCATCCAAAAACTGCAAGAAGCTAGCAAGGTCGCCTTTGTCGGAGATGGCATCAATGATGCTCCAGCTCTCTCGATCGCAGATGTGGGGATCGCTATGGGATCTGGAACGGATATTGCGATCGAGTCCGGTGGCATCGTGCTCACGCAAAATGATTTGCTTGGCGTTGTGCGCGCCTTTGACATGAGTCAAAAGACCTTCCGCAGGATCTTACTCAATCTCTTCTGGGCCTCTATCTACAATATCCTTGGGATTCCAATTGCTGCTGGAGTCTTTGTAGGACTGGGATTGACCCTCAATCCAGAACTAGCAGGTCTTGCTATGGCCCTTAGTTCTTTGTCTGTTTTGACTAGCTCGCTGCTTCTCAATGTTGCGAAAATTGATTAAAGAAAATAGGAAGTGGTACAGCATACTGTATCACTTTTTTATCTTGTTACTGGAGCGAAAAGGAAACAGGTGGGATTAAAATGATAGCAAACCATCCTATTGTAGGATAGTTTGTGAAAAATTATCAAAATAGTCATCTGTTATGGAATAGGGATTGAGCATCTCTGAGCAGATCTTTATACATGTGCATCTCTTTGTGATAAATTAATACTGTAATCGTTTTGTAAATCGTTTTCATGAGAAAAGTCTGAAAAAACTCATTTTCAAGGCGAGATGATCGCAAAGATGAAGTAGAAGCGCTATGCTGCATTTTTAAAGGATCAAAATAGATTTTAAAGGAGAGTTAAAATGACTCAAGGAAAAATTACTGCATCTGCAGCAATGCTTAATGTATTGAAAACATGGGGCGTAGATACGATCTACGGTATCCCATCTGGAACACTTAGCTCACTTATGGACGCTTTGGCTGAAGACAAAGATATCCGTTTCTTGCAAGTTCGTCACGAAGAAACTGGTGCTCTTGCAGCGGTTATGCAAGCTAAATTTGGTGGCTCTATCGGGGTTGCAGTTGGTTCAGGTGGACCTGGTGCGACTCACTTGATCAATGGTGTTTACGATGCAGCTATGGATAACACTCCATTCCTTGCTATCCTTGGATCACGTCCAGTTAACGAATTGAACTTGGATGCCTTCCAAGAATTGAACCAAAACCCAATGTACAACGGTATCGCTGTTTACAACAAACGTGTAGCTTACGCAGAACAATTGCCAAAAGTAATCGATGAAGCTTGCCGTGCTGCCGTTTCTAAAAAAGGTCCAGCCGTTGTTGAAATTCCAGTAAACTTTGGTTTCCAAGAAATCGACGAAAACTCATACTACGGATCAGGTTCTTATGAACGTCACTTTATCGCTCCTGCCTTGAACGAAGTGGAAATCGATAAAGCTGTTGAAATCTTGAACAATGCTGAACGCCCAGTGATCTACGCTGGTTTCGGTGGTGTTGGTGCTGGTGATGTGATCACTGAATTGTCTCGTAAAATTAAAGCACCAATCATTACAACTGGTAAAAACTTCGAGGCCTTCGAATGGAACTACGAAGGTTTGACAGGTTCTGCATACCGTGTTGGTTGGAAACCAGCCAACGAAGTGGTCTTTGAAGCAGACACTGTTCTTTTCCTTGGTTCAAACTTCCCATTTGCTGAAGTTTACGAAGCATTCAAGAACACTGAAAAATTCATCCAAGTGGATATTGACCCTTACAAACTTGGTAAACGTCACGCCCTTGACGCTTCAATCCTTGGTGACGCAGGTCAAGCAGCGAAAGCAATCCTTGACAAAGTGAACCCAGTTGAGTCTACTCCATGGTGGCGTGCAAACGTTAAGAACAACCAAAACTGGCGTGATTACATGAACAAACTCGAAGGTAAAACTGAGGGTGCGCTTCAATTGTACCAAGTTTACAACGCTATTAACAAATACGCTGATGAGGATGCAATCTACTCAATCGACGTCGGTAACTCAACTCAAACATCAACTCGTCACCTTCACATGACACCTAAGAACATGTGGCGTACATCTCCACTCTTTGCGACAATGGGTATCGCCCTTCCTGGTGGTATCGCTGCTAAGAAAGACAATCCAGATCGCCAAGTATGGAACATCATGGGTGACGGAGCCTTTAACATGTGCTACCCAGACGTGATCACAAACGTTCAATACAACCTTCCAGTTATCAACGTTGTCTTCTCAAATGCTGAGTATGCCTTCATCAAGAACAAATACGAAGACACAAACAAACACTTGTTTGGTGTAGACTTCACAAATGCTGACTACGCGAAAATCGCTGAAGCACAAGGTGCTGTAGGATTTACAGTTAACCGTATCGAAGACATCGATGCAGTTGTTGCTGAAGCTGTTAAACTCAACAAAGAAGGTAAGACAGTTGTGATCGATGCGCGCATCACACAACACCGTCCACTTCCAGTAGAAGTACTTGAATTGGATCCAAAACTTCACTCAGAAGAAGCAATCAAAGCCTTCAAGGAAAAATACGAAGCAGAAGAACTCGTACCATTCCGCCTCTTCTTGGAAGAAGAAGGGTTGCAATCACGCGCAATCAAATAATTTCTCTCGTGGAAAATAAAAAGATCGGAGCTATCCGGTCTTTTTGTGGAGGATAAGAAATGAATTTAAATCAATTAGATATTATCGTTTCAGATGTTACCCAAGTTTGTGCTAGCTTGGAGCGTATTTTGGATAAAAAGGCTGATTATGTTGATGATAGTTTTGCTCAGTTCACGATTGGCAGTCACTGTCTCATGTTGTCTCAAAATCATTTGATTCCTTTGGAAAATTTTCAGTCAGGAATCATTCTTCATATCGAGGTTGAGGATGTAGACCAGAACTACAAACGGTTGAAAAAGCTTGGTATCCAGGTTTTAAACGGCCCAGTTGTAACCGATTGGGGAACCGAAAGCCTGCTAGTTGAAGGCCCTTCCGGACTAGTGCTTGATTTTTATCGTATGAAGTAGGTAATTCTATTATCAAATTTTTCATCAAAAAATTTAAACGTTCTTGGAGTGGAACTTAAAAAGATCGGAGTTATCCGGTCTTTTTGTGTTGCATGAAAGCGATAGTTACCTTAGAATAGTATCAGTTTTTCGTAGGATCTTGTAGGATTTTTTGGAGAGAGAAGGGTATAATAGAACTATCAAATCAAGTGAGGTAGAGAGATGACCGACAAACTTCAATTTCCAGATGGTTTCCTTTGGGGTGGGGCGACGGCTGCCAACCAATGTGAAGGAGCTTATAATGAAGACGGCCGTGGCTTGTCCAATGTGGATGTGGTACCGATTGGGCCTGACCGTTACGCCATTATTACGGGTCAGAAAAAGATGTTTGACTTTGAAGAGGACTATTTTTATCCGGCTAAGGATGGCATTGATATGTACCATCGCTACAAGGAAGACATTGCTCTCTTTGGGGAAATGGGCTTTAAAACCTATCGTTTGTCCATTGCCTGGTCTCGGATCTTCCCTAAAGGAGATGAACTAGAGCCGAATGAGGCAGGCCTACAGTTCTATGAAGACCTCTTTAAGGAGTGCCATAAGTATGGCATTGAACCCTTGGTGACCATTACCCACTTTGACTGTCCCATGCATTTGATTACCGAGTATGGAGGTTGGCGTAGTCGTAAGATGTTGGAATGTTATGAACGACTCTGCCGGACCCTCTTCACTCGCTACAAGGGCTTGGT
>NZ_KQ969689.1:95254-100578 GCF_001578955.1 Streptococcus parasanguinis
GAGCAGGTCAAATACCAGGCGGCTCACCATGAATTGGTCGCTTCAGCCATTGCTACCAAGCTAGCCCATGAGATTGATCCTAACAATAAGGTCGGCTGTATGCTAGCAGCAGGGCAAAACTATCCGCATACCTGTGCTCCACGAGATGTCTGGGCTGGTCTAGAAGAAGACCGCAAGAACTATTTCTTCATCGATGTGCAAGCGCGTGGGGAATACCCTAACTATGCCAAGAAAGAGTGGGAGCGTCAGGGAATCACGGTTGAGATGACGGAGCAGGACCTGCAATTGTTGAAAGACCATACAGTGGACTTTATTTCCTTCTCCTACTATGCTAGTCGGGTCGCTTCAGGGGATCCAGCTGAAAGGGAGAAAACAGCGGGCAATATCTTTGCCTCTCTGAAGAATCCCTACCTAGAAAGCTCAGAGTGGGGTTGGCAGATTGACCCTCTTGGTCTCCGTATTACGCTGAACACCATCTGGGATCGTTATCAAAAACCCATGTTTATTGTAGAAAATGGACTAGGTGCCGTTGATACCCCAAATGAAGCCGGGGAGATTGAGGATGACTATCGGATTGATTACCTCGCTGCCCATGTCAAGGCCATGCGGGAGGCCATCAACGAAGATGGCGTTGTCCTCTGGGGTTATACGACTTGGGGCTGTATTGACCTGGTCTCTGCCGGGACAGGAGAAATGAAGAAACGCTACGGCTTTATCTATGTCGATCGGGACAACGAAGGCAAGGGAAGTTTGGAGCGCTCCCGTAAGAAATCCTTCTATTGGTACAAAGAAGTCATTGCGACAAATGGGGCTTCTGTTGAATAAAAGTTTTCGGTACTTGCTGGCCGACTCTCTCCTATAAACGAAAAAGCTTAGAATCCCAACCACAAGCTGGGGTCCTAAGCTTTTTGTATGTAGTTTAGCCAATTCATTACGGATTTACTGGTCGTAATCTAAGACATTGTTCTCGATTACAAACTTAGATTCAGCGGAAATGTCGGCTGCTCCTAGTTGCAACTGCGAACTTCCGTCTGGCTTCATGATGTGCCACTGACCGTCCTTGTGGGCAAAAATAGCCTGAAATGTGACGTTATCGGTCTTGTCTCGAATGGGTAGAACAAATGCTTGATCTGTATTCTCTAAGAGAATCTCTTCTTTTTTTTTCAAAGTTATAGATATAAAATTGCCCAGTTCTTTGTCCCAAACCATGAAGTTCATCGACTTTTTGCCAGTTTTCAAATTTTGTCCGAACAAGGGATTCATTATAAATCTTGTTGAAGGTTTCGTTGCGTTTCTTCCTCGTCTAGTGTTTTCTGAAACTCTGCAACCTTTTTAGTCGTTTGGATGGTTTGTTTGTTTTGCTCCCTGATTTGGTGTCGGTGGATGACTCGCATCATTCTTGCAGCAACGCCCAGGATGACAAGGATGGATACAAGACTGATTTTAGTTTTAGCATTATTTTTCATAGATGAGTCTCCCTATTCTGTCATTGGTCCTATTATACCCTTTGAAAGAAAGGATCGTCAAGTTCATCTTGTGATGATCTAACATGCAGATCTAGCTGGGGACAATAGAATTTTATCAGATTTTCATTGACGAAGGTCCCTTTATTTGATAGGCTAGGGGAATAGAACTGATTTCGCAAGAAAAGGAAAAAGGAGCGAGGCAAGTGGCACGGATTTTATTAATCGAGGATAATAATGATATCCAAGAAATTTTATACAGTCTCTTAAGTGAAGATCATGAGGTCCTTCAGGCTTTTTCAGGTACAGAAGGGCTACGGCTCTTCCAGCAAGAAGCCATTGATTTGGTCCTTCTGGATATCATGCTTCCAGGGAAGAATGGGGACCAGGTCCTTGAGGAGATCCGTATGCAGAGTCAGGTGCCAGTCATCATGATGACGGCTCTTGGAGACAAACACCTCATTAGCCAGTACCTCCTTGCAGGTGCCAATGATTATATTGTCAAGCCCTTTAATCTGGACGAAGTGGCAGCTCGGGTGACGGTGCAGTTGAGAAATAACAACACTCCGGCACAGGAACCTCCATCATCGAAAAAGCTGACTTTTAAAAATCTGGTCCTGAACCCAGAAACCTTTGAACTGGAATCTGGAGAACAGACGCTTCGCTTGGGCAAAAAAGAATTTCAAATTTTTGAGACCTTACTGGCGCATCCAAAGAAGATTTTTACCAAGGAAGAGTTGTATGAAGCAGTCTGGGAAGAAGTTTATCTGCCTGGAGACAATACGCTCAATGCCCAGTTGAGCAACCTCCGAAAGAAAATTGCTCAGCTCGATCCAGATGAGGACTATATTGAAACCGTCTGGGGCTTGGGAGTTCGCTTGAAAGGAGACAAGTAATGTGGGGATTGGTTCTAGTTCTAGTCGTCCTTGTCCTTCTCTTGGGACTAGGTTACCTTCGCCTACTCTCTGCCCTCAAAGATTTGCAGGAGCAAATTCAAAAGAAGCTCCAAAATGGGAGTGGGGTACGGTTGACCTCTCAGGTCTCAAAAAAAGAATTGGTCGCCTTGACCAAGCAGGTCAGTGATCTGTTTGAACAGATCGAGCGGACCAATCGGATTGCCTTTCAAGAGAAGAAAACCTTGGATATGGCCATCAGTAATATTGCTCACGATATCCGGACGCCTTTGACCATTGCTTCGGGCTATACCCAACAAATCATCAAAGGAGGGACGCAAGAAGAGGAAAAGCTGAAGAAAATTGCTTCCAATCTTCAAGTTGTCTCCAAACGCTTGGAATCTCTCTTGGAGTACAGACGCTTGATGGAGGGAGCCATCCTGCCTCGGATTTCAGACGTTCATCTCAGCCAAGTGCTAACCCAGCAGTTATTCCAGTATTATGATAGCTTGTCTGAGGCGGGGATTGCCTTAGAGGTAGAGCTAGAAGAGCATCTCCATTATGCTACCGATCCTGAGCTTTGGGAGCGCCTCTTGCAAAATATGCTCAGCAATGTCCTCAAGCATGGAAAGGAGCAGGCCCGTTTGACCTTGACCTCAGACGCGGACACGATTCGGGTCGAGCTGCGCAATATTGTGCAACAACCGA
Source organism: Streptococcus parasanguinis (assembly GCF_001578955.1). Classification (GTDB taxonomy): domain Bacteria; phylum Bacillota; class Bacilli; order Lactobacillales; family Streptococcaceae; genus Streptococcus; species Streptococcus parasanguinis_U. The sequence continues at coordinate 98,319 of NZ_KQ969689.1, forward strand.
TCCAGCACTTAGACCAATTGGCTAGTCGATTCTACTCTGAAAATCTCTCGGATACAGAGGAGTCTTCTGGCTTGGGTCTCTACATTATTCAAAATTTTGTAGAGATCTTAGGGGGAGACTTGCAACTGGCAACGGAGGCAGACTGGTTTATCTTGACCATTACACTAAGAAAAAAGGCTTGAGCACTGCTCAAGTCTTTTTGTTATAAATCTTTGTGTTTAAAAGTAGCCAGTCCTAGGAAGCCGAAAACAAGGATGAATCCAAGGGCGATCGAGAGGGTGTTGGTTGTTGCTGTTGTGCTCTGTACCATGGAATATTGGAATTCCAAGTTTAGATAGTGGAGAATATCAATATCTTTAAGGAAGAGCGCAGGAAGGCTTAAGAGGATATTTCCAATGAAGTAGCCAACGAAGGCCAAGGTGATGGATTGGCTGGCATAAAGAAGGAAGGAAATGATGCTGACCCAAGCCAAGGTGGAAAGGAACTGAATCAGCACGGTCAGTCCAAAATGAGCAAGGAAGTGCTCTGGCATGGTGCCAAGTCCATTGTAGAGCGTCGCGATCAAGAAGACGAGACCATAAGAAACAAGAAATTGGAAGAGAGCAATGGTCAGAACAACGGCGCTTTTGGCAAAGTAGTAACTGGTGCGAGAAACGCCATAGGCCAGACTATTCTTGTATAAGTTTTGCGTTAAGTCTGTTCCCAGGACCAAGGTGATGACAATAATGGTAAAGAGGATGGTCACACTGATGCTGGAAGAGTAGTTGGTCAAAGCTTTAAAGCCTGTCCAAACTTCGGTCGCTTGGGGCAATTTGGATTCCGTATTGACGCCGACGTGGCCAGTAGCTCCAAAGATGACTCCAGACAGGATGTTGAGAACGAGAATGGCTTCTGTAATCCAAAAACCTTTGGAGCGAAAAAGTCTGTAAAAATCTGCTTGAATGGTATGCAACATGATAAATCTCCTAAATGAAATATGTGGGATAGGTAATAGAGGAAGACGGTGATTGGACTAGTCTACCAAGTCCGTAAAGAATTTTTCCAGATCTTGGCGGGCATAGTAGATTTCGTCCACGTCAATATCGGCTTGAACGAGGGCTTTGACAATGACTTTAATATCGTGAGTCTGTCCGAAGATATGGATTTCTCCATCCTTATCGATGACCTTGATGCGGTGATGGAGTTGATCCTGAATCAGTTGACTCGCAAGGGCTAGCTGGCTAGTCTTGAGAATGATGTAATCTTCTCCTTGTTCTTCGAATTCAGCCTTGCTAATTTCTTTGATCAGGCGTCCTTGGTCGACAATACCAAAACGATTGGCAACCAGATAGAGTTCAGAGAGGATGTGGCTGGAAATGAGGATGGTCATACCGAGTTCATCGTTGAGGCGTTTGATCATTTGACGGAATTCCTTGATTCCGACAGGATCGAGACCATTGATGGGTTCGTCTAGAATAAGGAAATCTGGCTTAGCAATGAGAGCAATCGCAATTCCCAACCGTTGTTTCATTCCTAGTGAGAAGTCACGGAATTTCTTCTTACCCGTATTATTCAGGCCAACATAGTTCAGGGTTTCTTTGATGACCTGGTCGGGATTGGGGATATGGCGAGCCTTGCAATAGTAGACCAGGTTTTGATAAGCGGTCATATGCTTATGGGCCACGGGACTCTCAATGACGGATCCAACCCGTTTAAGCGCTTGGGTCCACTGGGAGCGATTTGTAGAAGCAAAGAGAGAGACGCTTCCATCAGTTTCTTGAATCAGCTGGGTGATGACCTTGATGAGGGTGGTTTTCCCTGCACCATTTTTGCCGATCAGGCCGTAGACGTCGCCTTTGCGAATGGTGAGATTCACATCATTTAAGGCGTATTGTTGACCAAATTTTTTACTCAAATGGGAAATTTCTAATACTTTTTCCATGGTTTTCTCCTTCGTCCAAATGACTAGTTGTTTTCTTTACACTCTTAGTATACAGCTTGCTTTTCAAATAACTATCAAGCAATTCTCAAATATTTCTAAAAAATTGCGGTAAAGACTTCTTATAAAATAAAAATGTTGAATAGGTGACTCTACAAAGAAATAAAAAGAATTTCTAATGTTGAAATTCAATCCAAAATATATTAAAACTTTCCGCTGTGAGAAAAGTGCTAGAAACGATCATGTTTCTAGCACTCGGGAGTTTTGGAACCTTGGGTCCAAAACTAAGTCATGGAACTTCTTTGAAGTTCGCTGACGTCCGTACTCACCTAAGGAAAGTTT
>NZ_KQ969689.1:100640-104683 GCF_001578955.1 Streptococcus parasanguinis
TAAAAATGACTTTATATATATTAAGAATAACTGTTCTAAAAGTTAGCCTCTTCATTTTAAAACCCAGCGACAAACTCCTTGATGGCTTGCGCGAGTTCATAGGGTTTCTCGGTATTGAGTAGATGGCCTCCGTCTGCGATTTCTTGATAGCGGCCTTTTGGCAGGAGCTTGGCCAATTTTTTAGAAGAAGATTGATTGGCCCAATCTCTGCTACCACAAACAACCAAGCTAGGAAGAGGGCAAGCTTTAACGGTATCGGTTAAATTGAGCCCTTTTAATTCGGTCAAGATTTGAAGCATCTGTTGTTTATTGGCATCTTGTTTTTCAAAGACATGCTTGGGAAGTAGACGAAAGAGAAGGATCTGGAACCGATAGAGGGGATTGGTGTTGAGTTTGTATTTAGTTCCCGCAAGGACCAAGCCCTTGAGTTGCGGGAAGTCTTGTCTGGAGAGATCCAGAGCGAGCACGCCACCTAGTGAGAGTCCTACCAGAATAAAGGGTTCGCTTTCTTGCTGGAGGCGCTCCATCAACCTTTCTTTGACTTCCTGATAGCTTTCTTTTGGATGGGAGAAAATATCAAAAGTTTTGGAGTGCAAGGGTGAAAGTGCAAATTGGACTCCTTGCCAAGAGAGGACATCTTGCCCTAGTCCATGTAAAAAAATTAGTTTCATCAGGAATCCTTTCTTTGAAAATCGAGTTCGTAGAGACCACGAAGAGCATTGCAGGCATAAATACGATCAGCGTCTGTTAAATCGTTCAGAGTTAAGAGTTTTTCTTCAACTTGCTGGGTCTCAAGAAGATGGCGGCGGTAAATCCCGTCGAGGATAGGGAGGTGAGCTGGTGGGGTATAGAGTTGTCCCTCTATCTCCAGCACCAGATTGCCAATCGTCGTCTCTAGCAAGGTTCCGTCTGGCAGATGGAAAATTTGCTCGTGATCTGACTGGTTGAGATGGTCTCTCTGGCTCGTTTTGAAATAAGTAAATGGCGTCGCTAAATCAAGCTTCTGCTCGGTCAGTTGGGCCTGTAGATAGCTAGCTGGCAAGTCTGTCAGCTCCGTGATCAATAGGTGGAAGGTCCCGTTTTTTTGCAAGGCGATCCGACAACGATAGTCAAGATTGAGATCCAAACGAGCAAGCTCTTCTTTAAGTTCTTTCAGGAGCTTTTGCTCATCATAAGGATAGGAAAAGTAGCGACTAGCCTCTCTCAAACGGGTTAGGTGTTGCTCCAGGAAAGTCAACTCTCCTTGGTGGATGCGGCCGGTCGTCAGGAGCTCAAAGCGAGGCTCTTGCCGGTAAAGAACAGCCGATTTTTGCTTGGTTTCCTGGTATTCACTTTCCCACTTACTGTCCCAAGTGATGCCTCCTCCTACGCCATAGATGGCTTGATTTCCTTGCATTTGAAGGGTCCGGATGGCTACATTAAAAATCCGTTTCCCTTTTGGAAGAAGGATGCCGATCGTTCCACAGTAGACACCTCGAGGAGCCTTCTCTGTCTTGTGGATGATTTCCATAGTGGAGATCTTCGGTGCTCCTGTAATCGAGCCACAAGGAAAGAGAGCTCGGAAGGTTTGGACCAGGTCGACTTCGGGAAGTAAGCGGCTTTCAATGGTCGAGGTCATCTGCCAAACGGTGGAGTATTGCTCGACTTGGCAGAGACGGGTTACCTGCTCGCTTCCAATCTCTGAAATCCGGTTCATGTCATTGCGGAGGAGATCCACGATCATCATATTTTCTGCTCGATTTTTCGGATCGGCTTCTAGCCAAGCAGCCTCTTGAAGATCCGTTTGGTTGGTAAGCCCACGGCGTGTCGTTCCCTTCATAGGGCGCGTGGTCAATAGACGATCTTCTTGCTCAAAAAAGAGCTCAGGACTGATGGAGAGAATGGACACATCATCGTGCTGGATGAAGGCATTGTAATGGGCCTTCTGCTCTACCACCAAGCGATTGTAGATGGCCAAAGGATCAGCCTCTAGCTCTTGAGAAAGCTGGACGGTGTAGTTGACCTGATAGGTATCTCCTTGGCGAATATGGTGATGGATAGTCTCGATAGCTTGCTGATAAGCAGGCGCCTCGACCTCTTCCTTCCAATTGGCTGGAAGGTCCATAGCCTCGTAGTCCTCTGGGAAAGGAAGGGTTTCGACCTCTTGGTGGATGGTGAAGTAGAGGAGATACTCTCCCATGAGGGGTGCAGGATGGACAGCAAATTTCTTCTCAAAAGCAGGAGCAGCCTCATAGCTGACATAGCCAACAGCATAAAAACCTTGCTCCTGGTAGGCTTCGACTTCTCTAAGAAGAGCCTCTACCTGGTCGAGGTTTCTAGTTTTTAATTCCTTTATGGGCTTGGTGAAAAGGTGGCGCAATCCAAGCTCTTTAAAATCAATAATGGTTTGTTTATGCATGCTTTGAGTATATCAAAAATAGAGGAAAAAAGGTAGATAAGGATGTAAGATTCCTTGCTTGGCCTTCCCTTTCATGCTAAAATAACCATAGAAACTGCTTTGGGCAAGGAGTAGGACCATGCAAAAGAATCCCCTCTATAACACCTCTAGTATCAGCTTTTTTCAATACCTCTTTGCGATTGCAGTGATTTTGGTGCATAGTGGTCGCTTGACCTCCTATGAGCCAGTACATTTTGGTCTTAAGAGTATGCTCGGCCGGCTAGCGGTTCCATTTTTTATCGTCTGTGCCAGCTTTTTCCTTAAGCAATCACTAGGGAATTCTCAGAAAATGAAGGCCTATCTGGTCAAAATCGTAAAAACCTATTTGTTTTGGAGTTTTGTTTACCTTCCGTATGCCTGGGTCTTTTTTTCTAGTCTTCATCTTCCTGTCTATCTCTTTCCTGCAGGTGTTCTCATCGCACTGATCTATCTGGGCATGTGCTACCAACTCTGGTATATCCCGGCCTTTTTGCTGGGCTTGTTTTTGGTCAATCAATTAGTCAAACGCCTAGGCATGGTTTGGACGGGTTTCCTGGCCTTGCTCCTCTATTGCTGGGGCTTGATCGAGACCTATTCGGCTTATCTGGACACTACAAGTCTTCTTAAAGGCTACCAGCTCTACAGCAATTTATTTTTTACAGCGCGAAATGGTCTCTTTTACACGCCCATTTTTATCTATATGGGTTACTATCTGTATGATCATTTTCATGCACAAGCTTTTAGAATTTACCGTTGGCAAAAGCTAGCTCTTGCCTTTGGTTTGCTCTGTCTAGAAGGAATCATCATTTTTCAACACGAAGGAATTGATAAGAACTTTTTCTTTCTACTTCCCTTTGTGACCGTTTATTTGGTCAATGCCTGCCTGCGATCGTCCTTTTTGAAAAGCTATGATTTGCAGTATTTAAAGCAAATGAGTATAGCCCTTTACTTTTCGCATCCGATCTTTATCGAGTGGGCTCGCTATGGCTTTAGCAGCCTCCCCCTCACTTATCCAGATAGGGGCAAGCTGATTTTTGTGACCGGCCTGTTTGGTAGTCACCTCTTTGGGCTAGCTATGCTGTGGGTACGAGATAAGAAGAAAAATCAAAAAACTTCACCAATCTAGGCTAAGGTGAAGTCTTTTTTATGACTTAGTAAGGACAATTTCCTCTAGCTTTGTGTAGCTTTTTTCAATTCCCGAACGTTTTCAAGAAAACTTCAGAAAATTCTTGACTTCTGATGAAATCGGCGTATGATTAGTTGTGAACTGTTGAACAATCATTTTCAAGAGAGTCCCTGATGTCGACTAAGGGATCTGTGAAAGGAAAGACAGTTCAAATCAAAAATCTATAGAGCGTTGCGTCCGAAAGTCTAAACAGACACGGCTCTTTAAAAACAAAAGGAGAAGATTATGAAAACAGAACCGATTCATCGTACCAGTATGTGGAAATTTAAGTTAAGTGCTGCCACCATGACTTTGATTCCCGCTGCCGTGGGGATTAACTATGTTGCCAAAGCCTTGGCGGAGGGGTTAAAGTTGCCCGTTTGGCTGGGGTCTTTGGGAACCTTTCTTGCCAGCATGTTGGCTGGGCCGGTTGCCGGTGCCATCAGTGGTTTCATCAACAAC
>NZ_KQ969689.1:104853-115159 GCF_001578955.1 Streptococcus parasanguinis
CGTGATCTATGGGCTGACCTTATCGCCAATTTCAACCGTGTATGCGATTACCAGCATCGGAATTGGGATTGCTGTCGGAGTTTTGCACGCCAATGGGTGGTTCTCGTCAGTGCGACGAGTATTTGTTTCTGCTATTATTATTGCCATCGTTTCAGCTGTCATTTCAACGCCACTCAACGTCATCTTTTGGGGTGGTCAGACCGGTATCGCTTGGGGTGACTCATTGTTTGCGGTAATGGTCGCCAATCATGCACCAGTGTGGCTGGCCTCATTTACCGATGAGTTTGTCTTGGATATTTTGGATAAAGTCTGCGTGTCCTACCTGGCATTCTTCATCTATCGTCAGCTGCCGAAGCGGATGGTGCACTTCTTTAGCGGTGATAAATGATGACTGATCAAACATTGATTTCTGGAGCGCCACGGGTCAAGCTAAAGTGGTACCAGGTGATCGATCCGATTACTAAGCTCTTGTTCATCTTGGACATGACGTTGTTAAGCTTTGCCAGTATGAATTTATTGTTTCAGGCCGGATTAATTCTTGTCGCAACACTGCTATTGTTATTTTCCAAATTGAGTTCTACCATCTTTAAGGCGCTGGGATTCAGCCTGTTTCTGATTTGCACCATGCTGATCATCCAAGGGTTATTTTACAGTCGGAATCAAACTGTGCTGTTTTCTGTGCTTGGGGTGTCGTTCTACAAAGAAGGCCTGATTTACGCCACCACTCTGGGTTGTCGAGTATTGGTGATTATTTTGACCAGTGGCTTTTTTATGGTGACCACGAGTATTTCAGAAAACGCGGCCTATTTGGAACTGTCCGGATTGTCTTATAAAACCGTCTACGTTCTGATGTCGGTGTGTTATATTTTGCCGGAAATGATGCGCAATATGCGGAAAATCCAGCAGGCACAAAAAGTTCGCGGAACCAATCCGCAAAAAACGTTGATTCAGAAATTAAAGTCAGTCCTGCCGGTTCTAATTCCATTGGTGATTAAGACCTTGGATCAATCGATGGCGCGGTCGATTTCTCTCCAACTGAGAGGTTTTGATAATCTCAACCGGACTGTCAGAACCTCCCAGCGCGTGTATCGCCTGTCGCGGACGCTGCACATTGGTCTGACTGGATTGGCAATTTTATTGATTGGGTGGAAGATATGGACGAAGATAAACGGATTGTAATTGAAAATTTGACCACCCGTTATCCGGGTACTGAGCAACCACAACTGCGTCAGATTAACGCGGAGGTTCATACCGGCCAGGTGGTTGGGATTATCGGGAATAGCCACTCCGGCAAATCGACTTTGTGCCGTGTGCTGGCAGGGGTCATTCCCAAAATGGTGTCTGCTGAGATTGAGGGCGACTGGCACATGTTTGGCCAACGAGTGTCCGACAATTGGCCCGTTTATAATGCCATGAATGGAGTTGTACTGCAAAATCCAGCTGGCCAACTAAGCGGGTTGGCAGACACGGTTGCCGATGAAATCGCCTTTGACTTGATTAATCAGGGAATGGCTGAAGGACTGATTCAAAAACGGGTTGAAGAAGTTGCCACGCAAATGGGGCTGATTGAACAGCTGAATTTGCGTCCCGAGAGCCTTTCCGGTGGTCAGAGCCAGCGGTTGGCAATTGCCACGGCGATTGCGACTAACCCGGCTGTTTTGATTATGGATGATCCGACCAGTCAGATGGATCCCCTTGGCCGCCGACAATTTTTCCAATGGCTGGCCCAAGTCAAAGAGACGACTGTCTTCATTGTCACCAGTGAAATTGACGATTTGTGCGAAGTCGCCGACGTTGTGTGGGTGCTGCACGAGGGTCAAATGGTAGCCCAGGGCAGGCCGGGTGAGGTGTTTAATCATTTGGCAGCTGACTGGCAGATTCCAGCCCCGACAATCCAGCAACTTGCTCAAAAAATGGATTGGCACTTGGCTGATGGCCGGTATCCGGTGAATGACGCTGAACTGAAGGAGGTTTTTTATGTCCACAATTGAACTGAACCACCTGACGTTTACTTATCCGGAACGGTCCTTTAGCTTGGATGTTGAAGACAAACACTTCGCCGATCCGATGGTGGCGATTGTCGGCCAAAATGGTGCCGGCAAATCAACGCTCTTCAAATTGTTGACGGGCTTGCTGACACCACAAACCGGTGTGATTAAGATCGATGGAGAAAATTTTAATGATCTTAAACCAGTCGAAAAGTTACTGAAGGTTGGGATTACTTTTCAGAATCCTGACGATCAGCTTTTCAACCCGACCGTTCAACGAGAGGTGGAGTGGAGTGTCGCGCAGGTCATGGATGACCACGACACGATTACGAGGCGGGCTTTAGCGGCTCTAAAAAGAGTTGGCTTGGATGATAAAACAGCTGAAAGTCCATATGACCTGTCATTGTCGGAACGCAAGCTGTTGAGCGTTGCCACAGTTTTGGCAGTAGATCCGGCGATTTATTTATTTGATGAGCCGATGATGTCGCTTGATTGGGAAAGCCGGCGCAAGTTGACCGCAATTTTCCATCAGTTGGCTGATTCGGGCCACCAAGTTGTGACCATCACCCATGACATGGATTGGGTCGCCGCCGAGTTTGAGTCGGTGTATGTTATGGAACACGGGAAGTTTGGCTTCGCTGGCAGTCCACGGGAATTGTTCAGCGATCACGAACTTGTCCAGCGAGTGGGATTACTACCACCGCGGATTATGGACATAGCGGAGTCGCTGGGTGATTCACAGACATATTTATCGGTTAATGATTATTACCAGAAAAATCGAGATGTATAGAAAAAGTCACCTCTGCGGGTTTTCCAGGTTGAAGGATTAACTTCAGCTTCTGGCAAGAACTCAAATGGGTGACTTTTGTGTTTAATAACGTTTCATGATCATCGGGTGCTTCCTCAGATCACTCGGTTTGATTTTACTTTGTTTCATGGTCATAATCATATATCATTTCTTTTGGATCTTTTGTTTGACTAATACAAAATAGGTCTTCATAGGTCTTCGCATTTTTAGCGCCCATTAGGATCATCAGTATAATTTTCTGAATTAGGAGATTGTCCCATCACTATTCGAACTTCGTCTCCCAACTTACGCTGTTCCCATTCATCCGTGAATCCTTTAAATCGCAATTCTGGAACTTTCTTTTTAACTGAATCATCTATTTTCGCCATAGTCCCCACCATTTTATTGGTTTTTCTTGATTTACCTTATCAACAGTCTAGTTGGTTGGTACCAATGGAGCAAGGCAGCTAAGAAGGGATATTAGTGGCAATTAATAAAATACATGAGGTTGGGCATATTGCCCCACCTCTTTTTATGATATACTAGAGTAGTTTTTTAGATTTGTAAAAAATGTGATTTTCTAGTTCAAATTTAAAAAAGAAAAGGGGAGAACATGGACATCTTTTTGAGGAGCATATCAGGGATTCTCGTCATCCTGGGTATGATTTTAGTGGGCTTTGTCATTGGTGAAAAAGGCTGGTTCGATGACAAGTCGCGTGGCCTACTCGCTAAATTGGTCACTCAAGTTGCTCTTCCCTGCTATATGCTCTACACCATCACGCAGCGTTTTACAGCGCCAGCCCTCCTAAAAATGTTGCCAGCCTTGCGGTTTCCTGCCCTGTCTATGGTTATTTTACTTGGCATCGCGACAGGAGTAGCAAGGATCTTTGCGGTGAGACAGGACCGTCGTGGCCTCTTTATTTCCATGTTTTTTAATTCCAATACCATCTTCGTGGGGCTTCCTATTAACCAAGCCCTCTTTGGAGATGCCAGCATTCCTTATGTTTTGATCTATTATATGTGTAATACGACCTTTTTCTGGACCTTGGGGACCTATCTCATTCAGCGAGATGGTGAGGGAGAAGCGCAGTTTGATCTCAAAACCAGTCTGAAAAAAGTCTTTTCTCCGCCCCTCATGGGCTTTCTCTTAGGGATAGTCTTGGTGATGCTGCAGATCAAGTTGCCAGCCTTTCTAGCCAGTGATTTGCAGTATCTGGGTAATTTAACAACCCCTTTATCCATGATATTCATCGGTTTGTCAGTGTCTCATGTAGGTGTGAAGCAGTTGGTTCTGGGAAAAGATCAGCTATTGATTCTACTAGGTCGCTTCCTGGTTGCCCCTCTCTTGATGGCGACCATCGTCTACTGGACCCCTCTTCCAAGCCTGATGAAGCAGGTCTTTATCATTCAGTCCGCTATGCCAGTGATGACCAATGCCCCAGTCGTTGCCAGACTCTACGGAGCTGATAGTGATTACGCAGCGGTCATGGTGACAGAGACGACCCTTGCTACCATGGTGGTCATTCCGATACTCATGGTGTTGATGGCTTGATCGTTTTAAAAAAAGTGAAGCAAAAGTCTTGCTTTTCTTTTTATTTGTGTTATACTTGTTATTGTATCAGATACAAGTTATCTAAAGGAGTTTATATGGATACTAAATTTTCAGTAGCCTTGCACATCCTAACCATGATTAGTGAGAGCAAGGATACCTTAAGTTCACAAGCTCTGGCTGAGAGCGTTGGCACCAATGCGAGTTACATTCGAAAGGTAATCGCTTTATTGAAAAATGCTGGACTAATCCAGTCTCAGCAGGGAAAAACGGGCTACCAACTTAGTAAATCCCCAAAGGACATCACCTTACTTAACATTTATTTTGCCACACAAGAAGTTAGCCACATCAGCCTATTTCCTGTTCACCAAAATAGCAACCCTGATTGCCCAGTAGGGAAACATATCCAGGCTGCCGTTTCACCACTATTTGCTAGCGCTGAAGCTCAACTTGAGAAGGAACTAGCCCAGCAAACCTTAGAAGATGTCATTAACAATCTTTATAAAGAAGCCAAACAAAAACGAAACTGATTTGTATGCAGATCAGTTTTAAAAAGACTATACTTGTATCTATATCAGATACAATAAAAATAGAAAAGAGAAGACAATGAAAGCTGCACAACATACTACTTATAACAAAAAGAATATCACTCTTAACATCACAGAAATCGCAAAACCAAGTATCACAGACAAAGAAGTTTTGGTCAAAGTCACCGCTGCTGGTGTTAATCCTCTCGATAACATGATTTCCCGAGGAGAAGTCAAGATGATTGTCCCTTACAAACTCCCACAAACTGCTGGAAATGAAGTGGTCGGTATCATTGAAGAGACCGGTAGACAAGTCAAAAATCTCAAAGTCGGAGACCGAGTTTTTGGACGTTTACCACTTGATCATATTGGTGCCTTTGCAGAATACGTAGCTGTCGATAGTCAGGCTCTAGCCAAGGTTCCAGACTATCTGTCTGACGAGGAAGCGGCTGCTGTACCTTTGACTGCCTTGACTATCATGCAGGCTCTTGACCTCATGGATGCTCAAGCTGGCAAAACCATCTTTATCTCTGGTGGTACCGGCGGTGTCGGCGGTATGGCCATTCCGATTGCCAAGGCTAAAGGTTTGAAGGTCATTACCAATGGGGCTGGAGATAGCGCTGAGCGTGTATTGAAGCTAGGAGCAGACCGCTTTATCGATTACAAAACAGAGGATTATACAAAAACGGTTAGCCAGGTTGATTATGTCCTCGATACCCTTGGTGGCGCTGAGACTGAAAAACAAATGTCTATCATGAAAAAAGGTGGTCAGCTTGTGTCCCTCCGTGCTATGCCAAATGGTGACTTTGCCAAACGGATGAACCTGCCAAAATGGAAACAGATCCTACTTGGACTAGCCGGTCGCAAATTTGATAAGATGGCTGACAAATACGGCGTTCACTATCATTTTATCTTTGTAGAAAGCAATGGCGCTCAATTACAAGAGGTAGCTGATCTCTTTAGCAAATTAGAAATCAAACCATCTATCGATACAGTTTATCCATTTGAAGAAGTGAATAGCGCCTTAGACAAGGTCGCTAATGGGCGCTCACGTGGAAAAACAGTCCTCAGCTTTAAGAAATAAAAAGGAAAACACAATGTCATATCTTACAACTAAAACTCAATACATCACTGTCGACGGGAACAAAATCGCCTATCGCGAACTCAGCAAAGGCAAATCAAAACTACCTCTTCTGATGCTGGTCCATTTGGCAGCAACCCTCGACAACTGGGATCCAAAACTCTTGGACTTGATTGCTGAAAAACACCATGTGATTGTGGTCGACCTTCCTGGTGTCGGAGCCAGTCAAGGAAAAGTGGCGCCAACCATTCCTGGAATTGCTGAGCAGACAATTGACTTTGTAAAAGCCCTTGGCTACGATAAAATCAATCTCCTAGGTCTTTCTATGGGAGGCATGATTGCCCAAGAAATTGTCCGAATCAAGCCTAATTTGGTCAACCGTCTCATCTTGGCAGGAACAGGACCTCGAGGAGGAAAGGAGATGGATAAGGTCACAGGGAAAACATTTAACTATATGCTTAAAGCTGGACTCGAACGCATCGATCCTAAACGCTATATCTTCTATAACCATGATGAACAAGGAAAAATCGAAGCTTTGAAAGTTCTCGGACGAATGGGGATGCGAACCAAGGAATTTGCGGACAAAGACATGAGTGTGCCTGGTTTCTTGACGCAACTCAAAGCTATTAAACGTTGGGGGAAAGATTCTCAAGACGACCTAAGATTTATCACCCAACCAACCTTAATCGTCAACGGCGACAAGGATATGCAGGTTCCAACGGAAAATTCTTATGATATGCATGAGAAAATAAAAGATAGTAAGCTCATCATCTATCCACATGCTGGTCACGGTTCGATTTTCCAATATGCAGAAGAGTTTTCAAAAGAACTCATTACTTTCTTGGAGGACTAATATGGTCAAAACCATTCTAATAACAGGTGCTACGGATGGCATTGGAAAGCACTTGGCAAAGAAACTGGCTAGTGAAGGTCATCAGGTCATCCTCCATGGCCGAAATCCTCAAAAACTGGAATTGGCGCTTCAAGAGATTCGGGCCGTTTCCCTGAGAGGCAGAGTTTCAAGCTACTTGGCGGATTTCTCAAAATTAGAGGATGTTTATCGATTTGTAGGGGAAATTAAGCGAGACTTTCAAAGGATCGATGTCTTATTTAACAATGCAGGCCTGTATGCAGGAAAAGAACGAAAAGCGAGTGCTGAAAATGTCGAGTTGACTTTTATGTTATCCGTCCTCGTTCCCTATATGTTAACAACTGAGCTAAGCCCCTTGTTAGAAAAAGCGCCTGACGGTCGTATCATTAATACTTCTTCCTATATGCATCATTTTGCCAAGGTCAAGGATTTGGACTTTGGATTTGAGAACAACTATAACCCAGGATTAGCTTATAATAATTCCAAACTCTATACCATTTGGATGACACGCTATCTAGCAAGAGATTTCTTTTTAAAAGGTTCAAATATCACTATTAATGCCTACCATCCAGGTATTATCTCGACTAACTTAGGGAATAATTCTAGTGATGAAAAGACGAAAAAGTCTCTCTTTGGACGCCTGATGAAGTCTCTTTCAAAAGATCTAGATCAGGGAATCAAAACAGGCTATTATCTCACCTTATCAGAGGAAGTCAGGGGCTTGACAGGCTACTACTTTGATGAAAAGAAAGTCAAGTCGGTATCTGAAAAAGGCTACTCATTTGAAAAAACACAGAAATTAATGGATTACTGCCAAGAAAAGATTAAACTGTTTAAAGAAAAGCAGGATTTTTAATTCCTTACTGATTTCGTAACTACAAAAAAACACAAGTTTTCATTGATAAAACTTGAGTTTTTCTTAGATAAGGGCTAATAAAATGGTAAGAATCAGAGCAATTCCGATCCGAATGACATGGTGGGCTAGATGGAAGTTTTCTTTGTGCTTGCCATTCCAATAGGCTCCGTAGCAAATCAAGCTAACTCCGATTAGCCAAATAAATAAAGCAACAATTGGCAAAAGGAAGTAGAGGATGAGAGAGAAGGTCGCAAGGCTACTTCCTAGAAAAAGTAAGTAAATTCCAAGGGTCTTCTTGCCCTTTTTTAATTCGGAAAGGCTGGCCAATAAATGAATAAGAGCAAAAGTAAGGGCAAATAAGGCTGTGAAAAAGCCGAGAAGAATGGGGAGGAGCATAGTTTTCCTTTCTATGATACATGATGTAAAGTCACACCTTAGTTAGAAGCGACGTTTAAAATCTCCAAATAAAACTGAATCACTTCTTGTTCGGTGTAGGACTTGCCTTTTTTCAACCACCAGCTGAGGGTTTCGATGAAATGGCTGACGACCAAGTGTTTGAGGTAAGAGTGAGGGAGAGTTGGATGGGCTTTGATGAGTTCGTCGGCTACCATTGGGTAGACATCATGTTCCAGCTCTTTTCGCAGTTGCCGGATAAAATAATCGTTTTTAGAGAGCAAGAGACTGGTCACATGGTCTTGATTTTTCTTGAAATGCTGAAAGATATGGGCCAGATAGTCTTGTGGTGAGAGGTGTTCAGCACGCTCAAAGAGATGGTGAAAGAGCTTTTGACAGAGTTCATCTAGCAATAATTCCTTACTTTCGTAATGGCTATAAAAGGTTGATCGCCCCACATCGGCTAAGTCAATGATTTCTTGAACCGTGATGGCCTCGTAGTCTTTTTGGTTGAGTAATTGTAAAAAAGCTTGATAGATAGCTTTTCGAGTTTTGGTGATGCGACGATCCTGTGCTGTCATATGGACACTTAGAACAAACTGTTCAGTAACGGACACCCTAAACAGTTTGCTCCTATCCTTTCTGTTGTGAATGTTAGATAATGATAATGAACATGATGTTCATGAATCTATTATAACAAAGGATTAAGGATTATGAAGACAAAACATGCGGTCTGGATCGCTTTTTTCTTGAATTTGAGTTATGCCATTGTTGAGTTTATTGCAGGAGGAATTTTTGGATCTAGCGCTGTCCTTGCGGATTCGGTCCACGACTTGGGGGATGCGATCGCTATCGGCATCTCCGCCTTTTTGGAGAGTATTTCCAACCGTGAAGAAGACAGCCACTATACCTTGGGCTACAAGCGCTTTAGCCTTTTAGGGGCCATGGTAACAGCTGTGATTCTCATGACAGGGTCCGTTCTGGTTATTTTAGAAAATATAACGAAACTCTTTCATCCACAACCTGTCAATGATGAGGGGATTCTCTGGCTTGGAATCATAGCCGTCAGCATTAATGTGCTAGCGAGTCTCGTCATTCGTAAAGGGCAAACCAAGAATGAATCCATTCTCAGCCTGCACTTTCTGGAAGATACCTTAGGTTGGGTGGCTGTCATCTTAATGGCCATTGTTCTCCGATTTACCGATTGGTATATTCTGGATCCGCTCTTATCTCTAGCTATTTCCATCTTTATTCTGTCAAAAGCCATTCCACGTTTTTGGAGCACGCTCAGGATTTTCCTGGATGCCGTGCCAGAGGGAGTAGATATTCAGCAGGTCAAGAGTGATTTGGAGCAGTTGGAGCATGTGGCTAGTATCAATCAGCTTAATCTCTGGACCATGGATGGTCTGGAAAAGAACGCCATTGTCCATGTTTGTCTAGAGCATGTCAACCACATGGAGGTTTGTAAAGAGTCTATCCGTACCTTGCTCAAAGATTGTGGCTTTCAAAACGTCACCATTGAGGTCGATGAAGACTTGGCAACCCACCGAGCTCATAAACGCAAGATCGAAGAGTTGGAAGTGAATCAAAGTCATGGACATATTCATCACCATTAAGAATAGTTATTTACACTCTTAGAGTTTATCTCTAGGAGTTTTTTTGATACTAAGCTCACTAAAGTAAGCCTTTTCATGGTAAAATAGTGAAAAGTATATAGTAAGGAGTAATTATGAGTAAAAGAGCTGTGTTGATGATGACTTTTGGTTCGCCAGAAGAGATTACCTATGAAGGAGTAGCGGAATTTTTCACAAATATACGCCGTGGGGTTCGTCCTGAACCACATGAAATTCAGACTTTATATGACAATTATGTCCGAATCGGTGGAACGCCGCTCCAAAGGATAACAAAGGAAGAAGTGAACTTGGTTGCCTCCGCTCTTGGAGATCAAGCATCGGTCTACTTTGCTAATAAATTTTCCCGTCCTTTCATCACTGATACGATTAAAGAGATGGAGAATGACGGAATTGAAGAGTGTTTGTGTTTGATTCTAGAGCCCCATTATTCCTACTATTCTGTCATGGGTTATGAAAAATTTTTAGAAAGTGGTCAGATAAAGTTCCAAATTATCAAGGACTGGTACCGAGAACCTGACCTACTCCACTATTGGGCTGATGAGATCCAAAAGATTTTAGATCAGATTGGAGACGACAGTTATAAGGTGATTTTTTCAGCCCACAGTGTCCCAGTTTTGGCA
>NZ_KQ969689.1:115179-121507 GCF_001578955.1 Streptococcus parasanguinis
ATTTTGGTGACCCTTATATCGATCAGATTTATGACAATAGTCGCTTGATTGCGGGGATTTTAGGGCTTGAAGAGGAACAGTACACCAATACTTGGCAGAGTGAGAGTGATATTGGTATTCCTTGGATTAAGCCGGATGTCTTAGAATACCTTCGTAATGAGAGGGAGCATCCTGACCACTATATTTTTGTTCCGATTGCCTTTATTAGTGAGCATATTGAGGTTCTTTTTGACAATGATGTGGAATGTAAGGAGCTTTGCCAAGAGCTAGGTGTAGCCTATCACAGACCTCCTATGCCAAATAGCGATCCTCGTTTAATCAAGGCACTTCTTTCGACAATTCAGTCTCATATAGACGGTGACTATAGTGACTATCAACCTCAGCTGGAGACCTTTGATGAGTTGGAAGCTCCATCAAGCACGAGTCAGATTTTGGAAGAAGAGAATGATATCCAAATGCCAGATTTTGTGAAGAAGTTAATTGCCAAGAAAGGCCGCGAAAATGTCAAAATGCCCTATCTGATTAAGAAAATGCTAGAAAAGAAGTATGGGAAAAAATATGATTAAATGATGGAGTTTTAAATCAGGAAGTGGGCTAGAGCTCGATAAAAAGTGTATACTATAGGTAAGTAAGCAATAGAAAGTAGGTTGTTCCTATGAAGAAAACAGTCTATACAAAAGCTGGGCAAGTGGGCCTTATAGAAGTGGAGCGTCCACACATCGAAGCACCAGATGATGTTATTCTCCGTATCGTCCGCACCTGTGTTTGTGGATCCGATTTATGGAGCTACCGCAATCCAGATATTGAAGCAGGTCATCAAAATAGTGGTCACGAAGCTATTGGGATAGTTGAAGAAATCGGTGAGGCCATTACAACGGTCAAACCAGGAGACTTTGTCATCGCGCCTTTCACCCATGGTTGTGGAGAGTGTGACGCCTGTCGTGCTGGCTATGATGGGACTTGTGACCGCCATATTGGCACCAACTGGTCTGACGGGGTTCAAGCAGAGCACATCCGTTTCCACTTTGCTAATTGGGCCCTTGTCAAGATTCCAGGTCAACCATCTGATTATACAGAAGCCATGCTTAAATCCCTCTTGACGTTAGCAGACGTCATGCCAACCGGTTACCATGCAGCGTGTGTAGCTAATGTGCAAAAAGGTGACAAGGTAGTCGTTATCGGAGATGGGGCTGTTGGCCAATGTGCGGTTATCGCAGCTAAGATGCGTGGTGCATCGCAAATCGTCCTCATGAGTCGCCACGAAGACCGTCAAAAGATGGCCTTGGAGTCAGGTGCGACAGCTGTTGTGGCTGAGCGAGGAGAAGAAGGGATTGCCAAGGTCCGTGAAATCCTTGGAGGCGGAGCAGATGCGGCTCTTGAATGTGTGGGTACCGCAGCTGCTGTCGATCAGGCCCTTGGAGTCCTCCGTAATGGAGGACGCATGGGATTTGTCGGTGTGCCTCACTACAATAACCGTGCCCTTGGTTCGACCTTTGCCCAAAATATTTCTGTGGCAGGTGGAGCAGCCTCAGTTACTACTTATGACAAACAAGTTTTGTTAAAAGCAGTTCTTGACGGTGATATCAATCCAGGACGCGTCTTTACGCACAGCTATAGTTTAGAAGAAATCGACCAAGCCTATAAAGATATGGACGAACGCAAGACTATTAAGGCTATGATTGTGATGGACTAACGAAAAAATTCTAGTAGAAGCTGTCTACTAGAATTTTTCTTTTAGTATAATTCCCAATCCGGAGTTGAGAATTTCTTGGTTTGGTTCATATAAAAATACGTAAAATGAACTTCCATAGCCAAGATCATCACGCTTGTGATGGTGATGACAATGGTAGGATTGGCTGAGAAAAGAAGGGAAAGAATCAGTCCAATAAGAAAGATTCCTATCATCTAATCAAATTTTTTAAATTTCAAGATGGTATTAAGGATTTTCCCTTTGAAGGATTTATTTTGATAGGCAATGGTTAGGGAATTGAAAAACTCTACTGCGAGATGTTCTTGGTGTCCGAGGACCATTTCGTGTGGTGCTGAATCTGGGAAGAAGACACCGAGTTTGATGCGAAGACCGCCTTTTTTCATTTTGAATTGGTGCATCCCGTACATCATCATGTCCAGATTTTGGTCTGACATCAGCACCCCATCTCCGACCATCGCCAACTTCGTATCTGGATCAACGGCAACGGGCTTTTCAGCATCTGGATGGATGATGAGCTTTTGATAGGTGGGCTCACCGTATTGCCCCACCATTTCCATGACTTCTTGCCCGCCATGTACACCTGCAAATACAAAGTGTTCAGGATGGATTTTAAATGGAAGAGCTGGATCGACCATCTTGTTTAGTTCTTGATTGAAAGCCAGGAAATCCCCAAGAGTCAGACCGTCGACATCGACGTCAACGTATGCCGACTGCAAGTTGTGTCCTTTCACGGTTTTTGAAGCAATCTCGTGCCACAAGTTGTCAGATTCGGCTAACTTGTTTGCATAGAGTTCCAGTATTTTCTCAGACCCCAAGGCGAGTTTTGTTTCGATTTAAGCAGCCTTTACTTCCTTAAAAGGCAAGCTGAAGAGGGTGTCTGCATCAATGGATTTTCCCTTGTAAGTGAAATTGGCACCTACCTCATCCATTTCTCGAATCACATGGTGGGTACGTTCCAATTCTTTGGCTTGAATCCACTCGGGTGTTAGTTCTTTTCCGTTCATGTGCATTTTAATAGATAGATTTTTCATACTGAATACCTCGTTTGTTTTAAGATGGTTCTATCATATCTCGATCGTTGCATCTTCTCAATATGCAAAAATAGACCAAGGGTCCATTATCGAACCTTTGGTCTATTATTATCTAGTATCTTTTGAAAAAGAGTGCTGGAGATAGGTAGAGAATTGATCGAGTTCTGTCACAAGCTCCGTTAAGCTGAGTGGATCATGGCCTTGGCGGACGTAGGTGATATAGGTCATGGCTACAGAACTGAAGAGAAGTATGGGCACTTTCAAAACGCTGGGTGAGCAGAGACTCAAAGACCTCCAGCTCACGGTCCAATAATTGCTCTGCCAGGTCGTACTTGTCCAAATAATGAGCGTAAAAAGTTCCCTTGCTGATCAGATATTCTTTGATAATGAGGCTGGTAGTCAGCTTTTCAAAAGGCATTTCTTCCAGTAATTTTAAAAAAGTCGTTTCAATGCGTTGCTTGGTCTTGATGACACGGGCGTCAGTTTTCTTATCTTTCATAGGACTAGTACACCATAGCTTGGGCAGTTGTTCTTAAGCTGGATTTATAAAAGTTATTAGATTTGTATAAAAGAACAGTCTGTCTACGTCCTTTTTAAACGGATGACTAAATCAGGGCATAGGTTTCAACCGCTTGCCCAGCCCCGTTTTCATTATTGGTCTTTGTCACGACTGTTGCTCCATCTTTCACCTCTTGAGGAGCGTTGCCCATAGCGACACCGATGCCTGCTTTTTTGAGCATAGGAAGGTCATTGAAGTTGTCCCCCATGGTGAGGACTTCTTCTAAGCTCAAGTGGTAGTGGTTGGCGAGTTCAACCAGAGCATCCTCTTTAGAGACGTGCTTAGCAGTGACTTCTAGGTAGTTGGCTTTGGAGAGATAAAAGGCGGTAGAAGGGAAGTCATCGGCAGAAATAGCACGATAGAGGGCTTGGATCTCTTCTGCATCTCCAATTAAGAGCAATTTGTGGAGGGGCTTTGTCGTATCCAGCAAAGGATCCAATAGGGGGAGGATGAGAGGTTTTTCTCCTGTAATCCGGGCCTCCTCTTGGCTCCATTGGTCAAGATGATCGGTCATCCAGTCTTTTCCACTATAGAGGTTGATCGAAACTTGAGGGAAGTGTTGGTTAACCCAGTTGATAAACTGACGAGCTTCATTCTTGTCCAAAGGATGCTCGAAAAGAACTTGTTCTCCTTTTTGGATCAAGGCCCCGTTGTAGCAGGCCATGGGACAGTCCACTATGCCGAGCTCTTTGGCAATGGGAGCCATCCCTTTGGGGGAGCGAGCAGAGGCCAGCACGAAAGGAATCTCTTCACGCTTTAAATCCGGGATCAGTGCTGCTAACTGAGGGTCAATCTGATGGTGGTCATTTAAGATGGTGCCATCGATATCGCTGATAATGAGACGAATGTGAGCCATAAACTTACCTCCTAGTAGAGAATAGTGGTTTCGTTGCCGACTTGTTTAAGGATGTCAGGGCTTGGTTTTTGGTCAGTAATCCAATAGTCAAATTGCTTGAGACGAGCGAGATAGTAGTTGGCATTTTGGGAGAACTTGATGCTTTCTGCCACCAGGATCTTGGTACGAGTTCGTTCAAAGACGAGGGATTTGACGGCAACGTCTTCAGCATCTTCAAAGGTGACTTCGCCATTGGCTAAGCTACTCGCTCCAAAAAAAGCCAGATCAAAGCGAAGATTGTCCAGTATTTGTGCTTGATTCGCGTCATAGTAGAAGCGGTTTTTAGGGTAGAATTTCCCTCCTAAAAGATGAAAGTCAACCTGGGAATGGCTACTGAGCTGGATGGCATTGTCAAGGGAATGCGAATAGACTGTGACTTCCTTATTAAGCAAGCCGGCAAGCAGGGTCATCGAAGTGGAAACGTCGAGAAAGATCACTTGTCCATCTTGGATCAATTGCAGGGCCTTTTGAGCCATGGCAGTCTTTTCCTTGTTAGCCTTCTGACTACGGTCTAGGTAAGAAGGGCCGGGTTCTTTGTTTAAGGGGAGAAGTCCACCATGGGTCCTACGGACTAGCTGGCGTTGACTAAGGAGGGCAAAGTCTCTGCGAATAGTATCTTTTGAGACCTTAAAGTAATCAACCATTTCTTTAGCGGATAGCTGTTTTCGCTCTTCTAAGAGTTCTAATATTTTTTCGAGTCGCTGTTCCTGGTACATGAATTCGCTCCTTATTTTCTGTTCTTGTCTTCATTGTACACCATTTCGTAAGCGTATGCAAGTTTTGTTAAGTGTTTTTAAGTGTCTCTGATCTTTTTCCTTACAAACCCTTATTCTGACGTTTGTTTTAAAGAGGGAATTCTGCTATAATATGTCAAAATAACGTGGAGGTTTCCTTATGGCCAGTGAATATGAAAAAATGATTGCGGGTGACTATTATAGACCTGCGGACCCTGAATTACGGGCTTTAGCCCAAGCCTCTCGGGAGAAACAAGAAGCTTTTAACCAAGAGGTGGATCCTAAAAAAGGGGCAGCTATCATCAAAGAGTGGTTTGGATCAACCGGTGAAAACCTCTATCTCAATCGTCAGGTTCTTGTGGATTATGGGGTCAACATCCATCTGGGAGAAAATTTCTATGCCAATTACAATTTGACCATGTTGGATGTATGTCCCATTACGATCGGAAAGAATGCCATGATTGGTCCTAATTGCCAATTTTTGACACCCTTGCACCCACTGGATCCAGACGAGCGCAATTCTGGTCTGGAGTATGGGGCACCAATTACGATAGGAGACAACTTCTGGGCAGGAGGAGGTGTCACCATTCTTCCTGGTGTGACGCTGGGTGACAATGTGGTCGCTGGCGCTGGGGCAGTCGTGACCAAGTCCTTTGGAGATAATGTAGTTCTTGGAGGAAACCCAGCTCGTGTCATTAAAGAAATACCCGTTAAAAAGGAGAAGGAATGATCCATAAACATGAAATTCCCATTTTAGAGTTTGATGACAATCCTCAGGCAGTTATTATGCCGACCCATGAGGGGTTAGACCTGCACCTACCTGAAAAATGCGTTTATGCTTTCCTGGAGGATGAGATTGATCGCTTTGCCGAAACTGTCGGAGCCAAACAAGTAGCTAGCTTTGTCTCAGCTACCAAGGTCTATCCGGTCTATGTTATGGAGCACCAAGGAGAGGAAATCTGCTTAGCTCAAGCGCCAGTTGGATCTGCAGCTGCTGCTCAATTCATGGATTGGTTGATTGGCTATGGAGTGAAGAAGATCATTTCCGCGGGTAGCTGTGGGGTCTTGGTGGATATAGCAGAAAATGCTTTTTTAATTCCGACCAAGGCCTTGCGAGATGAAGGAGCCAGTTACCATTATGTCGCGCCTTCTCGTTATATAGAGGTGGACGGCCGTGCCCTGACTGCTATTGAAACAGTTCTCCAACAAGAGTCCATTCCTTATCAAGAGGTCATGACCTGGTCGACGGACGGCTTTTATAGGGAAACACCTGACAAGGTGGCCTATCGCATTGAAGAAGGGTGTAGTGTGGTGGAGATGGAGTGTGCCTCCCTTGCTGCAGTAGCCCAGCTTCGTAGGGCGATTTGGGGTTTGCTCCTCTTTACCGCAGATTCTCTT
>NZ_KQ969689.1:121629-131217 GCF_001578955.1 Streptococcus parasanguinis
ATTCTCTTGCAGACCTAGAAAATTATGATCAGCGTGACTGGGGCTCTGAAGCATTCGAGAAGGCCTTAGAATTATGCCTAGAAATGGTTCATTACTTGTAGGTCTATTCTCTTTTTATGATACAATGAAGCTATGTTAGTGAAATCATATTTTAAACAATGGCAGGCTAAGCTGACTCGCCTGTCTCCAGCAAGGCGAATCTTTCTCAGCTTTGCCTTGGTTATCCTGGTGGGCTCGCTCTTATTGAGTTTGCCCTTTGTCCAGCAAGTAAGCTCAACAGCAGGCTACATCGACCACCTCTTTACCGCGGTCTCTATGGTCTGTGTGACAGGACTCTTTACCCAGTCGGTGGCTTCGACCTATAATGGCTGGGGGCAATTGATTTGTATGCTCTTGATTCAGATTGGGGGCCTAGGGATTTTGACCTTTATTGGTCTCTTCTTTATGGAAAGCCGCCAAAAGCTCAGTTACAAGGATCGGCAGACCATTCGGGATAGCTTTAGTTTTAGCAATAACCAGAGTTTGGCCCGTTTTGTCCGCTCCATCTTTATTACCACCTTTACCATCGAAGGTGTCGGGGCCTTGCTTCTCATGACTCGCTTTATTCCTCGCTTTGGCTGGGGTCATGGGATCTTCAACTCCATCTTTGTTGCGGTTTCCGCCTTTTGTAATGCGGGCTTTGATAATTTTGGGGGCGATAGTATGATGAGTTTCCAGACCGATTGGTTGGTCAATCTGACCTTATCTGCTCTGATCATTACTGGGGGCTTGGGCTTCATGGTCTGGTTTGACCTAGCTACCAAGGCCCGTAACCAATCAGGACGACGGACTCTTCGCTTTCATACCAAGGTGGTTCTCTGGTTAACAGCTGCGATCCTTCTGTTTGGGACAGTGACCAGTCTCTTGACAGAGTTTGATAATCCAGCAACGATTGGGTCCCTGCCATTGGGAGAGAAGATCTTGGTCAGCTTTTTCCAAACGGTCAGTATGCGGACGGCTGGCTTTGCCTCACTGGATTATACAGCAGTCCGACCTGTGACACTCTTTGTCTATATCCTCCAGATGTTCCTAGGTGGGGCACCAGGTGGGACAGCAGGAGGGATGAAGATCACCACCTTCTTGGTCTTGATCCTCTTAGCTCGCAAGGAATTGCTCGGGTTGCCTCATACCAACCTAGGCAAACGAACCATCGCACCAGACTTGGTGCAACGTTCTTTGGGCACAGCAGTGATTTTCCAGTTGACCTTTATCCTGGGGCTCTTTGGCCTTTGTCTTGTGACGCCGGATGGTCAACGTTTTCTGTACTTGGTCTTTGAGGTGGTATCGGCTTTAGCGACAGTGGGCGTGACGGCCAATGTGACCTCGACCTTAAATGGAGCAGGGCTGGGCATCATCATGGTGCTCATGTTTATCGGTCGGATCGGCCCCTTGACCCTTATGGTCAGCTTGAACAATTACAAAGCCAAAAAAGCAGATGCCTTGCAATATGCCAAGGCAGACATCATTATCGGATAGGAGAGACTTATGGCAAATCGAACCATTGGAATTCTGGGATTAGGGATTTTTGGACAGAGTGTCTTAAAAACTCTGCAGGACCAGGATGTGGATATCATTGCAATTGACGATCATGAAGATGTGATCAACCAGTATGAATCTATGATTACAACTGGAATTGTTGGAGACATTACGGAAATGGACCTCCTGGATGCGGCAGATATTGGGAACTGTGACACAGTTGTCATCGCAACAGGTGAAAATCTGGAATCAAGTGTCCTGGCGGTCATGCACTGTAAGGCACTTGGCGTCGAGCACGTCATTGCCAAGGTCAAGAATGAAGTGACCAAAGAAGTTCTGGAAAAGATTGGGGCTGATTTGGTCATCCTGCCGGAGGTAGAAGCAGGCATGTCCCTCGCTAAAATGATCCTCTTCCAACACCGGATTGAAGTGTTTCAGTTGGATGATGAGGTAGTGGTGGTTGAGTTTACAGTTCCATCTGCCTGGGTTGGAAAGAGTATTCGAGAATTGGCGGTCAGAGATCAGTATCAACTCAATATCATCGGCTATCGAGATGCAGAAGAGCAGCCCCTGCGGAGCCAGTTAGGACCAGATTTTGTATGGCCGGCTGAGGTACGCGTGATGGCAGTGACAGACAACCAATATTTAGATAGAATCCAAGATTTGTTAGACTAATAGTGTAATGGAAACGACCGAAAGGTTGTTTTTTTCTCCTCTAGGTTAACTCTTCTTTAAGCATTGATTGCTAAAGTAAGAGAAACAAAAATACTTCCATTGTGAGAATAGAAGGATGAAAGATGACATTTTTTAACAGAATACGACCCAAACAGCCCTTAAAAGAGCTCAAATGGTTTGATATTGGTATTGTGACAGCCATTCTTTTTGGGCAATTCATTATCCTCTCGACCCAGCTGTTTTTAGCCAGTTTTCAGCCAGTCGCGCAGACTGCAGTAGCCACAAGCAGTAGCAATACGGCAAGTGAAGGAGCTGCTTATTCCAGCAATATGACCTTGCAGTTGATCTTGCTGGCTCTAGCCCTTCTTTACTTGCTGCTCCGTCGCTTTGATTTTAAACAATTGCCGATCCGTTTCAAGTGGTCCACCTTGATCTGGGTACCCCTGCTCTTTGCAGCGATGGGACTTTTTGGGGATGTAATCTCAACGGTCACGGGTGAATACAATTACCTAAGTCCAAGTCTTTGGCCTTATATCGATCCCATGCAGATCCTCCATAAGTTCATGGCTTTGAGTCCCATGGCGATTGCTTATGGTTTGCTCAATGGATTTTATGAAGAATTTTTCTTTTTGGGCTTAATGACTTCGGTGAGTGAGAAGAACCAGTGGAAGGCGTTGGCCTTTTCAACCCTGATCCGCTTTTCTTTCCACACCTATCAGGG
Organism: Streptococcus parasanguinis; assembly: GCF_001578955.1. Lineage (GTDB taxonomy): Bacteria > Bacillota > Bacilli > Lactobacillales > Streptococcaceae > Streptococcus > Streptococcus parasanguinis_U. The sequence continues at coordinate 124,541 of NZ_KQ969689.1, forward strand.
GCTTCTCTGGGCCCTTGTGATTGGCGTCATTTATGGACTCTTTTATTACTTCATGTACAAGAAGATCGTCAAGAATCTCTTGCCATTTTTCCTCATGCATGCCTTGGCAGATATGTTTGGCTCGAGTCTCATGTATCTCTTGATCAATTGGGGGAGTTGATCTTATAAAATTTTAGGAAAGGCTCTGTCAAGTGTTGACAGGCCTTTTTTTGAGTGCTATAGTAAAATCGTAAGCGCTTACCTAGCGAAGCGAAGCAGATGAAAAGAGGGCGAGTCAGATGCCCTATAAAAAGAGGAGGACAGACAAATGGCAGGACCAGTCATAGAGGGAGAAAACTATCGGATCTCCGTATTAACGGAATCCTTGGTGCGCTTGGAATACTCAAAAGATGGTGTTTTCGAAGATGGTCAGACGCAAGTTGTACAAAATCGAGATTTTGGACCTGTTGCCTGTGAGGTCGTAGAGACAGAAGCTGTTCTCGATCTTCATACAGAGCATCTCCACCTCCATTTTGAAAAAGGACCTTTTGCACCAGATCGGCTTTATATCGAACTCAAGGGTCAGTATGCAGTCTATGGGAGCAGGTGGCACTATGGAGATCAGCCGGAGACCTTAAAGGGGACCAGTCGGACGCTTGACGAGGTCGATGGGGCTATGGAGTTGCAAGATGGGATCTTGAGCAAGGCTGGTTATGCTCTTTTAGACGATTCCGCTTCCTACTTGTATGATGACGAAAGCGGGTTTAGAGCACGGTCCTATCCAGAAGTGGATCTGTATTTCTTCGGTTATGGGCGTGATTATCTAGGAGCCTTGAAAGATTTTTACCATCTGACAGGACAGCCACCCCTCTTGCCACGTTATGCTCTGGGCAACTGGTGGAGCCGGTATTGGCCTTATACCAGTCAGGAGTACACAGATTTGATGGATCGCTTCAAAGCAGAAGGGGTGCCTCTTGCGGTCAGTGTGATCGATATGGACTGGCATAAGACGGTGATTCCTGCTCGCTTTGGAAGTGGTTGGACTGGCTATAGTTGGAACCGGGATTTGATTCCTGATCCAGCTGCCTTCTTAAATGGCCTGCATGAGCGTGGTTTAAAGGTGACCTTAAATGTCCATCCGGCAGATGGAATTCGCGCCTTCGAAGATGCTTATCCCATGGTCGCAAAACGTTTGGGACTGGATGCTGAAAAAGAAGAAGCGGCTAGCTTTGACTTTTATAGTCCAGCCTTTCGCGAAGCTTATTTTGAAGATGTCCACCATCCCTTGGAAGATCAAGGAGTGGACTTTTGGTGGATTGATTGGCAGCAAGGTAGTCATGGCAAGATGGATCCCCTTTGGTTGTTAAATCACTATCATTATCTAGACAATTGCCGAAAAGGCCAAGCTGGTCTCATCTTATCGCGTTATGGGGGTCCTGGTAGCCATCGGTATCCGATTGGTTTTTCAGGGGACACTATTGTGACTTGGGAATCCCTAGCCTTTCAACCCTATTTTACCAGCACAGCTTCCAATATCGGCTACACCTGGTGGAGTCATGATATCGGTGGCCATATGCGGGGCTACTATGATGAAGACTTGGCTCTTCGCTGGTTGCAGTTTGGGGTCTTTAGCCCGATCAATCGTCTCCATAGTTCTTGTAATGCCTTTAACAGCAAGGAACCGTGGTTTTACTCGCCAGAGACCTGTCGCTTGATGAAACAGTATTTGCGCCTGCGCCATAGCTTACTGCCTTATCTCTACACCATGAATGTGGCAACGCACGAAGAAGGGCTGCCCTTGGTTCAACCCCTCTATTACCACTACCCAAACGAAGAGGAGGCTTATGAAGCGAAAAATCAATATTTCTTTGGCAGTGAACTCATGGTGGCACCGATTACCGAAGCGCTGGATCCGGTCTTTCATAGTGCTTCTGTGAGCGTTTGGTTCCCAGATGGTGTTTGGTACGATTTCTTCCATGATTGGAAGTATGAAGGAAGAGGGAAGCTTACGGTCTTTAGGACCAGCCAGGATATTCCAGTCTTTGCACGTGCGGGAGCCATCATCCCTATGGATGCACAACCACAGACAGGAGTGGACCTTCCAGAAATGCTGGACTGGCACCTCTTCCCAGGTGACAATCGTTCTTTCGTACTCGTCGAAGGAGAAGGAGCCAGCAAGGTTGAAACCCGCGTAACAGTCGATTGGGATGAAAGAAAGATTAGGCTGGATTTGACAGGTGATCTAGCCTTGCTTCCTGAAAAGAGACAGCACCGTTTCTTGCTCCATACCTTTGAGACAGCCCCTATCTTAGTGGACAATCAAAGTCAGGAAATTGCGATGGGTGAGCTGCAATCACGTCCGATTACTAAAGAAGACCGGATGTTTGAGCTCTTAAAATCTGCCAACCTGGCCTACGATAGGAAAAACGAATTATTTGCGGCTTGTTCAAGAGCCAAGGATTGGAAACAGTTGATGAAGGTCATCACACCTTTGGAGGAAGGCTTGCGCCAACGTCTCTTTGAAGTGATTTATTCCAGTGAAGAGAATGAAGACTTGTAAATTCTTGCAATTTCACCCCTATTTTTGTATGATGAAAGTGATTTCACAATCATAAAGGAGAAGAAAAAATGGAACAAAAATGGTGGCATAATGCCGTAATTTACCAAGTTTATCCAAAGAGTTTCAAGGATAGTAATGGCGATGGCATCGGGGATCTCAAGGGGATCACGAGCAAGCTAGACTATCTGGAAAAGCTAGGGATTACAGCCATCTGGCTCTCACCAGTCTACAAGAGTCCCATGGATGATAACGGCTATGACATCTCGGATTATGAGGATATTGCCTCCATCTTTGGTACCATGGAAGATATGGAAGAATTGATCGCAGAAGGTCAGAAACGCAAGATCAAAATCATCATGGACTTGGTGGTCAACCATACCTCTGATGAGCATGCTTGGTTTATCGAGGCGCGTGAACATCCAGACAGTCCAAAGCGGGATTTCTATATTTGGCGCGATGAACCCAATGGCATTATTTCTGCTTTTAGTGGCTCTGCTTGGGAGTTCGATGAAGCTTCAGGCCAATACTACCTGCATAACTTTAGTAAGAAGCAACCGGACCTTAACTGGGAAAATGAGGAGCTTCGTCATCAGATCTATGACATGATGAATTTCTGGATTGACAAGGGAATTGGTGGCTTCCGTATGGATGTGATCGATATGATCGGTAAGATCCCAGATCAGGAAATCATCAGCAACGGTCCCATGCTCCATCCTTACTTGAAGGAAATGAATCAAGCGACCTTTGGCGATAAGGATCTGCTCACGGTAGGAGAAACCTGGGGAGCGACTCCAGAGATTGCCAAGCAATACTCCAATCCAAAAAATCAAGAATTGTCCATGGTCTTCCAATTTGAACACATTGGTCTTCAATACCAACCGGGTCAACCAAAATGGCACTACGCTAAGGAATTGGATGTGCCAAAATTGAAAGAAATTTTCACCAAGTGGCAGACGGAATTAGGAGAAGAGGAAGGCTGGAATTCCCTCTTTTGGAATAACCATGATCTCCCACGGATTGTGTCAACTTGGGGGGATGATGGGGACTATCGTGTCAAATCTGCCAAGGCTTTAGCGATTCTGCTTCACTTGATGAAGGGAACTCCTTATATCTATCAAGGGGAAGAAATCGGGATGACCAATTATCCATTTAAGACCCTTGAGGACGTAGAAGATATCGAGTCGATCAATTATGCCCATGAAGCCTTAGAAAAAGGGGTTCCGCTCGAAGTGATCTTGGATCAAATCCGCCATATTGGTCGGGACAATGCACGGACACCGATGCAGTGGAATGATGAAGCAGAAGCCGGCTTTACGACAGGTCGTCCATGGCTTGCGGTCAACCCAAACTACAAAGAGATCAATGTGGAGGCTGCCCTAGCAGATCCAGACTCTATTTTCTATACCTACCAAGCCCTCATTGCTTTGAGAAAAGAGTACCCTTGGCTTGTGACTGCTGATTATGAATTGGTGGACGCAGCAGACAAGGTTTTTGCCTACAAGCGGGTAGAAGGAGAGCAAGCCTATTTGGTGGTTGTCAATCTCTCCAATCAAGAGCAAGAGTTGCCACTCGTCAATGGGGTTGAAGAGGTTCTCATTGCCAATACCAAGGTAGAACAAGTCCTCGAATCAGGCAAGTTAGCCCCTTGGGATGCCTTCTGTGTCAAACTAGCCTAATAAAAGTAAGAAAAATAGAGGAAATTACTTCCTCGTAGAAGCAGGTCTTTCTCAGTAGAGAAGGCCTGCTTTACTTTTTAGGGACTGTTCTTCTAGTGCAATCCGCTCAAAAACCGCTCAAAAATGGTTTGGGGGATGCTTGGGCTATAGGAAATCTTTATAAGAAGTCCTAGTTTTTGCTTTTGATCTCTGGTCTCAAGGCCCATTAAATCTGTGTTATAGTTTTTGGCTATATCAAAATTCGTGTAAAAGCAATTATACAAGACAGCTATCTTCTGATATGATAGTGTCAATTAGAATTTTTGGAGGACACAACATGTCAACTACAATTATCGGTTTCCCACGTTTGGGTGAATTCCGTGAATTAAAATTTACAACTGAAAAATACTTTAGAAAAGAAATCTCAGCAGACGAGCTCTTGGCAGCTGCCAAAGACTTGCGTGCAAAACACTGGAACATTGTTAAAGAACAAGGTATCTCAGAGATTCCATCAAATGACTTCTCACACTACGACAATTTCCTTGATGCAGCCTTCCTTTTCAACGTTGTGCCTGCATCTGTTCAAAACTTGGATTTGACAGACCTTGAACAATACTTCGCTTTGGCGCGTGGTTACCAAGGTGAAAAAGGGGATGTCCGTGCCCTTCCAATGAAAAAATGGTTCAACACCAACTACCATTACATCGTTCCTAAATTTGAAAAAACAACAGAAGTGAAATTGGCTGGTCACAAGATTTTTGATGAGTACCAAGAAGCCAAAGAATTGGGGATCAACACTCGTCCAGTAGTGGTTGGACCATTCACTTTCCTTCAATTATCTGACTTTGAAGATGGTGTGAAAGCTGAAGACTTCGTCGACAGCTTGGTTGCTGCTTACCAAGAAGTCTTTGCCAAATTGGCTGAGCTTGGTGCGACTCGTATTCAACTCGATGAGCCAGCTCTTGTCAAAGATTTGTCAGCTGAAGAAAAAGCTCTCTTCTTAAACCTCTACAACAAACTCTTGGCTGACAAGAAAGGTCTTGAAGTCTTGATCCAAACCTACTTTGGTGATGTTCGTGATGTCTATAATGACCTTGTAAACTTGCCAGTAGATGGTATCGGTCTTGACTTTGTTGAAGGTAAGAAAACACTTGAATTGGTGAAAGGTGGCTTCCCAGCTGATAAGACCCTTTATGCTGGTATTGTGAATGGGAAAAACATCTGGCGCAACAACTATGAAAAGAGCTTGGAAATCTTGGATCAAGTTCCAGCTGAAAAGGTTGTCTTGACGACTTCTTGCTCCCTTCTTCATGTGCCATTTACAACGGCTAACGAAGATTTTGAACCAGCTATTTTGAACCACTTCGCCTTTGCGGTTGAAAAATTGGGTGAATTGCGTGACTTGGATGCCATCCGTAACGGTCAAGGTGCAGAAGCTCTTGCTGCCAACAAAGAACTCTTTGCAACTGAACGTGTCGGAGCAAATGCTGAACTTCATGCTCGCATCGCAGCTTTGACAGAAGCAGACTACACTCGTTTGCCAGCCTTCGCAGAACGTGAAGAAATCCAAAAAGAAGCCTTCAAGCTTCCAGCACTTCCAACAACTACCATTGGTTCATTCCCTCAAACCAAGGAAGTTCGTGCTAAACGTTTGGCCTTCCGTAAGGGTGAATTGACACAAGAAGAATACGATGCTTTCCTTGCTAAAACGATCGACGAATGGATCAAATGGCAAGAAGAAGTTGGATTTGACGTGCTTGTACACGGTGAATTCGAGCGGAACGACATGGTTGAGTACTTCGGTCAAAACTTGTCTGGTTACCTCTTCTCTAAAAACGGTTGGGTACAATCATACGGTATGCGTGGGGTGAAACCACCAATCATCTGGGGAGATGTGACTCGTCTCAACCCAATTACTGTGAAATGGTCTAGCTACGCACAAAGCCGTACGGACAAACCGGTTAAAGGGATGTTGACTGGACCTGTTACCATCCTTAACTGGTCATTCCCACGTGAAGACATCTCTATCAAGGATTCTACTCTTCAAATCGCTCTTGCTATCAAGGATGAAGTTCTTGACCTTGAAGCTGCAGGTGTGAAAATCATCCAAATCGACGAGGCTGCTCTTCGTGAAAAATTGCCACTCCGTCGTAGCGACTGGTATGAAGACTACCTTGACTGGGCAATTCCAGCCTTCCGTTTGGTACACTCAACAGTAGCGCCAGATACACAAATCCACACTCACATGTGTTACTCAGAATTTACAGATATCATCCCTGCTATCGACAACTTGGATGCAGACGTTATCTCATTTGAGGCAAGCCGTTCAAACCTTGAAATCTTGGATGAGTTGAAAGCGAAAAACTTCCAAACAGAAGTTGGACCTGGGGTTTACGATATCCACTCACCACGTGTCCCACAAGACGGTGAAATTGATCATACTATCGAAGCAATCTTGGCAAAAGTACCAAGTGGCAAAGTTT
>NZ_KQ969689.1:131237-133631 GCF_001578955.1 Streptococcus parasanguinis
CGGAATTAAAGAAACAAAAGAAAGCTTGATCAAGCTGGTTAATGCTGCTAAAGAAGCGCGTGAACACTTGTAAGAAATGTTTCGAGGACCTTCTATCATCGTGTAGAGGGTTTTCGAATCGTTCCCTTATCCTAGAAATAGTGGCTCAGAGTTCTTGATCAAAGAAACAAAAGAAAAGGATAGAATATGTCACAACACACACCGTCTCTGTCATTTGAAGTTTTTCCTCCAAATCCTGAAGTAGGCAATGCCAAACTCTTACGTGCCTTGGCAAATATGCAGGAGCTAGCTCCTCACTTTATTAGTGTGACCGCTAGCAATAATAAATACAATATCAAAGAGACGACGGTTGCTTTAGCCAATTACATTCAAAATGAATTGTCTATTCCGACGATTGCTCACTTGCCAGCCGTTTATTTGAGCAAGGAAAAAGTGGCCGATACTCTTCATGAGTTAGATGAAGTAGGGGTTCATCGGATTTTGGCTCTGCGTGGGGATATTATCCCTGGTGTGGAACCTTTAAAAGACTTTCGTTATGCAACGGATCTGATTGAATTTATTAAAACAGAAGCTCCTCATTTTGAGGTGATTGGTGCTTGCTATCCTGAGGGACACCCAGATTCTCCGAACCAAATTTCAGATATTCAAAATCTTAAAAAGAAGGTAGATGCAGGGTGCTCTAGTTTGGTCACTCAACTTTTCTTTGACAATGAGCGTTTCTATGATTTTCAGGATAAGTGTACTTTAGCTGGGATCAATGTTCCTATTCATGCAGGAGTGATGCCGATTCTCAATCGCAATCAGGCCCTTCGTCTCCTTAAGACTTGTGAAAATGTTCATATCCCACGGAAGTTTAAAGCGATTCTAGACAAGTATGAGCATGATCCAAAGTCTCTTCGCGCAGCTGGCTTGGCTTATGCAGTCGATCAAATCGTTGATTTGGTCACGCAAGATGTGGCAGGTGTCCATCTTTACACCATGAACAATGAAGATGTCGCTTACCACGTCTACCAAGCAACAAAGGCTTTATTTGCTCATCAACCGAATTTTGAAGTGAATTAATCAACACTTTTAGTAGGAAGTGTAGAGATTGAGAAAGAATCGTTCTCAGTCTCTTTTTATTTGGATAAATCACTTGCTAAAAGCCAACTTTTTTTTTATAGTATTAATATGAAGTTTTTGGAGGCGCTTGCAATGAAGAAAGATCTCACGTTAAAGTTATTTGGACCCCCTAAGGTTGTTTTCAATCAGAAAGATATTCGATTTTCTTTCTCAAAGATGGAGGCCTTGCTTTATTACTTGGCAGTCATGGGCCAGGTCAACCGCGATGAAATCGCCGGTATTCTTTGGGGAGATAAGGAAAACCAAGTAGCTCGCAAAAACTTACGGAATAAGGTTTACCAAGCCAATAAAATCTTTGAAGGAGATATCATTGTCTCTCCAAGTCGGAGCAGTTTGGCCCTTAATCCCGACTTGAGTCTTTCTTTGGATGTTCAGCTTTTTGAGAGAGATCCACTAAGTGCCTTGGATCTTTATCGGGGAGACTTTTTAGAGGGCTTCTATGTCAAGGATGATGAAGACTTTGATCAGTGGGCTTCTCGCAAACGAGATGCTTATAGGAAGCTCTATGTCGAAAGCTGCTATCAAAAAATTGAGCAGGTCGGTTTTGCAGATCCTAGTATAGAACGGTTACTCCATCATTTGGTAGAGCTGGATGAATATGAAGAGAAAAACTACCAGCTCTTGATGGAGTATTATAGCTTCCATCACCAGTTAGGAAAATTTTTTGAGACCTATTATAAGCTAGTCGATTTATTGGATCGCGAGCTCAGTGTGCGTCCCAGTCGAGCGATTGAGGAACTTTATCACTCCGTTTTGGAAGCCAAACGAACTCATAAACTGACCAATTGCTTGAATATCCGTGAACTTTCCTTCTTTGGTCGGAAACAAGAACTCTCGCAACTTGAGGAATACCTCTCTTTAGTCGAGACGGGTGAAGCGGTTGGTCCTTTTCTGGTGATGGGGCAATCTGGAACAGGCAAGAAACGTCTCTTACGGCAGTTGGTCTTGATGTCCAATCGCAGTTTTAACTTTATCAAGGTGGAAGGAAAAGCTACTAGTCAGCGCTACGAAGGAAGCAACTGGAATGATCTCAGACAAGCGCTAGAGAAACTGGGGGATGAGATGGGGATTTCCCTTCTGGAAGAGGAGGATGATCTCATTTCTGTATGGAATCAGCTTCAAGGCCTTAGCAAAGAAAAACCGCTCCTGATCCTGCTCGAAAATGCCCAGTGGATCGATGCAGTGTCTCTAGAAAAAGTGAAACAACTAGAGGAGAGAAGACGTCAGGAGAAATGGCAACTAATTTTTACAGCGGAAGAGCCTCTACTAGAT
>NZ_KQ969689.1:133651-140072 GCF_001578955.1 Streptococcus parasanguinis
AGCGGAAGAGCCTCTACTAGATTTCTTCGTCAACTTCTTAGGGGGCTTGAAGGTAGAGAAACGCTTGTCTCAACTAGAGTTGACCAATTTTGATCCAAGTGAAAGTCGTGCTCTCTTGAAAGGGGAACTGGGAGCAATAGAGCCGGCAGTGATGGAGCAGATGGTCGAATGGAGTGAAGGCAGTCCTTTCTTTCTGTCCAGCTATATTGAAGAGTGGAAAGAAAATGAAAATTTAGAGCCCTTGCCGGATATCATTCAAGCCTATCTTTCTCAGGAACTTGGGGATATGAGCAGTGAGGAAGAGGCCCTTCTTCACTACTTATCTTGTTTTCATAAGCCAATCTCTCTGTCTATCTTAGCGGAATTGACGGCTACAGAGCTTCCTGTTTTGACAGAATTAATCGAGACTTTATCTGAAAGAGCGATCGTCTCAATCGTGGAAGAAGGCGAGGCTCTCATGGTTCAATTCTGCAAGCAATTGGTAGCCATGTACTTTTACCATCTCCTCTCGCCAGCTAGACGTCGCCTCTTCCACCAACAAATTGCGCAAAAATTGGAAGAAACCTTAGAAGCTTCGACGGACCTTCTTCTTTATAAGGAAATTGCCTACCAATATAAGCGATCGCAAAATCTCCTGCGCTCCTTATCGTTTGAGTTGACCTACTTAGAAGAAATTCTTCAGCTGGAGCATGAACTGTTTCCGATTTATTCCAAGGCAGATGAGGGGGTCCTATCAGACGGTACAAATAGCCATTTGGACATTTTGGGAGAGCTATCTCGCCTACGCCAAGAATTAGATAACCTCTTTTCAAGGCACCAAAGAGATAGAGAATACAAGTATTTACAATTGCGTTACTTGTACCTAGAAGGTCGCTATTTTATTCGAAGTGGGGAGTATCAAAAGGGGATTCATGATATCCAAAAAGTCATCTCCTATGCGCGGGAACTCAAGCAATCCGACTTCCTCTTAGAGGGTTATCGGCAAATCATTTATTATTGCATTCAAACTGAAAATATCCCTGAGATGGCCTATTATACAGATTTGGCTTTGGAAGATGCCATCCAAGCTAATAATCATGAGGTCATCGCGATCCAGTTGCGTTTGAAGGGCTTGTATCACCTGATGGTTGGGGATGAGGAGCAGGCGACCCGGCATCTGTATCGTTCTATTGATTGCTTTAGTTTGACCAATAGCATGCAGGCCAAGTATGCCATTCAAATTGCGGCTTCTTTGGCCTACCTCGCTGAAATCGAGCAAATTAGAGGCCATTTCCAAGTAGCGGTCACCCACTTAGAAGAGGTTCTGCGTTTGGTGGGAGATCAAGCTGTTGATTCCGTCCGTGTTGTCTTTGATATTGATCTTGGTATCGCCTATTATTGGAAGGGAGATTTGATCCAAGCTCGCCGCTGTTTTGACAGAGCTCAGAAGATTTTGTCCAGTGTTCGCTTCCCTTGGAAGGAAGAATTGCTCGAATTTTACCAATCTTTAATTGCTTGTCAGCAAGGGGATCAGGAGAAGGTTGCGGATTATCTGGCTCGAAAAGAAAGGACGATGAAACCATCTGCCAATTCACGGGATAAGGGGATGGTTCATTATCTATTAGCATTCTTATCTAATCAAAAGGAGAAGGGAGAAGAGCTAGATTCTGCCCTGAGCACCTTCTTGAAAGAAGATAAGAATTACTACAAAAAGGTGGCAGAGCAACACTTAAATCCCTATAGAGATCGTCAGTTTCTTAAGAAATTAAAAGACCTGTAGTGTCTCTTGCCTAAATCATAAGAGAAGGCTAAGCGGTCTGTTCTCCTTTCAGGCAAAGATCATTGTGCTGAAAATGAAGAAAAAGCATAGAAATACCCTAGCAATGGTGATTTCTATGCTTTTTATGTGTGAAAAAATATTCTTAGTTTAGTTTTTGTTGCGCCAATATTTGGGTCAAATAAAAGATAAAGGTCGCAGCAAGATTTGAAGTATGATTGTCAATGTCATGAGGAGGAGAAACTTCCACGACATCAAATCCGATTAGTTTGCCACTGGCAGCAATGTGTTGGAGAAGCAGGAGGGCTAGTTTAGGATCGACACCAAGTGATTGGATGGCACTAACACCAGGAGCAGAGCCGACTGCAAAGCAATCCATATCGATAGACAGATAGATCGCGGTTTGGTTTTCTAAAAATTGATCGATTCGATCCAGAATGGCTTGGTGGCTCATCTGGAAGAGGTCTTGCCCGGTTAAGAAATCAATGCTTGGTGTTTTAGCAACGTAATTAAAGAGGAAGAGGTTATTATTGTGCTCTTGGATCCCAAGGATGAGATAAGGGAAGTCCTGCCCCCTGTCTTTCGCATGATCAGCCATTTGACGAAAACCTGTTCCAGAGTTGGGCCCGGTTTGGTCGTAAGGACGCAAATCAAAGTGGGCATCCAGATTGATTACAGCCAGTTGTTCATCTTTTTCCAAACTGGATTGAATCCCTAGATAGTGGCCGTAAGCAGTTCCGTGACCGCCTCCTAGGACAATAGGTTGGATCCCTAATTGGTACATGCGCTGGATCGCTTGTGAGAGACTTTCTTGGAGTTCTTCTAGTGAATGGTTGGGCCCGTCAATATTTCCCACATCATACACCGTTACATTGGTTCCCCAGTGCCATGGAAGTTTGGCAATTTGAGAACGGATGGCTGTAGGACCCTCGACCGCCCCTACGCGCCCATTGTTGATATAGACTCCTTTGTCGCTCTTAAAGCCGATGATCCCAAAGGTCATCCCCTCAAATGGAGTGAGGGTCTCGTCGTTCAGGTCTAAAAATTTGGTGACCATTCCCCATTTGGCCGTGTAGGGATTGTCCTCGATACTACCTTGGTAGTAGCTATAGGTCATTGGATAGTAGTTTGTGAGCAAGCTTGTCGCCTCCCTTATTTTTCTGAAAGCAGGCAGAGGCTGAGAAGATCGCCAGCCTCTGTTTTTGCTTTATCTTTACTGTATCAGTATTGAATCCTTAAGTCAACTGCTTTTTCGATGGTTGCTAAGAATTCTTCGCTTTCGACAACAGCAGATGCTTTATTGAGTTCTTCGAAGATTTCGATATCTTTGTCAAATTCAATAAAGTTCAGTTTTTGACGAATCAGCTCATAAGCTGGTTTTGTACCTTTACCAAGTTCATGATTTTCTGGTTTGAGATCCAAGGCTTGGCAAGCTGCCATGATTTCAGTAGCAACGATGCGACGTGAGTTTTTAAGAATTTCTGCTGCTTTACGAGCGGCAGTCGTTCCCATGCTGACGAAATCTTCTTGGTTTTCACAAGATGGAATAGAATCGACACTAGCAGGGTGAGCCAAAATTTTATTTTCCGATGCAAGGGATGCACAAGCATACTGGGTAATCATGAAGCCTGAGTTGAGTCCAGGGTGTTTGACCAAGAAGGATGGTAATTTACTGAGTTGGCTGTTGACCAAGCGTTCCACCCGACGTTCAGATACGTTCCCGATTTCAGAAAGGGCGATCCCTAGGAAGTCAAATGGTTGCGCCATTGGTTCACCGTGGAAGTTACCTCCTGAGATGACGTGTCCTTCCTTGGTAATGATTGGGTTATCTGTGACAGAGTTGATTTCAATTTCAACTTTTTCTTTTACATAAGCGATTGAATCCTTGCTGGCTCCATGAATTTGAGGAATACAGCGGAGTGTATAAGGATCTTGGACCCGTTGTTGAGTCGCAACAGTGGTATTCTTGCTTCCTTCAAGAAGGTTACGGATGTTGCGAGCAGTTGCCAATTGTCCACTTTGTGGGCGGATGGTATGAAGGTCTTCTTCGAATGGACTGGTAATTCCATTGTGAACTTCCATTGAGAGAGCACCAGCGATATCAGAGAGTTTGAGCAATTGGATACCATCATAAGTCGCAAGAGCACCGATACCCGTTAGGACGGTTGTACCGTTGATCAAGGCAAGCCCTTCTTTGGCAGCCAATTGGATCTTTTCAATTCCAGCACGATCTAGGGCTTCTTGACCACTGAGAAGTTCTCCTTTGTAATAGGCACGTCCAAGACCCAACATTGGTAAAACCATATGAGAAAGAGGAGCAAGGTCTCCAGAAGCTCCGAGAGAGCCTTTTTCAGGGATATAAGGAGTGACTCCTTTGTTGAGCAATTCTAACAGTTTTTCAACAGTTGACAGACGAATGCCAGAATAACCTTTCAAGAGTGAGTTGATACGGATCAGCATGATGGCACGAACGGCATCTTCAGGAAGTGGATCACCGAAGCCAGATGAGTGAGTTCGGATCAGGTTTTCTTGCAGTTGAACAGTATCTTCTGGAGAGATGCTGACATTACAGAGGGAACCAAAGCCAGTGGTTACACCATAGACGACTCGTTTTTCCCGGACAATGTCATCAACGATTTTACGGGATGCGATAACGGCTTCTTTGGCTTGTTCATCAAGCTCACATTGGGCACCGTGCCGAGCTACAGCGATGACTTCTTCGAGTGTTAAGCTATTACCATCTAAATGAATCAATTGAGTCATATAAAACCTCCGATTATGAATAGTTGTTCTGTGGAAGTAGTGTTGTTTACTTCGGTTTGAATACCAAACATGGGCCCATTGTCTATTGATCTAAAAAATTGAAAAGAGTCATAGAGAAAAGGGCTCAGGTTTGACATTCGTGGAGTCCTAGATTGGTTAGGGAGCAAAACTGAGCTTCGCTCCCGTCTCTGTTCCCATCTAGTGTGTAAAGAAAATTAGTGAGGAAGGACTTTAGATTTGTGTAGTTTATCGCCGTGGAAAACAAAGTAGAGTCCACTTGCAATCACGAGACCGATGGCACCCCAAACAAAATTCATCATGCTGGCTCCAGCAATCATGAGGATGCTGACGATAACAGCCAAGATTGGGATAACTGAACCGAATGGAACTCGGAAGGTAACCTTTTTGTCTGGGTACATTTTTCTGAGTTTGATGGCTGCCAAAGCTGTTGGAATGTATTGGAAGAAACGGAAGACAACACTGAAGGTTGCTAATGTTTCGAAAGAGCCAGATAACAAGAGTAAGAAGGCGAAGATACAAGAAATGATAATGGCAATGACAGGGGCATTCTTAGAGTTCGTTTTTCCAAGGCCTTCTGGCAAGAGTTTTTCAGTTGCTAATGCGGCACCAAAACGAGGAACCATGATGGATTCACCGATGTTTAATCCAGCGATTGAAATGAGGGCTCCGTAAGAAACGAGGGGAGCTCCGATAGGGCCAATCATTTCGACAAATGCGTCTTGTACTGGTGCACCGGTTTGCATAATGCGACCACCAAGCATGGCGATTGTTCCAGCGATGATCAACATGTAGAGGACAGATACGATACTGATGGATCCCAAGATAGCGCGGGGAACGTTCTTTTCAGGGTTGCGCATTTCCCCTGCAACGATAGACATGGTTTCAAATCCGATGAAACCGTAGAAGATGTAGACGGCTGTACTAGAAATAGAACTGAAGAGACTTGTTCCACTTTCCAATTGAAGGAAAGGTGTGAAGTTGCCCTTGCTCACGCCACCGGAAATGAAGAAGATGGCAAAGAGTGAGAAGAGGACAATTGGAATTAATTTTGCAACAGTAGCTGTCAGAGTAAACATCTTAGAGGTTTTCAGACCGGCAATGTTCATCAGACTCAAGAGAATCAGCATACCGATACTGATCGGAAGGTTGTAGCCTTCAAATGCTGGGAAGGTGATGATGAAGATCTTAGCAAAGCCGGCTAACATGGCAGCCCAAGCGATAACAGTAACGGCCCAACCGAGAATCCCAACGTTAAAGCCAACGAAGTCTCCGAAAGCGGCTTTTGAGTATTGCATGGCTCCACCGTTTTTATCGAAGTAGCCAGCCGTTTCAGCCAGACAGGCTGATAACAGCATGACGAGAATGGCTACCCCAAACATGACAGCTAGAGAGGCTGGTCCGAGGCCAGAATAAATCTTTTTGGGTAGGAGGAAGATACCAGATCCGATCACGGCATTGATACCGTAAAGAGTGGCACCGCTAAAGCTGAATTTCGCTTTTTCTTGTTCCTCAATCGACTGTTTATGTGCTCCGTTCATAATGTTTCTCCTTTGTGAACATTATTGTAGTCCAGTCCAGATAGCAATCGGTTGCTCCCCAGACTGATGGGGTAAAAACGTGATTGTCATCTCTTGAAGAGGAGATTCTTGTTCGATCACCAGGAGCTCGTGAGTTTGGAGGGTTTGAGAATGATTGGTTCCCCATTTGAGTGTTAGCGGACAGAGAGCATAGATCAATTGATAGCGACTCTGACTTTTGACACTCTCTTTTGGGGATATAGCACTCATATGCCCCTGATAAGAAGGTTTGTAAATCAAATTAAAGTCTTGACAAGTCCCTTGGCTAGATACAGGATCTCCCCCATCAAAGAAGTAGCTTTGA
>NZ_KQ969689.1:140092-141720 GCF_001578955.1 Streptococcus parasanguinis
AATCGATGAAGTCAGAGGCATCAAGATTCGATGGTAGCCTGTGAGATCGGTAAAGTCACTTGTTTCAACCTCTACCGTTGCAGTAGAGAGTCGGAAGTCAAAGGTTCGATCCTGATAACTTCCCTCTTTTGGAGAGAGGAAGAGTTGGGTAGTTTGGCCACCGGACCAAGTAGAAATCTGATAATCTGAAGGGGTAAGATGAAGGATAGTCACCATAGGACGTCCTCTTTCTTAAAAGAGACCAGTGATATTGCCTTGGGCATCGATATCAATCTTTTCACTGGCTGGAACTTTTGGTAGGCCAGGCATGGTCATGATCGTTCCTGTGAGAGCAACGATAAAGCCAGCTCCTGCTGCCACCTTAAGGTTGCTAATTTTGACAGTGAAATCTTTCGGTGCTCCGATCTTCTTGGCATCATCCGAGAAGGAATATTGCGTTTTGGCCATACAGATTGGGTAGTTTGAGAAGCCAAGAGCTTCTAATTCTTTCAGTTCGCGTTTGGCCGCTGGTGTTAAGCTGATGCCTTTACCACCATAGACTTTTGTGACGATCTTGGTCAATTTTGTTTCAATGCTGTCTTCTTCGTCATAGACATAAGAAAAGTGGTTTTCTTCTTGAGTCAGTTGAATGACTTTTTCAGCCAAGTCACGGCCACCAGCCCCACCCTTTGCCCAGACATCCGAAATGACGACATCTACGTGACGTTTCTTACAAGATTCATAGACAGCTTCTAGTTCGGCTTCTGTATCCAGTGGGAATTTGTTAATGGCAACGACCACAGGTAGACCATAGACTTCTTGGATGTTGGCCAAGTGTTTGTCTAGGTTTGGTAGACCATCGATAACGGCTTGGACATTTTCAGTAGCCAAGTCTGCTTTGGCAACCCCACCATGCATTTTGAGGGCACGGATGGTTGCGACGAGGACAACGGCAGCAGGTTTTAGTCCGGCCATGCGGCACTTGATATCGATGAATTTTTCAGCACCGAGGTCAGCTCCAAAGCCAGCTTCTGTCACGACATAGTCTGCATATTTGAGGGCCAATTTAGTAGCCAGCACACTGTTACAGCCATGAGCGATATTGGCAAATGGTCCACCGTGGATAATAGCAGGAGTATGTTCTAAAGTCTGCACCAAGTTCGGATGGATGGCATCTTTGAGGACAGCTGCCATGGCCCCTCCAGCCTTGAGGTCTTTGGCTGTGACCGGTTGTCCTTGGTAGTTGTACCCGATAATGATGCGATCAAGACGTTCTTTGAGATCAAGGATATTTTCTGAGAGACAGAGAATGGCCATGATTTCAGAAGCCACTGTGATGTCAAAACCATCTTCACGAGGAACCCCGTTTGTTTTTCCTTGTAGGCCATCGACAATATGACGGAGTTGACGGTCATTCATATCGACCACCCGTTTCCAGGTAATCCGACGAGAATCGATGCCCAACTCATTGCCGTGATGGATGTGGTTGTCAATCACGGCTGCAAGGAGGTTATTGGCAATCCCAATGGCATGGAAGTCTCCGGTAAAGTGAAGGTTGATATCTTCCATTGGAACCACTTGGGCGTAACCACCACCGGCAGCTCCACCCTTGATCCCAAAGACCGGGCCAAGAGAAGGTTCGCGGAGGG
>NZ_KQ969689.1:141979-144752 GCF_001578955.1 Streptococcus parasanguinis
GCATCGACTAATCCAACAGAGGTGGTTGTTTTTCCTTCTCCAGCAGGTGTCGGAGAGATGGCTGTCACGAGGATCAGCTTTCCATCTTCCTTATCCTTGAGTTGTTCCAGTTGGTTGCTATCAATTTTTGCCTTGTATTTTCCGTAGAGCGAAATATCGTCTTCGGTCAAACCAAGTTCAGCAGCGATATCGGTGATGGGCTTCATTTGGACAGAATTGGCAATTTCAATATCCGATAAAACCATAGAATCCCTTCTTTCTTTATTTTTATTTGCTAGGTTTATGATAGACTTTCTAAAATGGTTTGGTAAATGTTGTCTGCAAGATCAGAGCCTGTTTGGAGGAGTTCGAGACCCTTGCCGTGGTATTCTTGGACAAAGTCTTGGTCCTTGATTCCTGAAATGTTGATCAGGACGTTGAGCCAAGCCCCTTGAAGGCCAGCTTTGAGATTCAGAGCAGCTACCCCTAAGTCACTTGCCGCATTGGTGTTGGATTTGCCGACAGCTTCTTTAGTGGTTTCAAGAGCCTCAACGATGAGCTCCATCATAGAGAAAGGAGATTCAGTTGCCTGTTTCAAGGCTTGTTGCATGGCCTCGCGACGAGCGGCTTTCTCTTCTTCCGTTTCTTTTGGAAGATCAAAGACAGCTGATACGACATTGAAAGCTTCTGTATCCTTGTCAATAGCTTCTAGTAACTGGTCTTGGAGGTGAGCGCTTTTTTCGTGAACCCCTTTGATGTGGTCTTCAAATTCTGCGTATTTTTTCTTTCCAATGGTCAGTTCACAGACCATTTTTGTAAGGGAAATCCCATTCGCAGCGGATAGGGCAGCGGCAGAGCCCCCTCCTGGAGCTGGAGCATCCGAACCAAGGACCTTGGCAAACTCTGTAATACTTAAGTCAACTAGTTTCATAGATCCCCTTTCTAACCCAACAAGTGATTTTCCAAGACTTGTTTGCTGTAGTCAAAGTCTTCTAATTGCAAGTAGTATTCAGCAGAGTCGATCAAAGCTTTAGCAGGAGCGAGTCCGATAAGTTCTGTTCCGATGATGCGAACACCATAGCGTTGCGCTTCGAAACGAACGGTTTCCACAACACGATACAATGGGAATTGTTCCAAGTTGACCATGTTGATGGAGACTTGGGCGATGTTGCGATCTTCTAGCATGACGCCGATCGCTTTACAGTACTTGTATCCACCGCTTGATCCACGAATGATTTTAGAAATCTTATTGGCAATCTCTAGGTCGTCTGTGTCAAGGTTGATATTGAAAGCAACGAGTGGCATCCGGACACCGACAGCTGTAACCCCTGCAGTTGGGTGAATCTTGCGTTCACCGTAGTCTGGCTTCCAGTCTTCTTCCAACAATTTTTCTGGCATTCCTTCAAATTGTCCTTTGCGCACTTTCGCTAAGTTCTTCCGTTCTGGACGAGTTGCGGCATCTTCATAAAGGAAGATTGGAATACCTAATTCGCGATTGATGCGTTCGGCCACTTTGTTAGCGATTTCAACACATTCGGCTGTAGTGATATCTTTGACAGGAACAAATGGACAAACGTCCGTTGCCCCCATACGAGGGTGTTCGCCTTCGTGCTTGGTCATATCAATGTTTTCAGAAGCGTATTTCACCAATTGGAAAGCCACTTCTTGAATGCTTTCTTCATCCCCAACGAGTGTAAAGACGCTACGGTTGTGGCTGGCATCAGACGAGTAGTCTAGTAAAGTGACACCTGGAATACTTTTTGCTGTTGCGGCTAATCCGTCGATCACAGCCTGATTGCGTCCTTCAGAGAAGTTTGGAATACACTCAACAATTTTTGCCATATGATTACCTCTTTTTATAGGAGAAGGTGGGGAGGAGAAGTCTTTGTATTTTCCTCCCCTTTCTCAGTTTTTATTTTTTGATGTTAAAACAATTTTTGAACGGCTTCTTTGACCAAATCTTCATCTGCCAGATAAGGAATGGTGATGTGGTCTGTTCCTGCATGGAGACGGTTGTACTCGA
The DNA here is from genome assembly GCF_001578955.1 of Streptococcus parasanguinis. Classification (GTDB taxonomy): domain Bacteria; phylum Bacillota; class Bacilli; order Lactobacillales; family Streptococcaceae; genus Streptococcus; species Streptococcus parasanguinis_U. The sequence goes on from NZ_KQ969689.1 coordinate 143,982, forward strand.
TCGCTGTTTCAATGGCATGGTTATTCCGTGCCCAGTTCCGACGAGCAACTCCGCCCATGGTATCCCAGGCAATGGCAGATTTGATGATTTCGTCGATCCGGTGGCTACCGTCTAGGACGAGCCCAAATCCACCGTTGATAGCTTTACCGATACCAGTACCACCACCATTGTGGAGAGCGACGAGACTCATACCGCGAGCAGCGTTACCAGCGTAACATTGAACGGCCATATCACAGGTAACGTTTGAACCATCTTTGATATTGGATGTTTCACGGAATGGAGCATCTGTACCAGATACGTCATGGTGGTCACGTCCAATCATGACAGGTCCGATCTTGCCTTGGCGAATGAGTTCATTGAATTTCAATGCAATGTTGACACGGCCCATACAATCTTGATAGAGGATACGAGCCTGTGTACCAACGACTAATTGGTTCTTTTCAGCATCGCGAATCCAGTTGTAGTTATCGCGGTCTTGGTAGCGACGAGTTGGATCGATCGCTTCCATCGCTGCATGGTCAGTTGCAATCAAGTCTTCGTGTTTACCGCTGAGGCAGACCCAACGGAATGGACCGTATCCATAGTCAAAGAGCATAGGTCCCATGATATCTTCTACATAAGATGGCCAAATGAAGCCGTCCTTGTCATCCAAGCCATTCTTAGAAATTTCCTTGATGCCTGAGTCGTAAACAGATTTCATGAAGGCATTACCGTAGTCGAAGAAGTAAGTACCTTTAGCCGTCAAAGCTTTAATCACTGCAAAGTGACGAG
>NZ_KQ969689.1:144855-152883 GCF_001578955.1 Streptococcus parasanguinis
AATCACTGCAAAGTGACGAGCCAAGGTTTCATCAACCAGGCGATGGAAGGTTTCTTTGTCTTCTGCCAGCAAACGTGTCCGTTCTTCAAAACTAATGCCAACTGGGCAATAGCCACCATCATAAACGTTGTGGCAAGAGGTCTGGTCAGACAAAAGATGAACATGGACTTGGTGTTCGTTGACATATTCGAGTAAGTCTACGATATTACCATGGTAGGCAATCGAAGTTGATTCACCAGCTTCCAGTGCTGCTTGAGCCAATTTCACAGCTTCTTCGGCACTGTCGGTTACTTGACTAATCCAACCTTGAGAGTGACGGGTTTCGATCCGAGAGCGGTCTACTTCTGCAACGATGGCAACCGCTTTTGCAATTTCAGCTGCTTTCCCTTGAGCTCCACTCATACCACCGAGACCAGACGAGATGAAGAGTTTACCGGTCAAGTCGCCGTCATCAGGCACACCAAGTTTGAGACGACCGGCATTGAGAAGGGTGTTGAAAGTACCGTGAACGATCCCTTGAGGACCAATGTACATCCAGCCACCAGCCGTCATCTGACCGTAGTTCGTCACTCCCATTTCTTCAGCAATTTCCCAGTCGCGCATGTTGTCATACTCACCAATCAAGAGACCGTTAGTAATGACGACGCGAGGAGCTTCTGGTTTCGATTTAAAGAGGCCAAGAGGGTGACCAGATTCAACGACCAAGGTTTGGTCTTCTGTCATCACTTCCAAGTATTTTTTGATCAAGTTGTATTGCATCCAGTTGGCACAGACAGATCCTGTTTCTCCATAAGTGACCAATTCATAAGGATAAAGGGCAATTTCAAAGCTCAAGTTGTTGTCAATCATGACTTGCATAGCCTTAGCAGCAGTGCATTTTCCTTTGTACTCATCAATTGGTTTTCCATAGATGCGATCTTTTGGACGGAAGCGATAGCCATAGATCCGACCGCGAGTTTTTAGTTCTTCCAGAAATTCTGGGATCAACTCTTGGTGGAATTTTTTAGGAATGTAACGCAAAGCGTTTTTAAGGGCAATTTCAGTCTGAGCTTGCGTTAAGCGGAAGCCTCTATCAGGTGCACGACGGATGCCTTCTTGAAAAGTCGCCTTTTCAGGTAGGACATCAAAGTCAAATTTGACAGACATAGCAGCCGCAATTTCTTTCTCGTCTATAAATGACATAGCAGAACCCTCCTTATAGTTGGACTGTGAATTTATATTTTCTTTATTGTATCCAAGAAACGTCAATAAAGAGTCAAAAAAAAATATAATTTTTAATAAAGCAAAAAAAATGAGGGGAAAACTTTTTGACTTTTTTTTGACGCTTTTTCTGTAGAATTGTAAAATGAATAACAATGGAAATAGAAAGGAATGTTTCATATGTCTGCTGATATCCTATTAACCCACTTTAACCAATTGTTTTGTCCGAATGATCTAGGCCATCCTCTCTATGGCAAGGAGATGGCAGAAGCAAAAATTCTTTCAGATGCTTATATCGCCATTGAAGATGGAAAGATTCTTGCAGTTGGGACAGGTCAACCAGACCCAGAACTGATCGATGACCATACGGAAGTGAAATCCTGTGAAGGAAAAGTTGCGACTCCTGGCCTGATTGACTGCCATACCCACTTGGTCTATGGAGGCAGTCGGGAGCATGAATTTGCGAAAAAATTAGCGGGTGTTTCTTACTTAGACATCCTCGCTCAAGGCGGTGGAATTCTGAGCACGGTTCGGGCGACACGGGAAGCTTCTTTTGACAATCTCTATGACAAGTCCAAACGACTGTTGGATTACATGTTGCGTCATGGGGTGACTACTGTCGAAGCCAAGAGTGGTTATGGTTTAGATTGGGAAACTGAAAAACGCCAACTAGATGTAGTAGCTGCCTTGGACCGTGACCATGAAATTGATCTGGTATCAACCTTTATGGCAGCCCATGCGATCCCAACAGAGTACAAGGGCCGTTCCCAAGAATATTTAGATCTCATTGTGGAACAAATGCTTCCCAAAGTGAAGGAAGAAAAACTAGCTGAGTTCTGTGATATCTTCTGTGAAAAAGGTGTCTTTACAGCAGATGAATCTCGCTATCTTCTTTCAAAAGCTAAGGAGATGGGCTTCAAGCTACGGATTCATGCCGATGAGATCGAGTCCATTGGTGGTGTTGATGTGGCGGCTGAATTGGAATCTACCAGCGCAGAACACCTGATGGTGATTACGGATGAAGGCATTCAAAAACTAGCAAAAGCCAAAGTCATCGGCAATCTCTTGCCTGCTACAACCTTTAGCTTGATGGAAGATACCTATGCACCGGCTCGTAAGATGTTGGACGCTGGGATGGCCATCACCCTAACAACGGACAGCAATCCAGGGTCTTGTCCAACAGCCAATCTCCAGTTTGCCATGCATCTGGGTTGCTTCATGATGCGCCTAACTCCAGTAGAAATTCTCAATGCAGTAACCATCAATGCGGCCTATTCAGTTGATCGTGCTAAAACAATCGGCTCTTTCGATGTTGGCAAACAGGCTGACATTACCATCTTTGATGCACCAAATCTAGATTATCTCTTCTATTTCTTTGCGACAAATCTAGTGACAGATGTCTACAAGAAAGGTCAAAAAGTCATTTAACCTACTCTATTTCATTTGGGACTTTGCTCGTTTGCAAAATCAGCAAAGTCTTTTTTTTAATCGTATCTCTGTAGGGAATAGGACCACTTTAGTAGAACATTAAAATTTGACGTTCAAAGAATATTTTTCTTACTTTCTGATGTACAAAAAGGGAAATTCTTGATAGAATAGAAGTAATATTGAATATTTTCTTCAATATCATCTGTTTGTCGTGAAAACAGATTGTTTAAACTATTGATCAAACGAACAGGTTGTTCAACAGACCTGTCTAGAAATTGTGAGGAGACAAGATGACTGTCGATTATAACAGCAAAGCTTACTTGGATAAAGTAGACGCTTGGTGGCGTGCAGCCAACTACATTTCAGCTGCTCAAATGTACTTAAAAGATAACCCGTTGTTGAAGCGCGAAGTCGTTGAAAACGACTTGAAGGCTCACCCAATCGGACACTGGGGAACTGTACCAGGGCAAAACTTTATCTATGCTCACTTGAACCGTACCATCAACAAATATGACTTGGATATGTTCTACATTGAAGGACCAGGTCACGGTGGACAAGTAATGGTATCGAACTCTTACTTAGATGGTTCTTATACTGAATTGAATCCAAATATCCCTCAAAATGAAGAAGGTTTCAAACACTTGTGTAAGATCTTCTCATTCCCAGGAGGAATCGCTTCTCACGCGGCGCCTGAAACACCAGGATCTATCCACGAAGGTGGAGAACTTGGTTATGCCCTTTCTCACGCTGCCGGTGCTGTATTGGATAATCCAGATGTGATTGCTGCCACAGTTATCGGTGACGGTGAAGGAGAAACAGGTCCATTGATGGCTGGTTGGTTGTCAAATACCTTCTTGAACCCAGTCAACGATGGGGCTATCCTTCCAATCTTCTACCTCAACGGTGGGAAGATCCACAACCCAACCATCTTCGAACGCAAAACAGACGAAGAATTGGCCCTCTTCTTTGAAGGTCTTGGATGGAAGCCAATCTTTGCGAATGTCACTGCAATTTCAGAAGACCACGAAGCTGCACACGCTTTGTTTGCTGAAAAATTGGACGAAGCAATTGAAGAAATCAAGAAAGTCCAAGCAGAAGCTCGTAAAGGTTCTGCTGAAGAAGCAACTCAACCAGTATACCCTGTCTTGATTGCTCGTATTCCTAAAGGTTGGACTGGTCCAAAAGCATGGGAAGGAACACCAATCGAAGGTGGATTCCGTGCGCACCAAGTTCCAATCCCAGTAGATGCTCACCACATGGAGCATGTTGATGCCCTTCTTTCATGGTTGGAATCTTACCGTCCAGCTGAATTGTTCGACGAAACTGGTAAACTAGTTCCTGAAATTGCGGAAATTGCACCAAAAGGTGACCGTCGCATGGCGATGAACCCAATCACAAATGCTGGTGTGATCAAACCAATGAACACAGCTGATTGGAAGAAACATGCCCTTCAATTCAACACACCAGGTGAAATCATGGCTCAAGACATGATCGAATTTGGTAAGTATGCGGCAGACTTAGTAGATGTAAACCCAGATAACTTCCGTATCTTCGGTCCAGACGAAACCAAATCAAACCGTCTTCAAGAAGTCTTCACTCGTACAAGCCGTCAATGGTTAGGACGTATGAAACCAGACTACGATGAAGCGTTAAGCCCTGCTGGTCGTGTCATTGACTCTCAATTGTCAGAGCACCAAGCCGAAGGAATGCTTGAAGGATATGTCTTGACAGGTCGTCATGGATTCTTCGCTTCTTACGAATCCTTCCTTCGTGTTGTGGATTCTATGATCACTCAACACTTCAAATGGTTGCGTAAGTCTAAGACACATACAACATGGCGTAAAAACTACCCAGCCTTGAACTTGATTGCAACTTCAACTGTCTTTCAACAAGACCACAATGGCTACACTCACCAAGATCCAGGTATCTTGACTCACTTGGCTGAGAAAACTCCTGAATATATCCGTGAGTACTTGCCAGCAGATACCAATAGCTTGCTTGCAGTGATGGATGAAGCCTTCAAGGGAGAAGATGTGATCAACTTGATCGTTTCTTCTAAACACCCACGTCCTCAATTCTACTCAGCAGCTGAAGCAGAAGAATTGGTTCGTGAAGGATACAAGGTGATCGATTGGGCTTCAACTGTTTCAGCAGATGAAGAACCAGATCTTGTTATTGCAGCTGCAGGTACAGAGCCAAACTTAGAAGCTCTTGCAGCCATCACAATCTTGCACAAAGCCTTCCCAGAATTGAAGATCCGCTTTGTCAACGTTATCGACATCTTGAAATTGCGTCACCCATCCGTTGATGCGCGTGGACTTTCAGATGAAGAGTTCGACAAAGTCTTCACAACTGATAAACCAGTCATCTTTGCCTTCCATGGTTACGAAGGCATGATCCGTGATATCTTCTTCAACCGTCACAACCATAACCTTCGTGTGCATGGTTACCGTGAAAACGGAGATATCACCACACCATTTGATATGCGTGTGATGTCTGAGTTGGATCGCTTCCACTTGGCACAAGATGCAGCTAATGCAGCTCTTGGAGCAGAAGCAGCTGAATTCGCAGCTCAAATGGACGAAACAATCGCCTTCCACCATGACTACATCCGTGAAAACGGAGACGACATTCCAGAAGTTCAAAACTGGAAATGGGAAAACGTGAATAAATGAGAAAAAGAGCCGGAGTAATCCGGCTTTTCAGATTTAAGACAAAGTCATATTAAAAACTTTCCTTAGGTGAGTACGGACGTCAGCGAACTTCTTCGAAGTTCCAAGACTAATTATTGAGCCTAAGGTCTCAATAATTCCGAGTGCCTGAAACGTTATTGTTTCAGGCACTTTTCTCACAGCGGAAAGTTTCGGCATTTTTTTGAATCAATTTAAAAATTGGAACTCATTTTATTTCTTTGCAGAATCTCTTTACTTATTTTAATTTAAAATAGGTTGTCTACATTCTAAATATCCAGAGTAATCCGGCTTTTTTGCTGCTCTGAATGTAGGGGGGGATAAAAGATACATGAAAAGATGTTCGGAAATCAAGCGTTTTCTAATAAAATTGTAAGAGTTTCCATGAAAATATTGAAGTAAAACCGAAAAAATAGTAAAATGGAAGAGCTGATTGTAGCAAATCAACTGTTCTGCGTTCTCCTTTTTGGAGAAGTGTCCAACAATAGAAAATGGAGTATTCTTTGAAGAAAAAAGTTATCTTGAAAAGCAGTATCCTAGCGGTCGCTGCGGGTCTTAGTGTTTTTGCGATCAATAGCGTTTTTGCAGACGAATTGCCCGTGCAGTTCATGGGCGTCAATGACTTCCACGGTGCCTTGGAACAAACAGGGACGGTTCGTTTAGAAGGCGAAACTGTGAAAAATGCAGGAACAGCCCCACTTTTGGCAACCTACTTGAATGATTCACAAAAAGACTTTGAAACAGAGAATGCAGGAACGCCTAATGCCAGCATCCGTGTGCAAGCGGGAGATATGGTCGGCGCTAGTCCAGCCAACTCTGCCCTCCTTCAAGATGAACCAACTGTAAAAGTCTTCAATGAAATGAACTTTGAATACGGAACCCTTGGTAATCACGAGTTTGACGAAGGACTTGGTGAATTTAACCGGATCATGAAGGGAGAAGCCCCAACACCTGGTCAATTCAACAAGATCGTCGATGAATATCCTCATGAAGCTTCTAAACAAGAAGTCGTGATTGCCAACTTGGTTGACAAGGATACCAACAAAATCCCATTTGACTGGAAACCTTATACCATCAAAGAAATCCCAGTCAATGACAAGACCGTTAAGGTCGGATTTATCGGGGTTGTTACGACAGAATTCCCAAATCTTGTTTTGCGTAAAAATCATGAACAATACCGTGTTTTGGATGAAGCAGAATCGATTGCTAAATATGCGCGTGAACTGAATGACCAAGGGGTTCATGCTATCGCTGTCTTGGCCCACGTTGCTGCCACTAGTAAGAATGGTGTAGCAGAAGGTCCTGCTGCAGACATGATCAAAAAATTAAACCAAATTTATCCTGAAAACTCAGTGGATATCGTCTTTGCAGGTCACAACCACCAATATACAAACGGAATGGTTGGAAATACCTTGATTGTTCAAGGTACTTCTCAAGGGAAAGCCTACTCGGATGTCCGTGGGGTCCTAGATACAGATACAGCTGACTTTGTCAAAGCTCCAACTGCTAAAATTATTGCGGTAGATCCATCGAAAGGCAAAGCGAAAGATGCCAAGGTTCAAGCGATCATCGATGATGCCAATGCGACGGTTAAAAAAGTAACAGAAGCAAAAATCGGTACAGCAGACAAGGCTGAAAATATTACCCGTGAATTGAATGCACAAAAAGAAAGTGCTGTTGGAGATTTGGTCACAGCAGCGCAACTAGATATTGCCAAAAAATCAGGTTATCCAGATGTTGACTTTGCTTTCACCAATAATGGAGGAATTCGTGCAGACCTCGTGGTGAAACCAGACGGAACAGTAACTTGGAGTGCAGCTCAAGCGGTGCAACCATTTGGAAATATCCTCCAAGTAGTAGAAATCACTGGGGACCAAATCTACAAAGCTTTGGACCAACAATATGATGAGAAAGAGCTTTACTTCTTGCAAATGGCAGGGATCAAGTACACCTATACAAAACCAGCCGATGCAACAGAAGAAAATCCATATAAGGTCGTGAAAGCTTACAAGGCAGATGGAACTGAAATTGATCGCAACAAAACCTACAAGGTGATTATCAACGACTTCTTGTATGGTGGCGGAGATGGCTTCTCAGTCTTCCGTGATACAAAATTGATCGGTGCCATTAATCCAGATACTGAAGTCTTTATCCAATACATCGAAGATGTGAATAAGGCAGGGAAGAAGTTGTCTGCTTCAATCTTGGGCAACAAGACATTTGTGGAAAAAGTGGAAGAAGAAACACCTACTCCAGAACCACAACCAACTCCAGAACCACAACCACAGCCAGCGCCAGTTGATCCAGTAAGTCCAGTTCATCCCGTAGCTCCAGTTACTCCAGTAAGTCCGGCTACCCCAACTCCTCAACCTGAAAGCCCAGTAACTCCAGCTCAACCAGCTGCAAGCGAAACAAAAGAAGTGGCAACAAACAAACCAGTCGCTGTCACCTATCATACAGGTGGCCAAGCAGAAGCAACAGCTACACCAGCAACTGGTCTTCCAAAAACAGGTCAAGATGAATTGGCTTCAACCGTCCTTAGCCTCTTTGGTATGACCTCACTAGCTTTAGCGGGGTTTGTAGCCAGCAAAAAACGCGAAGGTTAACTGGGGATAGCAAGTATACAAACTGTTTTTGCATAAAAAATTAAATGATTCTGCAATAGATATCATTTACTCCTTACTGGGACTTTCCGCTGTGAGAAAAGTGA
>NZ_KQ969689.1:153120-163860 GCF_001578955.1 Streptococcus parasanguinis
ACTTTTGTCCCAGCCTCACTCGGGAGTTTTGAAACCTTAGGTTCAAAACTAAGTCATGGAACTTCCTGGATTGCTGAAATTATCCACTGGATAATTTCATCTAACGTCCATTCTCACTTAAGGGAAGTTTCTCAGAATACTTTGACTTCAAACTAAAACGTCCGTTCTATAAAGAAACGGACGTTTTTGATGTCTTAGGCTGTTTTCTCCACCCAGACACTGCGGACAAAGAAGATGCTGATCAGAGCCAGTGCTAGAAAGGCAACTCCAAGGTAATAATAGGGTTGATCCATTGTAGTAGATCGACCGGAGAGATTGACAATCCCTCGGTAGAGGCCTCCTGCTGTGAGCGTAGCCACTCCGGAATTCCAAAGATTGAGACTTAGGCGAGAGAGGCCTTTCACCATCAACTGTAGAAGCACTAGTAGGGCACCACCTATCAAAGGAATCAAGAAGAGATAGTGCATGAAGGCAGAGGTTTCGCCAAAACTAAAGTGTTCATAGATGCGACTTCCGACAAAGAAGAAAGCTGAAATCAGAGTATACCAGAGAATCGTTTTTTTCAACCGTTGTTTAATAGGATTAGTAACCGATGTAGACAATGTCACTCACCGCCCTTTCTGAGATAGTACCATTTGTAGTTGGTTTGTTGATGACTTTTCCGTTAAAGTAGAGGGTAGAAGATCCGCCCCCATCAAGGTTGTAGGCTGTTTTGACGCCATAAGACTTCATCACTTCTGCTAATTGGTAGAGAGTTAGGCCTTCACTTTCTGAAGTCCGTCCGTCTGACACGACGATAATGTAGTGGTTTTCATCGATGATCCCAATCGCTGTTCGTGGATTTGATGCCATAGATTGCCCGACCTCTGAGTTGGTATCGACAGTAATTTCTCCATTTTCAACTAAGGAAGGACCGAAAGCGAGGAGATTGACGACCCCGTCCTTGACCAATTGATCTGCAGAGATCTCATCTTCGTAGATGATTTTGAAGGATCCATCCTTGTAAATGGCCAGGTCACCATTGCTTGAATCTTCCCGAACGGTATCGCGGTAGACCACTCCATTTCGGATGACGTATCCTGTACTGTTAGCCCCGTAATAGTCACCATTCACTGCTAGAATGGCACTGTTGTTGGCGGCTGTGACAGAGGTCTTAGCAGTCACGTTGGTTCCGTAAGTGTTTTGTGCAAAGGCTGTTTTGAGGTAATCAGATGAGCTGACTGTGATATCTGCAATGTAAACCTGGGTATTTTCAACCGTTTTTTCTGTTAGGCTCACCTGGATATTGTCATCTGAATAGCTAGTATCCGTCGTTGTAGCCGATGCAGCTGCTTTTTTGGCCGCCTTGGTGTCCGTAGTCGTAGCTTTTACGGTTTGGATGGCATCAGATAAGACAAAAGTCTTGAGCATCGAGTAGCTAAAACTGCTGGTTAAAAGAAGGCCAAAGCAGGCAGCATAGGTGTAGGATTTTTTAAAGAATTTCATGGTGGGGTGCAGTCCTTTCTTTGAAGATCACTTTTTTCGGGATCACCCATGAGACCAGAAAGAGGAGGAAGCCGACGACAATCTTACTGATCAGGAGATTGAGCCCGAAAGCAGTATAGAAGAGTCGAATCAAGAGCGTATCGAGAATAAAGAGGCCGAGGGCTAGACCAAAGTAACCACTTCCGGTTTTAGCAACGCTGTCTTTGTTCTTAAAGACTAGGTGCTTATTGGTCGAGTAGTTAAAGATGGAACTCGTCACACGAGCAATCCCATTTGCTAGGAGAATACGCAGACTAATGGGCACGGCCATCATCACGAAGAGGAAGAAGGCGTAGACCAGATAGTCAACGATAAAACTACTCAGAGAGGAGAGGGCAAACTTGAACATGTCCTTGTAGATCATGAGGCCGTCTCGAATAGGTCGGAAATGGGAGCCTTCGTTGTCATTGATGTAGACCGTCTCGATGGGAACTTCCACGATGGGGAAGGACTTGCTTGCTGCGAGGAGCACATTCATTTCATATTCATAACGCTGTCCTTCAACCTCAAGCATGAAAGGCAAGAGATTCGTAGTGAAAGCCCGTAAGCCCGTTTGGGTATCGCTGACCGCCACCCCTGTTTGTTGCTTAAACAAGAAGCGGGTCAATTTATTCCCGAAAGCAGAACGCAAAGGAACTTTTCCAGAGAAGGCGCGGGCTCCTAGAATAAGTGTTCCAGGATGCTCTTGAGATTGGTTAACAACCCTGAAAATATCCCAAATTTTGTGCTGACCGTCTGCATCAGCTGTAACAATGCTTCCATAGGTACCTCTTTCTAGGATGTAGTCATAAGCAGTCTTGAGAGCTTGCCCTTTTCCTTGGTTGTGCTCATGGGTCAGAACTGTCGCAAGACCCTCTAATTTGTCAAAAATCACTTTTTTGTCAGCATCACTCCCATCGTCGACCACGATGATGTGGAGATTGCTCTTAGCATGGACCAAGCGAACCAGTTTGACAAGATTCAGATCCGGTTGATAGGCGGGGATGATAAGATAATTCATAATCGTTCCTCGTTTCTTGAGATTTGTTGTAGCTAGTATAAAGACTCAAGCTTAAAGCTAACTGATATCAGTTTTCTTTAAGGAAAGGAGAGGAAGAAGGGGAGTAGTTTCTACTATAAAATGTCATTTTTTAGGGCATTTCTTTCCTTTAGAAGGGAACGTCCGAAATCATTTTTTAAATCCTAAAGATAATTCTTGCCTTTGTTCGAAAAGTCTGGTATAATAGTTTCTTGTGAGTAAACCTCACTTACCCCTTGCAAAGACAGGGGGTCATTAGTCCAAAAGGAGGAACATTATCAATGGCTAAATACGAAATTCTTTATATTATTCGTCCAAACATTGAAGAAGAAGCTAAAAACGCTTTGGTAGCACGTTTCGATTCTATCTTGACTGACAACGGTGCAACTGTTGTTGAATCAAAAGATTGGGAAAAACGTCGTCTTGCATACGAAATCCAAGATTTCCGTGAAGGACTTTACCACATCGTAAACGTTGAAGCGAACGACGCTGTAGCTCTTAACGAGTTCGACCGTCTTTCAAAAATCAACGGTGACATTCTTCGTCACATGATCGTAAAAGTTGACGCGTAAGAAATCATCAGAGGTGACTTATGATTAACAATGTTGTACTTGTCGGTCGTATGACCCGTGATGCTGAACTTCGCTACACTCCAAGCAATCAAGCAGTTGCTACTTTCAGCTTAGCTGTCAACCGCAACTTCAAGAGTCAAAATGGAGAGCGCGAAGCCGATTTCATCAACTGTGTGATCTGGCGTCAGCAAGCAGAAAACTTAGCCAACTGGGCTAAGAAAGGTGCTTTGATTGGGATTACCGGTCGCATTCAAACACGTAATTACGAAAACCAGCAAGGTCAACGTGTTTATGTCACTGAAATCGTAGCAGACAGCTTCCAACTATTGGAAAGCCGTGCAGCACGCGAAGGGCATGCAGCTGGTGGCTATTCATCAGGCAACGGTGGTTTTGCTGGAAATTCAACCCCAAGCTTTGGTGGATCTGAACCAAGCAATGTAGCGCCAAACTTTGGTCGTGAAGAAAATCCATTTGGAGCGAATCCAATGGATATCTCAGACGACGATCTTCCATTCTAAGAATGGGTTTAACGAATTAAAACTATAAAGGAGAATTAAACATGGCTCAACAACGTCGTGGCGGATTCAAACGCCGTAAAAAAGTTGATTACATCGCAGCAAACAAAATCGAATATGTCGATTACAAAGATACTGAGCTTCTTAGCCGTTTCGTTTCAGAACGTGGGAAAATCCTTCCTCGTCGTGTAACTGGAACTTCAGCGAAGAACCAACGTAAAGTAACAACAGCTATCAAACGCGCTCGCGTAATGGCTTTGATGCCTTTCGTAAACGAAGATTAAAAAAAAGACCCTAACGGGTCTTTTTTTCAGGTCCAGTGGACCTCTTTTTCACGAGCTTGTAAACAAGAAAGCGAGTAAGACCCTGGTGGGTCTTTTTTTCAGGTCCGGTGGACCTCTTTGACCTTTCCCTAGCTCTAATCGTGTTATAATGTGGGAAGAAATGTATCAAGGAGGGAACTATGAAGGAAGGTGTAATCATCAGGAGGATGATAAAAGCAGATATTGAGCACATCTCTCAAGCCTTTATCCACCAAGGGTGGCCGGGTAGAGAGGATATCTTGACTAGCTATTTTCAGGAGCAGGAGAATAGAGAGAGGGACGTATTAGTAGCTGAGTCGGATGGATTTGTGGCAGGCTATATCACTATATTGCCTGCTGCCAAGCACGGCCCTTTCGTGGGAGTCTATCCTGAACTATCTGATTTTAATGTTTTTGAACCATTTAGAAATCGAGGGATTGGGAATCAACTCTTAGAGGAGGCAGAAAAAAGAGTCCAGCTACTATCAGAGATTGTTACTTTAGGGGTTGGTTTACACTCGGGTTATGGCCCAGCTCAAAGACTGTATGTCAAACGGGGCTATATCCCAGATGGATCTGGAGTTTGGTTTAGGGATCAGCCCTTGGCCCCTTACAGTTCTTGTGAAAACAATGATGACTTAGTCCTCTATTTTTCAAAAAGGTTGAACAGGGAAATACAGTAAAACAAAAACGGATGAAAACTTCATCCGTTTCTTTTTAGCGACGAGTTGCGGGTGCTGTGCTCGAACTTTTAATATTAAAGCGTTTCTTGAGGTAGAAGCGAAGGACAAGCGCTAGAGCTCCTAAAACGATGGCAAAAACATCTGGAATAGTTGGATTGAGGACTTGTGGAAGTAAGGAGGTAAAGGACAAGACGATGACCCAAAGGAACATGACTCCGACAAGAATCGGCATGGATTTCCAAAGAGAGGGACGCTCACTGCGATCTTTTGTGCCATCCATATACTGATAGAAGAAGTAGTACATGAGATACAAGAGCAGAGCCCCTGTCAAACTTCCAAGGATCAAGGTGATCAACCCATAGCCAGTACGACGCGGTGCGACCAAGTTCATAAAGGCGCTAATCGCAGCAAAGACACCAAAAATAAAGAGGAAGGAATCCAAAATCATAAGAGAGGGAGCATCGTTTAATTTCGGATGCTCTTTTTCATAGCGTTCTTTCTCGCTGAAAGAATTCGCCCAAACAGTTGGAGCTCCAAAAAGAGTCCGTGCCGGAATCCCTTTTCCTTGGTTTTCATGGATAGCTGGAAGGATTTCTTGGATGAGGCTTTCTGCTTCTTCCTCTGATTTCCCGTTTTCAAGCAATTGGTGTTTGGCAATACGGATAAATTCTTGGTTTTTCTTGCTGAGTTGATTCAAATCAAGTTGAGACATAAATACTCCTTAGTGTTATTAGTAGGTGTTAGAACCATTTTTTATGGATGAGGTAGACGACGAGAGACCCGGTCAGGGCAAAAGCGATGAAAATGATGAGCCAGAAGGCGTTTGGTTCTCCATTGAGCGGTAATTCATTGTCCTGGAAGTTCATCCCGTAGGCCGAGAAAATCATGGTTGGAATGGACATGACGATGGTCACCATGGCCAAGGTCTTCATGATGTTATTCTGGTTGTTGGAGATGATTGATGCGAAGGTATCTGTCATGGAGTGGAGGATGTTTCCATAAATATCCGCCATCTCAATGGCTTGCTGGGTTTCGATCAAGGTATCTTCCAGTAGATCTTCGTCTTCTAGGTATTTCTTGATGTTACTAGTGGCACTGGTCAATTTCTTGATCACGCGCTCATTGGTTTTCAGAGAGGCCTTAAAGTAGACGATGGTTTTTTCTAGCTCCATCAACTCAATCAGCTCTTCATTACGCGTTGATTTGTGCAATTGGCTTTCAATCTGTTCGCTCTTTCGATCCAGGGTACGAAGCGCAGATAAGTAGAGTTCGGCGTTACGATAGAGGATCTGAAAGATAAAGCGCGACCGCATAAAAGTATAGAAATTCCGCAAGCGTCGGTTGATAAAGATATCAAGAAGTGGCAATTTCTCCAAGCAGGTCGTGATGATAGCCTCTTCTGTCAGGATAATCCCTAGCGGAATGGTTACGTAGTAGGTCTGATTGTTCCGCTCTTCCTTGATGGGGACGTCGACGATGATCAAGGTATACTCATCTTCGATGGTCATACGGGACATTTCTTCCGCATCGAGTGGTGCCCGCAAGTCTGCAATATCAATATTAAAGGCAGAGGCGATTTCCATCGATTCACTTTGAGAAGGGTTAACAAGGTTGATCCAGCTACCGGGTTCCAGCGTCTCTATTTCTTTAAATTCAGTCGTTGTCGATAAAAAGACCTGTTTCATGGTGCCTCCCCTTGTTTTTTTACACCTTAACATTATATCAGAAAAAGGACGGTTTTGGATAAAAGAATACTAAAAAATTTGTTATAATGGAGGTTAACAAAAAGGTGATTAGAGTAAGAACATGCAAGATAAAATTGTCATTCATGGGGCACGCGCCCATAATTTAAAAAATATAGACGTGGAAATTCCACGGGACAAATTGGTCGTGGTGACGGGTTTGTCTGGATCTGGAAAGTCCAGTCTGGCCTTTGATACTCTCTATGCAGAAGGTCAGCGCCGCTATGTGGAGAGCTTATCGGCCTATGCCCGGCAATTCTTGGGAAATATGGAAAAACCAGATGTCGACTCTATTGACGGCTTGAGTCCAGCCATTTCCATCGACCAAAAAACGACTAGTAAAAACCCACGTTCTACAGTGGGGACGGCGACAGAGATCAATGACTACCTGCGCCTGCTCTATGCGCGTGTAGGGACGCCTTATTGTATCAATGGACATGGCGCTATTACCGCTTCTTCGGTTGAGCAAATTGTCGATCAAGTTTTGGAATTACCAGAGCGCCAACGCCTGCAAATTCTAGCTCCCATTATCCGCAAGAAAAAAGGCCAGCACAAGAATATCATTGAAAAAGTCCAAAAAGACGGCTATGTTCGGGTTCGAGTTGACGGTGAGATCTATGATGTGACAGAGGTCCCAGAACTGTCTAAAAGCAAACAGCACACGATTGAAGTGGTGGTGGACCGGATCGTGATCAAAGAGGGCATCCGTTCGCGTCTCTTTGATTCGATTGAGGCAGCTCTTCGGATAGCGGACGGTTATGTGGTGATTGATACCATGGATGGAAAGGAACTGCTCTTTTCGGAGCATTATGCTTGTCCAGTCTGTGGCTTTACCGTTCCTGAATTAGAGCCCCGTCTCTTTTCTTTCAATGCGCCTTTCGGCTCCTGTCCAGACTGTGATGGGTTAGGCATTAAGCTGGAGGTGGACTTAGATTTGGTGGTGCCAGATGATCGCTTAACCCTTCGTGAAGGAGCTCTTGCTCCTTGGAATCCGATCTCTTCCAACTACTATCCTCAGATGCTGGAGCAGGCCATGATCCATTTTGGCATTGATATGGATCAGCCTTTCTCAGATCTTTCTCAAGAAGAAAAGGACTTGGTTCTCTATGGTTCAAACGGGAAAGAGTTCCACTTCCACTATGAAAATGAGTTTGGTGGGGTTCGGGATATTGAGATTCCTTTTGAAGGGGTCGTAAACAACATTCACCGTCGTTTCCGTGAGACCAATAGTGACTTCACTCGCAACCAAATGCGCTCTTATATGAACGAATTGACCTGTGCGACCTGCCATGGCTACCGTCTCAATGACCAGGCTCTTTCTGTTCGTGTTGGTGGGGAGAAAGGGATGCATATCGGGGAAGTGTCAGATCTATCGATTGCGGACCACTTAAAAGCCGTAGACCAGCTGGTTTTAACGGATAATGAAGCTACGATTGCAAGACCGATCCTAAAAGAGATCAAAGATCGTTTGACCTTCTTAAACAATGTAGGCCTTAATTACTTGACCTTGTCACGCTCAGCAGGAACACTATCAGGTGGAGAGAGTCAGCGCATTCGCTTGGCAACCCAGATCGGTTCCAACCTCTCTGGAGTCCTTTATATCTTGGATGAGCCGTCAATCGGCCTCCATCAAAGGGACAATGATCGCCTGATTGCCAGTCTCAAAAAGATGCGTGATTTAGGCAATACCTTGATCGTCGTCGAACACGATGAAGATACCATGAGAGAGGCAGACTACCTGATCGATGTCGGACCAGGTGCGGGTGTCTTTGGGGGAGAGATCGTTGCTGCGGGAACTCCAAAACAGGTGGCTCGTAATAGTAAATCCATTACCGGCCAATATTTGTCCGGTAAGCGCAAGATTCCGGTTCCAACAGAGCGCCGTTCAGGAAATGGTCGTTCTATTGAAATTACAGGGGCTAGTGAGAACAACTTACAAGATATTACAGCGCGTTTTCCTCTGGGCAAATTTATCGCAGTCACTGGCGTTTCCGGTTCTGGAAAATCGACCTTGATCAATGGCATCTTGAAAAAAGCCATCGCTCAAAAGCTCAACCGCAATTCGGAAAAACCAGGGAAATACAAGACTATTCAGGGGATTGAGCATATCGATCGCTTGATCGACATTGATCAAAGCCCGATCGGTCGGACTCCTCGTTCCAATCCAGCAACTTATACAGGCGTCTTCGATGACATTCGCGATCTCTTTGCTCAGACCAATGAAGCCAAAATTCGGGGCTATAAGAAAGGTCGCTTTAGTTTCAATGTCAAGGGTGGGCGTTGTGAAGCCTGCTCAGGAGATGGCATCATAAAAATTGAAATGCACTTCTTGCCAGATGTTTTTGTTCCTTGTGAGGTCTGCCATGGACATCGCTACAATAGTGAGACCCTCGAAGTCCACTACAAGGAAAAAAATATCGCAGAAGTGCTGGATATGACGGTCAATAAGGCAGTCGAATTCTTCAAGCACATTCCGAAAATTGAACGCAAACTCAAGACCATCCAAGATGTGGGCTTGGGCTATGTAACACTGGGGCAACCAGCGACCACCCTTTCAGGTGGGGAAGCGCAGCGGATGAAGTTGGCTTCTGAATTGCACAAGCGCTCTACAGGAAAATCCTTCTATATCTTGGATGAACCAACGACAGGACTTCATACCGAAGATATTTCTCGCTTGATCAAAGTCTTAGAGCGATTTGTGGATGATGGCAATACAGTCCTTGTGATTGAGCACAATTTGGATGTCATTAAGACAGCAGACCATATCATCGATTTAGGACCAGAGGGCGGTGTCGGTGGCGGAACCATTATTGCGACCGGAACACCAGAAGAAGTAGCAGCCAATCCTGCTAGCTACACAGGACAATATTTGAAAGGAAAATTACAATGAATCAACGGATCAGCAACTTAAGAAACAAAATGAAAGCCCAAAACCTCAAAGCGGTATTGATTAATAATTTGAAAAATGTTTACTATTTGACCAATTTCTGGGGTTCAAACGGGACTGCTTTGGTGACAGAAGAACGCGTGGTCCTCTTTACAGATTCGCGCTACACCATCCATGCCCATGCGACTTGTTTCCCCTTTGTAGAGATTGTGGAAACCCGCGATGAGTTGACTGCAGCTGCAGAGATCGTTAAGGATCTTGGAATCAAAGAATTTGGTTTTGAGGACGAAGTGACGGTAGCCTACCATGCCCGTATGGCTTCTGTTTTCAGTGGCATTAGCCTTCAATCCCTAGCAAACTTTGTGATGGAATTGCGCTTGATTAAGGATGAAACTGAGATTGCGGCCATTAAAAAAGCTTGTAGCATCTCTGACCAAGCCTTCCATGATATTTTAGACTATATCAAGGTAGGGAAAACGACAGAGTTGGAAGCAGCGACTTTCCTCGACTTTAGAATGCGGGAGTTGGGAGCTTCTGGTGTATCTTTTGATATTATTTCAGCAGCTGGTGAACGCTCTGCCATGCCTCACGCGACTCCAAGTGATCGGATCATTTCAGCAGGAGATGCCTTGACCCTTGATTTTGGTTGCTTGTATGACCACTATGTCAGTGATATGACACGGACTATCTATGCAGGACATGTCAGCGACAAGGAAAGAGAAATTTACGAAACAGTTTTGAAAGCCAATCAAGCCTTGATTGCTGCTGCTAAAGATGGACTTGGCTTCCGTGATTTTGATAAAATCCCACGTGATGTGATCGAAGCAGCCGGCTATGGCCAATACTTTACTCATGGAATCGGTCATGGAATTGGGCTAGATATCCACGAAGAGCCATACTTCAGCCAAACGTCTAAAGAAGCTATTCAAGCAGGGATGGTTTTAACAGATGAGCCAGGTATTTATATCGAAGGCCTCTCTGGTGTGCGGATCGAAGATGACCTCTTGATCACAGAAACAGGCTGTGAAGTCTTGACCCTTGCTCCTAAAGAATTGATTGTCCTTTAAAGTATACGTTTTTCTTAACTTCTATTTAGACAGAGATGTGAAGAGAAGACTATGAAATGAATTGTAGAGTAATTCTTCTCCCAGACATCTTATTTGGAGCCCTATCCATTTTGGTATAGGAACTACAATAACAAAACACGAAAGAAGCAAAGGGGAATTTGGATCTGGATGGATCAGGGGCGGTCCATAGCAATCCTTTCTTCTCAAAAAGAGAAGATTGCTGTTTGAGAAAAATCAAATAGTGTGTTACAATAAAGAGTAATCTATTTTTAAAAAAGAGGTAATAAAACATGATCGAAGCAAGTAAATTGAAAGCTGGTATGACTTTTGAAACAGCTGACGGAAAATTGATCCGCGTTTTGGAAGCTAGCCACCACAAACCAGGTAAAGGAAACACTATCATGCGTATGAAATTGCGTGATGTCCGTAC
>NZ_KQ969689.1:163880-165167 GCF_001578955.1 Streptococcus parasanguinis
CGTGATGTCCGTACTGGTTCAACATTTGATACAAGCTACCGTCCAGAAGAAAAATTTGAACAAGCGATTATCGAAACTGTTCCAGCTCAATACTTGTACAAAATGGATGATACAGCCTACTTCATGAACACAGAAACATATGACCAATATGAAATTCCAGTTGTGAATGTAGAACAAGAATTGCTTTACATCCTTGAAAACTCAGAAGTAAAAATTCAATTCTACGGAAGCGAAGTAATCGGTGTAACAGTTCCTACAACTGTTGAATTGACTGTTGCAGAGACTCAACCATCTATCAAAGGTGCTACAGTGACTGGTTCTGGTAAACCTGCTACAATGGAAACTGGTTTGGTCGTAAACGTTCCTGACTTCATCGAAGTTGGACAAAAATTGGTCATTAACACTACTGAAGGAACTTACGTTTCTCGTGCATAAGAGACATCTCAGGGTGTCAAATAGAAAGGAACTTCTATGGCAACTGAACAATTTGGTGACATCGTTATTGCACCACGTGTATTAGAAAAAATTATTGCGATTGCGACAGCAAAAGTAGAGGGTGTCTATTCGCTTGAAAACAAGAGTGTTTCAGATAGCTTATCCAAACGCTCCCTTGGACGTGGCGTCTACCTTCATACGGAAGAAGATGGTCAAGTTTCAGTAGACATCTATCTTTATTTGGAGTACGGAGTCGCTGTGCCATCTGTAGCAGTAGCGATTCAAAAAGCGGTCAAGTCTGCGGTATATGATATGGCAGATGTAACCTTGGATGCTGTCAACATTCACGTTGTCGGTATCGCAACGGAAAAATCTCCAAAACCAGACTTGAAAGACTTGTTTAATGAGGACTTCCTCAATGACTGATGAAATTTTATTAGAATCACGTCGAGATTTGCGCGAGCGTGCCTTCCAAGCCTTGATGGCTTTGGAATACGATGGAGACATTGTTGAAGCTTGTCGCTTTGCTTATCTACATGACAAGGACCTAGCAGAAGACAAAGAAGTCGATCTTCCTGCCTTTCTCATGAATCTCGTGACGGGTGTCTATCAGTCAAAAGATCAACTGGACCAACAAATCGGTCAACATTTGAAAACCGGTTGGACGGTAGAGCGCTTGACCTTGGTGGAGAAAAACATCCTTCGTCTTGGAATTTATGAAATAACAGAGTTTGATACACCACAGATCGTTGCAGTCAATGAAGCGGTGGAATTGGCCAAAGCCTTTTCAGATGAAACCTCTTCACGATTTGTCAACGGTGTCCTCAGTCAATTTGTGACAGAAGAATAATG
>NZ_KQ969689.1:165690-171375 GCF_001578955.1 Streptococcus parasanguinis
GAAGGAAAAGATCAACCATGAGGATCGCAATATCTTTAAGAGGTTGTTGGATGGTTGTCAGTTCAGGAGTATAATTTTCGATAAATTGAGTGCCATCATAGCCGATTACTTTAAGATCTTGAGGAATCTGGAGTTCTAACTCTTTTGCAACTTTCATGATCAAGATAGCCGTCAAATCATCTGATGCAAAAATAGCATCTGGTTTTTGGTGGGTTAAGATCTGTTTGATTTCCATTTCTTTGCGAATAGGAGAAAAATCACTGGAAACATTAATGATTGGAGCATCAGGAAGGACGGAAGCAAAGCCAGCATGACGCAAACCTGTCGGGGAATTCGAATTATCATTTCCTGTGATCATGATGATGTTTTGGGAACCTGTTTTAGCTAAGGTTTCTGCAGCTAGGACCCCGCCGGCGTAGTTATCTGAAGAGACAACAGGGATTTCTGGGGAGAGGTTGCGGTCAAAGGCAATGATGGGAGCGGTCACCCGGTTATAATCATCGATTCCTAAGTTGTGACTTCCTGAAATGATGCCATCTACCTGATTCGCTTCCAACATTTCAATATATTCGCGCTCTTTTTCAGAGTTATGTTCACTATTGCAGATGATGGTCTTATAGCCATGTTTAAAAAGTTGGTGTTCTAGTTTATCGATCAATTCAGCGTAGAAAACATGACTAATGTTGGGAAAGATTAGGCCAACTAACTTGGCTGACTTTCCTTGCAAGCTACGTGCGACATTATTGGGTTTATAGCCCAATTCTCTCATGGCTTCTTGGACTTTTTGGATCGTTTTTTCAGACAGGTACCCTTTGTTATTGATCACCCGTGAGACAGTAGTAGGGCTGACGCCAGCAAGTTTGGCGACATCAGTTAGCTTTGCGACCATAATCAAGTTCGTAGTAAGTTCCAGTAAGGGTTCCAGACTTGATCAAGATTCCATTTTGATCTGCATGTGGGTAGACCCGACCAGAAAATACTTTTTCTCCTTTATTGATAAAGATTTCAAAAATCGAATTGTCAATGAAAATATTAGCAGTTGTCGCTTGGTTAGCGATCGTGCAACTACGGCTCGTACCGAAGTCTTGGGCATATTGCTCGCCTGCCTGGCTACGATCCACTGTGACCAATCCTTTCGCTAGATCAAATGTGAGAACTAAGCCCTTTCCTTCTGCATCTGCAAAGAGGACGATTTCGTTCAGGCTATCTTTTTCAAACTGCAATTCCAATTCATAGCAGTTCTTGGTTTGTGCCTTGTTGGCAAATTCCTCACTCTCAGCGCGCAAGTCCTTGATTGCTTCAACTGGGTATTGGTAGAGCTTGCCATCTTTGATGGTTAATTCTTTGACCAGCGAAAGAGCACCTTGGTAGTCATAGGAATCGGTTGGATAAGAAACGTCAGGAAGACCTAACCAGCTAACAGCATAGGCACGCCCATCAGGTGCATTGAATCCTTGAGTGGCATAGGCTTCAAAACCGTAGTCAAGATTATGTAATTCAGATACATCGACCATTTTGGCCTTTTCTGGGTCAAAGCTTGCCCCGATTTTGTACATATTTGGATAGATATTGTCATAATCGAGGACCGATTTGTCCAATCCTTGAGGACAGTAGAGGAGAACGGGTTGGTCTCCAACAAAGACTAGGTTGGGACATTCCATCATATAAGCTGTCCGATCGTTTGCAAAATCCAAATCACCGACTGCAACCCAGTTGGTATAGTCATTATCTACAGCCTTGTAAAGACGGATGAATCCTTTCTTCTCAAGGTCTTGCCCGCCAACGATGGCGTAGTATTGGCCTTTAAAGTTAAAAATCTGTGGGTCGCGGAAGTGATCAGTGGAGTCAGCCGGTTGATCAATCAAGATTTTGTCAATTTTTTCAATCTTTCCTTCTTTGTCCATTAAAGCACCGACTTGGTAGGGATGACGGACCCATTCAGCATCACGAACATTTCCAGTATAGAATAAGAAAAGTTTGTCATCAAACTGCATAGCAGAACCAGAATAAGCTCCGTGGCTATCCAGATCTGTGTCTGGAAGAAGCGTTACCCCAGTTTCTTTGAAATGAACCAAGTCTTCACTTTCTGTTTGTACCCATGATTTTAACCCATGGGCGGCACCAAATGGGAAATTTTGGTAAAACAAGATCCATTTTCCATCAAAGTAGGAAAAACCGTTAGGATCATTTAAGAGACCAGCTTTTGGCTCAACATGATAGTGTGTATGCCAAGGAGAATTCGCCATATGATCTTGAATGGCTTGCTTTTCCTCCCTTGTCCAGTCTTCGTAACGTCGGTAACGACGTTCAGTTGTCCATTCCATTTTATTCCTCCGAATTTTTTCTTACTTCCATAGTACAGATTTCCCATTAAAAATGCAAGTGATAAATGGAAAAAACAGCCAAAAATGTCAAACGCTTGACATCTACGAGAAGGTGTTTTAAAGAGGTTTGAAAATGAAAATGAATGAAAATATGAAAGTTTTTGAAAACAAAAAAAGCTAGAAATCACCCTTTGACAGCGTTATTAAAGCGATTGTGCAAATGAAAATTCTTACATTCTATCAAAAACTGTCAAAATAGTTTAAAAAGTTTCAAAAAAATCCTGCAAAACGGTTGACATATTTTCAATACGTGGTACAATTGAAAACGTAGAAACGGTTTAACCGTTTACATTACAAAAAAACAAGGAGATTTTTGCAAAATGTCAAATACAGAAATTGCAAAGCAGGTCATCGATGCAATCGGTGGGGTTGAGAACGTTAGCAGTGTTGCTCACTGTGCGACTCGTCTTCGCGTGATGGTAAAAGATGAATCAAAAATCAACAAAGATGTTGTTGAGAATATCGAAAAAGTACAAGGTGCTTTCTTTAACTCAGGTCAATACCAAATCATCTTTGGTACTGGTACTGTAAACAAGATCTACGATGAAGTAGTAGCTCTTGGCTTACCAACCTCAACTAAGGCTGAGATGAAAGCTGAAGCAGCTAAACAAGGAAATTGGTTCCAACGCGCGATCCGTACTTTCGGTGATGTCTTTGTACCAATTATTCCAGTTATTGTAGCGACTGGTCTTTTCATGGGTGTTCGTGGTTTAGTGAATGCCCTTGGTGTGACTCTACCAGAAGATATCACAACTTACACCCAAATCTTAACAGATACAGCCTTTATTATCTTGCCAGGTCTTGTTGTTTGGTCAACTTTCCGTGTATTTGGTGGAAATCCGGCAGTGGGTATTGTACTTGGTATGATGCTTGTTTCAGGTTCACTTCCAAATGCTTGGGCTGTTGCTAGTGGTGGTGAAGTGACTGCCATGAAATTCTTTGGCTTCGTTCCGGTTGTAGGTTTGCAAGGGGCTGTTCTTCCAGCCTTTATTATCGGGGTTCTTGGTGCAAAATTTGAAAAATCACTTCGAAAAGTTGTTCCGGATGTATTAGATCTTTTGGTTACTCCATTCGTGACACTCTTCGTGATGTCAATTCTTGGATTATTCGTTATTGGGCCAGTTTTCCACGTAGTTGAAACGTATATCTTAATTGGTACAAAAGCAATTCTTAACTTGCCATTTGGTCTTGGTGGATTGCTCATTGGTGGAGTTCACCAATTGATTGTCGTATCTGGTGTCCACCATATCTTTAACTTGCTTGAAGTTCAATTGTTAGCAGCCGATCATGCTAATCCGTTTAATGCGATCATTACTGCAGCAATGACAGCCCAAGGTGCTGCGACAGTTGCAGTAGCTGTGAAAACTAAAAATGCAAAATTGAAAGCTTTAGCTTTCCCAGCAGCACTTTCTGCCTTCCTCGGTATCACTGAGCCTGCTATCTTCGGGGTTAACTTGCGTTTCCGTAAACCATTCTTCCTTTCATTGATCGCAGGTGCAATCGGTGGTGGATTGGCATCTCTCCTTGGACTTGCTGGAACAGGTAATGGTATCACTATCATTCCTGGTACAATGCTTTATATTGGTAATGGTCAACTTGCTCAATATTTGCTTATGGTAGCAGTTTCATTTGCGCTTGGATTTGCATTGACTTACATGTTTGGTTATGAAGATGAAGCTCCTGTGGTTGCTTCTGAAAATGCGACAACTGAACGTCTGGTTGAAGAAGAAACAACTGGAAATGTTCCTGCATCTCTTCAAGATGAAACGATCATCTCACCTATCGTTGGTAGTGCTGTAGCACTTGCTGATGTGAATGATCCTGTCTTCTCAAGTGGAGCGATGGGACAAGGAATTGCCATCAAACCAACTGAAGGCGTTGTCTATGCACCAGCAGATGCTGAAGTAACCATTGCTTTTGCAACTGGTCATGCTTACGGTTTGAAAACAGCTAATGGTGCTGAAATCTTGATCCACGTTGGTATTGATACAGTATCAATGAATGGTGAAGGATTTGATCAAAAAGTAGCTCAAGGTGATAAAGTGAAAGCTGGTGATGTCCTTGGTACATTTGATGCAGCGAAAATTGCCGCAGCTGGTCTTGAAGACACAACTATGGTGATCGTCACTAACACAGCTGACTTTGCTTCTGTCACACCTGTTGCAACTGGATCTGTTGCGAAGGGTGATGCGATCATCGAAGTCAAAGCTTAATCGAAACAATAAGTTCTCAAGGACTGGTCTATCATCTCCAGTCCTTGAATTTTATTTCTCAAAAAAAGTGTGTTTTTTCTTTAGAGAAGAGAAAAAGATTGACGATAAAATATGCTATAATAAATACAGGATATTTTTTCATAATAAAAAAGGAGCCAACATGACAAAATTATATGGAAGTTTGGAAGCTGGCGGTACAAAATTTGTTTGTGCAGTTGGTGATGAAAACTATAATGTTGTGGAAAAAGTACAATTTCCAACAACCAAGCCAATTGAGACTATTGATAAGTGTATTGAATTTTTCTCAAAATTTGAGGATTTAGTTGGGCTTGCGATTGGATCATTTGGACCAATTGATATCGATCCAAATTCAAACACTTATGGTTTCATCACAACGACTCCAAAACCAAATTGGGCCAATGTAGATATCGTTGGGGCCTTCCGTCGTGCTTTAAATGTACCCATCTATTTCACGACAGATGTGAATAGCTCTGCCTATGGAGAAGTGGTGGCACGCAATAATGCGGGTGGCCACATCGAAAACTTGGTTTACTATACCATCGGAACAGGGATCGGTGCTGGTGTCATCCAACGTGGTGAGTTTATCGGGGGTGCTGGACACCCAGAAATGGGACACTACTATGTTGCCCAACACCCAATGGATGTAGAAAAAGAATTCAAGGGTGTTTGTCCTTTCCACAATGGCTGTTTGGAAGGCTTTGCGGCTGGGCCAAGTCTCGAAGCTCGTACAGGAATTCGTGGGGAAAACATTGAACTCAACAGCAATGTATGGGATATTCAAGCTTACTACATCGCACAAGCAGCAGTGAATGCGACGGTTACCTTCCGCCCAGACGTCATTGTCTTTGGAGGAGGAGTCATGGCTCAACAACATATGTTAGATCGTGTTCGCACGAAATTTACTGCCCTCTTGAACGGTTACCTCCCTGTACCAGATGTGAGAGATTATATTGTGACA
Organism: Streptococcus parasanguinis; assembly: GCF_001578955.1. GTDB lineage: Bacteria > Bacillota > Bacilli > Lactobacillales > Streptococcaceae > Streptococcus > Streptococcus parasanguinis_U. The sequence continues at coordinate 171,267 of NZ_KQ969689.1, forward strand.
CCTGCAGTTGCTGGCAATGGTTCAGCGACCTTGGGGAACTTTGTTCTTGCAAAACAAGTGAGCGAAAAGCTTAAAAAATAAGCAGCAATTGTCTCTTAGAGGTTAGAAA
>NZ_KQ969689.1:171500-173112 GCF_001578955.1 Streptococcus parasanguinis
AGGAAGGAATGAAAAAGAATATTGTAAAAGATGTCTTATTCTTGGGTCAAAAGTCAGAAGAAGCGACACCTGAGGATCGCACCTTGGCTTTGGATTTGCAGGACACCTTAAATGCTCATCTCCTTGAGTGTGTCGGTTTAGCGGCTAATATGATCGGGGTGAAAAAACGGGCGATTATCATCCGAATGGGAAGTGAAAATCTGGTCCTGTTTAATCCGGTTCTCCTTGAAAATAAAAAGCCTTACCAAACAGAGGAAGGATGCTTGTCCTTGATGGGGAGTCGGCCGACCACTCGTTATGAGGAGATTACAGTGACCTATCGAGATGTGAATTGGAAAGCAAAAACAATTCATTTGACAGGTTTTCCAGCCCAGATCTGTCAGCATGAAATGGATCATCTAGAAGGCATTATTATCTAAAGATGAAGGATGGAGTCGATTCGGCTCCATTTTTTTAGTTCTTATGGAAACTTTTTTTCTTGACAGGGATCTTTTTTGTGTTAAAATAGTTCTCATAGTAACTTTAAAGTTCTTAAGAGAACTATTTGGAGGAAATGATGGACAAACCTTTACAAGAATTTAAAAAAATCGGCCATCTCATTCACCTCATGGTAGAAAGAGAGGCCAAGAAGAGAGGGCTTGAATTTAGCGCAGGACCCCAAGGTCAGGTATTGAGCTTTTTATCTCATCGTGAGAAAGAGGGAAAAGTGACCTTGATTCGGGATGTTGAGCAGGAACTTCATATCTCAAAATCCGTGACGAGTAACCTGATCAAGCGGATGGAGAAAAATGGCTTTATTTATTTAGAGGCTAGTCCGACCGATAAACGGGCCAAGTATGTCTACCTAACAGACAGTGTGAAAAATAAGTTGAATGACATGAAACAATTCTTTGAGGAAGTGGACCAGAAGATGATGGCTGGTGTATCAGAAGAAGAATTGGCCATCTTTTTCAAGGTCATGCATCAATTTTATGAGAATATGAAAAAAAGGAGCGAGGAATGATCAATATGTTTCGGCGGTTAACCGCCAAAGAATGGGGCATGATTGCCCTTAGTACGGTCTTTATCTGTCTGGCTGTTTGGATGGATTTAAAGACTCCTGAATACTTATCTGATATCACGACCCTCTTAGCTAAGGATGGGACCAAGGTTTCTGATATTATGGATCCGGGAAGCAAGATGTTGCTCTTCTCTTTTGGAAGCTTTTTGATGGCAGTTTTTGTGGGCTTTTTGGCTTCAAGAGTCGCTGCCAGCTTTACGACGCGACTTAGAGGAGAGATTTTCCATCAAGTGATGGATTACTCTGATGCCGAGATCAAGAAATTCTCCGTTCCCTCTCTCTTAACTCGTACAACCAATGATTTGACCCAGTTACAAATCATGATTGTCATGGGGATGCAAGTTGTGACGCGTGGTCCCATTATGGCGATTTGGGCTCTGACCAAGATTTGGGGGAAGAGCAGTGCCTGGACAACGTCTGTTGGGATTGCGGTCTTGATGGTCTTGATTCTTCTCTCTGTTCTTGTTCTGATTGCCTTTCCGCGCCAGCAAAAGGTTCAGGGTTTGACCGATGCCTTGAATGCGACGACACGGGAGAGTTTGACTGGGGTGC
>NZ_KQ969689.1:173153-180740 GCF_001578955.1 Streptococcus parasanguinis
AAAACAAGGGCTTAACCCGTCTAAATCTCTTTGTTTATCGTTTGATGTCTCTGATGAACCCTGTCATGACAGTGGTATCAAGTGGTTTGACCCTTGCTATCTACTGGATTGGGGCGCACTTGATCAATGATATCGCCATGCCAAAAGATCCTACAAAGATCTTCACCAGTCCTGCATTAGCGGATCGGACCAAGGTCTTCTCCGATATGATCACCTTCTCCTCTTACGCCATGCAGGTTGTCATTGGCTTTATGATGATGGTGGCCATCTTGATTATTCTGCCTCGTGCCTTAGTATCCGCAAAACGGATTAATCAGGTCTTGGCTCTAGAGCCGTCTGTTGATTTTCCATCTGAGTCCAAGACTGAGTCTGGAGAAAAAGGAAGTGTAGAATTCCAAGATGTTTCCTTCCGCTATGGACGGACTTCCCGTGCTGTGATTGAGCACGTGACCTTCTCAGCTCAGAAAGGACAAACCGTTGCCTTCATTGGATCAACTGGTTCTGGTAAATCCACTTTGGTCAATTTAATTCCACGTTTTTACGATGCGACAGAAGGAAAGATCTTAGTGGATGGGGTGAATGTCAAGGACTATAGCCACCAAGAATTGAACAATAAAGTCGGCTACATTCCACAAAAAGCAGTGCTCTTTAGTGGCACGATTCGCTCCAATATGGAATTTGGGGAAAGTAGCCAAGGAAAATTAGAGGATGAAGCCATCTGGAAAGCTCTTGAATTGGCCCAAGCCAAAGAGTTTGTTGCCGCAAAAGAGAAGGGCTTGGATACAGAAGTAGCGCAAGGAGGAAGCAACTTCTCTGGAGGACAACGTCAACGTTTGGCGATTGCGCGTGCCCTTGCACGCAAGCCCGAGATCCTCATCTTTGATGATTCCTTCTCAGCCCTGGATTATAAAACAGATCGGATCTTGCGACAAGCCCTAAAAGAAAAGTTGGCAGATACGACCAAATTGATCGTTGCGCAACGGATTTCGACCATTATGGATGCGGATTTGATTTTGGTCTTGGATCAAGGGAAGGTCGTCGGTCAAGGTACCCACAAGGAATTGCTTGCGACCAATGAAGTCTATCAAGAAATTGCCTATTCACAATTGTCTAAGGAGGAGTTGGAACATGCATAAAACAAAACAAGAATCGTCCCTTTGGAGACAACTTTCTCCCTATTTGAAGGGCTTCCACCTATTTTTCCTAGTTGCTATCCTCTTTTCGGTCGTATCGAGTATTATCACGGTTATTGGACCGGATAAGTTAAAAGAAATTACAGATACCATTACAAAAGGGATGGGAGGCGCCATTGATATTGATAAGATCACTTCGATTGCCCTGACCTTAGCCATCCTTTATGGAGTTGGAGCACTGGTGTCCTACAGCAGTAGTTTCATTATCTCAACGATGATTCAGCGCTTTGCAGAACGCTTGCGCAATGCTATTGCTGAGAAGATCAATCGCGTGCCCCTCCAATATTTTGATAGCCATGAACAAGGAGATACCTTGTCTCGTGTGACCAATGACGTGGATTTGATGACCCAATCCTTTAACCAAAGCTTGGTTCAAATGGTCTCTTCTATTGTCTTATTGATTGGCTCCATCTTTATGATGTTTAAGACGGACTGGCACTTGGCGGTGACAGCGATTGTGTCCGTCTTTGCAGGTTTTGCTCTTTCCAGCATTATTATGGTCAAGAGCCAGCCTCTCTTTAAGCAACAACAGGACAACCTTGCCAAAGTTTCAGGCTATGTTGAAGAAATCTATAGTGGACACAATGTGGTCATTTCCTATAATGGCCGTCATCAGGCCAAAGATCATTTTGATGCTATCAACCAAGATTTGTACCATAGCATGTGGAAATCCCAATTCTTCTCTGGGATCATGATGCCCTTGATGCAGTTTGTAGGGAATTTCGGCTATGTCATGGTCTGTATCGTTGGGGCTGTCCTCACCATTAATGGAGACATTACCATCGGGACCATTGTGGCCTTTATGACCTATGTCCGCATCTTTACCCAACCAATCGGTCAAATGGCGCAAGGAATTACCCAATTGCAATCAGCCAGTGCTGCTATGGGGCGTGTCTTTGAATTCTTAGACGAAGAAGAAATGGAAGACGAATCCCAAAAAACACGTCAATTGGAAACACCCGAAGGTCATGTTACCTTTGAACATGTGCGTTTTGGCTATTCATCAGATAAGACTATTATCCATGACTTTACAGCTGAAGCGAAGCCAGGACAGAAGGTGGCTATTGTTGGTCCAACAGGTGCTGGTAAGACCACCATGGTCAATCTCTTGATGCGTTTTTACGACATTCAAGCTGGTAAAATTACCATCGATGGTGTGGATACTAAGGCCATGAGCCGAGAAGAAGTTCATGATGCCTTTTCGATGGTCTTGCAAGATACCTGGCTCTTTGAAGGCACTATTCGGGAAAATCTTGTCTTCAATCAAACCGATATTTCAGATGAAGCAGTCGAAGCGGCAACCCGAGCGGTTGGGGTCCATCACTTTATTCGGACCTTGCCGAATGGCTATGATACTGTATTAGATGATTCAGTGACCTTGTCCGTTGGTCAAAAGCAACTTTTGACCATTGCGGTGCCCTCTTGAAGGACGCCCCGCTTCTTATCTTGGATGAAGCAACCTCATCTGTCGATACCCGTACAGAAGAGTTGATTCAAAAAGCCATGGACAAACTCATGGAAGGCCGAACCTCCTTTGTTATTGCCCATCGCTTGTCCACTATCCGTAATGCGGATCTGATTCTCGTGATGAAAGATGGAAATATTATCGAGCAAGGCAACCACCAAGAACTCATGAGCCAAAATGGCTTCTATGCTGATCTCTATAATAGCCAATTCACAGAAGAAGTAGCATGAAATCAAGATACAAGGCTTGTGAAATGTAAAGTAAAAAATAGGATAGAAGGCAATTCTATGTGCTTCTATCCTATTTTTTATGCTGGAAGAAGGGATGGGAAAGACGATTCTTAGGTACAGAAAAATGACAAAGCGTCAAAAATAGATCGCTTCTAATGTTAAAAAGAAGAAAGAGAGGATAAAAAAGAAGCCTGGCTTGACAGGCTTTCTTAGGATCGCGTATACTAGTAGTACAAAAACGAGATGATAGACAGGAGTGCCAACATGAAGCCCAATCTTCAAGATTATCTGAAATTTTATCGTTGGCTAACTCTGCCTTTTACGAGAAAGCCACGTCGTGTGCAGGTTCTTCAAAGGATGAATCGAATCCTGACGTTTGCCATGCCAGGCATCTACGTCCTGGTCTTTTGTTGGCTGTTTTTAAAGAAAACTTCAATGGGAGGAATCTGGTCTTTCATCTGGATTCCTGCGTCGGGTTTTATCTTATTTAGCCTCTTTCGTCATTGGGTCAATGTTCCGAGACCTTATGAGAAATGGGACATTCAACCCTTATTAGAAAAAAATTCATCCGGTCATTCCTTTCCTAGCCGACATGTTTTTTCGGCGACCATTATCTCCATGTGTGTCTGTCAGTTGTCTCTTCCGCTAGGAATGTGCTCCATGCTTCTATCTCTTCTATTAGCCCTTGTCCGAGTTCTTGGAGGGGTTCATTATCCCAAGGATGTCCTCGTCGCTTGGGGACTGGGACTCGCCTGGGGAGGACTTTTTTGGCTGGTTTAAATGAACAAATTGCTAAAAAATGACCTTTGTATAATGGCGACTGGTATTGTATACTAGTAAGATAACATAGAAGAGGAGAGGCGATGAAGTACAGAAAAGCAGAAAAAGCAGATCTGGATCAGGTGGTTCGAGTAGCCAGTACAGCCTTTGAGGACTATCTATTTTTAAAAGTCATCAAGGATTTGGTTCGGGATCCCAAGCAATATCCTGCCTTTGTTGAGGCAATGATGCGCATCCTGGTAAAGGTTTTTCTTAAGCACCATATGTGCCTTGTGGCAGAACAAAATGATGAAATTTATGCAGTTGCCTTGTTGCAAAAGGGACCGATTCCTTTTCGGGCCTATCTCTTAAATGGGGGATTCGGTTTGCTCAAGTTTATTTCCTTGAAAAATATGTTGGCCTACTTTAAATTTATGGAGGACACGGATAAGGAATTGGAGCAAAATGTAGACTTTGATTGGTATTTGATGCTTCTCGCAGTCGCCCCTAAACACCAACGGCAGGGCTATGGCAGTCGATTTATGACAGAAGGAATTGAGCCTTTCTTGGAAGAGATCCAAGGAAAAAAACTAGCCTTTTATACCAATACCAAAGGAAATGTCTATTTTTATACAAAAAATGGCTACAAGGAAGTCTATTCAAGTGAGATTTGCTTTAACCAAGTAGAGATGGGTAGTTGGTATTTCTTGAAGGAACTAAAAAAACACTAAGGTTACAATCTTAGTGTTTTTTCATTGTAGCTGTGAATCTGCCTGAATGCCGAATTTTTCAAAGAAAGCTGTTCGTTCTTCTATGATAGCATCGGTCGGATGTTTGATATTCCGTAAGAGCTCAACAAGGTCCGGCGTGACTTCACGTAGCAGTTGCCCTAAAGACCAGATAGCCGTTGCGATATGGATCTGATTTTGCGAGGTCTCGATGATGTTCAGGAGTTTAGGGATGGATGAGCGGTCATTGGCATTGGCCAGTGCGATAATGGCATTGCGTTGGAGGATATTCTTACCTCGCCAGCTTCCAGCAACATGCCTGAATTTTTCCTTAAATTGTCCGTTGGACAGTTCTATAAAGGGAAGCAATTCTGGATGAGCCAGATCTGGATCGATTTCTGTTGCTAAGGGATTATCTAGCCCTTTGTTATAAGGGCAGCTAATCTGACAGATGTCACATCCATAGATGACCGTTTTAATTTTCTTGCGAAATTCTAGGTCCATCATGCCCTTGTCCTGAGTTTGGAAGGACAAACAGCGTTTGGCATTCATAGAGCCATCTCCGATTAAACAGGATGTTGGGCATGCATCTAAACAACGTCGACAGTCTCCACAACCATAGTCGACAGGCTGATCTGGTTCAATTTCGAGATTGGTAATCAATTCCCCCAGAAACATGTAAGAACCGTATTCTTTTGAAATGACCAAGCCATTTTTTCCGATAAAGCCAATCCCTGCTCGTTGGGCGACAGCCGTATCAACCAGTGCTCCAGTATCGACCATGCCCTTATATTCAAAATCTTGCGTCATTTCTTCAATCCCAGCAGCTAAACGGTTGAGCTTGTCTTGAAGGACATAATGGTAGTCTAATCCCCAGCTGTTGGGAGTGAATTTTCCTCTTTTATAGGCTGTTTTTTGAGGTTGTTGCTTGAGTTTGTGGGGGTAGGCGACAGCGATTGAGATGATGGTCTTGGCGGAGGAGAGACTTAATTTGGGTTGGATGCGCTCTTCAATATTCTTATGCTCGAATCCAGAATTCCGTCCTTCCTCAACGGCCAAGCGGAGCGATTTTTCCAAATAAGCGAAGTCATCAGCAGTTGTAAATCCAATTTTTGAAATCCCAATAGAATGCGCCAGTTGGATAATGTTTTCTTTTAGTGTCATCCCTTTCATTATACACAAAAATAAAGTTTCTGGCGAGAGAGGAAAACAATAGAAAGGGCTTTCAAAAACTTTCTTTTTTTTGTATAATAGAAACATGAAATGCGAGGAGGATATTATGGGACAACCATTATTTTTACATTCAGTCATGCAGGAAAAAATTTGGGGAGGAACTCGTCTGAAAGAAGAATTTGGTTACGAAATTCCGAGCGACCATGTCGGTGAATTTTGGGCGATTTCAGCCCATCCACATGGAGTTTCTAAAGTAGCCAATGGTCCATACGAAGGAATGGGATTGGATCAGCTCTATCAAGAGCATCGGGAATTATTCGGTAATCGTAAAGAGCCTGTCTTTCCTTTATTAACAAAGATTTTGGATGCCAACGATTGGCTCAGTGTACAGGTGCACCCAGATGATACCTATGCAATGGAGCATGAAGGAGAACTTGGAAAAACTGAGTGTTGGTACGTGATTGCGGCTGATGAAGGATCTGAGATTATCTATGGACATAATGCCAAGTCAAAAGAAGAACTCCGCCAGCAAATTGAGGATAAGGACTGGGATGCCTTGCTGACAAAAGTTCCTGTCAAGGCTGGAGATTTCTTCTATGTGCCAAGTGGGACCATGCACGCGATTGGATCTGGAATCTTGATTCTTGAAACACAACAGTCGAGTGACACTACCTACCGGGTTTATGATTTTGATCGCAAGGATGATCAAGGAAACTTGCGGGAGCTTCATCTAGAAAAATCAATTGATGTGTTAAACATCGGTGAGCCAGCTAATAGCCATCCAGATATAGTTGTTGTTGATAATCTTCGAATGACCACCTTGGTTGCCAGTGATTTCTTTACGGTTTATAAGTGGGAACTTACTGGAAAAGCTAATTTTGAAAAGACTGCTGATTACAGCTTATTGAGCGTCTTAGCCGGAGAAGGGAAATTGACTGTAGATGGAAAGGATTATCCTATTCAAAAAGGAAGTCACTTTATCTTGCCAAGCGATGTTGAATCTTGGAATTTGGAAGGGCAAGGTTTAGAATTGATCGTGAGTCACCCATAAAAAAAGAAAGGGTTTGAGTTAATGCTGTGGAGTGACTCAAGCCTTTTTTTATCTGGTATAAAAATTTTTTAAAAAAATTCTTGACTCTGACCTAAGGGGAGGGATTATACTATCCTTGTAATACTCTTCGAAAATCAAATTCAAACCACGTCAGCGTCGCCTTACCGTATATATGTTACTTACTTCGTCAGTTCTATCTACAACCTCAAAGCAGTGCTTTGAGCAACCTGCGGCTAGCTTCCTAGTTTGCTCTTTGATTTTCATTGAGTACAAGGAGGAAATCATGTACCATATCAAAAAAGCTGCAGAGCTGTCGGGTGTCTCTATCAAGACCTTGCACCACTATGATAAGATAGGACTTCTAGTCCCTGTGAAATCTGAAAATGGTTATCGGACATACAGTCAAGAAGATTTAGAACGATTACAGGTGATTCTCTACTACAAGTATCTAGGATTTTCCTTAGACCAAATAGCAGAACTCTTAGCCAAAGAAAAATCTAACTTATTGCCCCATTTGACCAAACAGTTGGACTATTTGACTCAAAAAAGGCAACATCTGGATACCTTGATTGCCACCTTGCAAAAAACCATTCAAGAACAAAAAGGAGAAAGAAAAATGACCATTGAGGAAAAATTCACTGGATTTAGCTATCAAGACAATCAAAAATACCACCAAGAAGCAGTAGAGAAATATGGTCAAGAAGTCATGGACCAGGCTCTCGAGCGCCAAAAGGGGCGTGAAGATGAGGCTACGGAAGTCTTCAACCAAGTTTTTCAAGCTTTGGCTCAAAATCTCAAAGATGGACTACCCGTATCAGCAAATGAAAACCAAGATCAAGCCGCCAAACTTTTAGACGCGATTCGAACGTATGGATTTGACTGCTCTATAGAGGTTTTTGACCATATCGGCAAAGGCTATGTCTATAATCCAGAATTCAAGGAAAACATCGACAAGTTTGGAGCTGGCACAGCCCAGTACACTTCGGAT
>NZ_KQ969689.1:181056-183940 GCF_001578955.1 Streptococcus parasanguinis
TTTGCTGGATCAATTTGAAAAGAAGCGGACCGATCTAAGAGAGCTTGAATGAATGACCACAATGAAAACTTTATGAAAATTTCATAATTTTGGTTGTCAGTCTTGAAAAAAAGGAGTAGAATAACCCCTGTTTTATGAAAAGAGGCAGGGAATTCCCGGCCTCATGATCTTTTTTTCAAGGAGTTTTTTATGTTTTCAACATTGAAAAAATGGTTTATTGGCCGTCCGTTGAAATCTGGTGTAGAAGGTGAAGGCGGATTGCTAGGGAAAATGCAGGCCTTGGCCATGCTCTCTAGTGACGCACTTTCTTCTATTGCCTATGGTCCAGAGCAAGTTATCTTGGTCTTGATGACCGTATCAGCGGGAGCCATTTGGTGGTCCATTCCGATTGGGATTGTGGTCCTGGTTCTTCTAGCTAGTTTAACGATTTCTTATCGTCAGGTCATTCATGCCTACCCTCAAGGGGGAGGGGCCTACATGGTGACTACGGAGAATTTGTCTCCCAAAGCGGGATTGATCGCTGGTGGCAGTCTCTTGGTCGACTACATGCTGACAGTAGCGGTATCTGTTTCTTCCGGTGCAGATGCCATCACGTCAGCGATTCCATCTCTTCATCCTTATAATCTTCACATTTCCATTTTGTTGGTCTTGATTTTGATGCTGATGAACCTTCGGGGACTGCGCGAATCGGCCACATCGTTGATGATTCCGGTCTACCTGTTCATTGTCAGTACTATTGCCTTGATTGGCTATGGTGTGATCCAAATTTTGACGGGCCATTTGGCCTATAACGCAACTGCTCATGTGGGTCAAACCATTTCAGGGGTTAGTGTCATTCTCTTATTGAGGGCCTTTACAAGTGGATCAGCTTCCCTAACAGGTGTTGAAGCTATCTCCAATTCGGTTCCTTTCTTTAAGAAACCAAAAGCAAAGAATGCAGCTTCTACCTTGACCATTATGGCTTTGATTTTGGGGATCATGTTTGCAGGGATTACCTTCCTCAATTACTGGGTGGGTGTCGTTCCGGCTAAAGGGGTAACAACTCTAGCCCAAATGGCCCAAGCCATCTTAGGGAATTCCCCAGTTGGACAAGCCTTCTTTTACGTCTTCCAATTATCAACAGCCTTGATCTTGGCAGTTGCGGCTAATACCGGTTTCTCAGCCTTTCCAATGTTGGCCTTTAACATGGCAAAAAATAAATACATGCCACACATGTATATGGAAAAAGGGGATCGTCTGGGCTATTCTAATGGGATTTTGACCTTGGCGATTGGTGCCATCGTCTTGCTCTTGATTTTTGATGGGCAAACAGAAAGCTTGATTCCGCTTTATACCATCGGGGTCTTCATTCCTTTTGCCCTTTCTCAAACAGGGATGGTGATCCACTGGAAACGCCAATATCAAAAAGGATTTCTTAAGTATTCGCTTGCCAATATCCTGGGGGCAGCCATCTGTTATGGGATTGTCTTGATCCTCTTATTATTCCGTTTGCGTGAGATCTGGCCCTTCTTCCCTATTATTGGTCTCTTGCTTTGGATGTTCTTGAGTATCCGTAATCACTATGATAAAGTTGCGGCTCAATTGCGCTTGGGAGGTAAGATTGAAAAGACAAGTTATGCGGGCAATACCGTGATTGTCCTTGTTGGGAATGTCACTCAGGTAAGTGTGGGAGCTATGAGTTATGCAAATAGCCTAGGAAACGATGTTATAGCTATGCACGTCTCAACGGAAGAAACCAAGGTTAAAGATGCGGAAGTGGCGGAAGAATTTAAGCATTATTTCCCTCATATTCGCTTTGAAAATGTCATGACGAGTTACCGGGATATTATCCAGCCAACAGTTGAATTTGTCTCAAAAGTAGCTGAGGAGGCCAAGGAAAAAGGCAACACCGTTACAGTCTTAGTCCCTCAATTTATTCCTAAAAAACATTGGCAAAATATTCTCCACAACCAAATGAGTTTGAAATTGAAGTATGCACTTCGTTGGCATGAAGAAGTGGTTGTGGCAAGCTATTCTTACCATTTGTCTGAATAAACACCGTATATAGAAAAGATGTCTGCTTGAGCAGGCATCTTTTTGGATTTTCTTACACGAAAAAAACCACTCGAAAGTCTTGTAAGATACAGCCTTGATCTTGAAAAAATGTTTAAAAAATGCTAGAATAAAAAGAACATTTTAGATTTTGAAAAATTCAAAGTAAGGAAAAAAATGGCAAATTTATTAAAAACAATTATTGAAAATGATCGAGGCGAAATCAAACGCCTTGAAAAAATGGCTGACAAGGTCTTTTCTTATGAAGACCAAATGGCAGCTTTGACGGATGACGAATTAAAAGCGAAAACAGTTGAGTTTAAGCAACGCTACCAAGATGGTGAGTCTTTGGATGATCTCTTGTACGAGGCTTTTGCAGTTGTTCGTGAAGCTGCAAAACGGGTTCTTGGTTTGTTCCCATACAAGGTTCAGGTCATGGGGGGAATCGTCCTTCACCATGGTGACGTTCCAGAGATGCGTACAGGGGAAGGAAAAACCCTGACAGCCACCATGCCGGTATACTTGAATGCCTTGTCTGGCAAAGGGGTACACGTTGTTACCGTCAATGAATACTTGACCGAGCGGGATGCAACAGAGATGGGAGAACTTTACTCATGGCTTGGTCTTTCAGTAGGGATCAACCTTGCAGCAAAATCTCCAGCTGAGAAAAAAGAAGCTTACCTCTGTGATATCACTTACTCAACCAACTCAGAGATCGGGTTTGACTACTTGCGTGACAACATGGTTGTGCGCGCAGAAAACATGGTTCAACGTCCATTGAACTATGCCTTGGTCGATGAGGTAGACTCCATCTTGATTGACGAAGCCCGTACTCCATTGATCGTTTCTGGTC
>NZ_KQ969689.1:183960-185046 GCF_001578955.1 Streptococcus parasanguinis
GTACTCCATTGATCGTTTCTGGTCAGACAGCTTCTGATACGAGCCAGCTCTACCACATGGCGGATGCTTATGTGAAGACCTTGACAGAGGACGATTACATTATCGATGTCCCATCTAAAACCATCGGTTTGTCTGATTCAGGAATCGATAAGGCAGAAAGCTACTTTAATCTTGAAAACTTGTACGATATTGAAAACGTAGCTTTGACTCACTTTATCGACAATGCCCTTCGTGCCAACTACATCATGATTTTGGATATTGACTATGTGGTCAGCGAAGATCAAGAAATCTTGATCGTCGACCAATTTACTGGTCGGACTATGGAAGGACGTCGTTATTCTGATGGACTTCACCAAGCGATTGAAGCCAAAGAAGGTGTTCCAGTTCAAGAAGAAACCAAAACATCTGCGTCGATTACTTACCAAAACCTCTTCCGTATGTACAAGAAGTTGTCAGGGATGACAGGGACAGGGAAAACCGAAGAAGAAGAATTCCGTGAAATTTATAACATTCGCGTGATTCCAATTCCAACCAACCGTCCGATTGCCCGTATTGACCATCCAGACCTTCTCTACCCAAGCTTGAAATCAAAATTCAAGGCTGTTGTGGAAGATGTCAAGTCTCGTCATGAAAAAGGTCAACCAGTCCTAGTAGGTACCGTTGCCGTTGAAACCAGTGATTACCTTTCTCAATTGTTGGTTCAAGCAGGTGTCCCTCACGAAGTTTTGAATGCGAAAAACCACTACAAAGAAGCGCAAATCATCATGAACGCTGGTCAACGTGGTGCTGTTACCATCGCGACCAACATGGCCGGACGTGGTACCGATATCAAGCTTGGTGAAGGTGTTCGCGAACTCGGTGGACTATGTGTTATCGGGACAGAACGTCACGAAAGCCGTCGGATCGATAACCAGCTTCGTGGACGTTCAGGACGTCAAGGGGATCCAGGTGAATCTCAATTCTACTTGTCTCTTGAAGATGAATTGATGCGTCGTTTCGGTTCTGAACGGATCAAAGCAGTGCTTGATCGCTTCAAGTTGAGCGAAGAAGAATCGGTGATCCGTTCAAATATGTTCACCCGTCAAG
>NZ_KQ969689.1:185066-188255 GCF_001578955.1 Streptococcus parasanguinis
CCTTCAATACGATGACGTGATGCGGGAACAACGGGAAATTATCTACGCTGAACGCTATGATGTTATCACAGCTAACCGTGACTTGGCACCTGAAATCAAGGCCATGATCAAACGGACCATCAAACGGATTGTTGAAGGAGCCAGCCACTCAAGTAAGGAAGAACGCGTTGAAGCGATTCTGAACTTTGCCAAATACAATTTGGTTCCGGAAGATACGATTTCTGCAAGCGATATTGAAGGAAAATCTGACAAGGAAGTTATCGAATACTTGTATGCACGTGCAGAAGAAATCTATGCTAGCCAAGTAGCGAAATTGCGTGACGAAGAGTCTGTGCAAGAATTCCAAAAAGTCTTGATCCTTCGTGTGGTGGACAGCAAGTGGACAGACCATATCGATGCTTTGGATCAATTGCGAAATGCGGTTGGACTCCGTGGGTATGCGCAAAATAACCCAGTGGTAGAATACCAATCAGAAAGTTTCCGTATGTTTAACGATATGATCGGATCGATTGAATTTGATGTGACTCGTCTCATGATGAAAGCCCAAATTCACGAACAAGAACGTCCACGTACGGAACACAGTATTTCAACAACTGCGACTCGCAATATTGCAGCGCAACAACAAGATATTCCAGCAGATATTGACTTGTCACAAGTGAAACGTAACGATTTGTGCCCTTGTGGTTCAGGCAAGAAATTCAAAAACTGTCACGGACGTAAATTTTAAGAGCTCCTCTGAAATAGAAAGAGGATGGGTCTAGGTAGCATAAGGAGGCCGTATGGTATTCATTACGAAGAGCAATAAGATTGATGAGCAAGAGATCACTTCGCTTTACCGCTTGGAAGGTCCAGCCTTGGAGCGCAAAGAAGCGCGTGATCGAGAATTGGAAGCTATTATCAAAGGAGAAGACCAACGGATCCTTCTTGTGATCGGACCTTGCTCTTCTGATAATGAAGAAGCTGTGATGGAGTATGCCCGTCGTTTGGCAGACTTGCAAGAGCAAGTGAAAGATCAGATTTTCATTGTGATGCGGGTCTATACGGCTAAGCCTCGGACCAATGGGGATGGCTATAAAGGCTTGATGCACCAACCAGATACACATGCAGCACCAAGCTTTGTGGACGGTTTGAAAGCAGTCCGACATCTCCACTACCGTGTGATTACAGAAACTGGTTTGACAACTGCGGATGAGTTGCTTTATCCAGCAAGTCTTCCGTATGTTGAAGATTTGATTTCTTATCATGCCATTGGAGCGCGATCAGTTGAAGACCAGGAGCATCGCTTTGTATCTAGTGGGATCTCTGCTCCGACAGGCATGAAGAATCCAACATCTGGAAATCTGTCTGTCATGTTCAATGCGATTTATGCAGCCCAACATCCCCAAAACTTTTTGTTCAATGCCCAAGCAGTGGAAACATCAGGAAATCCTTTAGCCCATGCGATCCTTCGTGGGGGCTTGGATGCGAGTGGTAAGAATGTTCCAAACTACCATTATGAAGATTTGCTTGCGGCAGCAAAACGCTATAGCGAAATGGGCTTTCAACATCCCTTCATCCTGGTGGATACCAACCATGACAATTCTGGTAAACAATTCGAAGAGCAAGTACGCATCGTGAGAGAAACCATGATGAACCGTGCTTGGAACAAGGATTTGGCAACTTTAGTTCGTGGTTTCATGATTGAATCCTATCTAGAAGATGGCCGTCAAAATGAACCAGTGGTTTATGGTCAATCCATCACAGACCCTTGTCTGGGTTGGGAAAAAACACAGGCCTTGGTCAAAGAAATTGCAACGATGAATAAGTAAAAGGCAGGGGCGGAAGGAGTGATTCTTTAGCCCCTTCTCTTTTGTCAGTAAAACGATACTGAAACGATAAATAAGGATAAAACAAGATGATCAAAGGACATGGCATCGATATCGAATCGATCGCTGCGATTGAAAAAGCCTATCAGAAGAATACTCGATTCGCTGAAAAAGTCTTAACCGAGGCTGAGCGAGAGCGCTTTGAGGAATTGTCTGGAAAACGGAAAATGGAATATTTAACGGGCCGATGGTCCGCCAAAGAAGCCTTTTCGAAGGCAATGGGAACAGGGATTGGACCAGTTGGTTTTCAAGATTTAGAAATTTTAAATGATGCCCAAGGAGCTCCCTATTTTTCTAAGTCTCCTTTTTCTGGGAAGGTATGGATTTCGATCAGTCACAAGGGAGACCTAGTGTCGACCAGTGTCATTTTGGAGGAAGAAAATGAAAGCAAGTAAACATAGACCAACTGTTGCTAGAGTCGATTTGGATGCCATTGCCTTTAATGTGCAACAAGTCAGTGAGCATATTCCGAGTCAAGCCTTAAAATATGCAGTCGTCAAGGCCAACGCCTATGGTCATGGGGTCGTTGCGGTGACCAAAAAATTGGCGCCTCAGGTTGATGGCTTTTGTGTATCCAATATGGATGAAGCCCTCGAAATCCGTGAAGAAGGCTTGCAACACCCTATTTTGATTTTGGGAGTTGTGCCAAGTGAAACAGTGAATCTAGCCAAAGAGCATGACATCCGCTTAACGGTGGCGAGTCTTGCTTGGATGGATCAATTGCTTGGACAAGAAGCAGATCTTTCAGGATTGAAGGTCCATATCAAGGTGGATTCAGGAATGGGGCGGATTGGATTCCGAAGGATCGAAGAGATCAAAGAAGCTGAACGCCTTCTCTTAGCAGCTGGAGCTGAAATTGAAGGGATCTTTACTCATTTTGCGACAGCAGATGAGGCAGATGATCGAAAATTCCAAGCGCAATACCAGTTTTTCAAAGAAGTATTGGCTGCTCTTGAAACCCTTCCTCCCATTGTCCATGCTAGTAATTCAGCCACTTCTTTGTGGCATGCGGATACGATTTTCACGGCTGTGCGCTTGGGAGATGTCATGTATGGCTTGAATCCCAGCGGTTCTGTGCTAGATTTGCCTTATGAAATTAAACCAGCCTTGAGTTTGGTGAGTGAGTTAGTTCATGTGAAACAGTTAGAAGCTGGTCAAGATATTGGCTACGGAGCAACTTATACGACAGAAGAATCCCAATGGATTGGAACGCTTCCTATCGGCTATGCGGATGGTTGGATCCGAGAGATGCAAAACTTTCATGTGCTGATTAAGGGGGACTATTGTCCCATTGTTGGTCGCGTTTCGATGGACCAGATTACTG
>NZ_KQ969689.1:188460-193819 GCF_001578955.1 Streptococcus parasanguinis
AACAGAGGTTGCAGATTACCGTGGGACCATTAATTATGAAGTGGTCTGTCTCTTGAGTGATCGGATTCCTCGTGACTATACAGGTGAAGAATAAGAAGAAGCAGGTGGGATTTTCCCGGATGGACCTGCTTTTTTATAAAAGAAAGGATGAGAAATGAATCTACACCAACCCTTATCCGTACTGCCTGGAGTCGGTCCAAAATCGGCGGAAAAATTTAAAAAGTTAGGGATTGAAACCTTAGAAGATCTGCTCTTGTATTTCCCCTTTCGCTATGAAGACTTCAAAACGCGCAATGTTTTAGAGTTGGAAGATGGGGAAAAAGCCGTCATCTCTGGAGTGGTAGCAACACCAGCCAATGTCCAATATTATGGCTACAAACGAAATCGCTTGCGTTTTTCGATCAAACAGGGAGACCAGGTCATTGCGGTTAATTTTTTCAACCAACCCTATCTAGCAGACAAAATTGAGGTCCAGCAGACAGTGGCGATTTTTGGGAAATGGGACAAGGCTAAAGGCAGTTTGACAGGGATGAAACTCCTGGCTCAAGTGGAAGATGATTTGCAGCCGGTCTATCGAGTGACGCAAGGAGTCAGCCAAAACAGCCTGGTGAAATTGATCAAAATAGCGTTCGACCAGGGCTTGGACCAGCTTTTAGAAGAGAATGTGCCCCAAATCTTACGAGAGCGTTATCAACTCATGTCTCGTTCCCAAGCAGTGCAAGCTATGCATTTTCCTAAGGATCTGGCAGAGTACAAGCAAGCTCTTCGCCGGGTAAAATTTGAAGAGCTCCTCTTTTTCCAGCTGCAACTCCAAGTGTTAAAGGAAGAAAATCACGATGCCAGCCAAGGGATTTCCTTGGCCTGGAATCCAGAAAAATTAGCAGAACGAAAAAAGCAGCTTCCTTTTGAGCTAACGCAAGCTCAAGAAAACAGCTTGAATGAAATCTTGACAGATATGGCTTCTCCTTATCATATGAACCGCCTCTTGCAAGGGGATGTGGGAAGCGGGAAGACAGTCGTGGCCGGTCTTGCCATGTATGCAGCCTTAAGCGCTGGGAAGCAAGCAGCCTTGATGGTTCCAACGGAGATTTTGGCAGAGCAACACAAGGAAAGCTTGCAAAATCTTTTTCTAGATTTGCCAATTGCTCTTCTAACAGGAGGATTAAAGGCGGCTGAGAAACGAGAAGTCTTAGAAGAGATCGCATCAGGAACAGCTCAACTGATTGTGGGGACACATGCCTTGATTCAAGAGGGAGTTCACTACCAAGATCTAGGCTTGGTCATTATTGATGAGCAGCACCGTTTTGGGGTTTCCCAACGTCGTATTCTTCGAGAAAAAGGACAAAATCCAGACGTTCTGATGATGACGGCTACCCCTATTCCCCGGACCTTGGCCATCACGGCTTTTGGAGATATGGATGTGTCCATCATTGATCAGATGCCTGCGGGACGCAAGGAAATCATCACACGTTGGGTCAAGCATGAGCAGTTAGAAGTGGTCCTCGACTGGTTAGTCAAAGAACTTGGCAAAGGTTCTCAAGCCTACTTTATTTCTCCCTTGATTGAGGAGTCAGAGGCGCTAGATTTGAAAAACGCCCTTGCCCTCCAAGAAGAGCTAGAGACCTTCTTTGGACAGCGAGCACGCGTTTCTCTTCTTCACGGGAAGATGAAAAGTGAAGAAAAAGATGCCATCATGCAGGCCTTTAAAGAGCACCAAGTCGATGTTTTGGTGTCTACGACCGTTATTGAAGTAGGAGTCAACGTACCCAATGCAACCGTTATGGTCATTATGGATGCAGATCGGTTTGGTCTTAGCCAGCTTCACCAGCTTCGAGGCCGGGTTGGGCGGGGAAACAAGCAATCCTATGCTATTCTAGTAGCCAATCCTAAGACAGATAGTGGCAAGCAGCGCATGAAAATCATGACAGAGACAACCAATGGGTTTGTGCTGGCGGAAGAAGATTTGAAAATGCGGGGTTCAGGTGAAATCTTTGGAACCCGCCAATCTGGGATCCCAGAATTTCAAGTCGCGGATTTGGTAGAAGATTATCCCATTCTGGAAGAAGCAAGGAAAGTTGCCAGCCAGATCGTAGCCACGCCAGATTGGCGCGAACACCCCGATTGGCATTTGCTCTCACTTCATTTAGAAAAGAAAGAACATTTAGATTAGAGCATAAAAAGGGAGTAGAGTGGAAATTCTTTGGATTCCACTCTACTCCCTTTAAGATTGTATTTTACGGGCTTTGTATCTTGATGAAATGCGACAGGACGAAGGTGGATCGATACTATCCACCTGAGGAGTTAGTGAGTCGTTTAGGCAAGGCACCATAGTGCTTGCCGTTACACGAATTGAACACGCCCTAAATGCTGTGTGAAAAAACGCCAACTATACGAGTACTAACTTCAAGACACAGTAGCTGATTGGACTCTTCTCTCGCCTATCAGCTCGGAAGAATCCTAATCAGCCTTGTGGGGGTAGGACGACGAAGCGTCCGACAAAGTATCACTTCTGTCCTACTCCCTATTTTCACTTGGCATTTTACGGGCTTTGTATCTTATTAACTGAACACGGGCTGCGGATTGTGTCAAAAAGATGAATCCTCCTAGAATCTAATGATTCTGCGTCGAATTCCCTATTTTGACTGTATCCGCTACGCCCTTTGTATCTTATGCTACCCTTCGATATATTCTTTGAGTTCTTGTCCTTTTAGGCCGGCATTGAGGGCGATGAGAAGTTTGATGCGAGCTTTGGGGGCATTTAATTCTTTGATGAAAAAGACACCTGCTTGATGGAGTTGGACGCCTCCTCCTTCATATGCGTAGACGGGTTCAGCGATTCCATTGAAGCAACGGGATACTAAAGCGATTGGAAGACCTGCATCCATGAATTCTTGGAGTTTATGTGCTGTTTCTTTAGGGATGTTTCCTGCTCCAAAGGCTTCGATAATGAGACCATCAAGCTTTGAAAGATCCAGCATGTCCAGCAGATCGGTTTTCATCCCTGCATAGGTAGCAATGATCGGAACGAAACCATCGATGGTATCGAGATCAAAGCGCACCCTAGGCTCGGCTGTTTTAAAGAAGAGGATTTCCTTTTTCATGACCAACCCCAGTGGGCCGTGGGTTGGTGTTTGGAAGGTGCTGACATTGGTGGTGTGGGTTTTGGTGACGTACTTAGCCGCATGAATTTCATCGTTCATGACGACTAAGACACCTTTATCGCGTGCTTTCGGATCGGCAGCTACTCGAAGGGCTGTCAGAAAATTGTAGACACCGTCGCTTCCGAGCTCGTTGGAGCTTCGCATAGCTCCTGTAATGATCACAGCGATCTCTGGTAACTTCATGGTATCCAAGAAATAAGCTGTTTCTTCCAGCGTATCTGTCCCATGAGTGATGACGATGCCGTCGTAGTTGTGAGCTTCCTCTTTGATTTTTTGATATAGGGCTAACATGTGACGGGGGGTCATTTGAGGGCTGGGAAGGTTGAAGAAGTCCTCCGAGGTGACTGCAATCCCTTCAATTGGTGAAGTGACTTGGGTCATGGGATTGACTTCGTTGGTAATCACTGCCCCAGAGTCATCTGCTGCCATCGAAATGGTCCCACCGGTATGTAGTGCTAAAATTTTCTTAAACATGTGAAGCTCCTTGGAATATGTGATATAATTTATTTTATCATAAAAAGAAAGAAACAGTAGACATGGAAATAAAAGCAGTCTTTTTTGATATCGATGGAACCTTGGTTAATGATAGTCGAGCGGTCCTAAAGTCAACAGAAAAAGCCATTCAGTCTTTAAAGGAAGAAGGGATCTATGTAGGCCTTGCGACAGGGCGGGGACCGGCCTTTGTCAAACCGTTTATGGAACGCTATGGTTTTGATTTTGCAGTGACCTATAATGGTCAGTATATTTTGACCAAGGACCGTGTGCTGTTTACCAGCCCAATCGATAAAAAGAGTCTGCACCAACTAATTGACTATGCTCGAGAACACCGTAAGGAAATTGCTCTCGGTAGCAAGGATGGGGTATTTGGTTCTCGGATTATGAGTTTTGGGATGAGCCCTATTTCAACCTGGTCCAGTCGCTTTGTGCCCCGCAAAATGGCCCGTACAGTCAGTCGTGGATTTAACAAAGTGGTCAGCAAGGTCGTCCCACAAGATCAGGACACCCTCTATGCACTAGCGCAAGAACCGATCTACCAAGTGTTGATCTTATCGAGTCCAGAAGAGACTGCAAAAATTGAAAAAGAGTTTCCACATCTGAAATTCACACGTTCCAGTCCTTTTGCGGCAGATGTCCTCAACCCGGGGATTTCCAAGTTAGAAGGGATTCGCATCGTTGGTCAGGAATTTGGCTTTGACATTGATGAGGTGATGGCTTTTGGAGATTCTGATAATGACTTAGAGATGCTTTCAGGTGTTGGCTTGTCCATTGCGATGGGAAATGGAACGACCAGTGTCAAGGCGATTGCCAAGCATACAACGACTAGTAATGGCAAGGATGGTATCCAAAAGGCCCTGCAACACTTTGGTATTCTCTCAGAGAAAGAACTCTTTCTTTCTAAGGATGATCACTTCAATAAGGTCAAAACCTTCCATGGCGTGATGGATGGAGAAACTCAAGAAAAACCTGTTGTCTGGCAGCCTCAAGATGCCCTTTATCGAACCATGTTCAAGCAAGAGGAGTTGGTAGAATTTGTCCGAGCAGCTAGCCGTAATGAGGAAGAATTTGACCGCTCGGTAGCAGCTCTTCACGAAGCTTTGGATAAGGCTGCAGATAAGGTTCGTAGCAAACATCCAGCTGAGATCTCCATGGTAGGGCAGGTTGATGCCTTGATTGATACCCTCTATCTGACTTATGGTAGCTTTGTTCTAATGGGGGTCGATCCTGAAGAGGTCTTTGAGATTGTTCACCGGGCCAATATGGGCAAGATTTTCCCAGATGGAAAGGCGCACTTTGATCCAGTAACCCACAAAATTCTGAAGCCAGATGATTGGGAAGAAAAATACGCTCCAGAACCAGCCATCAAAAAAGAACTTGATCGCCAGCTGAAGGCCTACGAAAAACATGCAAAACAAAAAGAAGCAAAGAAAGACAACTAAAAAGAGAGTGGGACAGAAATCGGTAATTCGTTAGAATTCGATTTCGTCGTCCCACTCAACCACTGCGTCTTGCTCGACAATCCAAAAATAATTAAGAGGCTAGGACTTTTGTCCCAGCCTCTTCAGATTGAAGATAAAGTCTTCTGAAAAACTTTCATTAGGTGAGTACGGACGTTAGGTGAAATGATCCAGTGGATGATTTCAGCAATCCAGGAAGTTCCATGACTTATTAAGATACAAAGGGTGTTCGCGGATAAAATC
>NZ_KQ969689.1:194117-195630 GCF_001578955.1 Streptococcus parasanguinis
AAAAGTTTGGAACCTTTGTTCCAAACTTTTTGTTGCTTACATGGTTTTATCCTTATCACGTACCACTAGTAAGTCTACTTTGGCATGGCGAAGGATATATTCTGAGGAGGATCCGACCATTAACCGTTCGAAGGCATTAAGTCCGGTAGCTCCGACCATAATAAGGTCAACCCCTTCTTTACTTGGGATATCATTGGCCAAGAGGACTTTTGGATTTCCCATTTCTACAACAGTCACAACATTTTGAACGCCGACTTTTTCAGCACGTTCCTTGTAGCCTTTGAGCAATTCATTGGCTTCTTCTTGCAATTCTTCGTAGACCTCAGCATCAAACGTTGAGACGCTTTGAAGGGCACGGGTATCGATGACGTGGACAATGGTCAATTTGGAGCCGTTGCGAAGAGAAACATTAACCCCTTTTTCAAAGGCTAATTCTGCTTCATGGGAACCGTCGACAGCGACCATAATGTTTTCGTATTTTTGAGACATAATCCTACCTCCTTATAGCTTGAAAACATGGATAGAATAGAAGGTAACTCTATTCCTTATACACTTATATTTTATCCCTTTTAGGCTAGAATGTAAAGGTAAAGTCTCGCTTTTTCTAGTATATTTTTGCAGGATTTTTAAAGTCCTCGGTTTGTACTCTATTTGAACTAGTGGTATAATAGAGATAATTTCGTGAATCGAGGCAGAAAATGAAGGAATATAATAAATCAAGCAAACTCGAACATGTCGCTTACGATATTCGTGGTCCAGTCTTGGAAGAAGCGATGCGCATGCGAGCAAATGGAGAAAAGATTCTTCGTTTGAATACAGGAAATCCTGCTGAATTTGGCTTTACAGCTCCAGATGAAGTCATCCATGATCTGATCATGAATGCGCGTGATAGTGAAGGTTATTCGGATTCAAAAGGGATCTTTTCAGCCCGTAAGGCCATCATGCAGTATTGTCAATTGAAGAAAATTCCAAATGTCGATATCAATGATATTTACCTTGGAAATGGGGTGAGTGAGCTGATCGTCATGTCCATGCAAGGGCTTTTGGACAATGGGGATGAAGTATTGGTACCGATGCCGGATTATCCTCTTTGGACGGCGGCAGTCAGCCTAGCTGGTGGGAACGCGGTTCACTATCTTTGTGACGAAGAAGCAAACTGGTATCCAGATATCGAGGATATCAAGTCGAAAATTACTTCAAACACCAAGGCTATCGTTGTCATCAACCCGAATAACCCAACAGGTGCCCTCTATCCAGATGAGATCCTGCTTGAGATTGTAGAGATCGCTCGTCAAAATAACTTGATCATCTTTGCGGATGAAATTTACGATCGTTTAGTTATGGATGGTGAAAAACATACGGCTATCGCAAGTTTAGCGCCTGATCTCTTCTGTGTGAGTATGAATGGCTTGTCAAAATCTCACCGGATTGCTGGTTTCCGTGTTGGTTGGATGGTTCTATCCGGACCGAAACATCATGTGAAGGGCCATATCGAAGGTTTGAACATGTTGTC
>NZ_KQ969689.1:195857-199166 GCF_001578955.1 Streptococcus parasanguinis
CGAATGTCTTGGCTCAACAAGTTGTGCAAACCTCTCTTGGAGGTTACCAATCCGTGGATGAACTCTTGCTTCCAGGTGGTCGAATCTACGAACAACGCAACTTCATCTACAAAGCTATCAATGATATTCCAGGCCTCTCAGCTGTTAAGCCAAAGGCTGGTCTCTATATCTTCCCTAAGATTGATCGGGACATGTACCGCGTGGATGATGATGAACAATTTGTTTTAGAGTTCTTGAAGCAAGAAAAAATTCTCTTGGTTCATGGCCGTGGCTTTAACTGGAAGGACCCAGATCACTTCCGGATCGTTTACCTTCCACGTGTGGATGAATTGGCTCAAATTCAAGAAAAAATGACTCGTTTCTTGAAACAATACAAACGCTAATTATCATGAAGGATTGAAGATGAAGGTCTTCAATCTTTTTTTGATTCATTCTATAAATTCCATGCCATCGAATCGACATTTTTCTGAATTGCGCATAATTGTAGGAAAAATAAATAATTTTCAGATAATTTGATTGAAATTCCTACACTTATATGATATACTTTAGCTGACTATATGCGAGGTTTATTATGGCAAACTTATTAGAAAAAACACGTAAAATTACATCCATCTTGAAACGGACTGATGAGCAGTTGCAAGTCGAGATGCCTTACAATGATATTGCCCAACAATTGGCGGATATTATCAATTGTAATGCTTGTATTATTAATAGCAAGGGAACCCTTCTTGGTTATTTCATGCGTTACAAGACTAACAATGACCGAGTAGAAGCTTTCTTTCAAAATAAAAAATTACCAGAAGATTATGCCAAGGCAGCTAGTTTGGTCTACGATACAGAAGCTAACCTTCCCATCGAGCATGATTTGACAGTCTTTCCAGTAGAGACCAAGTCTGAATTTCCTGATGGCTTGACGACAATTGCGCCCATTCATGTTTCTGGGATTCGTTTGGGGTCTTTGATCATTTGGCGGAATGATAAAGAGTTTGACGACGATGATTTGATCTTGGTTGAGATTGCTAGTACCGTGGTAGGAATTCAAATGTTGAACTACCAACGCGAGGAAGATGAGAAGAATATTCGTCGCCGGACAGCAGTGAATATGGCCGTCAATACCTTATCTTACTCTGAATTGCGGGCCGTATCTGCTATCCTTAGTGAATTGAAAGGAAACGAGGGGCAGTTGACCGCTTCTATCATCGCGGATCGTATTGGGATTACCCGCTCTGTGATTGTCAATGCACTTCGGAAATTGGAGTCAGCCGGCATTATTGAAAGCCGTTCTCTTGGAATGAAGGGAACCTATCTCAAAGTGTTGATTCCAGATATCTTTGAAGAAATTAAGAAAAGAGATTACTAATGACCAAAGCCTTGATTTCAATTGACTACACTGTCGATTTCGTAGCAGATGATGGTAAGCTTACGGCAGGTGCTCCTGCACAAGCCATTTCCGAGACCATTGCTCAGGTGACCCAATTGGCCTTTGACCAAGGAGCCTATATCTTTTTTGCCATTGATGCGCATGATGTAGAGGATCCTTTTCATCCTGAAAGCAAGCTCTTCCCACCTCATAATATCATTGGGACCAGCGGACGTGATTTGTACGGCCCTTTGGCAGATTTTTATCGGGAGCACAAAGCGGATCCACGCGTCTTTTGGATGGACAAACGTCATTATTCTGCTTTTTCAGGAACGGACCTAGATATCCGCCTTCGAGAACGTCATGTAGATACCGTTATTTTGACAGGTGTCTTGACTGATATCTGTGTCCTCCATACAGCGGTTGATGCCTACAACCTCGGCTATCAGATCGAAGTCGTGGAACCTGCAGTGGCATCGCTTACTCCTGAAAATCACCAGTTTGCCTTGAATCATTTCAAGCATGTCTTAGGGGCAAGCTTGGTAGATAAAACTTTAAGTGAAAATAAATAAAGAGTATGAAATTAGTTGAGTGTAGTTCTCAATTAGTCTCATCTCTTTTTCTTATTTTAATGCAACATGAAAAGCTAAAATTATGATAAAATAGAAGGTATTGGAAATTATCATTTCACGAAAGGAAGCAAGATGAAAATTACGCAAGAAGAGGTAACCCACGTTGCCAATCTTTCAAAATTGAAATTCTCCCCAGAAGAGACTGCTGAGTTTGCGACAACCTTGTCGAAGATAGTCGACATGGTAGAATTGTTGGAAGAAGTGGACACAACAGGTGTGGCCCCAACAACGACCATGGCTGACCGCAAGACCGTATTGCGTCCGGATGTTGCTGAGAACGGGACGGACCGTGACCGCTTGTTTAAAAATGTACCTGAAAAAGACAATTACTACATCAAGGTACCAGCTATCCTAGAAGATGGAGGAGATGCCTAATGTCATTCAACCATAAAACCATTGAAGAGTTGCACGACCTCCTTGTCTCTAAGGAAATCTCAGCAACCGAATTGACACAAGCGACACTTGACGATATCAAGGGACGTGAAGAAGCAGTCAATGCCTTTGTGACAGTGGCAGAAGAAGCGGCTCTTGCGCAAGCCAAGGCCATTGATGCAAAAGGAATCGATGCAGATAACCTCCTGTCAGGGATTCCACTCGCTGTCAAAGACAATATCTCAACAGATGGTATCTTGACAACAGCGGCTTCAAAAATGCTCTATAACTACGAGCCAATCTTTGATGCGACAGCTGTTGCCAATGCCAAAGCCAAAGATATGATTGTCATCGGGAAGACCAACATGGATGAATTTGCCATGGGTGGATCTGGAGAAACTTCTTACTATGGACCAACTAAGAATGCTTGGGACCACAGTAAGGTGCCTGGTGGATCTTCTAGTGGTTCAGCAGCTTCTGTCGCTTCAGGGCAAGTCCGTTTGTCCCTTGGTTCAGATACAGGTGGTTCTATCCGTCAACCGGCTGCTTTTAATGGGATTGTTGGTCTCAAACCAACTTATGGAACGGTTTCTCGTTTTGGTCTCATTGCCTTTGGTAGCTCACTCGACCAAATTGGACCATTTGCACCAACGGTTAAGGAAAATGCCCTCTTGCTCAATGTTATTGCCAGTGAAGATGCTAAAGATTCAACTTCAGCGCCAGTGCGCGTAGCCGATCTTACTTCTAAGATTGGTCAAGACATCAAAGGTATGAAGATTGCCCTTCCGAAGGAATACCTTGGCGAAGGGATTGACCCAGAGGTCAAAGAAACCATCCTTAATGCGGCCAAACACTTTGAAAAATTGGGAGCAACTGTCGAAGAAGTTAGCCTTCCACACTCTAAATATGGGGTTGCCGTTTACTACATCATCGCTTCATCTGAAG
>NZ_KQ969689.1:199574-201324 GCF_001578955.1 Streptococcus parasanguinis
GCAACGTTTCGATGGGATTCGCTATGGTTTCCGTGCGGAAGATGCTAAAAACTTGGATGATATCTACGTGAACACTCGTAGTCAAGGCTTTGGTGATGAGGTCAAACGCCGGATCATGCTTGGTACCTTTAGTTTGTCATCTGGTTACTACGATGCTTACTACAAGAAAGCTGGTCAAGTCCGTACCCTTATTATCCAAGACTTCGAAAAAGTCTTTGCGGATTACGACCTTATCCTTGGTCCAACAGCTCCAAGTGTAGCCTTTGATTTGGATTCGCTCAACCATGACCCGGTTGCCATGTACTTGGCGGACCTCTTGACTATTCCAGTCAACTTGGCAGGTCTTCCAGGGATTTCGATTCCTGCAGGTTTTGCGCAAGGTCTTCCAGTTGGTTTGCAGTTGATCGGTCCTAAGTATTCTGAAGAAACCATCTACCAAGCTGCAGCTGCCTTTGAAGCAACGACGGATTACCACAAGCAACAACCCCTTATTTTCGGAGGTGACAATTAATGAACTTTGAAACAGTCATCGGACTTGAAGTCCACGTTGAATTGAATACAAACTCAAAAATTTTCTCACCAACCTCTGCTCACTTTGGGAATGAGCAAAATGCCAATACCAATGTGATCGACTGGTCTTTCCCAGGGGTGCTTCCTGTCTTGAACAAGGGTGTTGTGGATGCTGGTATCAAGGCTGCTTTGGCCTTGAATATGGATATCCATCAGCATATGCACTTTGACCGGAAGAACTATTTCTACCCTGATAATCCAAAGGCCTACCAAATTTCGCAATTTGACGAGCCAATCGGTTACAACGGTTGGATTGAAGTGCAATTGGAAGACGGATCAACTAAGAAAATCGGGATTGAACGGGCCCACTTGGAAGAAGATGCCGGTAAGAACACCCACGGAACAGATGGATTCTCTTACGTAGACCTTAACCGTCAAGGGGTGCCATTGATTGAAATCGTATCTGAAGCAGATATGCGTTCTCCTGAAGAAGCCTATGCTTATTTGACAGCTTTGAAAGAAGTCATCCAATATACTGGTATTTCAGACGTCAAGATGGAAGAAGGATCGATGCGTGTAGATGCCAACATTTCCCTTCGCCCATACGGCCAAGAGGAATTTGGTACCAAGACGGAGTTGAAAAACTTGAACTCTTTCTCAAACGTCCGTAAAGGTCTTGAATACGAAGTTGAGCGTCAAGCGAAAATCTTGCGTTCAGGTGGTGTCATTCGTCAAGAAACACGCCGTTACGATGAAGCCAACAAGAGCACGATTCTTATGCGTGTCAAAGAAGGAGCAGCGGATTACCGTTACTTCCCAGAACCAGACCTGCCATTGTTTGAAATCTCAGATGAGTGGATCGAGGAAATGCGTACGGAGTTGCCAGAGTTTCCAAAAGACCGTCGTGCTCGCTATGTGGCAGAGCTTGGCTTGTCTGACTATGATGCCAACCAATTGACAGCGACGAAAGTTACTTCTGACTTCTTTGAAGCAGCTGTAGCCCTTGGTGGCGATGCTAAGCAAGTGTCTAACTGGCTCCAAGGTGAAGTAGCACAATTCTTGAATGCAGAAGGTAAGACACTGGAAGAAATCCAATTGACACCAGAAAACTTGGTCGAAATGATTGCCATCATCGAAGATGGAACGATTTCATCTAAGATTGCCAAGAAAGTCTTCGTTCACTTAGCGAAAAACGGTGGCGGTGCGCGTGAATACGTCGAAAAAGCCGGATTGGTACAGA
>NZ_KQ969689.1:201344-212018 GCF_001578955.1 Streptococcus parasanguinis
GAAGTTGAAAGAAGAGTAATAGAGAAAAAACCAGCCGAGAGGTTGGTTTTTACTATCCATAAAATTGTGTTAGAATAGGAAAGACCATTACATATCAACTGCCATTAGGAGGAGTTACATGAACAAATTTTTAAGAGTCTTATTTGTCCTGGTTATCATCGCCATGTCTGGAGCGATTATCTTCCAGCTATTCTTTCCATCCTATATGGGAAGTCATTCGGGATATGGTATTTCTGTCGGTTGGCAGCGGGAGATTGGGATTTGGAATGTGGCAGTTCTTGTGATTCTCATTGCTGTCAATCTCAAATATGATTGGTTTTATCTTCGGACGGTTCTATTGGCTTTGATCCTAGGTGGGATTGGAATTGGGACGAATCATTTATTTGCTTATCTCAACTATCATTTGCCAGTCAATGGGATCGGTGCGCTTG
Source organism: Streptococcus parasanguinis (assembly GCF_001578955.1). Classification (GTDB taxonomy): domain Bacteria; phylum Bacillota; class Bacilli; order Lactobacillales; family Streptococcaceae; genus Streptococcus; species Streptococcus parasanguinis_U. The sequence goes on from NZ_KQ969689.1 coordinate 201,776, forward strand.
AAAATTATCTCTTGGTCCTTGGTTGGATTTTGGGGTGGAGATTGGAGGTTTGTCGGATACAGAAAAAGTCTTGTAATGTGGAGAGGAAAAGAAGTCATCACTAGGTTTATTTCTTCATTGTCTTCTTTGTTCAGTTTTTCCTTGACAAGTAAAAAGAAAACGTTTACAATGTGGTATATAAAGTTTCCTGAAAAGAAAACTAAAAATCATGAAAACAAGGAGACCATCCTATGGCTACTATGAAAGCAGCACGCTGGCATGCAGCAAAAGACGTTCGTATCGAAGAGGTGGAGGTACCTGAAGTACAACCACATCAAGTAAAGGTGGCAGTTAAGTTCACGGGGATTTGCGGGACAGACTTGCATGAATATTTGGACGGCCCAATCTTCATTCCAACAGAAGAACATGTTTATTCTGGTCAAAAAGCACCAGTTACTTTGGGACATGAATTCTCTGGTGAAATTGTAGAAGTCGGAAGTGATGTCACTCGTGTCAAAGTTGGGGATCGTGTAACCATCGAACCAATTCTTGCAGAGCACAACTTAATTGGTGATTATAACCTTGATCCAAACTTGAACTTCGTCGGCCTCGCTGCAGATGGTGGTTTTGCTAAATATTGTGTTCTTGATGGTGATCTTGTCCATGTGATTCCAGACAGCTTGAGCTATGAACAAGCCGCTCTCACAGAACCTGCTGCTGTAGCTGTGTATGCTGTCCGTCAATCTGCTTTGAAAACTGGAGATACAGCTGTTATCTTTGGTTTAGGCCCAATTGGTCTCTTGATCGTTGAAGCCCTCCGTGCAGCAGGAGCATCAAAAATCTATGCGGTTGAATTGTCTCCTGAACGCCAAGCTAAAGCAGAAGAATTGGGAGCGATCGTTGTTCGTCCAGAAGAAGGAGAAACAGTCGTAGAAGCCATCCATCGTTTGACAGGTGGTGGAGCAGATGTTTCTTATGAAGTCACTGGGGTTCCAGTTGTTTTAGGTCAAGCCCTTGCAGCTGTTCATAAAGCTGGGGAATGTATGGTTGTATCTATCTGGGAACGTGAAGCGAGCATCAATCCAAATGAATTCGCTATTCAAGAAAAATCCCTCAAAGGAATTATTGCTTACCGTCATATCTTCCCTAAAGTCTTGGAATTGATGGAACAAGGTTACTTCTCTGCTGAGAAATTGGTTACCAAGAAAATTAAATTGGAAAATATCGTTGAAGAAGGATTTATTGAATTAACACAAGATAAATCCCAAATCAAGATCTTGGTTCAACCTGAATAAGCTAATAAACTTATATAAAATAATGCAAGGCTGAAACGTTTAGTTTCGGCCTTTTATGATACAATAAAAGTAAGGAACAGATTTGGGAGGGGACTATGTCAAAGACGATGAAGGGGACGCTCATGACCTTGATTGCTGGGATCGCTTGGGGCTTATCAGGAGCTTGTGGTCAATACCTGATGGCTCATGGATTTACAGCGATCGGTTTGACAACGATTCGTTTAATTATTTCGGGAGCAGTTCTATTGCTATTAGCCTTTCTAGCGGATAAGAAAAAAGTGAGAGCCTTTCTAACAGACCGTTCGTCTTATTTGCCCTTGCTCTTGTTTGCATTTTTGGGTTTGTTAATGACTCAATTGACCTATTTAGAAGCGATTCATGCGACAAATGCTGGTACGGCAACTGTTTTACAGTATCTTTGTCCAGTAGGTGTCTTGGCCTACTCGTGTATCAAAGACTGGGTAGCTCCTACGGTATCTGAAATCATTTCGATGGTCTTAGCCATTGCAGGGACCTTTCTTATTGCGACCCATGGTCAACTCAATCAATTGGCAATCACTCCTAAAGGGCTAGCTTGGGGGCTTGTTTCTGCCTTTGCCTATGCCCTCTACATCATTCTGCCTATTCAATTAATTCAAAAATGGGGTAGTATGTTGGTGATTGGTATCGGCATGCTCATTCCAGGACTTATGATGATTCCCTTTACAGGGAAAAGACTCTTTCATGGCCAATATAGCATGGATAATCTGATGGGCTTAGTTGGCTTAGTGGTGATTGGGACTATTTTTGCCTATACGGTCTTTTTGAAAGGAACTAGCTTAGTTGGCCCGGTCAAAGGCAGCCTTCTTGCTTCGATTGAGCCCATTTCAGCTGTATTCTTTGCTTTTGCTATTATGAATGAACATTTCTTTGCCATTGATTTTATAGGGATGGCTATGATCCTTTTTGCGGTTGTCTTGATTTCCCTCAAGGATCTCATGATTCAAAAAGAAAAAGGAATCTTGTAAAACTAAGATCAATTGTTTTTCAGTAAAAAGGTTGAGACGAAAGTCTTGGCCTTTTTGTGATTCTCGCCCTCTGAGGGAGAGTTATCACTATATAGCGTATACATAGTTAGAAAAAGATGTTAGAATAGAGAAAAAATTTTTTAAGGAGATGAGGATGAAAAAGATTTTAAAATGGACCTTATTTGCTGTGGCGACCTTGAGTCTAGTAGCTTGTGGAACTACTGCTCAAAAGACAAATTCGCAGCAAGCAAAGACAGAAAAAGCAGCGAAAAGTTCCGCATCTGACGGTCAAGTCGAGGTGAGTTTAAAAGGAGGGCAATACATCAAGCCACCTGTCCTCAATGATTCAGAAGACGGGACCTATTTAGCCCTTCAATTAGAATTTAAAAATGTTGCCAAAGAATCTATCAACGTGTCAGATTCAGATATCACCATTTACGATGAGGATAATAACAAGGTCAAATTGCAGTCAGGAATTTATGACCAAAGTGAAGCCTTCCAATTGCTTAAGAGTGATCAGTTGGCCCAGGATAAAAAATTAACTGGCTATATCGTTTTCCCAGTCGAAAAAGGTAAAAAATATGAAGTGCAGTATGAACGAAAAACCTATAGCTCTGATAAAAAATCCAAGCCTTTAAAATTTGCGTTGGATTCTTCTCAGTATGAGGACAAGGTGGAAGCTTCCACTCTTCTAGCAGATGAATACATCAATCAAGTTTACTTCAGTGGCCAACGAAAGGTCAAAAAGGATGATGCTTTTGTTTTGGGAACTGATTTGAAAAAGGAAGCCAGTGATTTCCGTGCGAAATTTGCGGCTGACTTTACTCGCAAATTACACGATTACCAATTCCCTGAAGAAGAAGTAACCCAGTTTATCGATGCTTATGAAAAGGAAAATGCTAAGCGCGCGAAATTAACCTATAAGGTCAAACAATACTTCCCAGACAAGGTAGTCATTAGCCTGAATCCTGAGACAGTCAGCATGGAAAAGACGATCTTAAACCACATGCAGACCTTCTATCAAGAACATCGTAAAGACTACCCAGGGATCATCGAGGCGAATCAGGCTCAAAACAAAGCCTATAGAGAGGAAATGATGGCTTCTCTTGCAGATCGTCCCTTGACGACGCCAGATCGATACGACTACCAGTTGACCTTTGTTAAGAAAGATGGCAAGTGGGAAGTAGAAAAAGCCTATAATAGTGATAGCTTTATGGAAAAATTCGAGGGAAATCTTTCTTAATGCGGAAGTTGGCACTTCTAGGACATAGATCTAGGAGTGTTTTTATCTATAGTTTGAAACTATATCAAAACCCAAGAAACAGGAATTAGACGGAAACACCTATTCGTGATAAAATAATTTTAAGTTTGAAAGGAGATGAAGGCTTGTGTCTTTTTCTTATGAAGAGTTAGCAGAGATTCGCTACTATATCCACCAACACCCAGAATTGTCTGGTCAAGAATACCAGACAACTGCCTTTCTAAAGGAGCGTTTAGAGGAGTTGGGGATTCGTATTTTAGAGAGTGGATTAAAAACTGGTCTGATTGCAGAAATTGGGTCCGGCCAACCAGTGGTGGCACTTCGAGCAGATATCGATGCCCTTCCAATTTTGGAACAAACAAATCTGCCCTACAAAAGTCAGAATCCAGGAGTCATGCATGCATGTGGCCATGATTTTCATCAAACCAGTCTTCTAGGAGCAGCAGCTCTTCTCAAGGAAAAAGAAGACCAGCTTGAAGGAACCGTACGCTTGATCTTTCAACCAGCAGAAGAAATCTCAGAGGGTGCTTCTGATGTTTTAGCAACAGGACTGTTGGAGGATGTTCAAGGAATTATTGGTTTTCACAATATTCCCCAGCTAAAAGCAGGGCAACTTGCCTTGAATGCTGGAGCTATGATGGCAGGGGTTGAGAAATTCAAGGTTACCGTGACAGGGGTCAGTAGTCATGCTGCGAGACCAGACTTGGGAGTTGACACTGTAACGGCTGTCACAACCATGGTTCAGAACTTACAATTATTAATTTCACGGACCGTTTCTCCCTTTGAAACTGCTGTTTTGTCCATTACGCACCTGGATGTGGGTTCAACCTGGAATGTGCTCCCAAAATCAGGTTATTTTGAAGGAACCATTCGTTCCTTTAATCCAAGTGTGCAAAGAGAGTTGAAAGAACACTTTGTTTCTATCGTTCGTCACATAGCGAAAAGCCTTGAAGTGGATGTGGCTTTTGAGTGGGGTGTGACCCCGCCCGTTACCTTTAATGATGAGGAATTAACGAAAGTAGTTTGGGAAGCTTCACAAGATTTGGCTGAGGTGCTTCCAGCAAATCCATCTACAGCTGGAGAAGACTTCGCCTTTTACCAAGAGCGAATTCCTGGAGTCTTTGCCTTTATCGGTTCAAACGGAGAGCCAGACGCGCCAGACCTCCATCATGATCACATGACCATCGATGATGCAGCCTTTGAGGTGTCGGTTCCCTATTATGTTGAAAATGCGCAAGCTTTATTGCGATATTTTAAAGCCAAAGAAGTGTGATAAAGAAAAACTATCACCTCCATAAAAAATATATATTAGGCAAGCAAATGCTTTTTTGATAAAATAAAAAAATACTTATAAAATGGCGTTTTATGTGTCTGAAACGAATAAGGAGATCCTATGAATCTAAAAAAAGTGATTAAGTATTCTGCTTTAGGATTAGTTGCAGTCCTTGCAACCAGTGCTTTAGTAGCATGTTCATCTGGCAAATCAGCCAGTGTTAAGAAAACCATTGAAGTTGGGACTGTTGGAACAACCAAACCATTCTCTTACGAAGAAAAAGATGGCAAGCTAACCGGTTATGAAATCGAAGTTTTGCGTGAAATCTTCAAAGGTTCAGACAAATATGAAGTAAACTTTAACAAAACAGAGTGGTCTTCAGTCTTTGCTGGCTTAGATAGTGACCGTTTCCAAATCGGTGCCAACAACATTAGCTACTCAAAAGAGCGAGAAGAAAAATACCTCTATCCAAATCCATATGCTCGCAATCCATTAGTTTTGGTCGTACCAAAAGATTCTTCTATCAAATCTTTGGATGACTTGGGTGGTAAGAAAACAGAAGTTGTTCAAGGAACATCTACTGCTAAACAATTAGAAGATTTCAATAAAAAACATTCAGATAATCCAACTGACTTGCAATACACAGATGGAACGATTCAAACCATCATGGCAAATCTAGCGGATGGTCGTACAGATTACAAGATCTTCGAACGGATCTCAGTAGATACTATCATTCGAGATCAAGGCTATGACAACTTGAAGGTTATCGAGCTTCCAAGCGACCAACAACCTTATGTGTATCCAATTATTGCAAAAGAAGATAAAGACCTTCAAAAATTTGTCAACAAACGCATCAAGGAACTCTATGACAATGGAACCCTTGAAAAACTGTCTAAAAAATACTTTGGTGGAACTTACCTACCAGAAGCAAAAGATATTAAAGAATAATATTTAATTAAAGGAGACTTCAAAATGAAATTGAAAAAAATTCTTGGTTTAACAGCTCTTGCAGCTATCGCAACATTTGCTCTTGCAGCATGTGGTTCTTCAAAATCATCTAGCAAAGATGGTGAAACAACTGTAAAAGTAGGTGTCATGACTTTGAGTGACACTGAAAAAGCTCGTTGGGATCAAGTTCAAAAGAACTTGGATGACGCTAAAACAGGAATCAAATTGGAATTCACTCAATTTACAGACTACTCACAACCAAACGTGGCTGTAAAAGATGGTAGCGTGGATATCAATGCTTTCCAACACTATAACTTCCTTGATAACTGGAACTCTAAAAACGACAAGGCCCTTGTTGCAGTAGCAGATACGTACATCGCTCCAATCCGTCTATACTCTGGTACAGAAAACGGTAAAAACAAATACACTTCAATTAAAGAAATTCCTAAAGGTGGAACAATCGCTGTACCAAATGACCCAACAAATGAAAGCCGTGCTTTGTATGTCTTGCAATCAGCTGGTTTGATTAAATTGGATACCAAAGATGGTCAATTGGCAAACGTGTCAAATATCAAAGAAAATTCAAAAGATTTGAAGATCTCTGAATTGGATGCTTCACAAACGCCATCTGCTCTTCCATCAGTAGATGCTGCAGTCATCAACAATACCTTCGTTCGTGAAGCAGGCGTTGATTTCAAAAAAGCTATCTATGTTGAAAAGAAAGACAACAACTCAAAACAATGGTACAACTTGATCGCTGCTAAGAAAGATTGGGAAAAATCTGATAAAGCAAAAGCAATCAAAGAAATCATCAAAGCCTATCACAAAGACAATGTGAAGAAAGTGATCGAAGAATCTTCAGAAGGAATGGACCAACCAGTCTTCTAAGATTTGATCTCAAGTGTATGAAGGAGGTGGAGAAGCGATTCTCTACCTCTTATCGTGTATTAGGAGGAATGCATGCCTTTTGCAACAGAAGCGGAACAAATCCGTAAATTTGAAAATGATGAGGTCGCACAACACTATTTTGAAGTGTTACGAACCTTGATTTCAAAAAAATCCATCTTTGCCCAACAAGTTGGTCTCAAGGAAGTAGCCAACTATTTGGGGGAAATTTTTACAGCTGCAGGAGCCAAAGTCGAAGTTGATGATAGCTATACAGCACCTTTTGTGATTGCCAAATTTTTCTCGCCAAATCCTGAAGCCAAAACCATCATTTTTTATAACCACTATGATACGGTACCAGCTGATGGAGACCAACCTTGGACGGGAGACCCTTTTACCTTATCAGTTCATTATGGGACCATGTACGGTCGAGGGGTTGATGATGACAAGGGGCATATCACGGCTCGTCTCACAGCCCTTCGAAAATACATTCGTGAAAGTGGCGATTTGCCAGTCAATATCACCTTTATCATCGAAGGGGCAGAGGAGTCTGCATCGACTGACTTGGATAAATACTTGGCCAAACACAAGAAACACTTGCGTGGGGCAGACCTCTTAGTCTGGGAACAAGGTACCCGAAATAATCAGGGTCAGTTGGAAATTTCTGGTGGTAGCAAGGGGATCGTCACCTTTGATATGGTGGTGAAGAGTGCAGAAGTGGATATTCATTCCAGCTATGGCGGGGTGGTGGACTCTGCTTCCTGGTATTTGTTAAATGCCATCGCAAGCCTACGTGACAAAGAAGGCCGAATCTTGGTGGATGGGATTTACGATCAGATCCAAGAACCCAATGAACGCGAGCTAGCTTTGATCGAGCAATATGCCAACAAAGGGCCAGAAGATGTTGCGGAAACCTATGGTCTAACCCTCCCAATCTTGAAGGAAGACCGAAAAGAATTCCTGCGCCGTTTCTATTTTGAACCAGCCCTGAATATTGAAGGTTTTGGCTCTGGTTACCAAGGCCAAGGTGTTAAAACGATTCTTCCGGCAGAGGCGCGTGCCAAGATGGAGGTGCGATTAGTTCCTGGACTGGATCCCAAGGATGTCTTAGAAAAGATCAAGCAGCAATTGAAGAAAAATGGCTATGATCAGGTCGAATTGGTCTATACTCTCGGGGAGATGAGTTACCGAAGTGATATGAGTGCCCCATCGATTTTAAATGTCATTCGGCTGGCCAAAGACTTCTATAGAGAAGGAGTTTCTGTTCTTCCAACAACAGCGGGAACAGGGCCAATGCATACGGTCTTTGAGGCTTTGCAGGTGCCAATGGCAGCCTTTGGAATTGGCAATGCCAATAGCCGTGATCATGGGGGCGACGAAAATGTGAAAATCGCCGATTATTACACCCATATTGAATTGATAAAGGAGTTAATAGCAAGTTATGAGTAAAGCAATGATTCAGCTGGACCACATTGATGTGACCTTCCAGCAAAAGAAACGTCAGATCCAAGCCGTCAAAGATGTGACCATTCATATTAATGAAGGCGATATCTATGGGATTGTAGGGTATTCTGGAGCCGGGAAATCGACCTTGGTTCGGGTGATCAATCTCTTGCAAGTGCCTAGCGCCGGAACCATTACTGTGGATGGAGATGTGATTTATCAAGATCAGGTGACCCTAAAACCGGCTGCCCTTCGGGAGAAACGTCGGGATATCGGAATGATTTTCCAACACTTCAACTTGATGGCTCAAATGACTGTCGCAGAAAATGTAGCATTTGCTCTTAAACATTCTAAATTGAACAAAGAACAAAAGAATGAGAAAGTGGCGAAATTGTTGGATTTGGTTGGTCTATCTGACCGTGCAGAAAATTACCCAGCACAATTGTCTGGTGGTCAAAAGCAACGGGTAGCGATTGCGCGTGCCCTTGCCAACGATCCAAAGATTTTGATCTCAGATGAGTCAACTTCAGCCTTGGATCCAAAGACGACCAAACAAATTCTAGCTTTGTTACAAGAGTTAAACAAAAAACTTGGCTTAACCATTGTCTTGATCACCCATGAGATGCAAATTGTCAAAGATATTGCCAACCGGGTAGCTGTCATGCAAAATGGCGAACTGATCGAAGAAGGATCTGTTTTAGATATCTTCTCCAATCCTAAAAATGGCTTGACTCAAGACTTTATCACTGTTGCAACAGGAATTGATGAAGCCATGGTGAAAATCAACCAACAAGCGATTGTTAAGAACTTGCCAGATGATTCGATTTTAGCGCATCTCAAGTATGCAGGTTCTGTAACAGATACAGCCATCATCAATGATATTTACAAGCAGTACCAAGTATCTGCCAACATTTTATTTGGGAATATCGAGATCCTTGATAACACGCCTGTTGGAGAGTTGGTGGTCATCTTATCAGGTGAAAATCAAAATCTGGAAACGGCCAAAGCTGAGTTAGAAAATGCAGGAGTTTCCGTGACTATTGTGAAAGATGGGAGAAAAGCATGATCCAGTTAATTCAAACATATTTACCAAATGTCTATAAATTAGGGTGGTCTGGCCAGTATGGTTGGGGAACCGCTATTTACCTTACCCTTTATATGACCGTTATTTCCTTCATTATTGGTGGATTTTTAGGTTTGGTGACAGGGCTTTTATTAGTCTTGACCCGTCCAGGTGGCGTCATCGAAAATAGAATCGTTTTTCAAATTTTGGATAAGATTACTTCTTTGTTCCGCGCCATTCCTTTCATTATCTTGTTGGCCTTTATTAATCCATTGACCTACTTGCTCTTGAAAAATACCATCGGCCCTACAGCCGCTCTTGTTCCATTGTCCCTAGCTGTCTTTCCATTCTTTGCCCGCCAAGTTCAAGTGGTCTTGTCCGAATTGGATGGAGGCGTGATTGAAGCGGCCCAAGCCAGTGGGGCAACCTTCTGGGATATTGTCGGTGTCTACCTTCGTGAAGGGCTTCCAGATTTGATCCGTGTAACGACTGTAACGATCATTTCCTTGATTGGAGAAACCGCCATGGCAGGTGCCGTTGGTGCAGGAGGACTAGGAACCTTGGCCATCAACTACGGGAAAAACATGTTTAACAATGATGTCATCTTTGTGGCGACCTTATTGATCCTGATTCTTATCGTTCTAGTCCAATTTATCGGGGACTTCCTTTCGAAGAAAATTAGCCACCGTTAGGATCAGTATCCAATGAATAGAATAAATGTGAATCATATGAAACAAGTCGGAGCCTTCGTCTTCCTCTATTTTGTTGCGATTGGACTGGGGGTCTTAGTTGGAAATCTGGTCGATCATCAAGGAAATATGTTTTATGCTCCTGCCTTTTCAGCCTTGTTTGGCGGGACGATCTACCGCTATTTTCTAGAAAAAATAAAAGGAGTTGGATCTATCTTTATAGTTGGCTGCGTGATCGGATCCTTCTTTCTCCTTTCACGTCATGGTGCAGGGGCCTTTATTCCAGCCTTGATCGCCGGAAGTTTTGCGGAGATGGTCGCTTCAAGTGGTCGTTTTCGCTCGAATTTACGAAATGCCTTGTCTTTTGTTATTTTTGCCTTTGCGACAACAGGGCCCATTC
>NZ_KQ969689.1:212433-214030 GCF_001578955.1 Streptococcus parasanguinis
GCATGTCGTTACTGGATCGTGGTAAATCGATAGACTATGTCAATCGGGTGATGGTATCACCAGATCTAGCGACCATCACTTGGTTTGTCCTCACGGTCATATTGGGTGCAGGATTAGGATGGGGACTATCGAACATCCTTCTTCCATTATTGGCCAAAAAAGGAGATAAAGATGCACAATAATTTACTAGTTCTTCAGTCAGACTTTGGTTTGGTGGATGGAGCAGTATCAGCTATGATTGGGGTTGCTTTAGAAGAATCACCAACCCTTAAAATTCACCACTTAACTCATGATATTACCCCCTACAATATCTTTGAAGGGAGTTACCGTCTCTTTCAGACAGTAGATTACTGGCCAGAAGGGACAACCTTTGTTTCGGTGGTCGATCCTGGTGTCGGTTCCAAACGAAAGAGTGTCGTAGCTAAAACGGCTAAAAATCAATACATTGTCACTCCGGATAATGGAACTCTCTCTTTTATCAAGAAACATGTAGGGATTGTTGCTATCCGTGAGATTTCAGAGGTGAAGAATCGTCGAGCCAATACAGAATTTTCTTATACTTTCCATGGGCGTGATGTCTACGCCTATACAGGAGCTAAGTTGGCCAGTGGCCATATTAGTTTTGAAGAAGTCGGACCAGAACTCAGTGTCGAACATATTGTGGAAATCCCAGTGGTTGAGACGGTTTTTGAGGACGATCTTGTTAAAGGTGCAGTTGACATCCTAGATGTACGCTTTGGTTCTCTTTGGACTTCCGTTACTCGGGAAGAGTTCAATCATTTGTCACCCAAATTTGGGGAACGTTTTGAAGTGACCATCTATAACAATGACATGCTGGTTTACCAAAACCAAGTAACCTACGGCAAGTCTTTCGCCGATGTGCGAATTGGACAGCCAATCCTTTATATCAATTCCCTTTACCGTGTTGGTCTTGCCATCAACCAGGGATCCTTTGCCAAGGCCTATAATGTAGGAGTTGGGGCTTCTTGGCATATTGAGATTAGAAAAATGGAAAATTAATAGGAGATATCATAATGAAACAGAAATCATTATTTTCAATTAAAGATGTTGTAGCTATTGGGGTTGGAGCAGCCCTCTTTGTCGTGATTGCTATGTTGCAAATCCCTGCACCTGCACCGAATACGAGCATTCAGTTGCAATATGCCCTTCAAGCTCTCTTTAGTGTAGTCTTTGGCCCAATTGTTGGCTTCTTAATCGGCTTGATTGGTCATGCCATTAAGGACGCTATGTCAGGTAGTCTTTGGTGGACTTGGATCATTTCAAGTGGTTTGTTTGGACTCTTTGTTGGTTTCTTCCGCAAACAAATCGGTGAATTCAAAGGGGAAGTGACAAAGAAAGAATTAATTGTTTTTAACGTTGTTCAAATCGTATCCAATCTTGTGATCTGGGGCTTGATTGCTCCGGTTGGAGATGTCTTGATCTACAAGGAAAGTGCCAATAAAGTCTTCCTACAAGGTGTTGTTGCGGGTTCTTTAAATGCTTTAACAGTAGCTGTTGCAGGTTCTCTTCTCTTGATTGCTTATGCACGGACCCAAACAAAAGATGGAAGTTTGACCAAAGATTAAACGTACTAGAA
>NZ_KQ969689.1:214050-216599 GCF_001578955.1 Streptococcus parasanguinis
CAATTGAGAGGCTAGGACTTTTTTCCCAGCCTCTTTTTTGTTTATCAAAAATATTTTTTACAAAATGTAAGATATATATTGCAAAATAGAAAATATAGTGTATAATAAAGTTATAAAAACAAGAAAGGAAAAGCATGTGGCAAAAAATCTCAAATTAAAAATGGCCCGGGTCGAGCATGATATGACCCAGGGGGATCTTGCAGATGCCATAGGGGTGACACGCCAGACCATTGGCCTGATCGAGGCAGGGAAATACAATCCGACCCTCAGCCTTTGCCTTGCCATTTGTAAGACCTTGGATAAGACGCTGGATAAACTGTTCTGGGAGTAACAGTTTTAACATAGAAAGAGGAAACATATGAAACAAAAGAAAGAACCAATTGTAAAAGATGAACGGACCATGCTACTTGATGGAAAAATCGCAGGAGAACTTGTCCTTGGTATGACCTGCTTTATTGCCCTATTTGCCTTTGTGAAATCCAGTATCCTGGACTTAGATCTCGTCGCTTATCTCCCTGAGATGTTCCTTCTGATTGCCATGGGAGCCTATGCCTTTGTGAGAAGAATCAGTTCAGGGATTGATATCCGAGATATGTTAGAAAAAGATAGCTGGTTGAGTCGCCTTGGGTCAGGTCTATTCTTTGCTGTGCTGATGATAGCTATGGATGTGATTGGAAAGAGAGAAGCAGTGAGCTTTATCTTGAGTCCCAAGTATCTGGTTAAAATTTTATTAGAAATCATCGTCTTTGCCCTCCTGACAGATCTGCTTGAAAAACCACTTGCTCTTATCAATCGGAAAAAACAAGAGAAGATAGAGGCAGAGTTAGAGGATGAAGAATAAGGAGAAAGCAATGAGATTACAATTGCTGAACAAACAAATCATAGATGAACGAGAAGAAGGCTTAGCTAATAAGGCTGGTGCTGAGACGGCTGGTTTTCTTTTCCTTGCCTTAACTGTTTTTAGTGTAGGATCCATTTTTACATCTAAGGTGGGGCTCAGTCCAATCATGGTGGTAGCCTTACTCATCGTCTCAGGATTGTATTATTCTGTTCGTTGTCAACGATTGGGTGTGAGATTTATCAGTTATAGCTATCTAAATGTGACGGGAATTGTAGCAGTAACCTCTATTCTCTCCTTGTTCATCTGGGCTCAAAATTTTCAATTAAACCAAGCTGTCTATCAGGCAAATCCCTTCCATTCAAAATTCTTACTGGTACTTCCTATTACCTTTTTACTGAATCTTCCAATTGTATGGGGAGTGAATACCCTTGTGATGCTTCTTGCAAAAGTTGAGAAAAGACGCTATGAAGCCTATCTGGATCAGTTAGAAAAGGAAGAGTAGGAAGGAGGAGCTTTGGTTTCGTCGTATAAAAGTCTGGAATCCCAGGCTTTTATTTTTCAGTCAAATAAATTGCATTCGTTTTCTTGGGAGAGTATACTGGTATAGTTGAATTAAAAATTCTGATAATTTAATCTTAGAAAAGAGAATGACATGGCAAAACCTATTCGCGTATTACTCTATTACCTCTATACCCCCATTGAAAATGCAGAACAATTTGCGGCTGATCACTTGGCTTTCTGTAAATCAATCGGCCTCAAAGGCCGTATCCTAGTCGCTGACGAAGGAATCAATGGAACTGTTTCTGGTGACTACGAAACAACGCAAAAATACATGGACTACGTTCACAGCCTTCCAGGGATGGAGGACCTTTGGTTCAAGATCGATGAGGAAGAAGAGCAAGCTTTCAAGAAGATGTTTGTACGTTATAAGAAAGAGATTGTCCACCTTGGTTTAGAAGATGATAATTTCGATAATGACATCAATCCTCTTGAAACAACAGGTGCTTACTTGTCTCCAAAAGAATTTAAAGAAGCTCTTCTAGATGAGGATACCGTTGTCCTTGATACTCGAAATGACTACGAGTACGATCTTGGTCACTTCCGTGGGGCTATTCGTCCAGACATCCGCAACTTCCGTGAATTGCCACAATGGGTCCGTGATAACAAGGAAAAATTCATGGACAAACGCGTTGTCGTCTACTGTACAGGTGGAGTCCGCTGTGAGAAATTCTCAGGTTGGATGGTCCGTGAAGGCTACAAAGATGTTGGTCAATTGCATGGTGGAATCACCACTTACGGGAAAGATCCAGAAGTTCAAGGCGAACTGTGGGATGGGAAAATGTACGTTTTTGACGAGCGGATTGCAGTCGATGTCAACCATGTCGATCCAATCGTTGTCGGAAAAGACTGGTTTGATGGAACACCATGCGAACGCTATGTCAACTGTGGAAATCCTTTCTGTAACCGTCGGATCTTGACCTCAGAAGAAAACGAAGACAAGTATCTTCGCGGATGTTCGCATGAGTGCCGGGTTCACCCTCGCAATCGTTATGTCCAAGAACACAACTTGTCACAAGCAGAAGTTCGTGAGCGTTTAGCGGTCATCGGTGAGACGCTTGATGGAGCACCTGCATAATGGAAACAAACAGTCTGAAAGCTCAGGCTGTTTTTATATGGAAATTGGTTGAAAATTGTGCTATACTTTGGG
>NZ_KQ969689.1:216769-220458 GCF_001578955.1 Streptococcus parasanguinis
AATTGGTTGAAAATTGTGCTATACTTTGGGTAAGCGATTTCACAAAGGAGAAAACAAATGAGTATCGTGTTTTCAATCAAAAATAAAAAGAGCTTATTTGGCTATCAGAAAGTACTCGCAGCACAGGAAGTTCTTAAATTAGTGGAGGGGTTAACAACCTACAACTATGATTCTGCCACCCTTCATCGTCCCTTAAATGATTTTGAAGGCTTGAACTGTATCGTATTTGGTAAGAGCGGTCTTCCTCTGCAGTTACGCTATTTTGATGAAGAAGAGTCTTATCAGATTCAGGTGCCCTCTTTTGCGATAGAAGAAGATTGGCAGTTGGCCCTTCGATGGCTTAGTCGGCTCGCAGAAGTATTAGGAACGGAGATTGTGGCCAGCTATGGCGTGAGCTATACTCCCGATTCTATTTTCCATTTTGATTATGAAGTCGTTATCCTAGAAACGCTGGGTAATGTGACGAAAGAAAAAGATCTAAAAGAGTTTGAAGTACAAGGCTTCGCTCATCCAGTCTATTTGGATCGGGATACAGTGCAGGAAGTCTTGAACCATGTCCATCCACTAGAAGCCTACTCTGCCTTTATCAAGAAGATTCAATATAGTGCAGCTTATTTCAGTCAAGTCCGTTTTTATCAACAGGAGGAGACAGGAGCCTTCTTAGCCAGCTATAGCTTGACAGAAGATACGGATACGGTCTTGCCAAGCGTGCCACATGTTCCTGCGGAATATGTAGAAATTGTGGGTTTAGCGGGTATCATTGATTGGCGAGTTCTATTGGTTGCGATCGATGGAGATCCGGATAAGCCAGAAAATTACCATCCAATTGGTTCTCTTGCACTGAAGAATCTACTGGAAGCACTAGAGCCAGATGAATTCCAGCTGCTAGATGCTAGTCAAATTGAAATTAAAAAATTGTCCAAAGAACGGTTGCTAGAATTAGCGCAATTGGAGGACAAGTAAAAAATATCGCAGTGAACTGTCTCTCCGACGTTTGATCCGAAAAATCTAACGTCTGGGAGCAGTTCTTTTTTATACTCCTTCCTTTGATCAAAAACCAATGACTAGGCTAATTATGGTATAATAGGGGCCTAGAAGTAGAATGAAAGAGGTGCACGAAATGCTGTTAGAAGAATTTGATGCCAATCGACAGGCGATTATCAATCCACAAGACTTACACCAACCAATTGAAGGATTTCCCAAAGTTGTCATCTCTTGCTTTTCAAGAGTAACTTTTGCTCGCCTCCTTGAGAATTACGATCATGAGGTCATTGCAAGAACCTCCATGGCTAATTTTGAAGTCTTGGTCTATGGGATCACTATTGGAGACCAACAGATTGGTGCCTTTAATGCACCCGTTGGGGCTGCTTCCTGTGTGGGGATTATAGAGGATCTGATTCAATTTGGGATGGAAAAACTCGTTCTTTTTGGGACCTGTGGGGTTTTAGATCGAGATATCGAAGCGACTTCCATCATCATTCCAACAGCTGCTCTTCGCGACGAGGGGACCAGTTACCACTATCTTCCGGCTAGTGATGAAGTGGAAGTAAATAAGAAAACCCTCCCTCTCTTCCAAGCCTTTCTGGACAGTCACAAGGTTTCTTATCAGTCGGGAAAAGTGTGGACGACAGATGCACCCTACCGAGAAACCATCGACAAGATGAAGCGACGAAAGGAAGCAGGAGCCATCTGTGTGGATATGGAATGTTCGGCAGTGGCAGCTTTAGCAGCTTATAGGGGCTTTGAGCTCTGCCATTTCTTCTATGCAGCTGACCACCTCTCGGAAGAAAAATGGGATATCCGAACCTTATCTAGTCATGAGGATTTAGATAGCAAGGATCGCATCGCGGAGTTAGCCATCCAATTTGCGCTCTTTTGGGAAAAGGCAAACTAAATGAAAGAAGCAATGATTGAACTGAAGGATTTTTCCTTCCAATACAAGGCACAGTCTGAACCAACCTTGAAAAATCTCAACTTAACCATTTATAAGGGGGAAAAGGTTCTGATTGTTGGGCCATCTGGTTCTGGGAAGTCAACCATTGGCCAGTGCTTAAATGGGATTATCCCCAATATCTATAAGGGAACCAGTAGTGGACAATTCCTCATTCAGGGGAATGAAGCCTTTGATCTCAGTATTTATGAGAAATCTCATTTGGTCAGTACGGTTTTGCAAGATACAGATGGCCAGTTTATCGGTTTGAGTGTCGCAGAAGACTTGGCTTTTGCCCTTGAAAATGACATGGTTGAGCTGGGAACGATGAAAGAGCGTGTGCAGAGTTGGGCAGAACGCTTGGATTTGATGAAGCTCTTGGATCATCGGCCACAAGATTTGTCCGGTGGGCAAAAACAGCGAGTGAGCTTAGCAGGTGTTCTGATTGACGAAAGTCCGATCCTCCTCTTTGATGAGCCACTGGCTAATCTAGATCCCAAGTCGGGTCAGGATATTATTGATCTGATCGATCAGATTCATGAAGAACAGGGGACGACCACCATTATTATCGAACACCGTTTAGAGGATGTACTCTACCGTCCTGTTGATCGGGTTATCTTGATCAATCAAGGACAAGTTCTCTTTAATGGTCGACCAGATGAGTTGTTGAGAACGACACTTCTGGCTGAAAATGGGATTCGAGAACCCCTCTATTTAACAGCTCTTCGCCAGCTTGGTCAGGATATCAATCAATTGGAGCATCTGGATCGTTTGGACGATATCCAACTGGATGATGTAAATTGTGTGATTCCAGAAGCGACCTTTACTAAAACTGGTGAAGCAGAAGAACTATTGAAGTTGGAGCAGATTTCCTTTGCTTATCAAGAAAATCATCCGATCTTAAAAAATATATCCCTCACGATTCCGAAAGGGCAGCGCTTAGCGATTGTCGGGAAGAATGGGGCAGGGAAATCAACTCTTGCGAAAGCCATCTGTGGATTCATTACCACAGAAGGACAATACACCTCTAGAGGCGAAGATATCAAGCAGGAGAGTGTCAAGGAACGGGCTGAGCGAGTAGGCTATGTCCTACAAAACCCCAATCAAATGATTTCGACCAATATGATTTTTGACGAAGTCGCTCTAGGTTTGCGCTTGCGGGGGATATCGGAAGAAGATATTAAGGAGCGTGTCTATCAAGCACTGAAAACTTGTGGTCTCTATGAGTTTCGTAAATGGCCGATTTCTGCCCTCTCGTATGGGCAAAAGAAACGGGTGACCATCGCCTCTATACTAGTTTTAGGACCAGAAATTTTGGTCTTGGACGAGCCGACAGCAGGTCAGGACCAGCGCAATTACACTGACATCATGGAATTTCTAGATAGCTTGCAAGAAAAAGGCCATACCATTGTCATGATTACCCATGATATGCAACTGATGTTGGATTATTCTGATCGTGCACTTGTGGTATCAGACGGACAAATTCTAGCTGATCTCTCACCTGCAGAGCTGTTCACTCATCCGGATATTTTACAAGAGGCTAATCTCAAAGAGACTTCGATTTTTGCCTTAGCCAATCGATTAGGAATGGATCCCTTGGCGCTAACGCAGTTTTATATGCAACAGAAAGGAGTAGATCATGAAGCATCGATTAGTCGGCTACCATGAGGGGACGAGTTTTCTTCATCGCCTTTCAGGTGCGAGTAAGTTACTCTTTCTTCTTTTTGTATCTCTTGCCGCCATGTTGAGTTATGATACT
>NZ_KQ969689.1:220951-223393 GCF_001578955.1 Streptococcus parasanguinis
ATGTTGAGTTATGATACTCGGCTCCTTTTAGGAATTGGTCTGGGTGCTCTGGCTTTGTTCTCTACTGCCCGCATTCGTTTTCGGGATATCTCTTTTGTACTTGGATTTGCTCTTGTTTTTGCACTGTTAAATGTTGTCATGGTCTATCTCTTTGCCCCTCAGTATGGTGTAGAGATCTATGGGGCAAAAACGGTACTGATGAAGGGGTGGGGTTCCTATAGTATCACCTCGCAGGAACTCTTTTATCTTTTTAATCTAGCTCTTAAGTATGTCTGTACCATACCTCTAGCCTTGATTTTTTTGATGACGACCCATCCTAGTCAGTTTGCTTCAAGCCTCAACCAAATTGGCATATCCTACAAGATTGCCTATTCTGTCAGCTTGACTCTGCGTTACATTCCTGACGTACAAGAAGAATATCAAACGATTAAATTGTCTCAGGAGCTAAAGGGGTGGAATTGTCCAAAAAGGCCAAGCTGATCCAGCGGATCAAAGGTAATTTACAAATCATCTCTCCCTTAATCTTTAGCTCCCTTGAACGAATTGATAGTATTTCTACGGCCATGGAATTACGTCGCTTTGGTAAAAATAAAAAGCGGACCTGGTATTCTCATCAAGCCATGGAAATGAAAGATTATGGGATGATTCTATCAGCCTTGGCTGTTCTGGTTTTGAGTATTGTCCTGATCTTTGTCAATCAGGGACGTTTTTACAATCCATGGAGGTAATGACATGTCAGAAACGATTTTAGTAACAGGAGCTTCAGCTGGCTTTGGTCAAGCGATTTGCCGTCGCTTAGTAGCAGATGGATACCGTGTGATCGGATCAGCTAGACGCATTGAAAAATTACAGGCTCTCCAAGAAGAGCTGGGAGAAGCCTTTTATCCCCTGCAAATGGATGTGACGGATCTTTCTCAGGTAGATCATGCACTTGCCAGTTTGCCAAAAGCTTGGGAGAGAGTGGATGTTTTGGTTAATAATGCTGGCTTGGCTCTAGGCCTCGCCCCAGCTTATGAAGCAGAGGTCGCAGACTGGCTGACCATGATTCAGACCAATATTGTCGGCTTGACCTATCTGACAAGGAAAATCTTGCCTCAGATGGTGGAACGAAATGATGGCTATATTATCAATTTGGGCTCTACAGCAGGAACTGTGCCTTATCCAGGGGCCAATGTTTACGGGGCATCCAAGGCTTTTGTCAAGCAATTCTCCCTCAATCTTCGGGCGGATCTAGCTGGCAAGAAGATTCGTGTCAGCAATATTGAACCCGGTCTTTGCGAAGGGACAGAGTTCTCTTCTGTTCGCTTTAAAGGAGACGAAAAACGGGTAGAAGCCCTCTATCAAGATGCCCATGCCATTCAGCCTGAAGACATTGCCGACACCGTAGCTTGGTTGATCCAACAGCCCAAGCATGTCAATGTCAATCGGATTGAAATCATGCCGGTTTCCCAAACCTTTGGCCCTCAACCCGTTTATCGTGATTAAAAAGAGCAGCAACCACTCCGCAAGGGGTTGGTTGTTTTTTATCTTTCCTCTGGTATAATAGAAGGCAAAGTAAGGAGAAAAAGATGACAGCTGCGTTAATTATTGGTTCTACAGTTTGTGATGTGATGATTTACTTGGATCGTTTGCCAAGTCGTGAAGGAGATGCCCATATTGATCACCAGCAATGGTCTGTGGGAGGTTGTGCCTTTAATGTCGTTAATATCCTTCATTTTTTGTCGCAACCCTACCAGTTTGTCTCGCCAGTCGGTTCTGGGATGTATGGTGATTTTATTCGGAGAGAGCTGAAACAATTAGGGATTTCCTCTAGCATCTCATTAGAAGGGGCCAATGGTTGCTGTTACTGCTTTGTAGAGTCTGATGGTGAGCGGACCTTCTTATCGGACCACGGAGTGGAGTATAGCTTCCAAGCAGAGTGGCTAAAAGAGCTCGAGACAGATCGGTTTGATTACATCTACTTATGTGGCCTTGAAGTTGAGGAGCCAACCGGTCTTGCATTGGTCCAGTCTGTTTCGCAACTAGAAGGTCAGGTGATTTTTGCACCAGGTCCACGCGGACTCTTGATTCCAAAGGATCGACTGGAAGCAATTTATGATCTGCATCCAATTCTCCATGTTAATGAGGCTGAAGCACTGGCTTTTTCAGGGTGTAGAGATATCCAGCCAGCCATCGAACACTTGTATCAGAGAACAGGACAATTAGTCATTGTCACCTTGGGTGAAAAAGGAGCGGTTGCCTATGATGGCAACTGGTATGAGGCAGACGGTTTTCCAACAGAAGTCGTCGACACAGTAGGTGCTGGAGATAGCCATGTGGGAGCCTTTATATCCGCTCGTTTAGAAGGTTTAGATATGACGCAAGCCTTAAGATTTGCTAACAAAGTCTCTAGCCAGATTGTTGCAAGTAAGGGCGTTCATCTGACAAAAGAGCAGCAAGAAG
>NZ_KQ969689.1:223498-225168 GCF_001578955.1 Streptococcus parasanguinis
TGTCCCAGCCTCTTATTTGACTTTATCCTCTTAGCCCTTTGTATCTTACTACAATGGCCGCTTATTGGGCATACCCGCTTTTCTTGGATATTTATTGGGGGTTTCTTTTTTCTTTTCGACAACAGTGATATAGCGTGGATCTCCATTTGGCAATTCATACTGTAGATTGTCTTCAACCTTACTAAAGAGCAGGTTGAGGGCATTTTTGGCTTCTTCCAACTCTTCTGGAGCATTGCTAGCCTTGAGAGCGAGTAGCCGTCCCCCTACTTTCAGGTAAGGGATGGTCAGCTCAGAGAGAACCTGCATGCGGGCAACGGCGCGGGCAGTTACGATATCAAATTGGGCACGAAAGGCCTTATCTTGTGCAAAGTCCTCAGCACGTCCATGGTAGAAATGAACTCCGCTCAAACCTAACTCTTCAGCCAGCAAGTGGAGAAAATTGATCCGTTTATTAAGGGAATCAATGATGGTCACATCTAGCTCAGGGAATAGGATCTTCATGGGTAGGCTGGGAAAGCCAGCACCAGCTCCGATATCCAGGAGATGGATGGGTTGGTTTTCAATCAAGCCCTGCAAAATGGGTGCGATAGAATCATAAAAATGCTTGAGATAGACTTCGTCTTTTGCGGTGATGGCGGTGAGATTAATCTTTTCATTCCATTCAACGAGGAGCTCAAAATAGCGTTCGTATTGCTCTTTTTGACGATCAGTTAATGGGAAGCCGAGATCGGCTAAACGGATATAAAATTCTTCTGGTTTCATAAGATAATTTTACCACAAAATAAGGGAAATTTGATATACTGGTAGAAAGAAATGAAAGGAATTCAATAAAATGATTTGGATTATTCTTGGGATCATTGTGGTCCTTGTGTTGATTGTAGTAGGAGTATACAACGGTTTGGTGAAAAGCCGGATGCAAACTCGCGAAGCATGGAGTCAAATTGATGTGCAATTGAAACGTCGGAATGACTTGATTCCAAACTTGATCGAAACAGTAAAAGGCTATGCCAAGTACGAAGGGGATACCCTTGCTAAGGTCACTCAACTTCGCCAACAAGTGGCTCAAGCTTCTTCACCTGCAGAAGCAATGGCGGCCAGTGATGCTCTTTCCCGTCAAGTGGCAGGTATCTTTGCGGTGGCTGAAAATTACCCAGACTTGAAAGCTAACACTAACTTCATGCAATTGCAAGAAGAATTGACCAACACAGAAAATAAAATTTCTTATGCTCGTCAATTGTACAACAGTGTCACAAGCAACTATAATGTGAAATTGGAAACTTTCCCAACAAACGTGATTGCTGGAATGTTTGGCTTCAAACAGGCTGAATTCCTTCAAGTGCCTGAAGAAGAAAAAGCAGTACCAAAGGTGGACTTTAGCGGATTAGGAGACTAATATGCTGTTTGACCAAATTGCAAGCAATAAAAGGAGAACCTGGATTCTCCTTATTGCTTTTTTCATACTCTTGGCTCTCATCGGAGCAGCCGTTGGCTACCTCTGGTTAGGCTCTTCCCTTGGTGGCGTCATCCTAGCTTTGATTATTGGTGGAATCTATGCCTTTAGCATGATTTTCCAATCAACTGAAGTTGTCATGCGGATGAACGGGGCGCGTGAGGTAACGGAAGAGCAAGCCCCTCAGCTCTACCATATTGTACAAGATATGGCTATGGTA
>NZ_KQ969689.1:225188-226108 GCF_001578955.1 Streptococcus parasanguinis
AGCTCTACCATATTGTACAAGATATGGCTATGGTAGCTCAGATCCCTATGCCACGTGTCTATATTGTGGATGATCCATCCATGAATGCATTTGCGACAGGGTCTAATCCTCAAAATGCAGCCGTTGCAGCGACAACAGGTCTACTGGCTGTGATGAACCGTGAGGAATTGGAGGGAGTTATCGGACATGAAGTCAGCCATATTCGCAATTATGATATCCGCATCTCCACGATTGCAGTTGCCCTTGCCAGTGCCATCACCATGCTTTCTAGTATTGGAGGACGGATGATGTGGTGGGGCGGTGGCCGTAGCCGGGATGATGATCGAGAAGGTAGCGGTGGTTTGGAGATTGTTATGTTGATCCTTTCCTTGCTTGCCATCGTTTTAGCGCCATTAGCAGCGACCTTGGTCCAGTTAGCCATTTCTCGTCAACGGGAGTTCCTAGCAGACGCTTCAAGTGTTGAATTGACGCGGAATCCTCAAGGGATGATCAATGCTTTGTTAAAACTAGACAATAGCGAACCAATGCAACGACATGTCGATGATGCGAGCAGTGCTCTTTTTATCAACGATCCAAAAAAAGAATCCGGATTGCAAAAACTCTTTTATACCCACCCACCCATTGCTGAGCGGGTGGCTCGCCTAAGAAAAATGTAAAAAAATCCACCATTAGCAGGATTGAGAGTGTAGGAAAACTGTTTTTCTTTATAAATCTAATAAATTCTATACAAATAAAAGAAATTTATTCTTTAGAATTATTAACTCATCTATTGAAACTTTCCGCCGTGAGAAAAGTGCTAGAAACAATTGTGTTTCTAGCACTCGGGAGTTTTGGGAGTAAAACAGTTCGGGGAACTGTTTTAGCCTGAGCCAAAAAATTAAAAAGCAAAGGGGTCCAAAACTAAGTCATGGAACTTCTTC
>NZ_KQ969689.1:226128-227603 GCF_001578955.1 Streptococcus parasanguinis
GTCCTCACCTAAGGAAAGTTTTTAAGATAACTTTGTCTTTAAGCTCAATCCACCAAACGGTGGATTTTTTATTTGGTAGTTAAGAGGAGGGTAGTGAAACCGAGTATGGCAAAGATCCCCCAAGCTAAGGGAAGGCTCCAGATAGCTAGACTAGAAAAGAGAGCTGTTCCAAGTGGCATGGCAAAGCTAACCATCAGTCCCAAAAAGCTAGAGGTAGAAGCTAATTTTTCAGCGGGCAATTTACTCATTAAAAGACTGGAAACTTTTGGGTTGATTTTTGCTACAAGATAACCAAGGAAAGTGATGAGTAGAAGGGAAAGAATGTCCCAGTGTACCAGGATATTTGTGAGCCCAAGCATGGTCAGCCCACCTGCGATCCACAGGAGGATATGGTGGAGGCTTTGCTTGGAAAAATAATCGTGAGGTGTCAGGCTAGCCCAGACCATGCTTAAAATAGTCACTGCCTCTAAAATCAAGAGGGATTGGCTAAAGCTCAACTGAAAGAAGGGGGAGTGAAGCAGTTGCAAATTGTAGATACCAGAGATGGATCCCCCTAGGGCATTGATGAGAACCAATGAGAAGAGCAACTTGCCAAAGTGGTGTACCTCCTCATCTGCAAAAATACTTTTGGCGTTCTGGTACATCTCTTGGCATTCGTGTACCAAAGAATTCTTACTTTTGGGCTCAATGACGGGATCATGTGTCAGCTGCTTTTTTCTCATCAGGAGACAAGTGGAAGACAGGAGAAAAGCCAGCGCATTGATCGAAGCGACCAGAGCAAAATTTTGATGGCTGATGGCTAGTAGCCAAACCCCTAGGGCTTGTCCAGAAATCGAGCAGACCATACTAAGTAGTTGGTTGATGGAATAGGCCTCCATCAAATCCTCGTCGGGGATGTTCTTTTTCATGATGGGGAGTTGCAAGCCTCCGCGATAATCGCTCAAACAATCTGAAACAATGTTTAAGAAGCAAACAATCGAAAAGGCTAGGTAACCCGGAATCTTGGTCATGAGAGCAATAAGGATGAAGAGGATGGCTTGAAGATAGCCAATGCGGATCAACCAGTTAGCTTTTTTCTTCGTGCGGTCAGCCTTCATCCCGACAAAAATGGTAAAGAGGCTAGGAATAAATACAATGAGATTGGCAATGCCAACTGCTAGGCTCGGTTGTGGCATACTGGCAGCAAAGACCACAAAGACCAGATTGTAGATGGCAGCGCCAAGGGTATTCAAAAAGCGAGAAAGACTAAGTAAGGCAAAAATTTTATTACGAGCTAAGAGTTTCATGAGCCTTCCTCCTTCACGTGATTAGTTTGTAGGACTTGTTTGATGGATCGAAAGATCTGTTTGAAGAGGTCTAGTTTCTCATCATCAGAGAGAAGAAGTTCCTGATCCTTCAGATAAACGCTGGTATGTGAGAGAAGAAAGCGGAGGAAGTGGTTTTTTAGTTTGGTCATCATGGGAAGAACCTTCTTT
>NZ_KQ969689.1:227623-229173 GCF_001578955.1 Streptococcus parasanguinis
TCTTTCTTTACTTGATAGTCCTATTGTAAACCTAAAAAGAAAGAAAAAATTAATGTTGCATATTTTCAACAAAAACTCACAGAGTAGATCTGTGAGTTTTTAGGATTTATTGATCAGTTCTTGCAGGCCCTGTTTGTAGTAGTTGGCACTGTCCTTACAATCCAGAATAGAGAGAACCTGGATGGCCTGTTCCATCTTTTCAAGACCGATTTCTTTTTCTCCCTTTCGATAGAGAAATTCTCCTTTGGCATAGAGATAAACCGTCCGAAGGTAGGCTTCGTTCTCAGAGTAAAAGTGGTCCTTGATCAGCTGATCAAAATAGGTTGCATCTTCAAATTCATTTGAACTAATGGCGAGAAAAAAGCCATTAAGGAAAATAGAATTGATGGCAGGACGAGAGGAATCTAGGAGAAGCTTGAAATCCTCCCGTTGGACCAACTCCTCTGTGTATTGTCGATAGAGCTGACTAGAGAAAAGAGGAGAGGTCAGTGAAAATAGGCTTAACTCAAAATTTCCCCAGACCATGACAGAGAAGAGGTAGTCATAGAGGAAATCTAGTTCCTCTTGGCTAGCGGTGAGCTCTACCTCAGGATATAAGCCAAGTATTTTGGCCTTGAGAATAATGCTGGCTAAGAAGTCTTCTTTTTTCTGATGTTTCTGGTAGGCTTGCTGGTAGCTTTGGTACAAGGCTTGATCGTGTTCCAAGCTCATGTTTTCATAGTGCTCTTTCAACAATTTGGGAATAAAGGAGTGCTGATCGATCCCTGCTAGATGAGAGAACTCACTGAGGCTGGTTTTGATTTGTTGAAGGGCCTGAAAAAACCGTTGCGTCGTCAGGTCATTTTCTCCTCTTTCAAATCGCGACAGCATAGAGCGCGAAAATTTGCCACCCGTAGCTTCCTCTAAAGAGATGTGGCGACTTTCACGTATTTGCCGAAAAATAGCTCCGATTTCTTTCATGAATTCTCCTCTTTTAGCTGGTATTTTTCAACCAATTGCTCAACAGTCTTTCCCTTACTTAACCAATCAGCCAGACGATCTAAGCGGCGAATTTCTTGCATCAAAGGATCCTGAATCGTTTCAATTTGCACGCCACAAATTTTCCCAGTAATCAATGTCCGGTTGGGGTGATAGGCGGGAGCTTGGCGAAAGAAATCTCCATAACTTCCGTCACTCTTTTTCCATTCTTTTAGTTCCGCCAGAGAATAGCCTGTTAATCGCGAGGTGATTTGGTCAAGGCTTATCTCTTTTCCACCCTTTCGTAAGACTTTTTGGACTAAAGCTGTGTATATAGTTGAAAATGGTAAATCGTAAACTCTTGCCATCAGATCTCCTTCATCTTTTTTCATGATTATAACAAATTTTTGAGGAGACTTCTTGGTTGAGGGGCAGCTTCATGATATACTAGTAGTATCTAGAAGATTTGAGGACAAAAGAATGAACTTATATACACAAGAAATCCGTAAAAATCCTGAAGGACTAGCATTTGATCAAGGGTTGGATTTGTTAAAGGATCTGCAAAAGCGCAATCCAGAAATTCTTGACTTAAA
>NZ_KQ969689.1:229193-231260 GCF_001578955.1 Streptococcus parasanguinis
AATGTGACAGCGACAGGACGAGTAGCCTATGATACAGGCCTCTATGTCTTGGATTACCAGTTGGCCTACACCATCGTTTTGGCATCTAGCCGCAGCATGGAGCCTGTTGAGCTTCAAGAGAGCTATCCTGTAACAGAGGTGTTTGCTGAGGATGTACAGTCTGATGCAGATATCGAGGCCCTAGAGGAAGACTTGATCCTTCCAATCGAAGGTGGGAAGATTGACCTGAGTGAAAGTGTAGCGGATAATATTCTGCTCAATATTCCCCTCAAGGTTCTCACTCCAGAAGAAGAGGCTGGACAAGGTTTTATCGAAGGCAATGATTGGAAAATCCTATCCGAAGAAGAGTACCAAGAAGCTCAAGCAGTTAAGAAAGAAGAAAACAGTCCCTTTGCTGGTCTCCAAGGTTTATTTGAGGAAGAATAGGCTAGGGATGACATATTAAAAATCTAAACATAAATACAGGTCTTTTCTTTGAGGAAAGGCCTTCTTTTGATATACTAGGATTAATAAACAACAGAGGGGAGACCTCTAAAAAAGGAGAAAAAGTATGGATACTTTATTTATTCCAGGTTGGTTGATTACTTTTGTAATCGTAGCCATCCTTGTATTGATCTTGTTGGTCAAAGGGTATGTCAACGCTAAACCCAACGAAGTCGTGGTTATTACAGGTCTTCGGAAGCAACGCCATTTACGCGGGAAAGCTGGTTTTATGATTCCCTTTGTCGAACAACGCTCTTACCTTGATATTGAGCAATTCTCTACAGATGTTCGGACATCTGAAGCAGTCCCAACACTGGACTTCATTAACGTCCGTGCCGATGCAGCTGTTAAGTTAAAAATCGGTACAACCGATGAGATGATTGCCCGTGCTGCAGAGAACTTCTTGAACTGGAATACAACGGATATTTCCAACTCTGTCCAAGATGTTTTGGAAGGGAACTTGCGGGAAGTGATCGGTCAGATGGAGCTCCGTAAGATGGTCAACGACCGTCAAGAGTTTGCCTCAAAAGTGCAGGACAACGTAGCACCAGACTTGGCCAAAATGGGTCTAGAAGTCATCGCCTTTACGGTTCAATCCTTCTCTGATGAAGGGGGAGTCATCGACAACCTCGGGATCGAAAATGTTGAAACCATTAAGAAAGATGCCTTGATTGCTAAAGCCAAAGCAGAACGCGAACGCAAAGAAGTAGAAGCAGAACAAGATAAGCTGGCCAACGACAAACGCGTCGCAGCTGACCTTGAAATTGCGCAAAAACAAAATGAGTTGAAACTCAAACAAGCAGCCCTTAAACAAGAAGCAGATATTGCCCAAGCAAAAGCAGATGCCGCGAAAGGGATTGAGGCAGAAGTGCAACGTCGTGAACAAGAGCGCGTGGCAGCTGAAGCCAATATCATGAAACAAGAAAAAGAAGCGGAAGTCAAAGAGCGCGAAGTTAAGGTCCGTGAGCAAGAATTGGATGCCAACATCCGCAAACAAGCCGAAGCTGAAAAATATGCGCGTCAACAAGCTGCCGAAGCAGAATTGATCGAACGCCAACGCAAGGCAGAAGCAGAACTCTTCGAAACACAAAAAGAAGCCGAAGCTCGGAAAGCCCAAGCCGAAGCGGAGAAATTTGCCCAATTGCAAGAGGCAGAAGCCATCGAAGCCAAAGGTCGTGCGGAAGCTGAAGCCATTCGCTTGAAACTAGAAGCAGAAGCTAAAGGTTTGGACCAAAAGGCCGAAGCGATGAAGAAAATGCAAGAAGCAGCCATTACTGAAATGGTCGTTGATAAGTTGCCTGAAATTGCGCGTGCTGTCGCTGAGCCATTAACCAAGGTGGATAAGATCACGATGTATGGCGAAGGCAATGCTTCTAAGATGGTGGGCGATATCATGCAAAGTATCGATCAAGTCTCTCAAGGAGCTGGATTTGATATTCGTCAATTGTTAGCAGGAGCTCTTGGGGTCAATATGACGGTCAACAAACTCAAAGAAGGAGAACAACCGGTCATTGAAGCGGATGAATTAGCTTCAAAAGAAGATTAATACCATTCATAAGGAAGTGTCTGAGAACTGTTTCTCGG
>NZ_KQ969689.1:231509-239573 GCF_001578955.1 Streptococcus parasanguinis
CATAAGGAAGTGTCTGAGAACTGTTTCTCGGGCACTTTTGTTTTTAAGATCAAATGACTTGCATGATCTTCTCGCTCTTGGAGAAGTGGAAAGCTATTTTCTGCTTTCATTTGATGCCAAAAAATGATAGAATAAAGGCAAACTATAAAGAGGAGTGTCACATGACTAAAGCAAACTTTGGTGTTGTTGGTATGGCCGTAATGGGTCGTAACCTTGCCCTTAATATCGAATCTCGTGGCTACACAGTTGCCATTTATAACCGTAGTAAAGAAAAAACAGAAGATGTAATTGCTTGCCATCCTGATAAAAATTTTGTGCCAAGCTATGATATCGAAAGCTTCGTAAACTCAATCGAAAAACCACGTCGTATCATGCTTATGGTTCAAGCAGGACCTGGTACAGACGCAACCATCCAAGCCCTTCTTCCACATTTGGATAAAGGCGATATCTTGATCGACGGAGGAAATACTTTCTATAAAGATACCATCCGTCGTAACGAAGAGTTGGCGAACTCTGGTATCAACTTTATCGGTACTGGTGTATCTGGTGGTGAAAAAGGTGCCCTTGAAGGTCCTTCTATCATGCCTGGTGGACAAAAAGAAGCCTATGAATTGGTAGCAGATGTTCTTGAAGAAATCTCTGCAAAAGCGCCTGAAGATGGAAAACCATGTGTGACTTACATCGGTCCTGATGGAGCTGGTCACTACGTAAAAATGGTCCACAACGGGATCGAGTATGGTGATATGCAATTGATCGCAGAAAGCTATGACCTCATGCAACACTTGCTTGGACTTTCTGCAGAAGACATGGCTGAAATCTTTACTGAATGGAACAAGGGTGAATTGGACAGCTACTTGATCGAAATCACTGCTGATATCCTTGGACGCAAAGACGACGAAGGTCAAGATGGACCTATCGTAGACTACATCTTGGATGCTGCAGGAAACAAAGGAACTGGTAAATGGACTAGTCAATCAGCGCTTGACCTTGGTGTGCCATTGTCGCTGATTACTGAGTCAGTATTTGCTCGTTACATCTCTACTTACAAAGAAGAACGTGTTCATGCAAGCAAGGTTCTTCCAAAACCAGCTGCATTCAAATTTGAAGGAGATAAGGCTGAATTGATTGAAAAAATCCGTCAAGCCCTTTACTTCTCAAAAATCATCTCATACGCACAAGGTTTTGCTCAATTGCGCGTCGCTTCTAAAGAAAACAATTGGAACTTGCCATTTGCTGACATCGCATCTATCTGGCGCGATGGATGTATCATCCGTTCTCGTTTCTTGCAAAAGATCACAGATGCATACAACCGCGATGCAGATCTTGCTAACCTTCTATTGGATGAGTACTTCTTGGATGTCACTGCTAAGTACCAACAATCAGTTCGTGATATCGTAGCTCTTGCTGTTCAAGCTGGTGTACCAGTACCAACCTTCTCAGCAGCGATTACTTATTTTGATAGCTACCGTTCAGCGGATCTTCCCGCGAACTTGATCCAAGCACAACGTGACTACTTTGGTGCTCACACATACCAACGTAAAGACAAAGAAGGTACCTTCCACTATTCTTGGTACGACGAAAAATAATCTTGCCCTATGGTCAAACGAGTTCTACTAGTAGAAAATGAGAAGCAAATCGCTCGCTTCATTGATTTGGAACTTCAAAAAGAGGGGTATCAAGTTGATGTGGTCGAAGATGGAAAAGCAGGTCTGGCGTTGATTGCTGCGACCAAATATGATCTGATCTTGTTTAATTACGATCTGTCAGATATGTCTGGTGAAAGATTCGCAGAGGAAATCAGTCGGATTCGCCCAGCTTCTGTTTTGATTGTTTTGGATAGTCGCGAAAAAATTGCTGAGCACAAAGAGAGTATTCAGCGCTTTGCCGTTTCCTATATGGTCAAACCCTTTATTATCAGCGATTTGGTAGATAAGATCACAGCCATTTTTAGAGGACGTGATTATATTGACCAACATTGTAGCCAGATGAAAATCCCAACGTCATACCGCAATTTGCGCATTGATGTGGAACACCATACCGTCTATCGTGGGAAGGACATGATTAGTTTGACCCGCAGAGAATATGACCTCCTAGCGACCCTGATGGGAAGCAAGGGAGCGGTAACACGTGAGCAGTTATTGGAGAGTGTCTGGAAGTATGAAAGTACGGGTGAAACCAATATTGTTGACGTCTATATCCGTTATCTCCGTGGGAAGATTGATCTCCCGGGTCAAAAAAGCTATATTAAAACAGTTCGTGGTATTGGCTATGCCATGCAAGATGAGTTAGAATGAAACATTCGAATCCTTTAAGGATTCGAATGTTTTTTAGTTTCAAAGAAATCGTTTGCGTTGAAAAAAGAATGAGTTTTAAAAAGAATTTGGCTTAAAAAAGATAAAAAAATATAAAATTTGGAGAAAAAAATGAATGTAAGGCTTTACAAATTTTTAAAATATGGTTTGCTAGAAGCAAATTAAGCGCAAACGTTTTCTTAAAAACAAAAGCCTTAAACAATATAAGGAGGTTGAATGATGAACAAAGGATCATTCAAAAGTTTATTTAGCTTTGAATTCTGGCAGAAGTTTGGTAAGGCCTTGATGGTCGTTATCGCTGTCATGCCAGCTGCTGGGTTGATGATTTCAATCGGGAAATCAATCCCTATGATCAACCCGAATTTATCTCCACTTGTTATTACAGGTGGGATTCTCGAACAAATCGGTTGGGGGGTTATCGGTAACCTTCACATCCTCTTTGCACTCGCTATCGGTGGTAGCTGGGCCAAAGAGCGTGCTGGGGGTGCATTTGCGGCTGGTCTCTCTTTCATCTTGATTAACCGTATTACCGGTGCAGTTTTTGGAGTTACATCAGCAATGTTGGCTGATAAGGCTGCTACAGTACACACAATCTTCGGTGGATCAATTAAAGTTGCGGACTACTTTATCAGTGTTCTTGAAGCTCCAGCTCTTAATATGGGGGTATTTGTAGGGATTATCTCAGGTTTCGTTGGAGCAACAGCCTTCAATAAATACTACAACTACCGTAAACTCCCAGAAGCCCTTTCTTTCTTCAACGGGAAACGCTTTGTACCATTCGTTGTTATTGTACGTTCAGCCATTACAGCCTTGCTTTTAGCGGCTTTGTGGCCAGTAGTTCAATCAGGAATTAATGGATTCGGTATTTGGATTGCCAACTCGCAATCAACAGCTCCAGTTTTGGCACCATTCTTGTTCGGTACTTTGGAACGTCTTCTTTTGCCGTTTGGTCTTCACCATATGTTGACCATTCCAATCAACTATACTCAATTGGGTGGTAGTTACCAAGTTCTTACAGGTGCTGCCAAAGGAACAACTGTATTTGGACAAGATCCACTTTGGTTAGCTTGGGTAACAGACCTTGTTAATTTGAAGAAGGCAGACCCTAGCCAATATCAACACTTGCTTCATGCGTACACACCAGCTCGTTTCAAAGTTGGTCAAATGATCGGATCCTTCGGTATCTTGATGGGTATCGTGGTTGCTATCTATCGTAATGTGGATCCAGATAAAAAAGAAAAATATAAAGGGATGCTTTTTGCAACTGCCCTTGCAACATTCTTGACAGGTGTAACAGAACCAATTGAATACATGTTCATGTTTATTGCTACACCATTGTACCTTGTTTATGCCTTTGTGCAAGGAGCTGCCTTTGCAATGGCTGACTTGGTTAACCTTCGTGTCCACTCATTCGGTTCAATCGAATTCTTGACACGTACCCCAATGGCCATCAACGCTGGTTTGGCATTAGATATCTTTAACTTTGTATGGGTAACAGTCCTCTTTGCCTTTATCATGTACTTCATTGCCAACTTCATGATTAAGAAATTCAATTATGCAACTCCAGGACGTAACGGTAACTATGAACAAAATGATGATGCCCCTGCAGGGGATGGTGCAGCAGCAGGTGCTGCTACAAGCTCAGCAAGCTCACAAGTCATTAACATCATCAACCTTCTTGGTGGACGTGCCAATATCGTAGATGTTGACGCATGTATGACTCGTCTTCGTGTAACCGTTAAGGACGCTGAAAAAGTCGGAAACGAAGAACAATGGAAAGCAGAAGGAGCTATGGGTCTTGTCATGAAAGGACAAGGTGTCCAAGCGATCTACGGACCTAAAGCTGACGTATTGAAATCTGATATCCAAGACGTTCTTGATTCAGGTGAAGTCATTCCTGAAACACTTCCTAGCCAAATGACAGCAGTTCAAAAAGCTGAAGCAACCTTTAAAGGGGTGACGGATGAAGTGCATTCCGTTGCAGATGGTGAAGTGATCAACATCGAAGATGTGAAAGATCCTGTATTCTCACAAAAAATGATGGGTGACGGATTTGCAGTTGAGCCTGAAAATGGTCACATCGTTTCACCAGTTGCTGGTAAAGTTACCAGCGTCTTCCCAACCAAACATGCCCTTGGTTTGGTAACAGATAATGGTTTGGAAGTCTTGGTTCATATCGGTCTAGATACGGTTAGTCTTGAAGGAAAACCATTCGAGGTTAAAGTTACGGAAGGTCAAACAGTTGCTGCTGGGGACCTATTGGTAGAAGCAGACCTTGATGCGATCCGTGAAGCAGGTCGTGAAACTTCAACAATTGTTGTCTTCACAAATGCAGATGCGATTAAATCTGTTAAGGTCGAACATACTGGTAAATTGGCAGCAAATGCTCCAGTTGCAACAGTAGAATTATAAGAGACGTCGGCAAAGAAAATGAGGTTGGGGCAGTGCACCCGGCCTCTTGCCGTTTCTTGATTTGGAAAAAAGGAGAAATCAGGGGATGAAATTTTTAACATTAAATTCCCATAGTTGGATGGAAGAGAATGCCCAGCAAAAATTTGAAACCCTCAAGGAACAAATTTTAGAAGCACAATATGATGTGATCTGTTTCCAAGAGGTCAATCAAGAGATGGCCTCAGAAACAGTTAAAACAGATGAGTATTATCAAGCCGCGCCATCAGCCGTGGCTATTCACAAGGATCACTTTGTTCGCGTATTGGTTGAAGAGTTGGCTGCCCAAGGGCTTCACTACTATTGGACTTGGGCCTACAACCATATCGGCTATGATCACCTCAATGAAGGGGTGGCAGTTCTTTCACGTCAACCCTTGAAGGCAGATGAGATTTTGGTATCCAATATGGATGATCCAACGGACTATCATACCCGTCGAGTGGCCGTTGCTCATACGAGTGTGGATGGAAAAGAAATCGTTGTTGGCAGCGTTCATCTTTCTTGGTGGGACAAAGGTTTCCAATTTGAGTGGCCACGCATTGAGAACTACTTCAGCCAAGTAGGCAAACCCTTTATTCTAGCTGGTGATTTCAATAATCCTGCTGGTCAAGAGGGGTATGAAACGATTTTATCCAGTTCCTTAAAGCTCCAAGATAGCTTTATTGAAGCCAAAGAAACAAAGGGGACCTATACTGTAGGCCCTGGAATCGATGGCTGGACGGATAATCAGGTACCACTGCGAATTGATTACATCTTTGCAAGTCCAGAATGGGAAATTAAGCGTCTACATGTCATTTTTGATGGTCAAAATAAACCGCTTGTGAGTGATCACTATGGCTTAGAAGCTGAATTATCTCTTTAAAATCAAATGAGAGTTCTAGAATGATTTTAGTTTTAAATTGTTTTAGGACTTTTTTAATTTGTAGAAGAGGAGTGGGGACAAGGAGATCTCCTGTTCTTCTGCTTTCTTTACGATTCATTTTATGGTAAAATGAAGTGTTAAAACAGTTTAAGGAGGTAGCAAATGCGTTGTCCAAAATGTGGTGGAAGTAAGTCTAGTGTGGTGGATAGTCGACAAGCTGAAGACGGGAACACCATTCGTCGTCGTCGTGAATGCGAAGAATGCCATTATCGCTTTACTACCTACGAACGAGTGGAAGAACGGACCCTAGTGGTTGTTAAAAAGGATGGAACACGCGAGCAATTTTCTCGTGATAAAATTTTTAATGGTATTATCCGCTCGGCACAAAAACGACCTGTATCCAGTGATGAAATCGAAGAAATTGTAAACCGGATCGAGCAAAAGGTTCGTAGCCAAAGCGATAATGAAATTAACAGTGAGTGTATTGGTTCTTTGGTTATGGATGAGTTGGCGGACCTTGATGAGATTACCTATGTCCGTTTTGCTAGTGTTTACCGGAGTTTCAAGGATGTCGGTGAGTTAGAGACCCTCTTGAAACAAATCACGAAGGGAACCAAGAAGAAAAAGGAAAAATAGATGAAGCCCAATACTCCGTTCTCATTTTTAAAAAATAACATTCTTCCACCGGCAGGGCCTGCATTAGAGCAGTATTACCTGCCTATTTTAGAGATGGAAACCGTGACGGTCTATCGCTTTCTGCTCGCATCTTATGATCAAGGTGAAAAGAAACATCTACTTGCCCAAATCTTAAACCACATTGATATGGGGTTTCCTCAATTGTTACTTGCTTTTGATCGTTTGATTGCTATGGGATTGATCGATATCTTTGAGGAGGAAGCTGGCATCGCGATCCAGTTGCACGCTCCTCTTGAGGCGGAGCAATTCTTTTCCAATGCCGTCTATAAACGCTTGCTTGAAAAGAAAATCGGGGAAAAGGCCGTAGAGGATTTGCTCCCAGCGCGCTCTTTAGGGAGTAGAAGGCAAGTTTCTTTCTCGCAAGTCTTTGGACTAGATGCTGGGGAAGCGACTGTTGTTCCAAGTAAGAAACAGCAGTTTGATATGGAGATGTTTAAGCGAATGATGGGGCGTGATGGACTTCGTTTTGCGGATGAAGGAGAAGCAACCCTAGCCCTCTTTGCCATCGCAGAAGAGCAGCAATGGACCTGGTATGAAACCTATCTTTTAGCCAAAGAAACAGCTGTAGACCGGATTGTCTCTCCAAAGAGAATGAAGCAAAAGTTGGCTCAGGCTAGCCAGGAACGACCACGTATGTCCTATAGCCGTCAGGAAGAAACTATTCTGAGGGAAGCTAAGGCAAAATCCAGCCTACAATTTCTAGCGGAGATTAAGAAGACGCGCAATGCGACCATTACGCAGAGCGAACGCAAGACTTTATCCAAGTTAGCTGATCTAGGCTTACTAGATGAGGTGATCAATATTATCTTATTGTTGACCTTTAACAAGACCCAGTCTGCTAATCTCAATGAAAAGTATGCCTTGAAGGTAGGAAATGATTTTTCTTATCAAGGGGTCAACAGTGCAGAACTAGCGATTTTAAAAGTTCGAGAACGCCAAGAGCAAGCTAAGGCTCAAGGAAACAAGGGGACGAGTCCTACATCAGCCAAGGGCAAGCACAGCAATGTTCCCAAGTGGAGTCAACCAAATTATCAAAATCAGACCAGTCAAGCAGAAAAGGTGGATCTTGCTAAAGAGAAACAACGCCTGTTAGAAAAACTGAATCAAGGAGGTGAGTAGATGGAAAGTGTAGGTCAAACCATGTCTCACATGAACCGTGCGCGTCAATTTAACTATGAGGATTTGGTCGCACAGATCTTGGCAGATCAAGAAGTTGCTGCCTTTATTAAGGACCAGTCTTTGTCTGAGCAAGAAATTCGACGTAGTATTTCAAAATTTAATCAATACATTAGTGAACGCAACCGTTTCTTATTGGGAGATTCGGATTATATTGCCAAAGGTTATAAGCCCATCCTCACCATGAATGAAGGCTATGCGGATGTCGCTTATGAGGAAACGCCAGAGTTAATCGAAGCCCAAAAACGAGCTGCAATCAACCAACGTCTTAACTTGATTAATCTCCCTTCGACCTTGAAAGAAGCGAGTCTAGCCAAGGTAGAGCTCGATGATAAAGGACGTTTCGAGGCTTTTGAAGAATTAGCCAATTTTGTGGCCAACTATCCTGAATATCAAAAGGGGATCTACCTCTATGGTGATTTCGGAGTAGGAAAGAGCTACATGATGGCAGCTTTGGCTCATGATTTATCCGAAAAGCGCCAGGCCTCAACTACCCTACTTCATTTCCCAAGTTTTGCTATCGATGTCAAAAATGCCATCAGTTCGGGCTTGGTCAAAGAAACCGTCGAT
>NZ_KQ969689.1:239629-240814 GCF_001578955.1 Streptococcus parasanguinis
AATTCTTGATGATATCGGTGCGGAACAGATGTCAGCCTGGGTGCGAGATGAAATCTTACAGGTGATTCTGCAACACCGGATGCAGGAAAATCTCCCAACCTTCTTTACTTCTAACTTTAATTTTGAAGAGTTGGAGCGTCATTTTGCGGTTTCGCGCAATGGAGATGAAACATGGCAGGCCAAACGTGTCATGGAGCGCGTGAAATTTTTAGCCAAGGAAATCCATTTGGAAGGAGTGAATCGCAGATGAATGAAACCATCCGTTTAATGAAATCTCATTTTTCTGTTCGCCGTTTTAAGGAAGAAGCCATCAAAGAAGCTGACCTCAAGGAAATCTTATCAGCTGGGCAGATGGCATCAAGTTGGAAAAACTTTCAGTCTTATTCTGTGATTGTGGTCAAAAGCAAGGAAAAGAAAGAAGCTCTTTACGACTTGCTTCCTCAAGAAGCGATTCGCCAATCAGACGTCTTTCTTCTCTTTGTTGGGGATTTAAACCGCGCTGAAAAAGCTGTCAAACTCCATGAGCAGGATTTCCATCCTGAAGGGGTGGACAACTTACTGATCACCTCAGTGGATGCGGCTCTAGCAGCTCAAAATACGCTATTGGCAGCTGAAAGTCTCGGCTATGGTGGAGTGATTATCGGCATGTTGCGCTACTGTTCAGAAGAAGTCTCAGAACTCTTCCGTCTGCCAGACTATACCTACCCTGTTTTTGGGATTGCTCTCGGAGTACCCAACCAGCAACATGCAGTGAAACCACGCTTGCCATTGGAGCAGGTTGCTTTTGAAGAAGAATACCAAGAACAAGACCTATCAGTTGTGACTGCCTATGACAAGGTTCAGGCAGATTATGCTGGAGCGCGTGTAACAGACAGCTGGAGCGAGCGCCTTGCAACTCAATTTGGTCAACCTGAACAAGAAGAGACCAAAAAACTACTAGAAAAACACAAACTATTATGAAATGAAGAGAGGCGTTCTTGAATCGAAATTTCGCCTTTCATTAGAAAAGAGGAAATCATGGCCCTACCAACTATTGCGATTGTAGGCCGTCCCAATGTCGGAAAATCTACACTCTTTAACCGGATTGCCGGTGAGCGGATTTCCATCGTTGAGGATGTAGAAGGAGTCACTCGTGACCGCATTTATGCAACAGCTGAGTGGTTGAATCGAAAATTTAGTATCATT
>NZ_KQ969689.1:240834-241751 GCF_001578955.1 Streptococcus parasanguinis
TATCATTGATACAGGGGGGATTGATGACGTAGATGCCCCATTTATGGAGCAAATCAAGCATCAGGCAGAAATTGCCATGGACGAAGCAGATGTGATCGTCTTTGTTGTTTCTGGAAAAGAAGGGATCACGGATGCGGATGAATATGTCACTCGTATCTTGTATAAGACCCATAAACCGGTCATTCTTGCAGTCAACAAGGTGGATAACCCAGAGATGCGCAATGATATCTATGACTTTTATGCCTTGGGACTGGGTGAACCATTACCGGTCTCCTCTGTCCACGGGATCGGAACTGGGGATGTACTTGATGCCATCATTGAAAATCTTCCGAATGAAACAGAAGAAGAAAATCCAGATATCATCAAATTTAGCTTGATTGGTCGCCCAAATGTTGGGAAATCAAGCTTGATCAATGCGATCCTAGGAGAAGACCGGGTCATCGCAAGCCCTGTTGCTGGAACCACACGGGATGCCATCGATACCCATTTTACCGATGCAGATGGCCAAGAATTTACCATGATCGATACCGCCGGTATGCGCAAGTCAGGTAAAATCTATGAAAACACTGAGAAATATTCTGTCATGCGTGCCATGCGTGCCATCGACCGTTCAGATGTGGTTTTGATGGTCATTAATGCCGAAGAAGGGATTCGGGAGTATGACAAGCGGATCGCTGGCTTTGCTCATGAAGCTGGTAAAGGTATGATCATTGTTGTCAACAAATGGGATACCATTGAAAAAGACAACCATACCATGAAGCAGTGGGAAGATGACATTCGCGATCAATTCCAATACCTTTCTTATGCGCCGATTGTCTTTGTCTCTGCCTTAACCAAACAACGCTTGCACAAGTTGCCAGAGATGATCAAACAGATCAGTGAGAGTCAAAATACACGGATTCCTTCAGCTGTCTTGA
>NZ_KQ969689.1:242294-244452 GCF_001578955.1 Streptococcus parasanguinis
CGATGTGATTATGGATGCCATTGCCATTAATCCAACGCCGACCGACAAAGGAAAACGCCTCAAGATCTTCTATGCGACACAAGTGGCAACCAAGCCGCCAACTTTTGTGGTCTTTGTTAACGAAGAAGAACTGATGCACTTCTCATACCTCCGTTTCTTGGAGAACCAAATTCGCAAGGCCTTTGTTTTTGAAGGAACTCCAATCCATTTGATTGCGCGAAAACGGAAGTAGGGAATACGAGACAAATGGATCAAAGTGGAGAAGGATATTTCAAATGATAAAATGCTCATTCTTCCAACTATGAAAACAACTAAAAGTAGCGCATAAGCGTTGCTTTTTTTAATAAGCTGGTAAAATGAAGTGGAGGATAGTCAGATGCGTAGTATCATCGTCCGGATATGCTTTATTCCTTAGCTTTTTTTAAGGTTGAGAAGAGTAAACTCATGAACATCATGAGAGCTTTAGGTTTGTGTACTTATTATTTAAAATCTATCTGTATCTCTTGTTTCTCGGTTCGATCGTAAGCTTGGAGCTCTTGATCCTATTGTTGGGGATTTTATTAAAAAATAGGTCGTGTTTTTTGTCTTTTTCTGTGGGCTATCGGGATCTTTCTCCTCTCTATTTAGCTATTCTGTCTATTGTTCGCTCAGACAGTTAAAAGAGAAAAATCATGGATAGCTGATTGAGGTAACTCTATTACGAAATCAGGTGAAAAGCTGGGACAAGACTGTCTCAGTTTTTCTATCAAAAACGGGCTAAAATCCTTTCAAGATGATAAGTATTTTTTCTAATTTTTGCTTAAATATGGTATAATAAAGGGATTAATCTAAGGTGGTAAACATGGCAAAATTAATTCCTGGGAAGGTTCGTTCACAAGGGAGTCTTCTCTATGAAGCTGGGAAAGTTTCCCTTCAGGAAGTAAAAGAAAAATACCTGTATTTTCGGGTGGAAGAAGAAAGCTTGCGGTACAGTTTGGACGACGATGCCATTTTTTGTAGCTGTGCTTTCTTTCAAAAGAAAAAATTCTGTACGCATCTGGCAGCTGTGGAAGCTTTTTTGAAGAATGATGACAGTGGGAAAGCAGCTCTTGCAAGTCTTGAAGAAGATGCCACTGTGACAGAGGAAACTCAGGAGAAGGTATCTTTTGGAAGTTTGTTTTTAGATCAGGTCCTTCCAAAAATCGAAAAGAAAGAAACTCGCTATGTCTTATCAACTGTTGGGCAGGAGGATGAATACTCTGGTCAATTCTTGTGGACTCTTCGCATTCGTCGCTTGCCAGACGAGCGCTCTTATGTGATCAGAGATGTGCTAGCTTTTTTGCAGACCCTTCAGAAAGAAGGACACTTTGCAATTGGCAAAAGTTATTATGAACCCATTTCTTACTTAGAATTTGATGAGGCTAGTCAGGATGTGATTAATTTCCTACAAGGCTTGGTCACAGATGGTGGATCGAAAGAGCAAGATTTCTTTCCCAATGCTGGGCGCCATCTTTATTTTCCACCGACTCTCTTTGAAGAAGCTGTGGAATTACTGATGAATTTGGATTCCTTCCTCTTGCAATATAGCTTGTATGATTTTCAAGAAGTCCATTTTCAGGATGTCCATGAGGAGGAAGAGCTCTTTCATTTTCAGGTGGAAGACCATGGTGATTTTTACGAATTGATCATTACGGAGCCACAAGTGAAGGTTGTCGAGTCTGCTGTTTACCTGTTTCGAAATGGTGTCTTCTATCACCTGACGCCCCAACAGCGGACCCTATGGAAGGCCATCCAAGATCTTCCGATGGATCAGGATCGCAAAAAACGTCTGCATTTTGATCCAACGGACCAAACAAAGCTTTCTTATAGTTTAAATGAGTTCAAAAAACTGGGGAAAATAACGGCTCCGACCAGCTTTTTAATCCACGATTTCACTCCAGAATTTCATTTTGATCTAGCACAGGACCAGATTGTTCTACTGGACGTGGTCTTTCAATACCAGGATCGTGCGGTGACCACGCGTGAGGAACTCCTCAATCTTCCTTATTCCAGTGATTTCGATAAGGAGCAAGAAGTCTTTTCAACCATGCTAGCAGCAGGTTTTACAGACGACTTTTCTTCCCAAAGAAGTCCTTTATCAAGTGAGCAAATCTATCCATTCTTTCACCAACAGATCCCG
>NZ_KQ969689.1:244909-246477 GCF_001578955.1 Streptococcus parasanguinis
ATCTATCCATTCTTTCACCAACAGATCCCGACTTTTGAAGCCTTAGGAGAGGTTACCCTCTCTGATAGCCTTTTAGATCTTTATCAAGTGGAGCGTCCAAAAATTGATGTTAAAACCAATGGCAGTCTACTGGAGATCGGTTTTGACTTTGAAAGTGTGGATCCAGCCGAAGTGGACCAGGTCCTCAAAGCTCTAGTAGGGCAAAAAGA
Organism: Streptococcus parasanguinis; assembly: GCF_001578955.1. Taxonomy (GTDB): domain Bacteria; phylum Bacillota; class Bacilli; order Lactobacillales; family Streptococcaceae; genus Streptococcus; species Streptococcus parasanguinis_U. Next base: position 245,119 of record NZ_KQ969689.1, read on the forward strand.
CTATTTTGTCAGCCATACAGGGAAAGTTCTTGTCTTTGATGAAGAAACCAAGAAGATCAGTCGAGCCTTAGCAGATCTGCGGGCGAAAATGAGCAAGGGTGGGAAACTACAAGCCCGCCGGATTGCCGCTTATCAGCTATCTGATTTGTTGGCAGATCAAGACAATGTTCATTTTTCAGAAGACTTTCGAAATTTAGCTCATGATTTGACTCATCCAGAAGATTACCACCTCCCTCAGATGACAATCCAAGCGACCCTGAGGGATTACCAAGAAATAGGGGTCAAATGGTTCTCCATGCTAAATCATTATGGTTTTGGCGGTATTTTAGCGGATGATATGGGGCTTGGGAAAACCCTGCAGACTATTTCATTTTTAACGAGTGTCTCTAAAACTGAAACTAAAATCTTGATTCTAGCTCCGTCCAGTCTCATCTACAACTGGAAACAAGAATTTTCAAAATTTGCTCCTCAGATGGAAGTGACAGTCGTCTACGGCCTCAAGCAACATCGCGATGAACTCATTGCAACCAATCCTCAGGTAGTCATTACGAGTTACGCCTCTTTCCGTCAGGATGTGGAGGAATACCAGAAAAATCAATATGAATACCTAATTCTAGATGAAGCTCAGGTCATGAAAAATGCCCAAACCAAGATTGCTCAACACTTACGTGGATTTGAGGTGCCGCATATATTTGCCCTATCTGGTACACCGATTGAGAACCATGTGGGAGAGCTTTGGTCCATTTTCCAAATTGTTCTTCCTGGTCTGTTTCCAGCTAAAAAAGAATTTCAAAAGTTGAGTCCTGAGACCATTGCGCGATTTGTCAAACCTTTTGTCCTGAGACGGAAAAAAGATGAAGTGCTCCAAGAATTACCAGACTTGATTGAAACAACCTATCACAATGAGTTGGGTGAAAGCCAAAAAACGATCTACTTAGCTCAATTAAAACAAATTCAAGATCGGGTTCGAACCTCTAGTGAAGAGGAACTAAATCGGAGCAAGGTGGAAATTCTCTCAGGTCTCATGCGCCTTCGTCAAATCTGTGATACTCCAGCCCTCTTTATGGAAGACTATCAAGGAGATAGTGGAAAATTGGAGAGCCTTCGAGATCTTTTGGGTCAAATCAAGGATGGTGACCATCGAGTTTTGATTTTCTCCCAATTCAGAGGTATGTTGGATATCCTAGAGCAAGAGATTGATCAGCTCGGCATGACTTCCTTTAAAATCACGGGTTCCACCCCGGCTAAAGATCGTCAAGAAATGACCAATGCCTTTAATGCTGGAGAGCGCCATGCTTTTCTCATTTCTTTGAAGGCCGGAGGAGTCGGATTGAACCTCACTGGAGCCGATACTGTCAT
>NZ_KQ969689.1:246867-247669 GCF_001578955.1 Streptococcus parasanguinis
CGTGCCCATCGAATGGGTCAGGAACAAAATGTTGAAGTTTACCGCATGATCACCCGTGGAACGATTGAAGAAAAAATCCAGGAACTTCAAGCATCTAAAAGACACTTAGTCTCAACGATTTTAGATGGAACGGAAACACGATCTAGTTTATCTGTTGAGGAAATTCGTGAGATTCTTGGAATTCAATCAGAATAGCTTGAAAAATTCTGTGAATAGTTTATAATTAAAGGAGTGTCGAAAGGAAGAAAGCATGACAGAAAAATATTTTCCTCAAGTAGGGGATAATGAGTTGATGTTAACAGAGATGCCCCACATGAACCTGTATGATGAAACAGACTTGATTAGTAACATTACAGGCGATTATGTAGATAAAAATTATTTGGAATGGCAACCAATTGCTGAAAATACCAAACCCAAGCATCCCTATCATCAACCATTAGAAGAGCCCCTACCAAAAAGACGGCCAGTAAGAAAACCTGATTTTAAAGAACCGATTGATAAAAAAAGTCCTGCCAATCGTTATGCAGAGGAAGCTAGAGAGCGTGCGCGTGAGGATCTGAAAAAGAAACGCACAGCACCCTATCTTACAACGGATCCAGCAGCTACTACAAGTAAGCGGAAAAAACCGTTTATTTCAGAACGGAAACCTGGTCAGCCAACAGCTCCCTTCCAAAAGGAAAATCCGGGTGAATTATTGAAATACAGCAAACGATTGCGACAAGATCAGTTGATCCTTGCAGAGTTCGAATCTGCAGAAGAACCAGAAGTGGCAGCAGCTACTGAAAAGAAAAACAATTATGAT
>NZ_KQ969689.1:247689-252105 GCF_001578955.1 Streptococcus parasanguinis
CTGAAAAGAAAACAATTATGATTTCTTAAAGACTAGTCAAATATACAATAAAGATCAGCACAAGTTGAAACCACAGCCGATCAAGCAAGAATTGGATTTAACCCATCTAGATCAAGAATAAGGAGAAAACATGTCTAACACATACCATTTTATTGGAATTAAAGGAGCAGGGATGAGTGCTTTAGCTCTCATGCTTCACCAAATGGGACATACGGTTCAAGGGTCAGATGTTGAGAAGTATTACTTTACGCAACGTGGCTTGGAACAAGCAGGAATTCAAATTTATCCATTTGATGTAAAAAATTTGGAAGGCGACAAGATCCTCATTGCCGGGAATGCTTTCCGTCCAGATAACAATGTGGAAATCGCTTATGCAGATGAGCATGGCCTAACCTATAAACGATACCATGAATTCCTTGGTGAATTTATGCGTGACTTTGTCAGTATGGGGGTTGCCGGAGCACACGGAAAAACCTCAACAACAGGGATGCTTTCGCATGTCTTATCAAATATCACTGATACCAGTTATTTGATTGGTGACGGGACAGGTCGTGGTTCTGCAGCAGCCAAATACTTTGTATTTGAATCAGATGAGTATGAACGCCATTTTATGCCTTACCATCCTGAATACAGCATCATCACCAATATTGACTTCGACCATCCAGACTATTTCATGAGCTTAGAAGATGTCTTTAATGCCTTTAATGATTATGCCAAACAAATCAGTAAAGGACTCTTCATCTACGGAGAAGACAAAGAATTGCGTCGGATTACCTCATCAGCACCAATTTATTACTATGGTTTTGATAAGGAGACTAACGATTTTGTGGCAAGCAACTTGCTTCGCTCAACGACAGGTTCAACCTTCAACGTTCATTTCCGTGGAGAAGATTTGGGGCAATTCCATATCCCAACATTTGGTCGTCACAACATCATGAATGCCACAGCTGTCATTGGCTTGCTTTACATTGCAGGATTTGACTTAGATTTAGTCCGTGAGCATTTGAAGACCTTTGCTGGAGTGAAACGCCGTTTTACTGAAAAAGTGGTCAACGGAACAGTGATCATCGATGACTTTGCGCATCATCCAACAGAAATTATTGCTACCTTGGATGCGGCCCGTCAAAAATATCCAAGTAAAGAAATCGTAGCCATTTTCCAACCACATACCTTTACACGGACCATTGCTTTGTTGGATGAATTTGCTGAAGCCTTGAATCAAGCAGATGCTGTTTACTTGGCACAGATCTATGGCTCTGCGCGTGAAGTTGATCACGGCGATGTGAAAGTTGAAGATTTGGAAGCAAAAATTGTCAAACGTTCAGCGATTATTACAGCTGAGAATGTTTCTCCTCTTCTTGACCATGACAATGCAGTCTATGTCTTTATGGGGGCAGGAGATATTCAAACCTATGAATACTCATTTGAGCGTTTATTATCTAGTTTGACACATAGTGTACAATAAGAGATGATTGAGTCTGGAATCGATTGGTTCCAGACTCAAATTTATCTGTCCACTGAAGGAGTATGAGATGAGGAAAGCAGGATGGTGATTCGATCAATCACCCCAGCTGATCAAGAACAGCTGGGCTTGCTAGAAGAAGAACTTCATGAGAATGAAGGAAAGGAGCACAGGGCCACTCTTGAGGAAGCGCTAGGTTCGAAGGAAGCCATTTCTTTGCTTGCAGAGCAGGCGGGGGATGCTGTGGCCTACTTGTTGGCGACAGAAGACCAGCATGTAAAAGGAGACCTAATCGTATTGCGATTAGCAGTGAGGCCAGCCTTTCAAGGTCAAGGCTATGGCTCTATTTTGATCGCGGCTTTAAAGGATCTAGCTGTTCAAAAGGAAAAGAAGGCCATTTGGATCGATTGCCCAGAAGACTTGCTATCTTATTTTTCCCAGCAAGGATTTCGAGATGAAGCTGAGTCTGATCGAGGTGTTTGTATGGTTTGGGAGCGATAGTAGGGGTAAATGATGAAAGAAAAGATTCACATTAGACAGGCAGAGCTGCAGGATTTGGATGCGATCGAGCGCATTGAGCTTGAGAATTTCTCAGAAGAAGAAGCGATTGCGCGTGAGATTTTAAAAGATCACATTGAAAAGATTCAAGCGACTTTTCTTGTAGCAGAGTGCCAAGGTCAGATTTTAGGGTATTTAGAAGGACCTGTTAGACCGGAGCGCTATTTAATCGATTCCTCTTTTTCAGAGGTTGAAGATCTAAGCCAGTTAGAAAAGGGCTTTATTTCCATTACGAGTCTATCCATTGCTAAAGAAGCCCAAGGACTTGGAGTAGGAACCCTTTTGCTTGAAGCGATGAAAGAGATCGCGATTAAGGAGGACTGTCAAGGGATCAATTTGACCTGTCATGATTATTTGATTCCTTATTACGAAAAGCAAGGATTTACCAATGAAGGTCTTTCAGAATCCCAATATGCGGGTGAGGTTTGGTACAATCTGGTCTGGGAAAATGAAAACCTTGATTAAATAGGTATTTTGAAGAAGAAGGGCGATTTGTATTGCTTTTCTAAATCTTTTAAGATATAATATTAAGGATTATGATGAGGGAGGTCAATTATTTGACTGATAAATCACAAGACAGTGAGAAGTTATTAAGCTTCAAAGAGCAGATCCTCAGAGACTTAGAAGAGGCCAATGAGCAGCTTTTAAAGATCGAAAAAGAGTATGATCTACCTGATCGAAGCATTGAAACCCCTTCTTCACTGAAAGAGGAGGAAGAAGCAACACCACCTCCAAAAGTAGAAGAATCTGCGTTGGCTCCCAAAGAAGAACCAGTGGAGCCGGTAAAGGCGACTCCTGCTGTGGAAGAAAAGAGTGAGCTTACAAAGCCTGCTAAAAAAGGACCAACTCAGGAACCGGTAGAGGAAAGCTTATCGCGCTCTTCTCGTAACCAGCGCCAACAAAAACAAAAGAAACAAAATAAAATCGCCAAACGCATCGTTCGTACAGTGGTTAGCCTTTTGTTGATCGTGATCGTGGCTACCGGGATCTTTGCAGTGACCTATATCCATTCAGCTGTCAAGCCAATGGATAAAAATGCAACAGAATTCGTGACGGTTGAGATTCCAGCAGGTTCAAGTAATCGTGAGATTGGCGCGATCCTTGAGAAAAAAGGACTCGTGAAAAATGGTCAGTTCTTTAACTACTATACCAAGTTCAAGAACTATAGCAATTTCAAATCCGGTTATTTCAACCTTCAAAAGAGCATGGATCTAGAAACCATCATCCAAAAACTGCAGGAAGAGGGAACCAAAACTCCTCAGGCTCCAGTTCTTGGGAAGGTGACGATTCCAGAAGGTTATACGATCGATCAGATTGCGACGGCTATCACTACCGATGTCTCCACTAAGAAGGCAGGCAAGACTCCATTTAAGAAAGAAGATTTCTTGAAGGCTGTCCAAGACGATGCCTTTATTGAGAAGATGGTGGCCAAATATCCTAAGCTCTTGGCGAATCTGCCAGGTAAGGATTCTGGTGTTCGCTACCGTTTAGAAGGTTATCTCTTCCCAGCTACTTATAACTATGGGAAAGATACCACAGTGAAAGAAATGATCGATCAGATGCTGGCGGCCATGGATCAAAACTTAACCCCATACTATGAAACACTTGAGAGCAAGAACATCAATGTAAACGAAGTATTGACTCTTGCTTCCTTGGTTGAAAAAGAAGGGGCGACGGATCAAGACCGCAAAGATATCGCAAGTGTCTTCTATAACCGTTTGAACCAAGACATGCCTTTGCAAAGTAATATTGCAATTCTTTATGCAGAAGGGAAACTTGGTCAAAAGACGACCTTAAAAGAAGATGCAACGATTGATACAGAGCTGGATTCACCTTATAATATTTATAAGAATACCGGTTTGATGCCTGGTCCAGTGGATAACCCTGGAGTATCAGCGATCGAAGCGGCGGTGAACCCAAGTAAGACAGACTACTTGTATTTTGTCGCAAATGTCGAAAATGGTGAAGTCTTCTTCGCTAAGACATACGAAGAACACAATAAAAATGTAGAAGAACACGTCAATAGTAAATTGACACAAGCAAGTTCAAACTAGAAAAAGCATGTGGCGCGTCCACAGCTTTTTCATTCAAATAATAGAAAGAGAAGTATAATGGCAGAAAAAACATACCCAATGACCCTAGCAGAAAAAGAAAAATTAGAACTAGAATTAGAAGAATTGAAATTGGTCCGTCGACCTGAAGTCGTAGAACGGATCAAGATCGCTCGTTCATACGGTGACCTCTCAGAAAACTCTGAGTACGAAGCAGCAAAAGATGAACAAGCTTTTGTGGAAGGTCAAATCTCAAGCTTGGAAACAAAAATCCGCTATGCTGAAATCGTTGATAGCGATGCAGTTGCTGTAGACGAAGTAGCGATCGGAAAAACCGTTACAGTC
>NZ_KQ969689.1:252321-254752 GCF_001578955.1 Streptococcus parasanguinis
AGATGCTTTTGCAGGAAAGATCTCAAACGAAAGCCCAATCGGTCACGCTTTGATTGGTAAAAAAACAGGTGATGTGGTCACTGTTGAAACACCAGCTGGAAGCTACCAAGTGAAAATTTTGAACGTAGAAAAAACAGCGTAAATATAAAATGCAGGCTCTCCAAGAGGGCTTGTTTCAGATTAAAGACAAAGTCCTCTTAGAACCTTTCCTTAAGTGAGTACGGACGTCAGCGAACTTCTACGAAGTTCCATGACTTAGTTTTGAACCTAAGGTTTCAAAACTCCCCTAGTGCCTGAAACATAATTGTTTCAGGCACTTTTCTCACGGCGGAAAGTTTCGGTATCTGCTCTATAAACCTAATAGTTTATATCATTTTATTTTTTAACATTACTTATGTAAAAACGGTCTTAAAGCAGGCTCTCCTATAGGGCTTGTTTTTTTGTGCTCTTAATCCCCTTGTGAGGGTGTAAATTTTTCGTTGATTGATTGAAAGGGATTAAAAAAGCACCTGAACTAGAGGGTTCAGGTGCTTAAGTAATTCCGCTAGAATTTAGAAGTTTGTACTACTTTCTATTGCGTTGTTTTCCTGCATTGCGGTTGTTTTTTGGTTTGTGTTGAATTTGTGTCGTTGCAGTTGGTGTAACGTCTTTTTTCACACGGTGACTAGTCGCTTTTGGAGGATTATTTTTGTATTCCTCAGCGACCCGCTTACGAAGATTTGGACGAATCAAGTAGTTGATGACAAATTGTTGGATAATTTGGATCACCCCACCGACTACCCAGTAAAGAGTCACTCCGGCTGAAGAGATCAATGAGAAGACACCGATCATAATCGGGCTCATCAGTGATGCTTTACGCATACTTTCCTTTTGGGTTTCATCTTCAATCCCATGAAGAGAGAGCATACTTTGGATATAGTAGAGAACCGCTACGATAGCCGTCAAGAGCAAGCTTGGTTTTCCAAGAGCAATACCAAGGAAACTACTTTCTGCTACACCTTTGGTGTGCTGAGCTGCAAAGAAAAGAGCTGAGAAGAATGGCATTTGGATCAAGAGCGGCAAACACCCAACTCCACCAAACATGCTGACTCCATTTTCACGTTGAGCAGCCATTAATTCCTGTTGCGCCAATAGCTTTTCTTCTTGTGTGCTAGCGTTCTTCATGCGCTCTTGGATTGGCCCAAGGATAGGTTTTAAGTAGTTCATCTTTTCAGATTGGTAGGTTGCCTTCCATGATTGGTACAAACCAAGTGGCAAGATGATTAAACGCACGATCAAGGTGACGATAATAATCCCGATCCCAAAGCCCAAGCCAAGGTTATTGGCAAAGAATTTGATGGCTTCGCCCATTGGACGGCCAAGAAGATTCCAGATCAATCCAGTCGGATTTCCGGTTTTTCGATCGACACTCACGCATCCTGACAAGAAGACAAGCGAAGCTAGTCCCATCGATGTAAGTAATGCAAGTTTATTTTTTTTCACAAATAGTTCCTTCTTTTTTTTAATGTTACCTTTCTATTCTACTGTTTTTTTTGAAAATACACAATAGTTCTCTAGTCTTAATTTGCAATTCTGAAGTCTGTATAGTTTTCAAAGTTTGCGAGCGTAACATCTAAATAAGTCACATGCGCAAAAGGCGTAGGACCTTTGCGAATTTCTTGGATGAATTTGGCCATTTGGCTACTAGACTCTGCCTGGGCCAGAATGCCAACCGTTCCGTCGTCATTATTCCAGACACGGCCAGTAATCCCACCGATCTCTAAAGCAAGACTGTACACTCCCCAGCGAAAGCCAACCCCTTGAACCCGTCCTTGGGCAATCATTTTTACCTTTTGCATGTACGACCTCCTTGACTCGAAGAAATCTATCTGAGGCATGATTTCTTCTTTTTCTTTGTGCTATAATAGTTCTATGAATATTATAACGTCTAAATCAAATAATGTAATCAAAAATGCTAAAAAATTACATCAAAAAAAATACCGGACAGATTCTTATCTCATTGAAGGCTGGCATCTGTTTGAAGAGGCAGTAGAAAATCATGCGAAGATTCGGCAGGTCTTTGTTTTAGAAGCCTATTTAGACCGGGTAGAGGACATCCAAAAAGTCACCGTCGTGACTCCGGAGATCTTAAGTCTCTTGGTAGATTCGAAGACTCCGCAAGGGATTGTCGCAGAGATCGCTCTGGAGCAGCCAGAACTTCCGGATCAGCTACAAGGACGCTTCCTCTATTTGGAGGATGTACAGGATCCTGGCAATGTAGGGACTATGATTCGAACAGCAGATGCAGCTGGCTTTGATGGCGTCATGCTTTCGAAAGCCTCCGCAGATCTATACAGTCTCAAGACCCTTCGATCCATGCAGGGCAGTCATTTCCATATTCCTATCTGGAAACTGGATCGAGAAGAACTATTGGAGCGAGCTGCACAATCAC
>NZ_KQ969689.1:254837-257240 GCF_001578955.1 Streptococcus parasanguinis
ACAATCACATCTAGCAGTTCTCGCAACGACGCTTTCAGAAGCTTCCATTGACTACCGTCAGCTTCCTCAGACCGATCAGTTTATCCTGGTTATGGGCAATGAAGGAAATGGCATCAGCCAGGAAATGGCGGCACAAGCAGACCAGCTGGTTCATATTCCCATGCCAGGTCGGGCAGAGAGTTTGAATGTTGCGGTAGCAGCAGGAATTTTGATGTTTTCTTTAAGGAAATTTTGAGAAAAAGCAGTATACTTAACCTGTAAGAAGAAGTTGATGGAGGTCTTATTGGGAGAGCCTATCAACGAAAGGTGGTTATCTTATGCAATATCATCGTGACAAAGAATACATGGCCTATGTGGGCCATCTAATCCAGCATCCTAAGGTTCAAAAATTAGCCGACATTCCCCACCATATTCATTCCAATCGTTTGGAGCATTCCATTCATGTTAGCTATACCAGTTATAAATTGGCAAAAAAATTTGGCTGGGATGCCAAAAGTACGGCTCGGGGCGGGCTCTTACATGACCTCTTTTACTATGATTGGCGCGAGACTAAGTTTACCAAGAGTCACGCCTGGATCCATCCACGCATTGCCGTGAGAAATGCGCGAAAGATTACAGATCTCAATGCCAAGGAAGAAGATATCATCATTAAACACATGTGGGGGGCTACCCTTGCTCCGCCTCGCTACAAAGAATCCTTCGTGGTGACGATGGTGGATAAATACTGGGCTGTTAAGGAAGCTTCAGAACCTTGGCGTAAAAAGATGGCCAAAAGGAGATTTTTTCATCGAAAAATGATAAAATCGTAGTAAACAAATTTGAAAGGAACTTGTTTATATGTATAATGATTCAGTAATCCAAGAACAAAGTGGATTGAATGCTTTTTATAACAAAATCTATTCATTAGTAGGGATCGGTGTAGGGATTTCAGCTCTTGTGTCTGGCCTGATGATGACGGTCTTTCAAGACTTCTTCGTTCAAATCTTAACAACAGCACCAATGGTTTACTACGGAGCAGTCGTTGTAGAATTGATCTTGGTCTTTGTTGCAAGTGGGAAGGCTGTTAAAAATAGCCCGTCTGCTCTTCCTATCTTCTTGATCTACTCAGCTTTGAATGGCTTTACCTTGAGCTTTATCATTGCTCGCTACATGCAAGCGACTGTCTATAAGGCTTTCTTGGTCAGTGCCTTGATGTTTATTGTCATGGGAGCTATCGGCCGTGTCGTGAAAAAAGACCTGTCTGGTATGGGACGTGCCTTAATGGGAGTCTTGATCGGTGTGATCATCGCTTCTGTTGTGAACATGTTCTTGAGAAGTTCTGGAATGGACTATATCTTGAGTATTATCTCTGTCTTCCTCTTTGCAGGATTGACAGCTTGGGATAACCAAAAGATTCGCTATGTCTATGATCAAACAAATGGTCAACCTGCTACAGGCTGGGCAGTAGCGATGGCTTTGGAACTTTATCTTGACTTTATCAACCTCTTTATCAGCCTTCTTCGTATCTTCGGAAGAAACGACTAATCAAAGAGAGATTGAGCTGGGGCAGTTGCCTCGGCTTTTTTTGTCTTCCGACTTGTGCTATACTAATAGTGACTAAAGAATAGAAATGAGAGCTCATGAAAACACCTTTTGTAACCCGTGAACAATTAGAAAGTCTGGCCCAAGAATTCCCTACCCCTTTCCATCTCTATGATGAAGCAGGAATTCGTGAAACGGCTCGTGCCCTCCATCAAGCTTTTGCTTGGAATGAAGGATTTAAGGAATACTTTGCCATCAAGGCGACTCCTAATCCATCGATCCTAAAAATTTTGCAAGAAGAGGGCTGTGGAGTCGACACTGCCAGCTATGTGGAATTGTTAATGGCGGATAAACTAGGCTTTAGTGGAAAAGAAATCATGTTTTCTTCTAACAACACGCCAGCTGATGAATTTGTCTATGCTAGAGAATTAGGGGCAACTATCAATCTGGATGCCTATGAAGACATTGCTTTCTTGAAGTCTGTGACTAGCATCCCCAAGGTCATTTCTTGCCGCTATAATCCTGGTGGAGTTTTTGAACTGGGAACCGATATTATGGACAATCCTGAAGAAGCTAAGTTTGGCATGACCAAGGAGCAATTGATCCAAGCCTTTATCGAGTTGAAAGAACTAGGTGTGGAAGAGTTTGGGATTCACGCTTTATTGGCTTCTAATACAGTATCCAACGACTACTATCCAGAGCTAGCGCGTCAACTTTTTGAATTGGCAGTAGAAGTCGTCGAGAAAACAGGTGTCTACTTGGGCTTCATCAACCTTTCTGGTGGAGTTGGGGTCAATTATAAACCAGAACAAGAACCAAATGATATTGCCATTATTGGGGAGGGCGTGCATCGTGTTTTTGATGAAATTCTCAAACCGGCAG
>NZ_KQ969689.1:257260-259217 GCF_001578955.1 Streptococcus parasanguinis
GAGCTTGGTCGCTTTATGCTGGCTTCACACGGCCTCTTGGTAACCAGAGTGACGCATAAAAAGAAAACTTACCGGACTTATGTCGGGGTTGATGCTTCAGCTGTGAACCTTCTTAGACCGGCTATGTACGGTGCTTATCACCATATTACCAATATGGATCGTCCAGAGGGAATGACTGAAGTGGTCGATGTCGTGGGAAGTCTCTGTGAAAATAACGATAAATTTGCTAAACAACGAGAACTACCCGTGACGGAGATTGGAGATTTGCTCGTGATCCATGACACTGGAGCCCATGGATTTTCAATGGGGTATCAGTACAATGCCAAGTTGCGTTCTGCAGAAGTTCTGCTTCAAGAAGATGGGCAGGCCCGTTTGATTCGTCGAGCAGAAAAACCAGAAGATTATCTTGCGACACTCTACGGCTTTGACATTGAAAAATAAGTGATTGTCTGATATAATGATAGTTATGTAAAAATAATGGATCGGAGAAAATTGTATGAATCTCTTTTTAGGAATTTTGTTGATTATTTTAGCTTTCTTTGGTGGGATGGTTGCAGGAATGTTCTTGCTTCGTCGTCAATTTGAAAAAGAATTTGCATCAAACCCACGTTTGAATTTTGAAGCAGTTCGTACGCTTTTAGGTGCGAGCGGCCAACGTCCAAGCGAAGCAAAAGTTCAACAAGTCTATCGCCAAATTGTGAACCAACAAAAATCAGCAATGGCGAAAAACAAGAAAAAATAAGAGTGGGGCAATCTCACGATAATAAATGAGAGGGGCTTGGAGGAATTTCTTAGTCCCTCCTTTTGGAAGGAAGAGATATGGATAACCGACCGATTGGTTTTTTAGATTCTGGCGTAGGGGGCCTGACTGTTGTCCGCGAATTGCTCCGTCAGCTTCCTCACGAAGATGTCGTCTATATTGGAGATTCAGCGCGTGCACCTTATGGTCCTAGACCAGCAGACCAAATCCGCGAGTATACTTGGCAGATGGTGAACTTCCTTCTGACCAAAAATGTCAAGATGATTGTCTTAGCCTGTAATACAGCGACGGCAGTGGTTTGGGAAGAAGTCAAGGAGAAACTTGATATTCCCGTTTTGGGAGTGATCTTGCCCGGAGCTTCTGCAGCTATTAAATCGACGACCCATCAAAAAATTGGGGTCATTGGGACACCGATGACGGTTTCTTCTGGAATTTATAAAGAGAAGATTCAAAGTCTGGCACCAGACATGGAAGTCAGCAGTTTAGCTTGTCCCAAGTTTGTTCCTTTAGTGGAATCAAACGAGTTGGCATCCAGTGTGACTAAAAAGGTGGTTTACGAAACCCTAAAACCACTAGTTGGAAAGGTTGATACCTTAGTCTTGGGATGCACCCATTATCCCCTTTTAAAACCCATCATTCAAAATGTTATGGGACCGGATGTTAAATTGATTGATAGTGGGGCAGAGTGTGTTCGGGATATCTCCGTTTTATTAAACTATTTTGAGCTCAATAAGAGTCGCGAACTCTTAGAGCAGACCCACCGCTTTTATACCACTGCAAATGCCAATAGCTTTGCAGCAATTGCCGAAAAATGGCTAGAACGTTCAGTGAAAGTGGAGCATGTAAATTTATGAGTGACAAACTATTTGAATACAAAGATCCCCAAGATTGGTATATTGCCCAATGGGGAGAAGATGCAGACTACAACCAATTTAGTCAAGTGCCTGCGGAAGCTTCCACTCTGTTAGATCAGCTGGAACTTCTCTTTGCCAAGGATCCTGAAGGATTCCCTCTCAATCTATCGGTGATGCGCTATGGTTCAGCCTTTCGTTTTCTGACCTTTTTGACCGAAATCTTGAATGAAGTCAAGGGAAGAGCTTTTGAGATTGTACAGCGTCAAGGAGCCTTGCTCTTGGTTGAAAAAGGGAAATTGCTTTACTTGCATTTGCCAAGTGATGGGGTGGATTTGGAAGCCTT
>NZ_KQ969689.1:259633-270246 GCF_001578955.1 Streptococcus parasanguinis
CAAAGATACGATTCTTATTGCGACTCGAAATGAGGGAAAAACCAAAGAATTCCGTAATATGTTTGAAAAACTGGGCTTTGAAGTGGAAAATCTCAATCAATACCCAGAGCTTCCAGAAGTCGAAGAGACAGGTCTGACCTTTGAAGAGAATGCCCGCCTGAAAGCTGAAACCATTGCAGAGCTAACTGGGAAAACAGTCTTAGCGGATGATTCAGGTTTGAAGGTAGATATCTTGGGAGGCTTACCAGGAGTTTGGTCAGCTCGCTTTGCGGGAGTTGGTGCGACAGATGCGGAAAACAATGCGAAATTGTTGCACGAATTGGCCATGGTTTTTGACTTGAAAGATCGTTCGGCCCAGTTCCATACGACCTTGGTGGTTGCAAGACCAGGCAAGGAAAGTCTAGTGGTGGAAGCAGATTGGCCAGGGTATATTAATTTTGAGCCCAAAGGGGAACACGGCTTTGGCTATGACCCTCTCTTCTTAGTTGGGGAAACGGGCCGTGCTGCTGCTGAATTAACGCTAGAAGAAAAAAATACACAATCACATCGTGCTTTAGCTGTTAAAAAGTTATTGGAGGTATTTCCATCATGGCAAAGCAAACAATCATCGTTATGAGTGATTCGCATGGAGACCGCTCCATTGTTGAAGCTATTAAAGAAAAATACCTAGGTCAGGTCGATGGGATCTTTCACAATGGGGATTCTGAGCTAAAAAGTGACGATCCTGTCTGGGAAGGGATCCACGTTGTCCAAGGAAATATGGATTTTTATGATGGCTATCCGGAACGCTTGGTGACCCAACTAGGGCCAACACGGATCATCCAGACCCATGGGCATCTCTTCCAGATCAATTTTAGTTTTCAAAAATTGGATCTGTGGGCCCAAGAGGAGGAAGCAGATATCTGTCTATACGGCCACCTTCATATCCCAGATGCTTGGAAGGAAGGAAGAACCCTCTTTGTGAATCCTGGATCCGTTAGCCAACCTCGTGGTCTGATTCGGGAGTGTTTGTATGCCAAGATAGAGATTACGGATTCGAACTTTAGGGTAGAGTATTATACGCGAGAGCATGAATTGTATCCTGAACTGACAAAGGAGTTTAGCAGATGATAGCAAAGGAATTTGAACGTTTCTTGCTGACGCAGGAAGAGACGTTCTTAACTCCTGCCAAAAATTTAGCGGTCTTGATTGATACCCACAATGTAGACCATGCGGTCTTGCTGTTGAGCCAGATTAGCTATAGTCGCATTCCGGTAGTGACGGATGAACGCAAGTTTGTGGGGACGATCTCCCTAACGGATATTCTATCTTATCAATTGAAACACGAGATTCCTGAGGAGACTTTTGCTTCGATGGATATCGTAGATGTTGCAAAGAAGGAGGTCGGGGTCATCGGCTTAGACTTCAATTTGACAGAAGTCCTTCACAAGTTGGTGGATGACTCCTTCTTATCAGTGGTGGATGAAGAAGGGTATTTCCAAGGGATTATTACGCGGAAATCGATCCTCAAAGCCATCAATTCGCTGATGCATAATTTTTCAAATGAATACGAGATGATTCCAAAATGAAAGAATTTATTGCAAGTTTTATTGATCAAAAAGAACTAAGTGAAAATTCTCAGTCAGCCTATTTCTATGATTTGGACCAATTTATTGAATCAATTCATGGAAAAGTAACACCGACTAATTTGAGAATTTACCAAGCTTCGATTAAAGATTTTAAACCGGCGGTTCAAAAACGAAAATTATCCGCCGTTAACCAATTTTTATATTATTTGTATCAAGAACGCTTTATTTCTGAATATCATCGTTTGGTCTTGCCTAAAATTCAACCGGCCAAAACCCATGATCGTGAATTGTTGGATCTGACCCATTTTTGGGAAGAATCAACCAATCCACAGGGACGCTTGATGGCCTTATTGATTCTGGAGATGGGCTTATTGCCAAGTGAGATCCTCCAAGTCAAGGTCGAAGATATTCAGCTGGACTTTCATGTGATTCGAGTGGGCAAAGATGGCCAAAAACGAGTTTTAAAAGTTCCAGAGCCTTTACTGGATGAGTTGCAGCTCTTCCTCGATGGTGTCTATCTCTTTGATAATAAGGGAAAATCATACTCCCGTCAGTGGGGATTCCGGCAATTAGAAGCCTTCTTGATTGAAAAAGGCAACCAAGACCTTTCGGCACAATCGATTCGTGAGCAGTATATTTTGAAACAACGTGAACTCGGTGTGGATCTCTTTAGTATTGCGCGTGAATTGGGCCTAAAAACTATGGTGACATTAGAAAAATATAAATAATGGATATTAAATTTAAAGATTTTGAAGGGCCTTTGGATCTCTTGCTCCACTTGGTCTCTAAATACCAGATGGATATCTATGAGGTCCCCTTGATTGAGGTGATTGAACAGTATCTGGCTTATCTGGCGACTCTCCAGGCAATGAAACTAGAGGTGGCAGGGGAATACATGCTGATGGCTAGTCAACTAACCCTGATCAAGAGTCGAAGACTTCTTCCTAAGGTCGCAGAGGAGATGGATGAAGCAGAGGATCTAGAGCAGGACCTCCTTTCTCAATTGGAAGAGTACCGTACTTACAAGCAATTAGGAGAGTTGATGGCCTCGCAGCACGAGGAGCGCGCCCTCTATTATTCGAAACCGAAGATGGAATTGGTCTATGACGATACTGAATTACTTCATGATCGCACCACGGTGGATCTCTTCTTGGCTTTCTCAAAACTATTGACCAAGAAAAAAGAAGAATTCCGCCAGAACCATACAACCATTGTCAAGGATGAATACAAGATTGAGGATCTGATGGACCAGCTGCGTCACCGATTCCACGATCGTTCACAAGTTCTCTTGCAGGACTTGTTTCTAGAAGCAGCGGATCTCCAAGAGGTCATTACCCTATTTCTTGCAACCCTTGAATTAATCAAAATTCAAGAGGTCACAGTGGTACAGGATACGGCTTTTGGAGAAATTTACTTAAATAGGATTGAACATGAGCAAATTAGCTGAAATTGAAGCACTCTTATTTGTAGCGGGTGAAGAAGGAATTACTGCCAGACAAATCGCAGATCTTCTCTCTTTACCCCCAACAGGTGTGGTGCAAAGTTTAGAAAAATTGGTCCAAAAATACCAGGAGGATACAGATACCAGTCTGTGTTTGATGGAGACAGCTTCCCGTTATAAATTGGTGACAAAGGCAGACTACGCTTCTGTTTTACGAGACTATTCTAGAACGCCTATGAACCAAAGTTTGTCTCGGGCTGCCCTTGAAACCTTGTCAATCATTGCTTATAAGCAACCGATCACCCGTGTGGAGGTCGATGATATTCGGGGTGTCAATTCCAGTGGGGCCATTACCAAACTACTATCATTTGATCTGATCCGTGAAGATGGGAAAAAAGAAGTCCTCGGGCGTCCTAATTTGTATGTCACGACGGAGTATTTTTTGGATTACATGGGGATCAATCATTTGGAGGAATTGCCAAAGGTTGAGGAAGTGGACCTCAATCCAGAGGAAGGTCAATTATTTTCAGAGAGAACAGAGGAATTAGATGAGAATTAACAAATATATCGCCCATGCAGGCGTGGCTAGTCGTCGCAAGGCCGAAGAACTGGTCAAGCAAGGCTTGGTGACGGTCAATGGCCAAGTCGTGCGTGAATTAGCGACCATCATTAAAACCGGAGATAAGGTTGAAGTAGAAGGGACTCCAATCTATAACGAAGAAAAGGTCTACTATCTTTTAAATAAGCCACGTGGCGTCATCTCTAGTGTATCGGATGATAAAGGGCGGACAACAGTCGTTGACCTTTTATCTCAAGTACCAGAGCGCATCTACCCAGTAGGACGTTTGGACTGGGATACATCTGGTGTCTTGATTTTGACCAATGATGGTGATTTTACAGATGAGATGATTCACCCGCGAAATGAAATTGATAAGGTCTATGTGGCGCGTGTCAAAGGGATTGCCAATAAGGAAAACTTGCGTCCCTTGACGCGAGGAGTGACCATTGATGGAAAGAAAACCAAGCCAGCGACTTACGAGATCTTAAAAGTGGATGTCGAAAAGAACCGTTCAGTGGTTCAGTTGACCATTCATGAAGGGCGTAACCACCAGGTTAAAAAGATGTTTGAAGCGGTGGGACTTTTAGTGGATAAACTCTCCCGGACCCAGTTTGGGAATTTGGACGTCTCAGGACTACGTCCGGGTGAATACCGTCGCTTGAATAAAAAAGAAATCAGCCAGCTGCACAATCTAGCAGTAACTAAATCTAAAAAAGCATGAAAATAATCCTGATTGCGCTGGTCAGAGGCTATCAAAAATGGATCTCTCCCCTATTTCCGCCTTCTTGTCGCTTTCAACCGACCTGTTCCAATTATATGATCCAAGCGATTGAACGTTTTGGTGTGAAAGGTGTCTTGATGGGGGTTGCGAGAATCTTGCGTTGCCATCCGGGAACCAAAGCGGGACCAGACCCCTTGCCAGACCATTTTAGTCTGAAGCGAAATGAAGAATCAAAATAGGCCGATCGCAAATAAACAGAAACACCCTTAGAAATTATTTTTCTAAGGGTGTTGATTTTGTACAAGAGTTGTCTATCAGCGTTTAGACCATGTTTTAGGGAGAAAGAGAAGAATCATTGGATAGATTTCAAGCCGTCCGGCAATCATGGCTAAGGAAAGTAAAAGTTTTGAAATCGGACTAAAAATGGAGAAGGTTTGACCTGTTCCAATCATAGGTCCAATGTTGTTGAAACAACTAAAGACAGCGCTGACAACCGTCATGAAGTTATTATTGTCTAGACTCACTACAAAGAGTAGGCCGATCGTGATAAAACTGTATATTGTAAAGTACTTGAGGATCTGATGCTGTGTATCCTTATCCAATACCGTATCATTGACATGCAAGGTCAGAACGCGATTCGGAGACAAGGTCGAAAGAACCTGATTTTTTGCGATTCGCCATAAGGTCAAGCACCGAATGACTTTAAGCCCCCCAGCGGTCGATCCAGCAGAACCACCGATGACCATCAGCATCAAGAGGATGAACTGAGAAAAGAGAGGCCATTTTTCCGTCGTTCCATAACCAAAACCGGTGGTGGTGATGATATTGGACACTTGGAAGAAGGAAATCTCAAAACTCTTCGCAACATTGGCATAGAGATGAAGGCAATTGTAGGCAATCAAGACACTCGATACAAGGACGATCGTGATATAGGTCCGCAATTCCTCATCTTTAAAGAAGGCCTTGAATTTTCGAATCATGAGGAAGTAGTAGAGGTTAAAGTTAACCCCGAAGACTAAGACCCCGATACTGACCAAATAGGTGATCAAACTACTATTGTAGTGGGCGATCCCATCGTTAAAGACGGTAAAGCCCCCAGTACCAGCCGTCCCCATGGCGATGACAAAACTATCATACAGGGGCATGCCAGCAAGGAAATAAAGAACCACAAAGAGGAAGAACAAACCCAAGTACAAGAAGTAGAGAATTTGAGCCGTGTTTTTTAATTTGGAAACGACCTTGCCAAACACTGGACCAGGAACCTCTGCCTTCATGACTTCAAGGTGGCTGTTCTTGTTATTGTCCATAATCGCAAGGGCAAAGACCAATACTCCCATCCCACCTATCAAGTGGGTAAAACTACGCCAAAATAGGAGAGAGTGGCTGAGGACACCCACATCGTCTAAAATCGTTGCCCCTGTTGTTGTAAAGCCGGAGCTGACTTCAAAGAAGGCATCGATAATGTTTGGAATTTGGCCCGAAAAGACAAAGGGAAGGGCACCAAAGAAGGACCATAGGATCCAACAAAGTGCTACAATCAGGACTCCTTCCTTAGCATAGATGTGAAAATCCTTAGGTTTGTGAAAACTACCAAGGAGGCCAAACGCAAGTAGGATGGCCATGGTTGCTCCAATAGAAACAAAGACTTTGGCAGGTTCCCGATAGATTGCAGCGACCACTAGGGGAACGATTAGGAGACCTGCCTCGATTAAGAGGAGTTTGGATAAGAGGTAACGAATCATGCTTCTATTCATCAGGCTTACCTCTCAAGTAGATCGTAGATTTTAGTGACATTTTGAATCAAGGTGGTCACGATAATCCGATCCCCTACCATCAAACGGTCATCCCCATTCGGGAAAATAGCCTTGCCTTCTCGAATAATGGCAGCGATCAAAACGCCCTTCTTCAATTTCAATTCAGAGAGGGGATATTGGGTTAATTTGTTGTCTTCCTTAATTTGAAACTGCAAGGTTTCAATCCGGCCGTTTGCGACATGGTGCAAGGCTTCTAGGTTTGAGAACTGAGCATTGTAGCGCCCGCGAATAAAGTGCATAATGGTGTCTACAGCGATGCGTTTTGGAGTGACAATACTGGTCATATCCTGATCGCCAATGATCTCCAACAGACTGGTTCGGTTGACTTTGGTAATGTTCTTTTTGACTCCGACAGAATCCAAGAACATGGAGGTGATGATGTTTTCTTCATCGACCCCTGTCAAAGTAGCCACAGCATCAAAGTTATTGGCACTCTCTTCTAAAAGAATGTCTTTAGCGGTTCCGTCTCCATGGACGACATAGAGGTCAGGGAATTCTTGGCTAAAGAATTCAGCTCGTTCGCGATTGACTTCGATGACCTTGAGATCGATTTTGCGACGCACATCCTGGAGAATATTGAGCAGATAGTAGGCAATTTTTCCAGCACCAATCATCATCATGCTCTTAATGACTTGAGGTCGGACATTGTTGTGGAAGAGAACGATCTCGATCCGATTACCCGTTACGAAAATCTTGTCTTGGGGCTGCAAAACAAAGTCTCCATTTGGAATCGTGAGTTCATTGCCACGCTCGATTGCACAAACAATGACGTTTCCGTATTTCTTTCGGAATTGGGATAGGCTCATATCGCAGAGATTGCTATCTGGCTTGATCTTAAATTCCATCAAGGCAACACGGCCGTTTGCAAAATGCTCCACAGAAAGGGCATTTGGGAAGTCAATGATATTAGCAATATAACGAGCTGTCAGTAATTCAGGATTGACAACCAGGGAGAAGCCCAAGATATTTTTTTCCTTGAAGTAGGAATTGGAATATTCCGGATTCCGCACCCGAACGATGGTTTCTTTGGCTCCCATTTTTTTAGCTAAAACAGCAGAAACCATATTTACTTCGTCGTACTCGGTCATGGAAATGAAGATATCGCAGTCTTCAACATCTGCTTGCTCCAAGATCTTGAAGTTTGCGCCATTTCCTAAAATCCCAATGATATCAAACCGTTTGGTAATATGGTTAAGAACGGATTCGTCTTTTTCGATCAAAATAACATCGTGGTTTTCAGCAACGAGAGAACGACAAAGGGCCGTTCCGACCTTTCCTCCACCAACAACAATAATTTTCATAGAATACCTCCAGAGTATGCTTCTATCATACTCTATTTTCAAGAAAAATTCATCTTTTTAAGGATTTTCTGGTGGAATTTTGAGAAGCTAAGAACAAGTAGGAAAAATCGTCAAAAGAGTAGAACGAGGAGGGATCGAAAACTTTGATAAAGTTTCTTAAAAAAATCTAAAAAAACTATTGACAGGAGCTTCAAAAGTGATATACTTAGAAAGTACCTTCGTTGATTTACCTCAAACCTGTTGTGAGTTAAGTTAATGAAGCTGTAACCACGCTGTTTGCTGAGCTTGACTCCGGGCAGTGTGGCTATTTTTTTATCAGAAAGAGATCGAGTATGAATATTGAAGAACTGGACTACCAAGAGTCAGCAGCTCAAAACCACATCGTCTTGTTCCAACCTCAGATTCCACAAAATACGGGAAATATTGCACGGACTTGTGCGGCGACCAATTCTCCCTTGCATATCATTCGCCCCATGGCTTTTCCGATCGATGATCGCAAAATGAAGCGAGCAGGACTCGATTATTGGGACAAGCTGGATGTCCGTTTTTATGATAGCCTGGAAGAGTTTATGGAAGCAGCGAGCGACGGTCAGGTGCACCTAGTGTCCAAGTTTGCCAATCAGACCTATTCGGACGTTTCTTATCAGGATGGGAAGTCCCATTATTTCTTGTTTGGACGCGAGGATAAAGGTTTGCCGGAAGATTTTATGCGCCAGCACGAGGAGAAGGCCATTCGCATTCCGATGAATGATGAGCATGTCCGTAGTTTAAATGTCTCTAATACCGTCTGCATGATTGTCTATGAGGCACTCCGCCAGCAAGGTTTTAAGGGGCTGGAGTTGAGCCATCGTTATGAGCATGACAAGCTCAAATAAAAACGAAAAATTAAAACACGAACGATGTAATCCATGACGTTACAAAAACTTGCCTAGGCAAGTTTTTTTTGTTATCATAAAAGAGTCTTCAGGGCAGGGTGTAATTCCCGACCGGCGGTGACTTTTATTAGGAAATGTTCTTTTCCATACTCTAAAAGAAGTCCGCGAGCGCAAGCTGATGTGGTGTGACTCCACAACCGACAGTATAGTCTGGATGGGAGAAGACGAGAGACGAATAGACTGACAGCTATTCTGATCTGTTTAGAGCTGCTGCATGGGAATAGTACGTTGGAGTCTAAGACTGATTAACGGCATGTTTCGATGGAGACCAGCTAAAGTAACTAGAATGTTCTCTAGTTTAAGCTTTGTTTAAATAGTTTAGAGTAGAATGATGGAGTAGACGTCTTTCCAGCTTCTCTAATTTTTAAAAAATTGGAGGAACCTGTTATGACAAATACACGTAAACTGACCCTAGTGGCTGTTTTATCCGCTTTATCTTTTATTTTGATGTTCTATCAATTTTCTTTCTTGATAGATTTCTTCAAAATTGATTTGAGTATCATCGCCATTTTGTTGGCCTTGGTCCTATTGGATTTTAAAAGTGCCGTTTGGGTGACCTTGATCCGATCTGTCCTTAAGTTAGCCCTTAATAATAAGGGACTTGAAACCTTGATCGGATTACCAATCAATATCATTGGAGTTCTTGTTTTTGTTCTTGCTTTTGCATGGATTTGGAACAAGGAACGGACCCATGGTCGATTTATCCTGGCAACGATTGTTGGAACGATCAGCTTGAGTATCACGATGGTATTAGTGAACTATGTCTATGCAATCCCTTTGTATGCTCGCTTTATGAACTATGATATTTCGAAAACACTAGGGCTTGTCCACTATTTAGCCGCAATGGTTGCACCGTTTAACCTGATCGAAGGGGTGATTTGGGCCATCGCATTTGGGTTGATCTATACCTTATTGCAACCGATTTTGAAAAAATATGAAAAATAAACAACAACATTGGGCGAAGGCAAGCTTCGCCCTTCTCATTTTTGTCATTCTCGGGTATGTGATTCGCTTTTACCCGCAACAATTAACAGGCTTTGATGGTACGATTCAATCTGCTATTCGAGGCGATCTGCCTGCAACACTGACGGCCTTCTTTACCAAGGTGACCCATGTCATGGATACCAAGATCATTGTCATCTGGGTGGGCCTTCTGCTAGTGGTCTTTGCCTATAAGAAATGGTACAGTGAAGCTCTTTTTCTAGGGAGCAATCTGGTATTGACTGGTCTTTTGGTTCTTCTTCTAAAGAATATCTACCAGAGACCGAGACCAAGTATTCTTCATCTAGTAGAGGAAAAAGGCTTTTCTTTCCCGAGTGGTCATTCACTGGCGTCTACCCTTGTTTTGGGAAGTTTGATCATCATCATCGGCCAACATGTAAAACATAAAACAGCCCGCTATTGCCTTCAAGGCATGCTGGTTCTGGGAATTGTAACCATTGTGGTTTCCCGTATTTATGTTGGGGTCCACTATCCATCAGACGTTCTCGGCAGTATGATTTTGGGCCTTGCTGTCTTACAGTTTGAGTATCCCTTGTATGATCGCTTGCGATTTCAATGGCGCTTTACAGGCAAGCAAAAATAAGCATCTAACAACTAGGAGTTGAACTCGCGTTTTGAGTTCGACTCTTTTTTTGCTATAATGAAGGGTATGAAATCCTACAATACCTTGAATGATTATTATCGAACCTTATTTGGAGAAAAGACCTTTAAAGTCCCTATTGATGCAGGCTTTGATTGTCCCAATCGAGACGGAACAGTCGCCCACGGTGGCTGTACTTTTTGTACGGTCTCGGGTTCAGGAGATGCCATTGTGGCCCCAGAAGCTCCGATTCGAGAACAGTTTTACAAAGAGATTGACTTTATGCATCGGAAATGGCCAGATGTGAAGAAATACCTGGTCTATTTTCAAAATTTCACCAATACCCACGATAAAGTAGAAGTCATTAGAGAGCGGTATGAACAGGCTATCAATGAACCAGGAGTGGTAGGAATCAACATTGGTACGCGTCCGGATTGTTTACCAGATGAGACCTTGTCCTACCTAGCAGAGCTGACAGAGCGCATGCATGTGACGATTGAGTTGGGTCTTCAGACGACTTATGAAACGACTTCTGAATTGATCAATCGGGCCCATAGTTATGATCTCTATGTTGAAACAGTCAAGCGTATTCGCAAACAGGTGCCCAAGGCAGAGATCGTCTCCCATTTGATCAATGGCCTTCCTGGGGAGACGCATGAGATGATGGTGGAAAATGTTCGCCGTTGTGTGAC
>NZ_KQ969689.1:270476-273250 GCF_001578955.1 Streptococcus parasanguinis
TAGCAGGCCAGGTCTATGCCTTTGATATTCAAGAGCAAGCACTTGTAAATACCCAAGAAAGATTGGAAAAGTTGGGACTTCAGCATGTCCGGTTGATCTTGGATGGCCACCAGCATGTGGACCAATATGTGGAGACCCTCAAAGCAGCTATTTTTAATCTGGGGTATCTGCCATCTGCAGATAAGTCGGTCATTACTCTTCCTGCTACCACGATTGAAGCGATGGAAAAAATCTGTGCTCGCCTAGAAAAAGGTGGGCGAATGGCTATTATGATCTATTATGGTCATGAGGGAGGAGACATCGAGCGTGATGCAGTGCTGGACTTTGTCAGTCAGCTCCCTCAAAAAGACTATACAGCGACCATCTACCGGACACTGAATCAAGTGAATCAGCCACCGTTTTTGGTCATGATCGAAAAATTAGAAAGCTACCGTCATGGATAAAGAATATTTAAAGAATAAAATCGAAGGATTGAGACATCATTTTGTCGAATCAACCATCCACGAGCGTGCAATAGGTTTTTATGATGAAGCCCATATGACCAAAAAGATGCTCAAAATAAAAAAGAAATTGGTTTCGCTTGAGATGGAACGGTGCCAAAAGAAGATTGAGCACAAGGATGTAACCAAGACAGACCAAAAGATTGCGGAGTTAAAACAGCAATTTGAGACCTGTTGCCAAGAACGGTAAGGAGGGAGTGATATGGAACTACTCCTTTATGCAGTGATCTTTTCGATGATTTTGATCATCTCAAATGCCACGAATAAACTTGTGCCGAGCCTTCCTCTGCCCTTGATTCAAATTTTACTAGGGATTGGTTGGGCCCTCTTTGTGCCAGAAGAAAATTTTCATCTGGATACCGAGCTTTTTCTGGCCTTGGTCATTGGTCCTCTCTTATTTCGAGAGGCAGAAGAAGCAGATATTACTTCCGTCTTAAAGCACTGGCGGGTCATCCTCTATTTGATTTTCCCAGTGATTTTTATCTCAACCATTAGTTTGGGCTGGGCAGCTCACTCCTTGTGGCTGAGCCTTCCATTAGCAGCCTGTATGGCAGTGGGGGCAGCCCTTGGGCCTACAGACTTAGTAGCTTTTGCTTCCCTGTCTGAGCGCTTTAGCTTTCCAAAGCGGGTTTCGAATATCTTAAAAGGCGAAGGGTTACTAAATGATGCCTCAGGTCTAGTTGCCTTTCGAGTAGCCTTGGCAGCCCTTGCGACCGGAAGTTTCTCCCTTGGAGAGGCAGGGGTTTCCTTAGGAATCTCCATTATTGGGGGATTTGCGGTGGGGATCTTGACAGCCTTTGTGAACCGTTGGCTACAAACCTTGCTCTTGAGTGTTCACGCCAGTGATATTGCCAGTGAATTGTTATTAGAACTGAGTCTCCCTTTGTTGACCTTCTTTCTAGCAGAAGAACTCCATGTCTCTGGTATCATTGCAGTAGTTGTGTCAGGGATCCTAAAAGCCAGTCGCTTTAAGCACATTACCCTCCTTGAAGCGCGGGTAGATACTGTGAGTCATACTGTCTGGAATACGGTCAACTTTATCTTAAATGGGTCGGTCTTTGTCATCTTAGGAATGGAATTGGAAATGATTTCCAAGCCCATCTTAAGTAGTCCCATTTACAATAATCTTCTTTTAGTTCTTTCTGTCTTTCTTTTGACAGCCTTGCTCTTTTTGATTCGTTTTGTCATGGTTTACCTCTTTTATTGGTTCCGAACGGTTCGACTAAAAAAATCGTTGAGAAATTATCTAAAGGATGCCTTATTGCTGACCTTTTCGGGTGTGAAGGGAACGGTTTCGATTGCGACGATTCTTTTGATTCCAACCAAGATCGAAAAAGAATACCCTATCCTACTCTTTTTAGTGGCAGGAGTTACCCTTGTTAGCTTTATTGCAGGCTTAGTGGTACTTCCAAAATTATCAGAAGACAAGGAAGAAACCAATGACTACCTGATGCAGATCGCGATTTTAAATGATGTTGTCATGGAATTAGAAGCAGATCTAAAGAATAGTAAGCACAAGGGCCCCTTGTATGCGGCGATTGATAACTACCATGGTCGCATAGAAAACTTGATTCTAGGCCAAGAAAACAGGCTCATTCAAAAGGACTGGGAACAGTTGAAGCTCCTGATTTTGAGTATTGAAAGTGACGGCTTGGAACAGGCTTATGAAGAAGGGAAGATTCGAGAGCGGGGCTACCGTGTCTACCAACGCTATCTTCACAATATGGAACAACGTGTCAATCGCAATCTTTCGTATCGTCTAACCTATTACTTCTTGGTGTCTTTCCGTCTCTTGCGTTTATTAGTTCATGAGATCTTAACTTTTGGGTCTGGCTTGCGAAACTGGTTGACCCGAGAAGACAGCAAGTTAGAGGCCATTGATTATGACCAGATTGCAGCCCTTTATCTGGCCAATACAGAAATCATCATCGAAAGTTTGGAAGACCTCAAGGGGATTTATCGGAGCAGTTTGATTTCTTTCCTACAAGAATCTCGTCTGAGAGAGACGGCCATTATTACTAGTGGAGCCTTTGTGGAGCGGGTTATTAACCGGGTGAAACCAAATAATATCGATGAAATGTTGAGAGGTTATTATTTGGAGCGTAAGATTATTTTTGAATACGAAGCGCAACACCTGATTACCGCCAAGCAAGCGCGCCGTATGCGACAAAATGTCAATGAATTAGAAAGCTATTCTCTAAGAGAAAGTGCCAATACTCTCCCATATGATATGATCGAGTATGCACAAAATCGATAAGCGTAAAAGTAAAAGAG
>NZ_KQ969689.1:273662-283996 GCF_001578955.1 Streptococcus parasanguinis
ACTTTTGTCCCAGCCTCTTTTTGATTTATTCATGGTCTTGTGTGTGCGATTTCTGGTTTGACAAAGAGTCGCTCATCACCAAGATCAATAAGGGATACTGGTGCTTCATAAAATTGGCTAAGGACATGGGGAGTTAGGATGTTTTCCTTTGGTCCTTGCTCGACCACTTGGCCATGTTTGAGTAAGAGGACATGGGTCATGTCTGTTGTAATTTCCTCGGCATGGTGGGTGACGTAAATCATGGTAGGCGCGTGATCCAGTTGTTTGATATGATGGATCTGACGGAGGAGTTTTTCTCTGGCAAAGAGATCCAGTCCACTAGAAGCTTCGTCAAAAATGATCAGATCTGGCTGGTCCATGAGGCTTCGTGCAATGAGAACGGTCTGCTTTTCTCCCTGGGAGAGCTCTCGGTATTTGCGGCCGATCAAAGAGCTAGCCCCAATTGAAGTCAGCATATCCCGTGCCCAATTTAGTTCTTCCTCTCCGTATGCAGCATATAAAATACTACTCTTGTAGTGACCGGTTAGGACAATTTGTTCTGCCAAAAGATGCTCTGGCAGTCTTTCTGAAATAAAAGAGCTTACGATTCCAATACGCTTCCGCAACTCAGGAATTCCTCCTTCTCCAAAGCGAGTTCCAAGGACCGTTACCTGGCCAGAACTAGCCCAGTATTCAGACATGAGCAGTTTGAGGAGGGTCGATTTTCCTGCTCCATTTAAGCCTAAAATCGCCCAACATTCATTTTCTTTTACTTGCCAGTTAATCTCTTTTAAAAGGGCTTTTCCATTGCGGATCAAATTGACGTCTTGTAGTTCAATCAAATTATTCATATCTTCATCCTTTTGATTAAAATCCCCTTTATTCTATCATAAAATATGGTAGAATAGAAAACAGGAGGTAAGGAATGTTTCGAAATAGTAAATTGTTATTCTGGACATGTGAGATCTTATTATTGACGGTGATTTTCTATATTTGGAAATCAATGGGGACTTTAATTTCTCCATTTGTATCTGTTCTGAATACCATCCTCTTACCATTTTTAATTGCAGGTTTTTTATATTACATTACCAATCCGATTGTTGAATTGTTGGAAAAACACTTAAAAATCAAGCGTGTGTTTGGGATTTTGATCACCTTAGTACTGTTATTTGGGCTCATTGGCTTAGGGATCTTTTATCTGCTTCCTATCTTAATCAATCAGTTAACCAGCTTGATCAATTCGACTCAAGGACTTTACTGGGAAGTTCAGAGTTTGGTTCGAAAACTCTCAACCAATCCTTTGTTCCAGAATGTGAATATCCAATCGACGATTCAGCAGTTGAATCTTTCTTATATGGATATCCTTCAAAATCTCTTGAATAGTGTGACTAACAGTTTAGGCAGTGTGGTTAACACCATTGTCAATACGGTCTTTATCTTGATCATGACACCGATCTTCTTGGTTTATTTCTTGATTGATGGGAAGAAGTTATTGCCGATGTTGGAGCGGACCATTTTACGCAATGACAAACTCCACATCTCAAGCCTCTTGGTTAGTTTGAATGAAACCGTCTCGCGCTATATTAGTGGGATTTCGATCGATGCCTTGATCATTGGGACCCTAGCCTACATTGGCTATAGTTTTATTGGATTGAAGTACGCTTTGGTCTTTGCCATTTTTTCTGGATTGGCCAATCTCATTCCATATGTAGGACCAACCATTGGTTTGATTCCGATGATCATCACCTATGCCTTCACAGATGTGGATATGATGATCAAAGCAGTCATTTACATGTTGATTATCCAGCAGATCGATGGGAATATTCTTTATCCGCGTATCGTTGGAGGCGTGATGAAGGTTCACCCGATTACCATTATGGTTCTCTTATTGCTCTCAAGTAATATCTATGGAATTATCGGGATGGTTGTCGCGATTCCAGTCTATTCGATTGGAAAAGAAATTGTAAAATTCTTGGTGAATCTTTATGATAACCACCGTGTTGCTAAGGAACAGAAGAAAAAAGAAGAATTTGGAATCATTAATAAATCCTAGACTCTAGTGCCTATAAGGGCCTTGGAGTCTTTTTTGTATATTTTTTGAAAAATAGTCAACAAGCTCAATAAAATATGTTAAAATATAAGAGATTTTGAATTAAAATATGAAATTAGGTAGGAAAAGATGAGACTGCTCTTATCCAAAAAACAGAGACGCCAATTGCAATTATTAGAAATCTTGATTAAGGAAAAAAGATGGTTCCACTTGAAAGAGTTGGCCAAGCGTTTGGATTGTACGGAACGTTCGTTAAAAGAAGATTTGTCTAATCTTCGTAGCACTTTTGATGACTTTATAATTGAATCATCTACCAATGGAATCAAACTTAGTTATGAGGATTCGGTTGGGCTTGAGGTAATTTACCATCACTTTTTTAAAGAATCACAAGCATTCGCATTGATTGAATATCTCTTTTTCCACAAGGATGTTTCCAATGAATATATTTGCAGGAAGTTTGATCTGAGTCACCAATCTTTCTACCGCTTGATTCGGACGATTAATCAGAAGCTTCAAACCAAATACAATATAAAGATTGATTTGAAACCCTTGAACCTTGTCGGAGATGAGATTGACGTTCGTTTCTTTTATGCCCAATATTTTGCAGAGCGTTATTACTATATGGAATGGCCTTTCCCAGAATTTAAGGAAGAGGCTGTGACCGACTTGATCACCTTCTTCTTCAAACTCTATGGCTATCCATTGACTTTCTCTGTCCTCAGGTCTTATAAAGTTCTTTTGACAGTCTACTTATCACGTATTAAGCAGGGCTATTTTATTGACATGCCAACGAACTATGATGTGTATAAGGACCAGTATCAAGGGGTGACCAATGTCGAGGAGATGTTGCGCTACTTTAGCTTGCAGCTGGGTGTCGAGTTGAATGGAAAAGTGCTGGAGCAGTTCTTCATTATCTTTATTCAAGAGAATTTCTATTTCAGCCCTGAAAGCCTGATTGAAGCTGCAGCAACAGACTCTTATGCAAAAAAATCGACAACTCTCATTAAAGACATGTTCAGGGAGCTATGTTATACCTATGATTTAGATATTGAAAATCTAGATGAGATGTTGATGCATGTCCATAATACGTCACATCTCGGTCGGAAAGAATTATTCTCCGAGTTCCTCTTATTTGATATCAAGACCAATACGAACGAAGATTTCAAGAGCATCTTCCCAGTCTTTTATGATGATTTGAGAAACTATTTAATCATCTATATGAAGACCATGAAGCATGATTTGAATGAGGAGATCCTCAAGCACCTGATATATACGGTTTACACTCACTGGGAGCGTCTCTTACCGCAGTTATTGCGACGTCGGAAATCCATTAAGGTCTTAATTATTAGTCGTTTTGATGATCACCATGCCAAATCCATGATCGATTTTCTTAATTTTTACTGTACGGATAACTTTGAATTTACGCAGATGATCAAGTATAATCTAACAGTGGATGATATCGAGAATTCGGACGCAGATGTTGTGGTAGCTAACTTTATGATACCGAAATTAAAGAGAAAAACCTTTATCTGTACAAGTAGTCTCTCATTACTTGGGCTAGTCGAAAAACTCAACGCATTCTTTTATGATTTTACTAGTGCAGAACACTAAAATCAGGACCTGTTCCTGATTTTTTGATGGGAAAAAAAGAAATTGATATATAAGAATGCAGGCTCTCATATTTTGTGGTATAATATACAATATTATATACTGGAGGAAATTATCCATGGAAGACCCTGGCAGTCAGGAAATTTTACTGGAATTTATTTTATTGATTGTTTTGACATTGTTGAATGCCTTTTTCTCGGCAACTGAAATGTCAATGGTATCGTTGAATCGCTCTCGTGTTGAGCAAAAAGCTGAAGAAGGAGATAAAAAATACATTCGTCTTCTTAGCGTATTGGAACAACCCAACCATTTCTTATCTACCATTCAGGTGGGGATCACCTTGATTACTATTTTATCTGGGGCGAGTCTTGCAGATAGCCTTGGTCATGTCATTGCTAGATGGATGGGCAACACTAAAACAGCTCTTGCAGCTGGAAGCTTTTTATCTCTAGCATTTTTGACTTATATTTCGATCGTGTTTGGCGAACTCTATCCGAAACGAATTGCTATGAACTTAAAAGATGAATTAGCGGTTCGAACAGCTCCGATTGTCATTCTATTAGGAAAAATTGTCAGTCCCTTTGTTTGGTTGCTTTCAGCGTCGACCAATCTTTTGAGCCGTATCACGCCAATGGAATTCGATGATCCGGATGAAAAGATGACGCGGGATGAAATCGAGTATATGCTGACCAATAGTGAAGCAACACTAGATGCGGACGAGATTGAGATGCTTCAAGGGATCTTTTCATTAGATGAAATGGTAGCGCGTGAAGTCATGGTGCCACGGACAGATGCCTTCATGGTTGATATCAATGATGATACCAAAGAAATTATTGAAAGTATCCTTAAGCAAAACTTTTCACGGATTCCTGTCTATGATGATGACAAGGACAATGTCATCGGCCTCATCCATACCAAACGTCTCTTGAATGAAGGATTTATCAATGGCTTTGATAATATTGTCTTAAGAAAGATTTTACAAGAACCTTTGTTTGTTCCAGAAACCATTTTTGTGGATGATCTTTTGAAGGAATTGCGCAATACACAAAATCAAATGGCCATTCTGCTTGATGAATATGGTGGAATGTCTGGACTGGTCACTCTTGAAGACCTCTTGGAAGAAATCGTCGGTGAAATTGACGATGAGACTGACAAAGCGGAAATTGATGTCTTTGAAATTGCAGACAATACTTATTTTGTACAAGGAGCCATGTCTCTAAATGACTTTAACGAATATTTTGATGTTGAGTTGGAAAGTGATGATGTGGATACCATTGCAGGCTATTACCTGACAGAGGTTGGGCGAATTCCAACCTTGAAAGAGCGACTCAGCTGTGAAGTCGATAGTCAAAAGAAACACTTGATCTTGACTAATGACAAGGTGAAAAATGGTCGTGTGACCAAGGTAAAAGTTGAAATTTCTGAAATCGTCGAAGAAGATGAAGAAAGCAAATCAAAAGAAGATTAGAAAATAGAGGTTTGGACGTGTTCCAGCCTCTTTTTTTTCTTGTCAGGGCTAGTTGAATTTTCAAAAAATTTTAAAAATTTCTGAAATAGTCTTGACAGCCAAAAAAAATTAAGGTAAGATAATACCCATAAATAAAGAAAGCAGAAAATAAACATGAAGCAACAAGCCATTTCCATTCAAAAATTTTACTTTAGCTACTTTAGATAGTGTTTGTAGACATGATCTCATGGATGCAAACAACCCAAGCAATTTGTTTGTATCTATGTGGCTAAGATTTTTGATGATGGTCCATAGAGCTAGTATCTAAATGGACCGAGGTTTTGTAACTTGTTGGAGAATTTCAGCATCCGTTTAGAGAATGGTCTAAGCGGATTTTTTGTTTATTTGCAGAAAAGGAGTCAAAAAATGAAAGTAGTGAAGAAATTACTAGCACCTGTCCTGGTTGTAGGACTTCTGTTAACATCATTGGTGACCTTACACCATCTGAAGGATGCTAAAAAGGACAATGTCTTTCGGATTGGGATTTCCCAGTACATCACCCATAAGTCACTCGATGCAACAAGAAAAGGCTTTATCGAAGAGTTGAAGAAAGAGGGCTATGTGGATGGGAAAAATATCCAAATTGATTTTCAAAATGCTCAAGGGGAGCAACGAAATCTGAAAAACATTTCCAAACAATTGGCGGAAGAAAGTGATCTAGTCTTTGCGATTGCAACACCTTCGGCTCAAAGTGTGGCCAATACGACGAAAACAACGCCGGTTGTCTTCTCAGCTGTGACCGACCCATTGGCAGCGAAATTGGTGAAAAACTTGAAAGAGCCTGGTGGCAATATCACAGGGACAAGTGACCAGTCAGACGATGCGATCTCTACACAGGTGGATATGATTAAGCAAGTACTTCCAACGGCGAAAACAGTTGGGATCCTCTATACGCAAAGTGAGCCTAACTCAGTTGTCCAAAAAGACAATGCGAAGAAGATCCTTGAAGCTAAAGGCTATCAAGTGGTTGAAAAAACCATCCTCGATAGTAACAATGTGAAAGCTGCAGCAGACAGTATCATGTCAGAAGCAGATATCGTCTTTGTTCCGACAGACAATATTATCTCTTCTACAATGGACACTGTCAAACAGGTTTCTATCAGCCATAAGGTGCCAGTTTTTGGTGGATCTGCTGAAATGGTAGCTACTGGTGGCTTGTACAACTTTGGTACTGATTATGAGGAATTGGGAAGACAAGCTGCTCGGATGGCCATTCGCATCATGAAGGGTGAGAAACCCGGCAAAGTCGCAGTTGAAACACCTGAAAAATTAGAATTGCATACCAATAAAGAGATGGCTAAAGAGCTTGGAATTGATATTAGCTCGTTGAAGGTAGAAAAATAGGAGGTTTGAGATGAATTTCGTTTTATCAAGTTTATCAGAAGGTTTATTGTGGTCGATCATGGCGATCGGTGTTTACTTAACATTTCGAATTTTAGATATTGCCGACATGACGGCAGAAGGAGCCTTTCCACTTGGTGCAGCAGTTGTAGCCTCCCAAATTCAAGCAGGAAGAAACCCTTGGCTTGCAACCTTGTTGGGCTTTTTAGCAGGGATGATTGCAGGCTTGGTCTCTGGGATTCTCCATACAAAAATGAAAATTCCAGCCCTTTTGACAGGGATTGTCACTTTGACGGGTCTCTACTCTATCAATATCAAAATTATGGGAGGGGTTCCTAACCTTTCTATTGGAGACGCAGGTACCATTTTCAAGAGTGTCATGAAATTTGGACTTTCGAATGAAGAAGCTGTCTTTTTGATTAGTATTTCCTGCTTGATCATCGTCTGTATCTTGTTGACCCTCTTGATGAAGACGCAACTTGGCTTGGTTTTGCGCTCGACAGGTGATAACATCCCAATGAGTGAGGCTAATGGGGTCAATGTAGATAACATGAAGATGTTGGGCTACATGATTTCGAACGGCTTGATTGCACTTTGTGGTGCTATGTTCGCTCAAAATGATGGTTTCTCTGATGTCACTTCTGGGACAGGGACGATCGTGGTTGGCTTGAGTGCGGTGATTATCGCTGAGGTTTTGATCCACGAATTGACCATTGGCTGGCGCTCGCTTTCAATCGGGGTTGGAGCCATTGTTTACCGTTTGATTATTTTAAATATTTACGAGATTCCAAATCTCGATCAAAATATGGTTCGTCTCTTCAATGCGCTCTTGCTCGCGATTGTCTTGTTCGCTCCTGAGGCGCAAAAACGTCTTCGAGTTCGCGGATTGAAGTTAGGAAATAAGTAGGAGAAAAGTATGGCAACATTATTATCAATTGAAGGTATTCATAAGACGTTTGAAGCAGGGACGGTCAATGAAAATCATGTCCTCAAAGGCTTGGACCTCCAAGTGGAAGAGGGGGATTTCATTTCGGTCATCGGTGGAAATGGAGCTGGGAAATCAACCTTGATGAACATCTTAGCAGGAAATCTAGTCGTGGATGAAGGGGATATCTTGCTAGAGGGTAACTCTATCAAAAATACGAGTGTTCGTAAGCGTGCGAAAGATATTGCGCGTGTCTTCCAAGATCCTAAGATGGGGACGGCTTCTCGTTTGACCATTGAAGAAAATATGGCCATTGCACAACGTCGTGGAAAATCTCGTGGTTTGGGCTGGGGCGTACGGGAGAAGGATCGCGAGTTATTCCGTGATGCCTTGAAGGAACTGAATATTGGTTTAGAGAACCGTCTCAAAGTCGATACTCAATATCTATCTGGTGGGCAACGTCAAGCTTTGACCTTGGTCATGGCTGCCTTGGTTAGACCCAAACTCTTGCTTCTGGATGAACATACCGCAGCGCTCGATCCCAAGACCAGTGAAATGGTCATGGAATTGACACAAAAGATCGTGGAAAGCCATGATTTGACAACCTTGATGATTACGCATGATATGAATCATGCAATTGAATACGGCAACCGCTTGATCATGCTCTACCAAGGCAAGATCGTTGTCGACGTCAAAGGAGAAGAAAAGAAAAACTTAACGGTTGAAGATTTGATGCGCCTCTTCCAACAAAACAGTGGTGAAACTTTGGTGAGTGATGAATTGGTCTTAGGATAAAATAAAAGGAGTTTTCACTAAACTCCCTTTGTTTCGGTAATTCCGTCTCCATAAGCTATTAAAATGTTCATGGAGACCTCTTTGACCAGGAAATCCTGGATCCGCAACGAAAATATCAATGTTGTGTGCATTCGAAATAGATTTCCAATTAGAAAATTTTTCCCACAATCAAAAGTTATAGACTTAAAGAGATGGTTAGGGACTTTAGACAACCATTGATTAATGGAAGCATCAAAATCACTTGCTTTCTGTCCATTGGTTTTCAGTATGATGAAGGCATTTGAGAAGCATTCTGGTAAGGTAATGACTTTTTCTCCTGCAATTGTATCCCCTTCTAGATGATCGAATTCTGTCTTAAAATCGGGATAAATGTCTGCTTTCTCACGGAATTTATAAGAAAAGCTTGTTTTCCACGAGTTTTCTTTCTGCCCATTTGGCTTTCGCTTTCCTATCCAAGGAAGGTCCATCTTGTCCAAAATACCAATATCAGCTAAACGATAGGGTGTTCTCATGGAGCAAGAAATCTTATCCTTAATGACATCAAGGCTCCAACTTTGTTCCAAAATACAGGACAGATAGTTCCATATTGGAAACTGTACTAGGACAATGAAAAATACTGAAAAGAACAGTTTCTTTTCAAAAAGAGGCTTAAACTCTTTAAAATAGATGGAATCGTGTTATAATAAAGTCATAAAACGTTTTCAAGAGAAGAGGTTCCTCAATGGAAAATGAAACAGTTGACTATGGAAAAGTAACAGGAATGGTACACTCAACAGAAAGTTTTGGGGCAGTAGACGGGCCTGGGATCCGCTTTATTGTCTTCCTTCAAGGCTGTCAAATGCGGTGTCAATACTGCCACAATCCAGATACTTGGGCAATGGAAACCAACAAGTCCCGTGAACGGACAGTGGATGATGTCCTAGAAGAAGCCCTCCGCTATCGTGGATTTTGGGGCCAAAAAGGGGGAATCACTGTCAGTGGCGGAGAAGCCCTCTTGCAGATTGACTTCTTGATTGCACTTTTCACCAAGGCTCAAGAGTTGGGAATTCATTGTACCTTGGATACCTGTGCCCTTCCTTTCCGGAATACCCCTCGCTACCTGGAAAAATTTGACAAACTGATGGCAGTGACCGATTTGGTGCTTCTTGATATCAAGGAAATTAACGATGAACGGCACAAAATTGTGACCAGCCATACCAATAAAACGATCTTAGCTTGTGCTAAGTACTTGTCTGATATTGGAAAACCAGTCTGGATTCGCCACGTTTTGGTGCCAGGTTTGACGGACCGAGATGATGACTTGATCGAGCTTGGAAAATTTGTTAAGACCCTGAAAAATGTTGATAAATTTGAAATTCTCCCTTATCATACCATGGGGGAATTCAAATGGCGTGAATTGGGAATTCCCTACAAATTGGAGGGTGTGAAACCACCGACAAAAGAACGGGTCCAAAATGCGAAGGATTTGATGGAAACTGAAAGTTACCAAGATTACCTGAAACGAGTTAAAGGATAATGAAGTTAAGACGGTTGGTGCTTCCAGCTGTCTTTTTCTTACGAAATGAACAACTATTCCCTTTCTTTAAACGGAAAAACGTGCTAAAATAGAGTGACTATAGAAATGAAAATGAAGAGGTAGAAACATGTCAAAAATTCTTGTTTTTGGTCACCAAAACCCTGACTCAGATGCCATTGGTTCATCTGTAGCCTTTGCTTATCTTGCAAAAGAAGCCTATGGTTTGGATACAGAAGCGGTGGCTCTAGGAACTCCAAATGAAGAAACAGCTTTCGTATTAGATTATTTTGGTGTGGAAGCACCACGCGTGATCACATCAGCTAAAGCAGAAGGTGCAGAGCAAGTCATCTTAACAGACCACAATGAATTCCAACAATCTGTTTCAGATATTGCTGAAGTAGAAGTGTATGGTGTGGTGGATCACCACCGTGTGGCTAACTTTGAAACGGCAAGCCCACTTTACATGCGTTTGGAACCAGTTGGATCCGCATCATCTATCGTTTACCGCATGTTCAAAGAACATGGTGTAGCTGTTCCAAAAGAAATCGCAGGTTTGATGCTATCAGGTTTGATTTCAGATACTCTTCTTTTGAAATCTCCAACCACTCACCCA
>NZ_KQ969689.1:284016-289353 GCF_001578955.1 Streptococcus parasanguinis
TTTGAAATCTCCAACCACTCACCCATCAGATAAAGTCATTGCTCCTGAATTGGCTGAATTGGCTGGTGTGAATTTGGAAGAATACGGTCTTGCCATGCTCAAGGCGGGTACAAACTTGGCAAGCAAATCTGCTGAAGAATTGATTGATATCGATGCCAAGACATTTGAACTCAACGGAAACAATGTCCGTGTGGCTCAAGTCAATACAGTTGATATTGCTGAAGTCTTGGAACGCCAAGCTGAAATCGAAGCAGCCATCCAAGCCGCAAATGCAGCTAACGGCTACTCTGACTTTGTCTTGATGATTACAGACATCGTCAACTCAAACTCAGAAATTTTGGCTCTTGGTGCTAATATGGACAAGGTAGAAGCAGCTTTCAACTTCAAACTTGAAAATAACCACGCTTTCCTTCCAGGTGCTGTTTCACGTAAGAAACAAGTGGTACCTCAATTGACTGAAAGCTTTAATGGGTAATTCTTAAGGAATATTTGGAACTGTTGATTTGACTATTCATAGAAGGTGATAGTATGATGCGATTGATTGAAGGACTTCGCTTTTTGGTTGAGGTTGTGGCAATCCTTGGTCTTTTCTCCGTGTCTGTGATACAAATTTCTTGGCTAGAAAAATTCCTATTTTTTCTTCTAGCAGTTCTATTAATCCTATTTTGGGCGCGATATATGGCACCAAAATCTCCACATGCTTTTAAAAAATGGCAACGCCTCGTTGCTGAGATATCTATTTTTATTTTAGTTAGTGGTAGTTTTTGGTATTTGTATGGATTGCAAATAGGAATCCTCTACTTAGCTCTGTCTTTTGGAAGTTTAGGGCTACTTTATTATTTTCGGCTAGAGTGATTCATAGAATATAGTTAATGAATTATTTAAATGGTAATTTTTTAACTAGAGATTGACACGAGAAAACTATGTTTTCCATATAGCTAAAGGAGTTTCGGCTCCTTTTTTGCTAGGAGAGAAGTATGTTAGAAAATGGCGATTTGATTTTTGTGAAAGATGATTCGGATAAAGGGCAGGCCATCCAGGCTTCTACTGGTCACTATAGCCACGTGGCTATCTTTTTGGACGGACAGGTCTATCATGCTACGGTGGAAGGTGGCGTCCTTACCCAGGATCCTGAGGACTTCTTTGAAGCTGGAAAAGTCTATGACCTTTATCGCTATCCGAAAATCGATCTCAAAGAGGTCAAAAAGTTGTCGGAAAACCTTTTAGGTTCTCCCTACAACGCTTCCTTTTATCCAGATGGAGATGGTTTCTATTGTTCTCAGTTTGTAGCAGCAATTCTCCCTATTTTTGAAACCATTCCCATGAAGTTTGGAGATGAGGAAGAGGAGATTAGTACGTTCTGGCTGGATTACTACAAGGAGCTTGGCCTAGCCGTTCCTCTAGATCAGCCCGGGACCAACCCGAGTCAACTAGCCCAATCACCCCATCTACAGTTTAAAGAAAGGTATTTGGATGATTACAATCATTAACCCCACACGTTTGACACGTCAGCCTTTTTTTAAGGACTTGATCAACTATTTAGATCAGCAGGATGATGTGATTTTGCGGCAAATCAAGGCCCAATTTCCAGATCAACCAGTGGATAAACTGATGGAGGAGTATATCAAAGCGGGCTTGATCCTTCGAGAAAATAAACGCTACACCCTCAACCTGCCTTTCTTGGAGTCAGCTGATCTTGTTGATTTGGATCAAGAAGTCTTTGTCCGAGAGGATAGTGAATTTTATCAGGAACTAAAAGCCAAGGTCTTCCAAACGGAACTCCGCAACACGACCAATGCAGCGATTCTCGTAGAGGAGACTGACTTCGAGCGAAATGCACAGACTCTTTCCAATTACTTCTACAAGGTGGCTCAGCAATATCCATTGACAGAGGAGCAAGAGAAGCTCTATGCCATTTTGGGAGACGTCAATCCAGAGTATGCTCTCAAGTATATGACTAGCTTTTTGCTCAAGTTCCTCAAGAAAGAAGAAGTCCAGCAAAAGCGCAGAGACATCTTTGTAGACAGTTTAGAAATCTTAGGCTATATCCGAAAAAATGATGAAGGCAAATATGAATTAGTAGTGGACTTGGACAAGGAAAGACTGATGTTTAGTAAACAATAGAAAAGGCTAGGAAAATTTCCTAGCCCTATTTCGTTTGATTATAGATAACGTTCAGCAATGGCGGCATCCCCTGGATATTCTTCTTTTACCCCATTGACGATTTGGTAGCAGTCAGCTCCTTTTCCAGCGATAATGACAGCATCTTCAGGCTTGCTGGTAGTTGCCATAGCCCGTTGAATAGCTTGTTCGCGATCTGCGATTTTCTCTACAGGGCGCGTGATGAAACTGCTAATCTCTTCAGCGATGGTCAAAGGATCTTCATAGTTAGGATCATCCGCTGTGAGGAAGACTTGAATTTCAGGATGGTCTTCTAAGAGCAAGCCAAAATCCTTGCGGCGGCTCTCTCCTTTATTCCCAGTTGATCCAAGGACCAGTGAAATGGTTCCCGTTTGATGGGTTTCGACAACTGAGAGCAGTTTTTTCAAGCTATCACCATTATGGGCGTAGTCGATGAAGACCTTAGCACCGTTTTGCTGATTCAAGACTTCCATTCGGCCAGGAACCCGCGTCTTAGCAATCCCTTTTCGGATATCTTCGAGATTCGCTCCTAGGCGAAGGCAGGCGAGACCTGCAGCCACAGCATTTTCTTGGTTGAAGCGACCAATCAGTTGCATATCATAGTCTCCAGCTAATTTACCAGTAGCTGAGAAGCTGAAAGCTTTGGAGTTTTCAATTTGATTCTCAGACTGGCTACCATAGAAGTCGTGCTCCTGGTCCTCGACTTGTTCTTTCAAGACAGAGAAATGATCCATATCGCTATTGATGACAACAGCTTGGCTATTCTTCATGAGTAGACGTTTGTGGTAGAAATAATCCTCAAAAGTTGGATGTTCAATCGGTCCAATATGGTCAGGACTAATATTTAGAAAAACGCCGACGTCAAAGGTAAGACCGTAAACCCGTTTCACCAGATAAGCTTGACTGGAAACTTCCATAATGAGGTGGGTCCGATCATTCGCTACTGCCTGAGCCATCATAGCAAAAAGATCCAAACTCTCTGGTGTGGTCAGGGCTGATTTAAAGAAGTTTTTACCATCCAGTGTCGTATTCATGGTAGACAGCATAGCTGGTCGGTGGCTTTGTTCCAAAATATGGTAAGCAAAGTAGGCCGCTGTTGTCTTTCCCTTGGTCCCTGTGAAGGCTAATAATTTTAATTGTTTCTCAGGGTGCCCATAAAACTCCATGGCAATTAAGCTCATGGCTTGCTTGATATCATTGACAAGAATGGCAGGGATACCAACTTCATAATCTTTTTCAGAGACATAAAAGCCGAGCCCATTAGAAATAGCCTGTTCCAGGTATTCTTTTTTGAAATTCGCCCCTTTGACAAAAAAGAGGGTGCTAGCAGAAACCTTACGGCTATCATAGCTAATGGCATCAAAACGTGTTCCTTCTAAATGGTAGTAGTATTCACCATTTACTAGAACTTCTCGGAAATTTTGGTCTTGTTTTAAAATGTTGAGGGTTTGTTCAATTGTAATCATAAAACTATTGTAAACCTAAAGTCCCTATTTTACAAGTGTCATGGAAAAGTTTATAATGAAGAGAAGAAGAAACGAAAGAGGACACCAATGAGTCACGAACAAAATGACCAGCAAGCCCAGATGCTTCGCGGGACTGCCTGGATGACAGCCAGCAACTTTATCAGCCGTTTGCTAGGAGCTGCTTATATTATTCCTTGGTATATTTGGATGGGCAAATATGGGCCACAAGCCAATGGTCTTTTTACAATGGGCTACAATATCTATGCTTGGTTTCTCTTGATTTCGACAGCCGGAGTACCCGTAGCTGTTGCCAAGCAAGTAGCCAAATACAATACCCGGGACCAAGCCGATCATAGTTTTGCTTTGATTCGGGGCTTCTTGAAATTCATGGGAATTCTAGGCCTTGGATTTGCCATTCTCATGTATCTGTTGTCTCCTGTCTTTGCTAGCCTTTCAGGTGGGGGAAAGAGTTGATTCCGATCATGCAGAGCCTTTCTTGGGCTGTCTTGATCTTTCCTTCGATGAGTGTCATTCGGGGATTTTTCCAAGGTTTTAACAACATGAAGCCTTACGCTATAAGCCAGATTGCAGAACAAGTCATTCGGGTCATCTGGATGTTGCTCACGACCTTCTTCATTATGAAGATTGGCTCTGGAGATTATGTGCAAGCTGTTACGCAGTCAACCTTTGCTGCCTTTATCGGAATGGTAGCAAGCTTGTTGGTTCTCTTTTACTACCTTGCAAAGACAGGCTTGCTCTCATCTATTTTTAAAAAACAAGAGGAAAGTGAAGAAATTGATACCCGGGCACTCTTGATCGATACTATACGGGAAGCCATTCCTTTTATCATCACTGGTTCCGCGATCCAGCTCTTCCAAATTGTCGACCAGATGACCTTTATTAATATTATGTCCTGGTTCACAGATTATAGTCAGAAACAGCTCTTGGTTATGTTTAGTTATTTCTCTGCTAATCCAAACAAAATTACTATGATCTTGATCGCAGTAGCGACTTCGATTGGGGGAGTCGGAATTCCTCTTTTGACAGAGAATTACGTGAAGGGTGACCTAAAAGCTGCTGGGAAGCTCGTACAGGATAACTTGACCATGTTATTGGCTTTCTTGCTTCCAGCGACCTTTGGTGCAGTTGCGGTCGCAAAACCACTTTATACGGTTTTCTATGGGCAACCAGATAGCTTAGCATTGGGACTCTTCATTGTAGCGATGTTGCAGACCATTATTTTAGGTCTTTATATGGTCTTGTCTCCAATGATTCAAGCCCTCTTTCAAAACCGCAAGGCTATTCGCTATTTCTTTTATGGTGTAGTGGTGAAATTGGTCCTACAAATTCCATTTATTTTGGTCTTTCGTTCTTATGGACCACTTTTGTCAACGACCATTGCGTTAATGGTGCCAATTGTTCTCATGTATCGAGAGATCCAAACCATCACTCAGTTTAATCGAACCATCGTCTTTAAGCGCACCTTGCTTGGTTCTATTCTGACCGTGGTGATGCTACTTGGAGTCTTGATTGCAGGCTTGATTTTGGGCTGGATTTTCCCACCAAATGGTCGTGTATCGAGCATGATTTATATCATCGTCATTGGCGGATTAGGAGTTGCTATTTATGGAGCCTTAGGATTATGGCTACGATATTTTGACCGCTTTATCGGAGGTCAAGCTGCACGTCTTAGACAAAAATTCCGAATGAAATAAACCTGAGAGGTTGG
>NZ_KQ969689.1:289373-296774 GCF_001578955.1 Streptococcus parasanguinis
TCTTTTCTTATAGTTTGAAACTATAGCTAGGTCTTGAAAATGGGAAAACCGCTCTCCTCATAATAGTGATAAAATAGTAATCAGTTAGATTGAATGTTTATCGGAGGGCAATATGAGTAAAAAACGCAATATTAATACTATCTTGGCACAGGCAGGAATCAAGTCGGATCAAGCAACGGGAGCTTTGACGACTCCTTTGCATTTCTCTACTACTTACCAACACCCAGAATTTGGTCAGTCTACAGGTTTTGACTATACCCGTACGAAAAATCCAACACGCGCAACAGCGGAGAAGACTTTGGCAGCTATCGAAAGTGCAGACTATGCTTTGGCAACAAGCTCTGGAATGTCAGCCATCGTGCTTGCTTTTAGTATTTTCCCTGTTGGTTCAAAAGTCTTGGCCGTTCGTGACCTTTATGGAGGTTCTTTCCGCTGGTTTAACCAACAAGAGCAAGAAGGTCGTTTCTCTTTCACCTATGCCAATACAGAAGAAGAACTGATCCACCATCTAGATAATGATCTGGTAGATGTCCTCTATATTGAAACACCAACCAATCCATTGATGTTGGAATTTGATATTGCTCATTTAGCCAAATTGGCCCATGCAAAAGGTGCCAAAGTCGTGGTGGACAATACCTTCTATAGCCCGATCTATCAACGTCCGATTGAAGAGGGAGCGGATATTGTTCTTCATTCAGCAACCAAGTACCTGGCTGGTCACAACGATGTCTTGGCTGGTGTTGTCGTGACGAATGATGCAGACTTGTATGACAAACTCTTTTACAATTTGAACACGACAGGTGCTGTTCTTTCCCCATTTGACAGCTATCTGTTGATCCGTGGTCTCAAGACGCTCTCTA
The DNA here is from genome assembly GCF_001578955.1 of Streptococcus parasanguinis. Taxonomy (GTDB): domain Bacteria; phylum Bacillota; class Bacilli; order Lactobacillales; family Streptococcaceae; genus Streptococcus; species Streptococcus parasanguinis_U. The sequence continues at coordinate 290,234 of NZ_KQ969689.1, forward strand.
TCCGGATGGAGCGCTCCACAGAGAATGCTCGCAAGGTGGTAGAGTTTTTGAAAACATCCCCTCAGGTCAAAGAAGTCCTCTACACTGGAAAAGGTGGAATGGTCTCCTTTAAAATTCAAGATGAGAAAAAAATTCCCAACTTGTTAAATTCCCTCCAAGTCTTTACCTTTGCAGAAAGTCTTGGCGGAGTTGAAAGTTTGATCACTTATCCTACCACTCAGACTCATGCGGACATTCCTGCAGAAGTTCGCCATTCATACGGTTTGACAGATGATCTTCTTCGTTTGTCTATCGGAATCGAAGATGCGGATGATTTGATTGACGATTTGAAACAAGCATTGGAGGCTTAAGATGAGCAAATATGATTTTACGACTTTACCCAATCGGTTGACTCACCATACCTATAAATGGAAAGAGACAGAGACGGATCCAGAGATCATTCCGGCTTGGATCGCGGACATGGATTTTAACGTCATTCCAGAAGTACGAGAAGCGGTAATTGGCTATGCTGACCAAATGGTTTACGGCTACACCTATGCAGCAGACAGCCTCTATCAATCGATTCTTGAGTGGGAAAAAGAAGAACATGGTTATTCCTTTGATAAGGAGGCGATCATTTTTATCGAAGGTGTTGTGCCAGCTATCTCAACGGCCATTCAAGCCTTCACCAAGGAAGGGGATGCTGTCTTAATCAATACACCAGTCTATCCTCCGTTTGCACGAAGCGTCAAGCTCAATCGACGTAAATTGATTGAAAATACGTTGATCGAAAAAGACGGACTCTTTCAAATTGATTTTAATCAGTTGGAAAAGGATATTGTGGAGCAGGATGTCAAACTCTATCTTTTATGTAATCCGCACAATCCTGGAGGCCGTGTATGGGATCGTGAGGTCTTGGAAAAAATCGGCCATCTCTGTCAAAAGCACGGGGTCCTACTCATTTCAGATGAGATCCACCAAGATTTGGCCTTATTTGGTCATCGTCATATCAGCTTTAACACGGTTGACCCAAGCTTTAAAGACTTTAGCTTGATCTTAACCAGTGCGACCAAGACTTTCAATATTGCAGGAACAAAGAATTCTTATGTGGTTATTGAGAATCCAAAGCTTCGCACAGCTTTTAAACAACGGCAATTGGCCAATAACCAACATGAAATCTCAGGCTTGGGCTATATTGCTACAGAAGCAGCTTATCGCCATGGCAAACCTTGGTTGACAGAGCTCAAGCAAGTCTTTGAAAAACACATTGACTATGTTGTGGATGAATTGCAGGAAAAGACCAATATCCGAGTCATGAAGCCCCAAGGAACCTATCTTCTTTGGTTGGACTTTTCAGCCTATCCTTATACCGATGATGAGCTACATGCTAAAATCCATGACCAAGCCAAATTGATTTTGAACCGTGGAACAGATTTCGGAAAAGAAGGAACCTTGCATGCTCGCCTCAATGTAGCGGCTCCTTTCTCTCTTATTGAAGAAATTACCAAACGTTTAGTTGATACTTTTCACAAATAAGTGTTGACTTTCTGTAAGTGAAGGAGTACAATAAACTCGAAATACGGTAGGTGAGGCTACCACAAGGATACGGATGACTACCGCAAAGCAGTGGAGACACTACTCGTTGGTCAACAGTCCTGATCGCAAAGGTCAAGACTAAGCTCATTTCATTGCCTTGCGGAGCTAAAGCTTGGACGGTCAGTTTTTTAAGAGTTTTGATTGAAAAATAAATGACGAGTTTCATGAGTCCTACCGATCAAGGGTAGGACTCTTTTTTATGCCTTACCTAGAAAAGAGAAAGGAGAGAGCTATGATACAAATCGACGATCATCCCGAACCGTACCGAACCAGCCAATCGCTGATTTGTGTCGTAGGGACTCCAAAAGTGATTGGCTCCTGATTGAAAAAGGAGATACCAATGCAAACAAATAAAGAAAGACTGATTGCTGCTCTTCAAGAACCACTTGAAAGCACCTTTGCCACCTACAAAACCAGTGCCCTTGGTTTGGTTGACGATCAAGTAGAAGAAAACCGTGATATTTATGGCGAAAATGTCATCACAAAAGGTCAAGAAGATTCCATGATCAAAAAGATCTACGAATCGATCATCAATCCTTTTACGGTGATTTTGTTGGTCATTGCGCTGGTTTCCTTCATTACTAATGTCTGGCTAGCAAAACCAGGTGAACAGGATCCAACGACCTCCATCATCATTGTGACCTTGGTCTTGATCTCTGGTGGTATCCGCTTCATTCAAGAATTGCGGAGCGACAAAGCAGCTAGCAACTTATCACGTATGATTGTCAATACAGCGACCGTTCTGCGTGATGGATCGGAACAAGAAATTCCGATCGATGAAATCGTCGTAGGTGATGTGATCAAACTGAGTGCCGGCGATATGATCCCAGCAGATGTGGTCTTGATTGATTCCCGTGACTTCTTTGTCCAACAATCTGGTCTCACGGGGGAAAGTGATGCTGTTGAAAAGGTTTGTCTCAGAAAAGCCGACAGTCAAAATCTAGATAGTCTCTTGGAAAGTGAAAGTTTGGCCTTTATGGGGACCAATGTCATCTCCGGACGGGCGACAGCCTTGGTCTTGGTCGTGGGAGATGAAACCATGATGGGAGCTATTGAGCAAACCATCAACACTTATGACGAACCAACCTCATTTGAGAGAGAAATGAATACCATCTCTTGGCTCTTGATTCGGCTCATGTTAGTGATGGTGCCCATTGTCTTTGTGATCAATGGCCTCACAGATGGTGACTGGTTAGAAGCGGGTGTCTTTGCCCTCAGCGTTGGGGTTGGTTTGACTCCGGAAATGCTGCCGATGATTATTACAGCGAGTCTTGCTAAGGGCTCCATCATTATGGCAAAAGAAAAAGTCGTTATCAAAAAGCTCAATGCCATCCAAGACCTCGGCGCTATCGATATTTTGTGTACTGATAAGACAGGAACCTTGACCCAAGATGAAATCGTTTTGGAGTATCCGCTTGATATCCATGGCGAGTTGGATCTATCAGTCCTTCGCCGGGCTTACTTGAATTCCTATTTCCAAACCGGGCTAAAAAATTTGATGGACCGAGCGATTATCAATCGGACCCAGAAAGAAGCCAAGAAACATGAAATTGTTCGCGACCTGGATCAAACCTTCCATAAGATTGATGAATTGCCCTTTGATTTTGAACGTCGTCGCATGAGTGTCATTGTCAAAGACGAAGACGGTGTGGTCAGCATGGTGACCAAGGGTGCCTTGGAAGAAATGCTTTCTGTATCGACTTATGTTGAATACAAAGGTGAGATTAAACGCCTGACAGATGAAGTTCGTCAAGAGGTCCTCGCTGAAGTTGCTCAGTTAAATGAACAAGGACTTCGTGTTTTGGGTGTTAGCTACAAAACCGATTTGGACGAAAATGACATCTTTAGTGTTGAAGATGAACGAGACATGATCCTAACTGGTTACCTTGCCTTTCTTGATCCACCAAAACCTTCTGCAGCTCCAGCGATCAAAGCTCTTGCAGAATATGGGGTAACCACCAAGATCTTAACTGGGGACAATGAAAAGGTCACCCAAGCTGTCTGTGAAAAAGTAGGACTAGATGTCGAGCGGATTCTTTTGGGAAGCGAAATCGATACGATGACAGACCAAGAGTTAGCACAAGTTGTGGAAACAACAACGGTCTTTGCCAAACTATCACCCGATCAAAAAGCGCGGATCATCCTCTGCCTCAAGAATAATGGCCACAAGGTTGGTTACATGGGAGATGGGATCAACGATGCTCCATCCATGAAGGTCTCAGACGTTGGGATCTCCGTGGATACCGCTGTGGATATTGCCAAGGAAACAGCAGATGTCATCCTTCTAGATAAGGACTTGATGGTTCTTGAAAAAGGCTTGGTCGAAGGCCGCAAGGTCTATGCCAATATGACCAAGTACATCAAGATGACGGTCTCTTCTAACTTCGGGAACATCTTCTCTCTTCTCTTTGCCAGCATCTTTTTGCCTTTCCTTCCAATGGCTCCCGTTCATTTGATTGTGCTCAATCTTATCTATGATCTTTCTTGTATCGCCCTTCCTTTTGACAATGTCGACAAGGAATTTCTCAAGAAACCTCGTATCTGGGAAGCAAACTCTATCATGCGCTTTATGGCCTGGATTGGTCCAATTTCATCTGTATTTGATATTATTACCTACATGCTTCTTTACTTCCTTGTTGTTCCTATGATTTTAGGTCATGGCTACAACCATGGAGCAGCAGATGCAGCAGCCTTTATCATGGTGTTCCAAACTGGATGGTTTATCGAATCTATGTGGTCTCAAACCATGGTTATCCATATGTTGCGTTCACCAAAACTTCCATTTATCCAAAGTCGTCCAGCCTTCTCAGTCGTGGTGACGACCCTAGCAGCAGCCTTCTTTGTAACCTCCCTTCCATATAGTCCTTTGGCTTCTATCTTGAAGTTGAGCCAACTAAATGGATTGTACTTTGTTCTATTGTTTGCGATTATCGTCCTCTATATGCTGAGTGTGACGGTTGTCAAACGTATCTATATTAAGAAATACAAAGAATGGTTGTAATTGATTGATAGAAAGAGTGAGTCCGAACTTAAAAAATTAAGTGTAAGGGCTCTCTTTTTTTGGTAAAATTTGGTATAATAAGACGAATATAAAGTTGGAAATGATGATTTCCACGTGTTGCGCGTATCAAAAAAGGAGTAACAGAAAGAGGGAGAGCTTGACTCTTTCTCAATCCAAGCTCCTTTTTAAAGGATCGCAGCTTAGAAAGAAGGATCTCAAAAATGGGAAAACTAGAAGTTATTACACATCCACTAATTCAACACAAATTGTCTATTCTTCGTCGTACAGATACCTCTACGAAGGCCTTTCGTGAATTGGTAAATGAGATTGCTATGTTGATGGGCTACGAAGTGTTGCGTGAATTGCCTCTTGAGGATGTTGAAATTGAAACTCCTATTACCAAAACCGTTCAAAAACAAATCGCAGGGAAGAAATTGGCTATTGTCCCCATTCTTCGTGCAGGGATTGGGATGGTTGATGGTCTCTTGAGTTTGGTACCAGCTGCTAAGGTTGGCCATATCGGGATGTACCGTGATGAAGAAACCTTGAAACCAGTTGAATACTTGGTGAAATTGCCAGAAGATATTGATCAACGTCGTATCTTTGTAGTAGACCCGATGCTTGCTACGGGTGGATCCGCTATTCTAGCGATTGATTCCTTGAAAAAACGCGGCGCTAGCCATATCAAATTTGTCTGCCTAGTATCAGCGCCAGAAGGGGTGAAAGCTCTTCAAGAAGCTCACCCAGATGTTGATATCTTTACAGCAGCCCTCGATGATCATTTGAATGAACATGGCTACATTGTTCCTGGTCTTGGAGATGCAGGTGACCGTTTATTCGGTACCAAATAAGAAGCCATTCATGATTCGTCCGAAAGGTGCTTAAGATTTGACCTTTTTTGACCATTGGTTTATAATAGCACATATACTTTGAACCTCACGAATCGTGAGAATGAATGGATACTAAAGGAGAAGAATAGATGATTCCAGTAGTTATTGAACAAACCAGTCGTGGAGAACGTTCTTACGATATTTATTCCCGTCTGTTGAAAGATCGAATTATCATGGTAACAGGACCAGTTGAGGACCAAATGGCTAACTCCATTATCGCTCAATTGCTCTTCTTGGATGCCCAAGATAATACAAAAGATATCTATATGTATATCAATACCCCAGGTGGCTCTGTCTCTGCAGGTCTTGCCATTGTAGATACTATGAACTTTATCAAGTCAGATGTCCAAACCATTGTCATGGGGATGGCAGCATCTATGGGAACTATTATCGCTTCAAGCGGTGCGAAGGGCAAACGCTTCATGTTGCCAAACGCCGAGTACATGATTCACCAACCAATGGGTGGTACTGGTGGTGGTACCCAACAAACCGATATGGCGATTGCAGCAGAACACTTGCTCAAAACACGGAATAACTTGGAAAAAATCCTTGCGGAAAATTCAGGTCAATCTATTGAAAAAGTGCATGCAGACGCTGAACGTGACAATTGGATGAGCGCGCAAGAAACTCTTGAATATGGCTTTATTGATGAAATCATGGCCAACAATAATTTGGGCTAAACCATCCTCTGGAATGGTCCAACGAGGCTAGGTACTGTCTAGCCTTTTTTGCTCTCATAAAAGAGTAGTTCTTTTCTTGAAATTTGATATACTAGTAACAGAACGAGAAAGGGATTGACCATGTTTGAGAAACAAGAAAGAACAGGCTTGATTGTCAAGTTGTATTACAATCGAGATGGGAAAAAATTACAATCTGTCGGAGATGTCTTGTACCATTCTAAGAAATGCCGTTATGTCCAATTGTATGTGGACAGCGACAAGGCCGATCAAGTGATGGAAGACTTAAAGAAAGAACGTTATGTCAAAAAGGTCTTGCCTTGCCATCTCAAAGATTTAGATACAGATTTTGTGGGGAGTTTACAACGATTGGAGACCCCATCCGTGGTCACAGAAGG
>NZ_KQ969689.1:296885-304983 GCF_001578955.1 Streptococcus parasanguinis
GGTCACAGAAGGATAGAAAACGCAATCATTTGAAGGATTGCGTTTTTTTTATTGACAATTGTCAGATAATTCGGTATATTCTTAATGTATTTAATTTAAGATTCATTTAAGGAGATCATTACAAATGAAGAAAAAATTTGCTCTTTCATTTTTAACCATTGCAAGTGTCGCTCTTCTTGCGGCTTGTGGTGAAGTTTCTACTTCAGGTTCAAACACAACTGGTAACGAAATCGGTAAAGAACTAAAAGTCGGTTTTAACTTTGAAAAAACTGGTGAAGTAGCAGCCTACGGTAGTGCTGAACAAAAAGGTGCTCAATTGGCCGTTGATGAAATCAACGCTAAGGGTGGAGCTGACGGTAAGAAGATCGTTGTCACAGACAAAGATAACAAATCTGAAACAGCTGAAGCAGCAACAGTCACTACAAACCTTGTCACTCAATCAAAAGTAAACGCTCTTGTAGGACCTGCAACTTCTGGTGCAACTGCAGCAGCCGTTGCCAATGCTGGTAAAGCAGGTGTTCCATTGGTAACACCATCTGCAACTCAAGATGATTTGACAAAAGGTCAAGATTACCTTTTCCGTGCAACCTTCATCGATAGCTTCCAAGGAAAAATCATTTCAAAATATACAACTGATAACTTGAAAGCGAAGAAAGTCGTTCTTTACTACGATAACTCATCTGACTATGCTAAAGGGATTGCTGAAGCCTTCAAGAAATCTTATAAAGGTGAAATCGTAGCAACAGAAACGTTCCAATCTAAGGATACAGACTTCCAAGCAGCTCTTACAAAAATCAAAGATAAAGACTTCGATGCGATTGTTCTTCCAGGTTATTACACTGAAACTGGTAAAATCGTAAACCAAGCGCGTGGTATGGGAATCAAACAACCAATCATTGGTGGTGATGGATTTAGCGATGCGAAGTTCGTTGAACAAGCAACACCTGCTGCAGCTACAGATATCTACTACGTAGCTGGATTCTCTACTGAAGGTGAAATGACTGATAAAGCCAAGAAATTCGTAGAAGCATACAAAGCGAAATACAATGAAGAACCTTCAATGTTCGCAGCTTTGGCTTATGACTCAGTTTACATGGTTGCAGAAGCATCTAAAGGTGCTAAGAACTCTGTCGAATTGAAAGACAACCTTGCGAAGTTGAAAGACTTGGAAGGTGTGACTGGTACAATGTCAATCGACAAGAACCACAACCCGGTTAAATCAGCTCTGATGATTGGCTTGAAAGATGGTAAAGTCAAATCTGTTGAGTCTGTTAAACCATAATTATCATTTGTTGTTTGTACAAGAGGCTGGGAGAATAAAAATTCCTGGCCTCGCTCTTTATTGTTAGAAAGGATGGTTCAAATGCTCCAGCAATTAGTGAACGGTCTAATCTTGGGAAGTGTCTATGCACTCTTGGCCCTTGGTTATACCATGGTGTATGGAATTATCAAATTGATCAACTTTGCCCATGGGGATATCTACATGGTAGGTGCCTTTATGGGGTATTTCTTATTGAATTCATGGAAAGTGAACTTCTTTGTAGCCTTGCTTCTAGCCATGGTTGGGACAGCTATTTTAGGGGTTGTGATTGAATACCTAGCTTATCGTCCGCTTCGTCATTCGACTCGGATTGGTGCCTTGATCACAGCGATCGGTGTCTCCTTCTTGCTTGAATATGGGATGGTCTTCTTTGTAGGAGCCAATACTCGTTCCTTCCCACAAGTCATTAAGACTGTTCGTTACAACTTTGGTCCGATTTCAATCTCCAACATTCAGTTGATGATCTTGGGAGTGTCTGTTTTCTTGATGGTCGCTCTTCAATTTATTATTCAAAAGACAAAGATGGGGAAAGCCATGCGGGCTGTATCTGTCGATAGTGATGCCGCTCAATTGATGGGGATTAACGTAAACCGTACGATCAGCTTTACCTTTGCTTTGGGATCAGCCTTGGCAGGTGCTGGTGGTGTTTTGATCGGTTTGTATTACAACTCGATCGAGCCTTTGATGGGGATGACACCAGGGATCAAAGCCTTTGTCGCAGCCGTTCTTGGAGGGATCGGAATCATTCCAGGTGCTGCCCTAGGTGGATTTGTCATCGGTTTGTTGGAAACCTTCGCTACAGCGATCGGTCTTTCAGACTTCCGTGATGCCATTGTGTATGCCATCTTGATTGTGATCTTGCTTATCCGTCCAGCAGGTATCCTCGGTAAAAATGTGAAAGAGAAGGTGTAAGCCATGAAACAAAATTTAAAAGTGAATTTAGTCTGGCTTGGTCTTTTGGTCGCAGGTTTTGCCTTGATCCAAGTCTTGGTTGCAGCGGGTGTGCTCAACCTCTTCTATATCCAAATTTTAGAACAAATCGGAATTAATATTATCCTTGCAGTTGGCTTGAACCTCATTGTTGGTTTCTCAGGTCAATTCTCACTCGGTCATGCCGGATTTATGGCGATTGGTGCATACTCTGCAGCTATTCTTGGTTCCAAATCACCAACCTATGGTGCTTTCTTTGGTGCGATGGTTTTAGGTGCTTTGATTGCTGGTGTCGTTGCCTTGATCGTTGGGGTTCCAACCCTTCGTTTGAAAGGGGACTACCTCGCGATTGCGACACTTGGGGTTTCTGAAATCATCCGGATCTTGATCGTCAATGGTGGTACTCTAACAAATGGTGCCGCTGGGATCCTTGGTTTGCCAGCCTTTACAACTTGGCAATTGGTTTACCTCTTTGTTGTCATTACAACGATCTTTACGATTAACTTCTTACGCAGTCCAATTGGACGCTCTACCCTTTCTGTTCGTGAAGATGAAATCGCGGCAGAATCTGTTGGGATAAATACGACCAAGGTCAAAGTCATCGCCTTTGTATTTGGTGCGATCACAGCGGCGATTGCTGGATCTCTCCAAGCCGGCTTTATTGGCTCTGTTGTTCCTAAAGATTACTCTTTCACCAATACCATTAATGTCTTGATCATTGTCGTGTTTGGTGGTTTAGGATCAATGTCAGGAACAGTTGTAGCAGCCATCGTCTTGGGTATCTTGAACATGGTGCTTCAAGACTTCTCAAGTGTCCGTATGATCATTTACTCATTGGCTTTGATTCTCGTGATGATCTTCCGTCCAGGTGGTCTTCTTGGAACATGGGAATTCAGCTTGAAAAAACTACTCTCAAAAAAGGAGGCTAACTAATGGCACTTCTTGAAGTGAAAAATTTAACAAAAAACTTTGGTGGTTTGACAGCCGTTGGGGATGTGACCATGGAACTCAATGAAGGGGAATTGGTTGGGTTGATCGGACCCAACGGTGCCGGTAAAACAACTCTATTCAACCTCCTAACAGGGGTATATGAACCAAGTGAAGGGACCATTACCTTAGATGGTCAGCTCCTAAATGGTAAAGCACCTTATAAAATCGCTGCAGGTGGTCTGGGACGGACTTTCCAAAATATTCGTCTCTTTAAAGATTTGAGCGTTTTGGATAATGTCTTGATTGCCTTTGCCAATCACCACAAACCACATGTCTTTGCGAGTCTTTTCCGCTTGCCAAGCTATTACAAGAATGAAGAAGCTTTGAAAGCGAAAGCCCTTGAATTGTTAGCGATTTTTGGTTTGGAAAAAGAAGCAGATACCTTGGCCAAAAACTTAGCTTACGGACAACAACGTCACTTGGAGATCGTTCGTGCCCTTGCTACAGAGCCAAAAATCCTCTTCTTGGATGAGCCTGCTGCAGGGATGAACCCTCAAGAAACAGCAGAATTGACCCAATTGATCCGTCGCATTCAAAAAGAATTTAATATTACGATCATGCTGATTGAGCACGATATGAGCTTGGTTATGGAAGTAACAGAACGGATTTATGTATTGGAATACGGTCGCTTGATTGCCCATGGGACGCCAGATGAAATCAAGACCAACAAACGCGTAATCGAAGCATATCTAGGAGGTGAAGCCTAATGTCTATGTTAAAAGTTGAAAATCTTTCTGTACACTATGGCATGATCCAGGCTGTCCGTGATGTCAGTTTCGAGGTAAACGAAGGGGAAGTTGTTTCTCTTATCGGTGCTAACGGTGCTGGGAAAACATCTATTCTTCGTACCATTTCAGGTTTGGTGCGTCCAAGTGCTGGGAAAATCGAGTTTTTGGGACAGGAGATTCAAAAGGTTCCTGCTCAAAAGATTGTAGCAGCCGGACTCTCTCAAGTTCCAGAAGGCCGCCACGTCTTTCCAGGCTTGACTGTTATGGAAAACTTGGAGATGGGAGCTTTCTTGAAGAAAGATCGAGAAGAAAATCAAGCTAACTTGAAGAAAGTCTTCTCCCGTTTCCCACGTTTGGAAGAACGGAAGAACCAAGATGCAGCAACCCTATCTGGTGGGGAACAACAAATGCTAGCAATGGGTCGTGCACTTATGTCAACGCCAAAACTCTTGCTTCTGGATGAACCTTCTATGGGATTGGCTCCAATCTTTATCCAAGAAATCTTTGATATCATCCAAGATATCCAAAAACAAGGAACAACTGTTCTTTTGATCGAGCAAAATGCCAACAAGGCTCTTGCTATCGCAGACCGCGGTTATGTTTTGGAAACAGGGAAAGTCGTTCTTACCGGAACAGGAAAAGAACTCTTATCCTCAGAAGAAGTCCGCAAGGCTTATTTGGGTGGGTAAGATTTCTAAAGTTCACTAGAATATTAAAAAGAAAGGTCCTGAAGACCTTTCTTTTTTCATCTTTCCTGTTTGATTTTTCTAAATTTTGAAAACAAGAGAAAACTGCTGAAAGCGTTTGAAATCATTCTTAAAATCAAGTATAATAAAACTAATAAAAGCATAGGAGAACTTGTTATGGCTGTTAAAGATTTTATGACACGTAAAGTGGTTTACATTAGTCCAGATACTACAATTGCCCATGCGGCAGATTTGATGCGCGAACAAGGCTTGCACCGTTTGCCAGTTATTGAAAATGATCAATTAGTTGGCTTGGTGACAGAAGGTACGATTGCAGAAGCAAGTCCATCTAAAGCAACAAGCTTGTCAATTTTCGAGATGAACTATCTGTTGAACAAGACCAAGGTTAAAGATGTCATGCTTCGCGATGTCATTACCGTCTCTAAATTTGCTAGCCTAGAAGATGCGACCTACCTCATGTATAAGAACAAGGTGGGGATTCTTCCAGTCGTGGACAATGACCAAGTATCCGGTGTCATCACAGACCGTGATATTTTCCGTGCCTTCCTTGAAGTATCCGGTTATGGAGAAGAAGGAGTTCGTGTTCGCTTTGTGACAGAAGATAAGGTTGGAGTTCTAGAACAAATCATTCACTTGATTGTAGAAGAAGGCTACAACATCGCCAATACAGTCAATATCCCAACCAAAGACGATCGTGTCGTTATCGAAGTTCAAATTGATGGGGTGACAGATCTAGAAGGAATCCGTAGTAAATTTGAAGCCAACGGTTTGAAAGTCGATGAAATCACTCGAACAACCGCAAAAGCAATTTAATAAAAAATCAGGCTGGATGACAATCCAGTCTGATTTTTGTATAAGGTAACCTAATAAATTCTATAAAAATAATTATGATTTTATTAATCATGACGTGTATTCTAAGATTTTCCGCCGTGAGAAAAGAGCATGAAACATACTTGTTTCATGCTCTCGGAATTTTTGAGACATTAGGCTCAAAAATTAGTCATGGAACTTTGTGAAAGTTCGCTGACGTCCGTACTCACCTAAGGAAAATCGTAAATAGAAAAACAAAGCTAGATGAAAATCTAGCCTTATTTTTTCTATTAACGGGTAATGGGTTGTTTTTCTTTATCTAAAGTGAAGCCTTCGCCGAGAATTTCATGGGCTTCAGAAATGGTGATGAAGGCGAATGGATCAATCTGATTGATGATGTCTTTCATTTGTTTCATCTCATTCCGTGAAACGACACAGTAGACAATATCCAGGTCCTTACGGCTGTAATAGCCCATCCCACGGATAAAGGTAATCCCGCGACCCAGATCGTCAGATACCTTTTGGGCAATTTCTTCTGGTTTAGATGTAACGATGAGGAAGCCTTTTCCAGCAAAACCACCTTCTCCAATGATGTCGATCACAAGGGTGTCAATCAGGATAAAGAAGAGGGTATACATAGCTGTACGGACATCTTGGAAGACAACAACTACAGTTGTCAGAACAATGGCATCTACAATCAACATGAGTTTTCCCATGGTGAGGGAAGTGTATTTGTTAAAGATGCGAGCGAGGATATCTGTTCCTCCAGTAGTTCCACCGGCATTGAATATGATCCCTAGACCTAAACCAAGGACAACCCCAGAGGCAATACAGGCAAGCAGAATATCTCCTTTAAAGGCTGTAAAAATAAAGTGATGGTAGTGGTGGCTGAGGGGCATGGCCTCAAAAATTGCCATCCATGCCGAAACCGAAAAGGTCCCCAGTAAGCTCAGATAAAGAGATTTCTTGCCCAGCAGCTTCCAAGCCAAAACGAAGAGAGGGATATTGATCAGCAAGTTCATGATGGATACAGGGATTTTGAAGAGGTAATAGGTGATCAAGGTAATCCCTGTCGCTCCTCCTTCATAGAAGTGAAAGGGAATGACCAAAAAATAGATCCCAAACGAAAAAATGCCGGCCCCAAAAATGATAGCCAGAATATCTTTAAATTTAAACATGATAGGTTGTCTCCTAAAACTTTATAAGAACATTGTAACAAAAAAGTGAAAAAATGAAAATGACTTTGAAAAATTTTCTCTCCTAAAATACAAGATTTTTACCCTTATTTTTGGTAAAATAAAGAGAAGAAAACTAGAAAGAGGATACTATGGTAAACGGTACATTAATTTCATTTGAAGGTCCAGAAGGAGCGGGGAAATCATCGGTCCTAGAAGCCATTTTGCCTCTACTTGAAGAAAAAGGAATTCCTTTTATTACAACCCGTGAACCAGGTGGTGTCGACATTGCAGAAAAAATCCGCCAAGTCATTTTGGATCCAGACCATACTAGTATGGATGCCAAGACCGAGTTGTTGCTCTATATTGCTAGTCGCCGGCAGCATTTGGTGGAACGTGTCTTGCCAGCCCTTGCAGCTGGGAAGGTTGTCTTGATGGACCGCTTTATTGACAGCTCGGTGGCTTATCAAGGGTATGGTCGCGGTCTGAGTGTGGAAGACATCGAGTGGCTCAATCAATTCGCGACAGATGGTCTTAAGCCAGACCTAACCCTTTACTTTGATCTGGATGTTGAAGAAGGGCTCGCACGAATTGCGAAAAACCAAGAGCGGGAAGTCAATCGTTTGGATTTGGAAGGCTTGGAGCTTCACCAAAAAGTCAGACAAGGTTATTTGGCCTTGTATGACAAAGAACCAGAGCGCATCGTGAAAATCGATGCCAGTCAATTCTTTGAAGCAGTCTTTGCGGATGTCTTGGCTGTTTTAGAAAATCGCTTGGGGACATTGAAATGAATCTAGAAGAGATCCAACAGCTCCAGCCAGAACTGGTGGAGCGCTTCACCCAGATCCTAGAACACAAACAGCTCAGTCATGCTTATCTCTTTACAGGCTCTTTTGCCAGTTTTGAGATGGCCCTCTTGCTAGCTCAGAGTCAGTTTTGCGAAGATTTGCAAGGAGTCTGGCCTTGTGGCAAATGCCGATCCTGTCGCTTGATTGCTGAAGAAGAATTCTCAGATGTGAAGATCGTGCGTCCAGTCAACCAGATCATAAAGACTGATCGTATTCGCTCGCTCGTTCAAGACTTTTCTCAATCCGGATTTGAAGGAAGTCGGCAGGTCTTTATCGTCCAAGATGCGGACAAGATGCACACCAATGCAGCAAATTCTCTCTTAAAGGTTATGGAAGAGCCCCAGAGTGAGATCTATCTCTTCTTGTTGACATCCGATGAAAACTTGATTTTACCGACCATCAAGAGTCGGGCCCAGCAGGTCCATTTTCCAAAAAAGCAAGCCTACCTTACCGAACGTCTAGAAAAAGAAGGTTTGATTAAATCGCAGGCAAGTCTAGTAGCTCGATTTAGTTTTAGTCTTGAAGAGGCAGAGCAGCAAAAAAAGAATGCTACTTTTTTTGAGTTGGCTAAAGTTTGTAATCAGTTCAT
>NZ_KQ969689.1:305007-314964 GCF_001578955.1 Streptococcus parasanguinis
GTAATCAGTTCATCGAACGTTGTCACTCTAATTTGAATAGCGCCTATTTGGAAGTGACCCGATTGGTGAGCTTAGCAGATGATAAGGAAAAACAAAGCCAGGCTTTTCGTTTGATGGAGTTGGCTTTAGAAGAGCAGTTGCGCTTGAGCAGATCCCAGCAACTGCTGGAAAAATTGAGTCTTGCTCACACCATGTGGAAGGCCAATGTTTCTTTTCAAAATGCTCTAGAATATATGGTTTTGAGCTTAGAAAGTTAAGGAGTCAGAATGAATAAAAAAGAATTATTTGATGCTTTAGACGGCTTTTCTCAGAATTTGTTGGTCACCTTGGCTGAAGTTGAAGCTATCAAGAAAAATTTGAAACAAGTCATCGAAGAAAATACAGCTCTTCGCTTAGAAAATGATAAATTGAGAGAGCGTTTGGGAGAAGTTGAGAAGACCGCATCCGCAAAGTCCCAACACCATGGCCGTGAAAATTTGCAACGCATTTACAATGATGGTTTTCACATTTGTACTTATTCCTATGGTCAACGCCGTGAGAACGATGAAGAGTGTATGTTTTGTGACGAGTTGTTATTTAGGGAGTAAGCATGCAGATCCAACGAAGTTTTAAAGGGGAAAAGAAAACAGGGGTCCTCTACCTGGTCCCAACACCGATCGGTAACCGCGAGGATATGAGTTACCGCATGGTCCAGACCTTAAAGGATGTGGACTTGATCGCAGCTGAGGATACCAGAAATACAGGCCTCTTGCTCAAGCATTTTGAGATTAGGACTCCCCAGACTAGCTTTCATGAGCATAATGCCCAGGAGAAAATTCCAGATCTGATCGCCCATTTAGAATCTGGAAAAGATTTGGCGCAGGTCTCAGATGCAGGACTCCCAAGTATCTCTGATCCTGGTCATGATTTGGTTAAGGCAGCGATTGAACGCGAGATTCCTGTCGTAGCTGTTCCTGGTCCAAGTGCAGGGATTACTGGCTTGATTGCCAGTGGCCTAGCACCTCAACCTCATATTTTTTACGGATTTCTACCTCGCAAAGAGGGGCAACAAAAGGCCTTTTTCCAAGAAAAAGTGGCCTATCCGGAGACACAGATATTTTATGAGTCGCCCCATCGGGTGAAGGTGACCTTAGAGAATATGTTGGCTGTCTATGGGGATCGTCCGGTTGTCTTGGTTCGTGAATTGACCAAGATCTACGAAGAATATACTCGCGGCAGCATTTCAGAGTTAGTCGCATTTCTTGAAGAAAATCCCCTCAAAGGGGAGTGCCTCTTAATCGTCGAAGGAGCCAAAGAAGAAGAGTTAGACCTAGAAGAGGTCGACTTGATCCAAGAGATCGATACCTTGGTCCAAGAGGGGATGAAGAAGAATCAAGCAATCAAACAGGTCGCTAAACAATACGGCCTGCAAAAGAGTGAGCTCTATGCTCGTTACCATCAAGACTAGGAAAGGTTGGAAGCAGGATGGAAATTAGAATGGCTTATCCCAATGAGATTAAGCGAATTATGGAAATCATCCAAGATGCCAAGGAAAGCCTGGCTCAAAGACAGGTCGACCAGTGGCAGGATGGCTATCCAGATGAAGAGATCATTTTTGAGGATATTCTAGAAAGTCGAGGCTATGTGGCGGTTGAAGATCAGGAAGTCGTCGCCTATGCAGCCGTCCAAAAGGGAAATGAAGCGGCCTATAATGAGATTTACGATGGCAAGTGGGAGCATGACAACTATATGTATATCACTTTTCACCGCGTCGCTGTAGCCAAAGAAGCTGCTGGCAAAGGGGTGGCTCAGACCTTCCTTCAAGGTTTAATCGAAGGAGAAAAAGTCCCAGATTTCCGTTGCGATACGCACCCGGATAATGTGGTCATGCAACATTTGCTTGAAAAATTGGGCTACCATTATTGTGGA
Organism: Streptococcus parasanguinis; assembly: GCF_001578955.1. Lineage (GTDB taxonomy): Bacteria > Bacillota > Bacilli > Lactobacillales > Streptococcaceae > Streptococcus > Streptococcus parasanguinis_U. The sequence continues at coordinate 306,916 of NZ_KQ969689.1, forward strand.
AAGGTCCCTATTGATGGAGTACGTCTGGCTTATCAAAAGATCAAACGAAAAGCAGAAACTAGTCTATTCCAAGTGGTCTCAGAAGAGGACCGCTGGGACCAAAGAGCGGAAGCAGCCTACAATGACTCTCTATCTTAAACAATTTTATGAAAGCCCTATGGGGCTTCTTTCGATCGTTGTCAGTGAAGAAGGCCTTGTAGAGCTTGATTTTTATGATCCGAAAGAAGAGGCACCTGATCCCTATGGAGCGCTGAAACAGGTCCATCCCTACCATGAGAAGGTGAAGGAGTGGTTGGATCACTATTTTGCGCGAGATCCAATCGCTATCAGCTTTCCACTAGCACCGCAAGGGACAGTCTTCCAAGAGCGGGTGTGGCAGTTATTGCGAGAGATCCCATATGGTGAGACCAAAACCTATGGCCAGCTTGCTCAGGATCTTTCTTGTGGTTCAGCCCAAGCCGTGGGACAGGCTGTCGGACGCAATCCCTTGACGATCTTAGTCCCTTGCCACCGTGTGATGGGAAAAGATGGACAACTGACGGGCTATGCGTCTGGACTCGATCGCAAACGCTGGCTCTTACAACACGAAGGAATTACCTGGAAGGAGAAATAAAATCGATGTATACCTTTATTGAATACCCAAAATGTTCGACTTGTCGAAAGGCTAAATCAGAATTGGATGGTCTCCAATGTGAGTTCCAAAGCCAAAATATTGTCACAGAAACACCTACTAGCCAAGAATTGCAAGATTGGATGGCGGCTTCTGGCCTACCGATCAAGTCTTTCTTCAATACTAGCGGAATGAAATACCGAGAACTCGGTTTGAAGGATAAGGTGGATCAACTGACAGTGAAAGAAGCGGCGGATCTCCTTGCTTCAGATGGTATGCTGATCAAGCGGCCTCTGCTTGTCAAAGACGGAAAAGTTATTCAAGTGGGCTACCGGAAACCGTACGCAGACTTAGATTTGTAAAAGAAAAGGGAGTTGGGCTCCCTTTTCATTTTGCAGTGAAGATGATATAATCATACGAGTGAAATCAATGAAAGAGAGTCAAGCATGAGTATTTTAGAAGTGAAAAATTTGAGTCACGGTTTTGGGGACCGGGCGATTTTTGAGGATGTGTCCTTCCGTTTGCTAAAAGGAGAGCATATCGGTCTTGTCGGGGCCAATGGTGAGGGGAAATCGACCTTCATGAGCATCGTGACTGGTAAGATGCAACCTGACGAAGGAAAGGTGGAGTGGTCTAAGTATGTGACGGCAGGCTACCTAGATCAGCATTCGGTCTTAGAAGAAGGACAAACTGTTCGCGATGTCTTACGGACAGCTTTTGATGAGTTGTTCACAGCTGAAGCTCGCATCAATGACCTCTATATGGCCATGGCGGAAGAGGGAGCTGATGTCGATGCTCTGATGGAAGAGGTCGGGGAACTCCAAGAGCGTCTAGAAAGTCGGGATTTTTATACCTTGGATGCCAAGATCGATGAAGTGGCGCGTGCTCTTGGGGTTATGGACTTTGGCATGGATACGGATGTGACCTCCTTGTCAGGTGGGCAACGGACCAAGGTACTCTTGGCTAAACTCTTGCTAGAAAAACCAGATATCTTGCTACTAGACGAGCCAACCAACTACTTGGATGCAGAGCACATCGATTGGCTTAAACGCTATTTGCAGAATTATGAAAATGCCTTTGTCCTCATTTCCCACGATATTCCTTTCTTGAATGATGTGATCAATATCGTCTACCATGTGGAAAATCAGCAGTTAACCCGCTATTCAGGAGACTACTACCAATTTCTCGAAGTCTATGAAATGAAGAAATCGCAATTGGAAGCGGCTTATGAGCGTCAGCAAAAAGAGATTGCTGATTTGAAGGATTTCGTAGCCCGTAATAAGGCGCGTGTGGCTACACGGAATATGGCCATGTCTCGTCAGAAGAAGCTGGACAAGATGGAACTCATTGAGTTGCAAAGTGAGAAACCAAAACCCTCCTTTGAATTTAAAAATGCCCGGACTCCTGGACGCTTTATCTTCCAAGCCAAAGATCTTCAGATTGGCTATGACCGTCCTTTGACCAAGCCTTTGAACCTAACCTTTGAACGCAATCAAAAGGTGGCCATCATCGGGGCCAACGGGATCGGAAAAACCACTCTCTTGAAGAGCTTGTTAGGAATCATCCCACCAATCGCTGGTGAAGTCGAGCGGGGAGATTACCTAGAGCTTGGCTATTTCGAGCAAGAGGTCGAAGGGGGCAATCGCCAGACACCGCTTGAAGCAGTCTGGAATGCCTTTCCATCTCTCAACCAAGCAGAAGTTCGTGCCGCCCTTGCCCGCTGTGGCTTGACCACCAAAAATATCGAGAGCCAAATCCAGGTGTTATCCGGTGGAGAGCAAGCCAAGGTACGCTTCTGTCTCTTGATGAATCGTGAAAACAATGTCTTGGTACTAGACGAGCCGACCAACCACTTGGATGTGGATGCCAAAGAAGAATTGAAACGGGCTCTGAAAGAGTACAAGGGATCGATTCTCATGGTTTGCCACGAGCCAGACTTCTATGAAGGCTGGATGGACCAAATTTGGGACTTTAATGAATTGACGTAAAGACAAAAAAAGAACCGCATGGTTCTCTTTTCAGATTCTTCTTAGAAACTTTCCTTAGGTGAGTACGGACGTCAGCGAACTTCTGCGAAGTTCCATGACTAATTATTGAGCCTAAGGTCTCAATAATTCCGTGTGCCTGAAATAAATCTGTTTCAGGCACTTTTCTCATGGCGGAAAGTTTCAGTAGATGAATGACTTAAATAATTAGAATTCATTTTTTTTACCAATGAATTTATTAGCTAATTTTATGTAAAATGTTTATCAATATCTTAAAAAGAGAACCGTTTGGTTCTCTTTTCATTATTTCTTGAAATTGTAGTCTTTTAAGATCTCGATTTTTTCAATCTTGATATCTGTTTTTGGTTTGTCTTTATCATTGGTTTCGGCAGAGGCGATTTTATCGACCACATCCATGCCATCGATCACTTGGCCAAAGACAGTGTAGTTACCACCATCGAGGGTTGGATTTCCACCATTTTTATAAGCATCGATGATCTTAGCTGGGAAGCGGTCAGTTGGGAGCTTGCTAGAAATATCTTCCTTATTTTGGTTAATATAGAATTGACTACCATTGGTATTTGGACCAGAATTGGCCATGGCAAGAGCTCCACGAAGGTTGTAAAGGTATGGAGAATACTCATTCTCAAAACCAGTACCTGAATCTTTGGATTTGTCTTTGCCCTTCCAGATGGATTCGCCACCAGTACCATCTCCCTTAGGATCCCCAGTTTGGATCATAAAGTTGTTAATGACACGGTGGAAAAGTAAGCCATTGTAGTAGCCTTCTTTTGCATGGGTCAAGAAGTTTTCAACTGCAAGGGGCGCATATTTAGGGAATAGCTTCACAGTGATGTCGCCTTCAGTTGTTGTGATTTTAACTTCTGCTTCGTCTTCAGCCACTTCATTTGAGAGCTGTGGGAAGACGGCATTTTCATTGGTCATGGCATCGTTAAAATCTTTGCGCAGTTGTTCTAATTTCTTTTGTTCTTCTTCAATTTTCTTTTGATCTTTTTCACTAGAGCTAGAAGTTGCTGTCTGCTCTGTCTTTTCTTTGCTTGAGCTTGAAGAGTTAGCGTCAGTCTTATTAGACGAACAAGCTGTCAAAGCCAAGCCGGAAAATAATAGTAGTGCGATTAATTTTTTCATATTCTTCCTTTCCAACATAGTTGTCTTTCTCTATTGTACCTTAATTTTACGATACTTTCAAATCTGGATAGAATTTTAAGCGAAAACACTATTTTGAAAATTTGCAGAAAATGGATGCGGCTATTTTAAAATTTTTGTATAATAGGATGACTACAGGAGAACGATCATCAAAAAATGAAATCATCACATTTTGCGAGAGCCCTTTGGTTTGGTATCCTAGGTGCTCTCTTTTTTGCATTTACCTTTATTTTTAATCGAAGTATGAACCTGGCAGGTGGTTCCTGGATGTGGAGTGCTAGTTTGCGCTACCTTTTTAGTTTGCCTATGATGGCTGTTTTAGTCTGGCAGAAAGGCGAGTTGAAGGGTGTCTTGTCAGCGATTGCACGAGCCCCGTGGACTTGGTTGCTCTGGAGTACGCTCGGCTTTGGCCTCTTTTATGCGCCCTTATCGATGGCTTCTATCTATGGAGAATCATGGTTTGTGGCTGCGACCTGGCAGATTACGATATTAGCATGTCTCCTTCTGACCCCACTTTTTGGCCAAAAGATTCCAGGAAAACAGTTTGGAATGACTTTGCTGATTTTGTTAGGAATCGTATTGATTCAAATTCCATATTTTGGACGAGGTCTCGGAGAAGGTGTGGTGAGAGCTAGTATCTTAATTTTGATCGCTGCTTTTTCCTATCCATTGGGAAATCGTAAGATGCTAGTTCATTGTAGAGAAGAACAATTATCAACGACCCAACGGGTCTTTGGGATGACCTTAATGAGTGTTCCCTTTTGGTTGCTCTTAGCCGTCTTTGCAGGAGTAGATGCAGGCTTACCATCAGGTGGGCAAATGCTCCAATCCTTGATCGTAGCTGTATTTTCAGGAGTTATCGCGACCATGCTCTTCTTTGAAGCAACCAACTTGGTGAAACACAGCCATCAGCAATTAGCTGTTGTTGAAGCTACCCAGGCCGGCGAGGTCCTCTTCACCCTATTTGGAGGCTGTCTTTTTCTAGGAGATCAGATCCCAACCCCACTAGGATTTTTAGGGGTCTTCATTGTGATCATCGGTATAGTGGGAAATAGTCTGATGACTTCTTCAGACTAGATAGTGCTAGAAGAGTAGAACTTAAAAGATGATATTGCGGTTCAGTCTATCAATGCTAACGCCCACAAGGGTGTTTTCTTTTTGGATTTAATCACTAATTAAGAAGAAAGTTGCGTAGAGATGGAAAATTCGGTATGATGGGAGATAAGTTGATTTGGTGGGATATGAACGAATTCCCTCAAAAATCGTATCATGAATGGGGAGCCCCAGATGAACATTAAGAGAGGTATAAAATGGAAAGAAATAAGAGTTTGATCTATATGATGCGTTTTGCTGGTAAAGAGTATTACCTAGATAAGATAAGAATGAGACTTTATGTGAACCATCAAAAAAAGCCTGTCCGATTTGATCGATGGACTTTTGGTCTAGGAGCTATCATTGGCTTTTTCATTCTAGTTCCCCATTGGGTCCATTCCATTTCTGTAGTTTACAAAACTATCTTGTTTGGATTGGGCTGGTTGTTGGTTGCTACACTGATCAGACGTATGATGACCATGGAACAAGATCCAAATTTTGAAGAGTTTCATATTGAGACGCTGGACAAGCGAGAGGAGTTTCTTTTAAGAATGAAATCAAAGCTATATCGTAAACTGTGGATTGGACTGGCCTTTCTGTATGCTAGCATTTTTCATGCAGTTCATTACATCATGGCCAATCTTCCAGGAAGCTATGGTATGAGTCTGATGATGTTCTATGGAGTCTATCTCTGCTTAGGTCAATCCCATATTCTATCTCAGATGAAGATCTTTAAAGAGCTAACAAAACAATTGCGTAGATAAGGACCAGATTTGTACTTAAGATGTGCTGACTTCATATGAATTAAAGAGTGGGAAAGATTTAGTTTTACTTGTTAATGGGGAGAAGGTTGACACTTTATCAATCAGCAAGAATCAAGGATGATGAACCAGATATGAATAAAAGCATAATCTTTCAAGAAGCGAAAATTTAATTGTTCCAATGAATTAGAAGCCATTTCAAATAAATATTTCTGATTCTAAGGTTGCTAAATTATATCCTGAAGTAGAAAAGATATAAACTATTTAAATCAAATTTGTTTCCGTCCAAACAATACAATGAACGAAATGGTGTGATAAAATCACTCATTAGTTTGCGCTGAAAGGTCAAGAAAATATGGAACTTTATGTTACAGACGAAACAAGAGGGAATAAAACACAAATTTATTCTTATGACGAGTTTGTAGCGTGGATAAAGTTCCATCGGAAGAATGAATCATCAGCTAAACAAAGTAAAGTTTTTATAGATCAATCAGATACTGGGGAATGGTCAGAGCTTCCTCACGATAGTCTTTATTTTCTTGCTCGTCATTCGGTTTAAAAGACGTTCGTAGACTTACCATAAGCGTTTTTCAAACAGCTAGGGATGTTTATCCTTTGGGAATCATTCTGGGTCTATTTGCTTCATTAAAAATTTTCCCGATCTTCGCTTACAATACCTACCGATCAAAATGGGGCTAGGACCGGTTTCTAGCTTCATTTTTTTCAGTTTTACTCTGCACATGTTTGGAAATGATTTTACTAGAGAACTGGCTTGGAATTGTGATATAATAAAGGTTATGGCAAACAATAATCAATCAAAAAAAACACGGTCGACGAGACGACTGTCCAAAGCAGAATTAGAAAGAAAAAAAGCGATTCATCGCATGATTGTGACCATTCTGATTAGTCTGGTTTTAGTTTTTGCGGCCTTGAAATTGGGGGCGGTAGGGGTCTTGGCCTACAACTTAATCCGACTCTTTTTTGGGAGTTTGGCTTACTTGGCTATTTTAGCGACCTTTTTCTACCTCTATGCCTTTAAATGGCTGGACAAACACGAAGGGGTGATTTCAGGATTCCTAAGCTTCTTTGCTGGGGTTCTCTTGATGTTTCAGGCCTTCTTTGTATCCTCCCTTCATTTAGATAATAATGGGATCAAGGTCACCTTTTCAAGAATCATGGCAGACCTGATTCATCTGCGAGTGGAGAGCTTTGCCGGTGGTGGTATGATCGGTGCCCTTCTTTATGCTCCGATTTCCTTCCTCTTTTCAAATATTGGCTCTTATTTTATCGGCCTTCTCTTTATTGGATTGGGGATTCTCTTGATGAGTCCTTACTCCATCTATGATTTGTTTGAAAAGGGATCGGAAGCCTTCCACGCTTCTATGGAAAAACGCAAAGAACGTCGCGAGCAGAAGTTCCTTGAAAAGGAAGTGAGAGTTGCTGAGGAAGCTGCGGCAGCTGAAAGAGAGCAAGAAGAAGCAAGTGCAGTTCTTCCAATTCCCCTTTCAATGGAAGGGCATCCTGTAGATCCTGAAACAGGAGAAGTGTTGGCGGAGGAGCCGTTCACAGAGCCCTTCCCAGAAGCCGAAATTGTCGCACCAACAACACCAGAGATCTACCTGCCAGATGAAGAGTGGCCTGAAGAGCCTGAAGCATACGAAGAGCTTCCAGTAGCCGAAGAATTCGAGGACGATGGGGAAGAGGTTCAAGTGGATTTCACACCGAAGGAACTCCTCCAGTACAAGCTTCCAACCATTGATCTCTTCGCGCCTGACAAGCCGAAAAATCAATCCAAAGAGAAAAACATCGTTCGCCAGAACATCCGCATTTTGGAAGAAACCTTTGCAAGCTTTAACATCAAGGCGACAGTGGAGCGGGCGGAAATCGGTCCTTCTGTTACCAAATATGAAGTCAAGCCAGCTGTCGGTGTGCGGGTCAATCGCATCTCCAATCTAGCAGATGATTTGGCCTTGGCCCTAGCAGCAAAGGATGTGCGGATTGAAGCGCCGATTCCAGGGAAATCTCTGGTCGGGATTGAAGTGCCCAACTCAGAGATTGCGACCGTTTCCTTCCGTGAATTGTGGGAGCAGTCTAAAACAGATCCGGCTAAACTCCTTGAGATTCCTCTTGGAAAGGCCGTAGATGGTTCAGCTCGAACCTTTGATTTGGCTCGGATGCCCCACCTCTTGGTAGCGGGGTCTACCGGATCTGGTAAGTCAGTAGCGGTCAATGGCATTATTTCGAGTATCTTGATGAAGGCCCGTCCGGACGAAGTCAAGTTTATGATGGTCGATCCAAAGATGGTGGAGCTTTCTGTCTACAATGATATTCCTCACCTCTTGATTCCAGTGGTGACCAACCCACGTAAGGCCAGTCGGGCCCTGCAAAAGGTTGTCGATGAGATGGAAAATCGCTACGAGCTCTTCTCGAAAGT
>NZ_KQ969689.1:315130-317180 GCF_001578955.1 Streptococcus parasanguinis
TAATGCCAAGGTGGCTGAGTACAATGCCCAGTCTGAGATGAAGCAAGTGCCCCTCCCATTGATCGTGGTCATTGTTGACGAGTTGGCAGACTTGATGATGGTCGCAAGTAAAGAAGTGGAAGATGCCATTATTCGCCTTGGACAGAAGGCGCGTGCAGCGGGGATCCACATGATCTTGGCGACCCAACGGCCATCGGTTGATGTTATCTCAGGTTTGATCAAGGCCAATGTGCCTTCCCGTGTCGCTTTTGCGGTATCATCTGGGACCGATTCACGGACCATCTTGGATGAAAATGGGGCAGAGAAACTGCTCGGTCGTGGGGACATGCTCTTTAAACCGATCGATGAAAACCACCCAATCCGTCTACAAGGATCCTTTATCTCAGATGACGATGTGGAGCGGATTGTCAACTTTGTCAAAGAGCAGGCAGAAGCCGATTATGATGATGCCTTTGATCCAGGCGAAGTATCGGAGTCGGACTTTGATGGAGGCATGGGTAGCTCCGACGAGGGTGATCCTCTCTTTGAAGAGGCCAAGGCACTCGTCATCGAGACCCAAAAAGCCAGTGCTTCGATGATCCAGCGCCGCTTATCGGTTGGTTTTAACCGGGCGACTCGCCTCATGGAAGAGTTGGAAGCAGCGGGTGTAATTGGACCAGCTGAAGGGACCAAGCCTCGAAAAGTATTGCAACAATAAGTCTAGGGGGAAGAGGGCACTTGCCCCACTCCCTTTTCTTTTTATAGAAAATAGAAAGTAGGACCAGATGAAGTTAGATACGATTCATCATATTGCCATCATTGGACGGGATCGCGACGCCATGTTGCACTTTTATGTGGACCTGTTGGGATTTGCGATTGTCAGTGAGTATGACCGTCCCGAACGCGGAGATATCTTGATCAATCTCCGCCAGGGCCAGCTGACTTTAGAACTCTTTATCAAACCGACGGCCCCAGAACGGCCTAAGCTTCCCCTGCCCGAGCATGCGGGACTACGACATCTGGCCTTTAAAGTGGAAGATGTAGAGGCGTATCTAGCTAGATTGGATCAGCTAGGTATTGAGAATACAGGCCTTCGCTATGATGATTTTGATGGTAAGAAGATGGCATTTTTCTTCGATCCAGAAGGATTGCCCTTGGAAATACATAAGTGAGGAAAGCAATGGATAGATTAGAAGGACTCAGTCAGGAAGAAGTAGCCAAAAAGATCCAAGAGGGCAAGCAAAATAAGGTCACGATTAAGACAGAAAAAAGTATTGGGCAGATCATTCGAGACAATGTCTTTACCTACTTTAATCTGATATTTTTGATTTTGGCTATTTTGCTGGTAGCAGTGAAGTCTTGGAACAATCTCTTGTTTGTCCCGATTGTCGTGGCCAACTCCTTAGTTGGAATTGTGCAGGAAGTCCGCTCTAGACGTATCTTGCGTCAGATGCAATTTCTACATATGAGTGAGGCGATCGCTCTTCGTGAAGGAAAAGAAGTCGCTTTACCTATCGATCAGCTGGTGGAGGGCGATCTGGTCCGCTTTCAAGCTGGAGATCAGATCTATGCGGATGGGGTCTTACTAGAGGGAGAGCTAAAAGTCGATGAGTCGCAATTGACCGGTGAAGCTGATGAAGTCAAAAAAGGAGCGGAAGACTCACTCATGTCAGGTAGCTTTGTGATCGCTGGTCAAGGTTTAGCGCGATTGGAAAAAGTTGGGAACGACTCCTACATCAACCAATTGAGCCTGGAAGCCAAGCAGGTTAAGTCTCATGAGGAGTCCGATATGGTCCATGCGGTCAATCGAATTGTGGGGATCATTGGTCTTCTTATCATTCCGCTAGGTTCCCTCCTTTTTCTTCGTAGCTATATCAGCCTAGGCGATAGTCTCAAGCTCAGTGTGACTTCAACAGTCGGGGCCTTGATCGGGATGATTCCAGAAGGCTTGTATCTATTGATGACCTTGGCACTGGCTCTTGGTGCTGTCAGATTGGCCAAGGAAAAGGTTCTGCTCAATAGCATGAAGGGGATTGAGACCTTATCGCGGGTGGATGTCCTTTGTGTCGAT
>NZ_KQ969689.1:317389-320761 GCF_001578955.1 Streptococcus parasanguinis
AACAGAGATTCGTCCAGTTAAAGACGCTCAAGACTTGGAAGCTCTAGCTCAGTATGTCAAGGCTAGTATGGATCAAAATGACACCATGGATGCCATCCGAAAATTTCACAAGACACCAGTCAGCCAGCCTTGGAAGGCTCTCGACAATCAGCCCTTTACGTCTAAGAAAAAGTATGGGGCAATTGCCTTTGGATCTGGGATCTATGTATTAGGCGCACCAGAATTTGTCTTACGAGAGGGCTTCTCTGAGCTTGAACCAGAGATAGCTCCTGCTACTCAGGCAGGCAATCGTGTCTTGGCCTTTGGGAAATATCGGGGAGATCACCTGGGAGAGACTTTAGAGGCTCCTGTAGACTTGGTGGCCTGGATTATTCTCTCCAATCCGTTGAGAAAAAATGCCAAAGAAACCTTCGCCTACTTTAAACAACAAGGAGTGACCATTAAGGTCATTTCAGGGGACAACCCAGCTACAGTCTCAGCTATTGCACAAAAAGCAGGCATTAAAGGAGCAGAAGATCTAATCGATGCCAGAACCTTACTGACGGAAGAAGACTTGCACCAGGCGGCGAGCCAATATACGGTCTTTGGTCGAGTGACACCAGAGCAAAAGAAAAGCCTTGTAGAAGGCTTGCAGGCAAAGGGGCATAAAGTCGCCATGACTGGAGATGGCGTCAACGATATTCTGGCTCTCAAAACAGCGGATTGTAGTATTGCGATGGAATCTGGAAATGATGCGACCAAAAAGATGGCGCAAGTGGTTTTACTGGATTCTGACTTTGGGAAGATGCCGTCCATCGTGGCAGAAGGGCGACGGGTGGTCAATAATATTCAACGATCAGCCAGTCTCTTTTTGATCAAGAATATCTTTTCCATTTTGTTGGCCATCTCAGTGACGCTTTTAGCCTTTACTTATCCCATCATGCCGTCGCAGATGTCTTTGATCAGTGGTTTTACGATTGGGATTCCAGGATTCTTCCTAGCGCTTGAGCCCAATAGCGAGCGCATCAAAGGGCGCTTTATCGAAACGGTCTTTAAAAATGCGCTACCTGCTGCCTTGACGGATTTTATACTGATTTTTAGTCTGGTCTTGCTGTCTTCTACATTTGGCATGAGGTCGGAAGAGCTCTCGAGTGCAGCCATCTGCTTGATGGCCTTCGTTGGTTTTACCATCATCTACCAAGAATCCCAGCCTCTCAATCACTACAAGAGACTAGTTCTTCTAGGAAATATCCTAGCCTTCCTGGTATCAAGTAGTATCCTAGGGAAATTCTTTAACATGAGCTCCTTAAGGCTTCAAACGCTGCTAATCTGCGCCATCATGGTGGCTCTAGCTCTCGTCTTGATTCAAGTTTTCAAGAAGTTGGTAGGCTGGTTCTTTCATCGGAAGAAATAAAAGAAAAGAGCAAAACAGATAAAATAGTTTCGATTGGATGACGATATTTTTACGGTTCAGTTAGTTCTAGAAAATAGGCATCCCATTCTTGTGCTTCTGCTTTTGAAAGAAACAATGAAACCGAATGGATAACATCATCATGGAGAGATCTCCCTTGCTTTGGATCTTCCCAAATACTTTGATAGATGGCTTTTAATTCTAGTAAGTATAATTTTTGAAATGCAAAATAGCTAGGGAATTGTTTTGCAAATAGAAGTGTTAGCAGTTGTTTGCTAGCACTTTTTTCTTTTCTACTGATTAAGACCGATACTAAATTTAAAATCGTATCGATTTTGATTCGGTCCAGATTGTTTTTAAGTTTGTCTGGTGTATTTTCCAAAATTGTATCCGAAAAGAGAACAATAGCCTCAGTTGTGAAATAGGAGACCACACTTCCCATTAACCCAATGTCAAGATTGGTCCAATAATCTAACGAAAAAAAGTAATCCGTCAGTTCATTTATTGTCTGCTGTGAAACGGTTTTGTGCTGTTTTTCTGCAATGATAATCTCTAAAACGAGGGAGAGGATGTGATAAATGTATTGATGCTTTGAGATTGCTAATTCTTGAAAATCATTTTTAATTTGAAGAAGAGATACCCAATCCGAGTTTTCCATTGCCTCGTCCATTCGTTTTTTCAAGGTTAAAAACTCAGCACTATGGAAATCACTCCAATCAAAGATCTCATTAATTTCAACAATCATGTACCCCAATAATTGAAGCAATATATCATTGGATAGATTGGTTTTCCCATTTTCAAAATCAGAAATACTCGAAGCTGAACCAGCGATATTCCCGAGTTCTCTTAAGGAGATTTTTCTTTGTTTTCGAATCAATTTAAATTTTTCTCTAATGTCCATTTGTTCGGATTTCCGTAATTTTTTATATGCTATTTTTTTATATTATATACTATATCTATAAAAAGGGAAAGGAGAAAAAAGATGCAAATCATTTTAAAAAGTTTATCTAAATGGAAATTGATGTTGTATGTTCTATTTGCTGTTTTGTACTCACTTCAAGGGCTTTTATTATCGTTTATTATTCAGTTTGCAGGTGAAATTAATCCGCGAGATAAGGGAGCCTTACTTGTCTTTGGTATAGGAGGAATTGCTCTATTTGTATTGATCTATGCTTGTATGTATATCGATAACCTTCTAGTTCGATCGATCATCAAAGAATTCAATATATTGATTTCGGAGAGAACGTTAACCTACTTTCATCTAAAAAAATTAGAGTATACAGAGGCGGAGTTAAACTCATTTTTAACACAGGATATTCCGATGTTTTGGCAAGAATTTTTGACTCCTATGCTCATTTATCCAGTATTTGGCTTATCCATTCTAGCATCTATAGTCTATCTCATCATGCAGAACTTTTTTATTGGTTGTCTCTTTACAATAGGTGGTTTCCTGATGATCATTCCTCAGTTTGTATTTAACAAACTCCTACAAAAACGTGGGGAAGAGCTCAGTAAGGCAAGAAAGAAAAGTTTATCCAGTATCACCGATTTCAGCAAAGGAATTCAAACCATCCAAAGCAATCAAGCGGGAACCGAATTTTCACAGCATGTTCTGAAAGAAATTAGTGAAACGGAGCATCAACAATATACCTACTATACGACTCACAATTTAGTCATGTTTTGGACGGGTCCCTTAAAAGGATTAGGATTGATTGGCCCCTTGTTAACGGGTTTATTGCTTCTTCCTTCTACGACCTTGTCTCTGACAACACTCATCGCCATGATGACGGCTTCTATGAATTTAATCTCCCCTTTACAACAATTATTAGAAATGACCTCTAATTTGCAAGGATCAACGGTTGTCAAAAAGAAAGTTGTGTCGATTTTGAAAATGCCTGAAGTGAATGAGACGACAACCATTTTAGAACCTTTGACAGAAAAGCTCAGTATTCAGATCGATGATTTAACAAAGACATTTGGAG
>NZ_KQ969689.1:320792-329052 GCF_001578955.1 Streptococcus parasanguinis
TATTCAGATCGATGATTTAACAAAGACATTTGGAGATCATTTGATCTTTAGAAATACAAACCTGACAATTGCTGCTTGTCAGAAAGTACTTCTCACGGGTGCCAGTGGAAGTGGTAAAACTTCCCTGTTTCACTTATTATGTGGAGAAGATAAGAAATATAGTGGAAGTATTGAATTGATAGATAGAAAAGGAAAATCTTGCTATCCTTCTTACGACAGGGTCAATCTCATTCATCAAAAACCTTATCTATTTAAGGGGACTGTAAAAGAAAATTTGACCCTATTTCAGGAGTTTTCAGATGACCAACTTCAAAAAGCTTTAGAATCTGTTCATCTTTGGGATGAATTAGCTGGTGATTTAGAGTATCAAGTAGATCCACAGAATTTATCTGGAGGACAAATGATGAAACTAGAAATTGCACGGTGTATTCTCCGACCAAAACCCATTTTATTAGCCGATGAGGTGACAGCAGCATTGGATGAAACAAATGCAAGAGAGATTCGAAAAATATTGGCTCAACAAAAGTGTACCTTGATAGAAATAGCTCATAAATACCAGAAAGAAGATTACGATTCTATTTATCAGATTGTAGATCATAAAATTATAAAAATGGATCATTGACAAAGGCAAATACTTTCTAGTTCACTCAAATCGTCGTAGTTGGTCAAAAAAAGATCCCACCTTGAAATGAATCAAGATGGGATTTTTTTCAGTATTAAATAAACAAACTAGCGGTTAGGATTAGATAGAGCAAGAAGGTAACCAGAAATCCAGCGCGCCAGAAGTATTTGATAAATTTAGGGTAATAAAAACTCTTTTTCTTTTTTAAGAAATAAATCGTTAGCCCCAAGGCCAAAAGCGAAAGGCTTAAAGCTAGCAGCGGTAAGAGGCTGTGATAAAATGCGCTGTCTGAGATCAGGTAGTACTCTAGGGCAAATAAAGGAAAGGCAATATCGGTCGATCGCCATCCTCTTTTTTGAAGCTTAAAGAGGTGAACAATGATGCCACTCAGAATCAGCGTTAAAAAAATAAATAATACAGAAGCAACTTTGATTAACATAGCTTCATTCTATCATAAAACGAAAAAAAAGTTTACTATATTTTAATTTTTTCTTGCAAAAAAATAGAAATCGTGTATAATAGAAAGGTATGCACAAAGCATACTTGTGGGAGGTAAAAATCTGTAATTACCGCCAAAACCACAAAGGAGGATTTAAGAAATGGCTAAAAAAGTCGAAAAACTTGTAAAATTGCAAATCCCTGCTGGTAAAGCTACTCCAGCTCCACCGGTTGGTCCAGCGCTTGGTCAAGCAGGTATCAACATCATGGGATTCACTAAAGAGTTTAACGCTCGTACAGCTGATCAAGCTGGTATGATCATCCCAGTTGTTATCACTGTATATGAAGACAAATCATTCGATTTCGTTACAAAAACACCACCAGCTGCTGTTCTTTTGAAAAAAGCTGCAGGTGTTGAAAAAGGTTCAGGTACACCGAACAAAACGAAAGTTGCAACTGTAACTCGTGCACAAGTACAACAAATCGCTGAAACTAAGATGCCAGATTTGAACGCTGCAAACATTGAGTCTGCAATGCGTATGATCGAAGGTACTGCTCGTTCTATGGGATTCACTGTTACTGACTAATTGTAACAATCCTATTTGCCCGCAATACACTTGATCAAATGACGAGTGACGTGGGAGATGAAAATCGATATGACCACATTACAAGGAGAAAGATAAAATGGCTAAAAAAAGCAAACAACTTCGTGCTGCTCTTGAAAAAATCGACAGCACAAAAGTCTACAGCGTAGAAGAAGCTGTAGCTCTTGCAAAAGAAACTAACTTTGCAAAATTTGACGCAACTGTAGAAGTTGCTTACAACTTGAACATCGACGTGAAAAAAGCTGACCAACAAATCCGTGGTGCAATGGTATTGCCAAACGGAACTGGTAAAACAGCTCGCGTACTTGTATTTGCACGTGGTGCAAAAGCTGAAGAAGCAAAAGCTGCTGGTGCAGACTTCGTAGGTGAAGATGACCTTGTTGCGAAAATCAACGATGGTTGGTTGGACTTCGACGTTGTTATCGCTACACCTGACATGATGGCTCTTGTTGGACGTCTTGGACGTGTCCTTGGACCACGTAACTTGATGCCAAACCCTAAAACTGGTACAGTAACAATGGATGTTGCGAAAGCAGTTGAAGAGTCTAAAGGTGGTAAAATCACTTACCGTGCTGATAAAGCAGGTATCGTTCAAGCGATCATCGGTAAAGTTTCATTCGATGATACTAAATTGGTTGAAAACTTTAAAGCTTTCAACGACACAATCCAAAAAGCAAAACCAGCTACAGCTAAAGGTACTTACGTAACTAGCTTGACTTTGACTACAACTCAAGGTCCTGGTATCAAAGTGGATGTTAACTCACTTTAATTGAAATGAAAAGCTGCCTTCGGGTAGCTTTTTTTGTACTCCATTTTTATTTGTTACAGTTGGTAAAACTAATCGGATGGAAAAAAGAAAATTTTGATGGATATGACTATATAAAAAACGTAATTTATGGTAAAATAATACAGATCAAAAAAGGAGAGAGAAAATGGTAGAACCTAAGTATAAACGTATCTTAATCAAGCTATCTGGTGAAGCCCTTGCTGGGGAACGTGGTGTCGGAATCGATATCAAAACTGTCCAAAATATGGCCCAAGAAATCAAGGAAGTTCATGAACTTGGAATTGAAATTGCCTTGGTGATTGGAGGGGGAAACCTTTGGCGTGGAGAACCTGCTGCTGAAGCAGGGATGGATCGTGTTCAAGCAGACTACACAGGTATGCTCGGTACTGTCATGAACGCCCTTGTGATGGCTGATTCGCTTCAACAAGTTGGTGTGGATACCCGTGTTCAAACAGCGATTGCCATGCAACAAGTCGCAGAACCTTATATCCGTGGTCGTGCCCTTCGTCACCTTGAAAAAGACCGGATCGTGATCTTTGGTGCAGGGATCGGTTCTCCTTATTTCTCAACAGATACGACCGCAGCTCTTCGTGCAGCTGAGATTGAAGCAGATGCCATTCTCATGGCTAAAAATGGGGTCGATGGTGTTTACAATGCCGATCCGAAAAAAGATGCTTCAGCTGTGAAATTTGAGGAATTGACTCACCGTGATGTGATCAACAAAGGTCTTCGCATCATGGACTCAACAGCCTCTACTCTCTCCATGGACAACGACATTGACTTGGTTGTCTTTAATATGAATGAACCAGGCAATATCAAACGCGTTGTCTTTGGTGAAAATATCGGTACAACCGTATCGAATAACGTAGAAAAATAATAGAAAATAGAGGAAGATTATGGCAAACCCAATCGTAGAAAAAGCAAAAGAAAGAATGACCCAGTCTCACCAAAGTTTGGGACGTGAATTTGGTAGCATCCGTGCTGGACGTGCAAATGCAAGTCTTTTGGATCGTATTTTTGTAGAATACTACGGAGTAGAGACACCATTGAACCAATTGGCATCTATCACTATTCCAGAAGCGCGTGTCTTGTTGATCACTCCATTTGATAAATCATCTTTGAAAGACATCGAGCACAGCATCAATGCATCTGACCTTGGCATCACTCCAGCCAACGATGGATCTGTCATCCGCTTGGTCATCCCAGCATTGACAGAAGAAACTCGTCGTGAATTGGCAAAAGAAGTGAAAAAAGTGGGTGAAAATGCAAAAGTTGCGATCCGTAACATCCGTCGTGATGCGATGGATGAAGCGAAGAAGCAAGAAAAAGCTAAAGAAATCACAGAAGATGAATTGAAAGGTCTTGAAAAAGAGATCCAAAAAGTAACGGATGACGCTGTTAAGCATGTGGATGAAATGACAGC
This sequence comes from Streptococcus parasanguinis, assembly GCF_001578955.1. GTDB lineage: Bacteria > Bacillota > Bacilli > Lactobacillales > Streptococcaceae > Streptococcus > Streptococcus parasanguinis_U. The sequence continues at coordinate 324,668 of NZ_KQ969689.1, forward strand.
TCACAAAGAAAAAGAATTGATGGAAGTTTAATCCATCCCAACCACTACAGGAAAGAAAGACTCAGTTGGCACTGCTGGCTGGGTTTTATTTCCATCATTCTTGTGAAGAGGCAAGAGGAAAGAAGGAAACATGAATACGAATCTAGCAAGCTACATCATGGGAATGGTCATCGATGAAAATGATCACTTCTATTTTGTTCAAAAAGATGGCCAGACCTACGCACTTGATAAAGCAGAAGGCCCACACAAAGTCGGAGAAAGTGTCAAGGGCTTTGCCTATACGGATATGAAGCAAAAGCTCCGACTCACGACACTTGAAGTCACTGCAACTCAAGAAAGCTTTGGCTGGGGAACGGTTACGGAGGTGCGCAAGGATTTGGGAGTCTTTGTGGATACAGGGCTTCCAGATAAGCAGATTGTTGTCTCACTAGATATCCTACCGGAGATCAAAGATCTATGGCCTAAAAAGGGCGATCGTCTCTATATTCGCTTAGAAGTTGATAAGAAAGATCGGATTTGGGGGATCTTAGCCTACCAGGAAGATTTCCAGCGTTTGGCTCGTCCAGCCTATAACAATATGCAAAACCAAAACTGGCCAGCCATTGTCTACCGCTTGAAATTGTCTGGAACCTTTGTTTACCTTCCAGAGAACAATATGCTGGGCTTTATCCACCCAAGTGAGCGCTATGCAGAACCTCGTTTGGGAGAGGTCGTAAATGCTCGCGTTATTGGTTTTCGTGAGGTGGACCGGACCTTGAATCTATCTTTGAAGCCACGCTCCTTTGAGATGTTGGAAAACGATGCCCAAATGATTTTGACCTATTTGGAAGCTAATGGAGGCTTTATGACCTTAAATGATAAGTCCTCTCCAGAAGAAATCAAAGCAACTTTTGGGATTTCAAAAGGCCAGTTCAAAAAGGCTTTGGGTGGCTTGATGAAGGCGAAAAAAATCAAGCAAGACCAGTTTGGAACAGAGTTAATCTAAGAGGAGGCTTATGCGAAAATCGTTTTATACTTGGCTGATGACGGAGCGCAATCCTAAAAGCAATGCTCCTAAAGCCATTCTAGCAGATCTTGCTTTTCACGAGTCTGCTTTTCCCAAGCATACAGATGACTTCGACGAGGTCAGTCGCTATCTAGAAGAGCATGCCAGCTTTTCCTTTAATCTTGGCGATTTTGATGCGATTTGGGAAGAATACCAAGCCCACTAGAGAAGGATAAGTCGAGGATGGTTTTTTCTCGGCCTCTTTGTTATAATAATAGAAAAACACAGGTAGAGAGGTTCTTTATTTGCAAGAACATTCAGTTGAAATTACATTAACGCATCCAGACGATCTCTTTCATTTGTTTGGATCTAACGAACGCCATCTCCGTTTAATGGAGCAAGAATTTGGGGTAACTATTCATGCCCGGACAGAAATCGTCCAAATCATTGGGGAAGAAGAAAGCTGCGAGCAAGCTCGTCAAGTTATTCAGGCTCTTTTGGTCCTCGTCAACCGTGGCATGACCATTGGAACGCCGGATGTGGTGACCGCCATTACCATGGTGAGAAATGGTGAATTGGATAAGTTCATCGCTCTCTATGAAGAAGAGATTATCAAAGATAGTTACGGCAAGCCCATTCGAGTTAAAACGCTTGGTCAAAAGATCTATGTCGATAGTGTCAAGAACCATGATGTCACTTTTGGGATTGGACCAGCGGGGACTGGGAAAACATTCCTAGCGGTGACCTTGGCCGTGACTGCCCTCAAGCGTGGTCAGGTCAAGCGGATCATTTTGACGCGTCCTGCTGTAGAAGCTGGAGAGAGCCTTGGTTTCCTACCAGGAGATCTCAAAGAAAAAGTGGACCCTTATCTACGACCAGTCTATGATGCTCTTTACCAGATTTTAGGGAAAGACCAAACAACTCGGATGATGGAGCGGGAGATTATCGAGATTGCGCCTTTGGCTTATATGCGGGGGCGGACCTTGGACGATGCCTTTGTCATCCTCGATGAAGCGCAAAATACCACCATCATGCAGATGAAGATGTTTTTGACCCGTCTTGGTTTTAACTCTAAGATGATTGTCAATGGAGATACCAGCCAGATTGACCTCCCTCGAAATGTCAAATCAGGCTTGATTGATGCTCAGGAGAAATTGAAGAACATTTCTCAAATTGACTTTGTGCATTTCTCTGCCAAGGATGTCGTTCGCCATCCAGTAGTAGCAGATATTATTCGGGCCTACGAGTCCATCCCAAATCCAGTCCTCAAAGAAAAACCGGATGTGGAAGAAGAATAAAAGAGAAGGCAAAGATCATCGGATCTTTGCCTTTTTTATGTTAGAAATTAAACCAATTCATCAATTGGTGTGAAGTCACGCTCTAAACCGGTAGCAACGGGTTGGCTTGTGATATGGCCTTGGTAAGTAGTGACACCTTGGCGCAAGCCTTCATCAAGGGCAATTGCCTTGTGGAAGCCATTGTCAGCTAGGGATTCGACATAAGGAAGGGTAACATTGGTAAGGGCGATAGTAGAGGTACGAGCGACAGCCCCTGGGATATTGGCAACGGCATAGTGGAGCACGCCATGTTTTTCGTAAACTGGCTCCGTATGCGTTGTGACACGGTCTGCTGTTTCGATAACACCACCTTGGTCAACGGCCACATCGACGATAACTGAACCGGGACGCATTTGTTTGACCATATCGTCTGTCACTAATTTAGGAGCTTTAGCACCAGGAATCAAGACAGCCCCGATGACAACATCGGCATCACGGACGCTGGCTTCAATGTTAAATGGATTGGACATAAGGGTTTGGATTTGGTGACCAAAGACATCTTCCAGAACAGCCAAACGTTTAGCGCTGATATCTAAGATGGTCACTTGGGCACCGAGTCCAAGGGCGATACGAGCTGCGTGGGTTCCAACGACCCCGCCTCCGATGATGATGACTTTCCCTTTGGGAACACCTGGCACCCCACCTAGGAGGACTCCTGATCCACCTTCTTGTTTGGTCAGGAAGTGAGCACCGATTTGCACAGCCATCCGTCCAGCAACCTCACTCATTGGCACCAAGAGTGGCAACTGTCCATCTAAGTCACGAACGGTTTCGTAGGCCACCCCAGTTGTTTTAGCTGCGACCATAGCGTCTGCTAATTCAGGTGCGGCAGCCATATGCAAGTAAGTGAAGAGCAAGAGGTCTTCGCGAAGGAAGCCATATTCTTCAGCAAGAGGTTCTTTGACTTTGACCACCATCTCAGCGGCCCAAGCTTCTGCTGCAGTCGCAACGATGGTTGCCCCTTGCTTCGTGTAATCTTCATCCGCAAAGCCAGAACCAAGTCCAGCATTTGTTTCCACCAAAACTTGATGACCTTTCTTGACCAAGCTTTGTACGCCTGCAGGTGTCAAACCGACCCGATTTTCGTTGTTTTTAATTTCTTTAGGAATTCCAATGAGCATTCTTGCCTCCTTGCTCAGATTTAGGAGTAAAAAGGCCATTGGTGTGAGATTGCTCTCTTGACTCAATGACCTTTTTACTCCTTATCTGATTGTTTTGATTGATTTTATTGTATAGAAAAGTGGGTTAAAAAGCAAGAAAAATTTGAGCTTGCCTTCTTTTATGTTATTTGCTAAACTAATCCCTAAAGAAGGAGTGTCAAATGGAAAATTTATATGTGAAGTTAGCGGCTTATCGTGAAGTGGAGACAGAGCGTTTGCGCTTGCGTCCGGTCACTCTTGAAGATGCACCGGCTATGTTTGAGTATGCTTCTGATGAAGCTGTTACACGCTATACTTTTGCAACCAATCATAGTCTTGAAGAGACGCGTAATAATATTGCCCTCTTTTATCTAGCGAGCCCACTTGGAAGATGGGGGATCGAGCTAAAAGAAAATGGAAAATTTATCGGGACGATTGATTTACTGGATTTGGATCTTTGTATGAAAAAGGGGAGTATCGGCTATGTTCTGAATAAAGACTATTGGAACCAAGGTCTTGCGACAGAAGCTACCAAGGCAGTCATTGCTCTGGCTTTTGAACAGTTAGGGATGAACAAGCTCATTGCTGTTCATGATCAGGACAACCCAGCTTCTGGACGGGTGATGGCCAAATCAGGTATGAAATATTCTCACGAGGAGCCCTACGCGATGTTAGACTTGCATGAAGAAGGGAGAATGGTGACGAGAGTTCATTATGTCCTCACTAAGGAAGAATATTTGGCAGAAAAATGAGTCAGGATATTGACAAAAGACCTATCTCCATGATATAGTAGATAGGTACTGCTGGTTTAGCTCAGTCGGTAGAGCGCATCCATGGTAAGGATGAGGTCGCCGGTTCAATCCCGGCAACTAGCATAGCAGAAGAGAGAAGCTTAGAGAAGATCTAGGCTTCTTTTTTTGCGAG
>NZ_KQ969689.1:329072-335104 GCF_001578955.1 Streptococcus parasanguinis
GCGAGTCCATCTTAAAAATTTTGCTTTTTTCAACAATTTTCAAAAAAGCGTTGACAAGCAAGGAAATAAGTGGTAAAGTTAGAACAACAAAGAGAAAGGAGAAAACCATCATGAACAAAGTAGATGTTTTGATGACACAATTGAATACACAGCTTCTCCAATCTCAGTTGAGTTCGATGTAAACTATAAATGGAACCCAAGATGGAGGAGTCTGTCTTGGGTTTTTTGTATGCATTTTTACCTGCCTTAACTGAATTGGTGATAGGCATCAGAAGGCCCAAGTGTGGACTGAGTACGTACTCAGCTCCTTGCTTGGGTTTTTTCTGTGCCATTTTGAAAAGGAGAATATATGATCAGAGCTATTTGGGAGTATATCAGGGAGCGCAAGTGGCGATATGTGAAGATCGCTATGGTCCTGATTCTTTATGATTACACCTTATTGATCCCGACGCAAGTCATCCAGCGCTTAGTGGATCATTTGAGTCAGCGGACGCTGACGCAATCCAACTTTGTATGGGATATGGTCCTCTTAGTAGGATCAGCCATCCTCAATTACCTAACGGCTTTTTATTGGCAGTTGCGACTCTTTCAGTCGTCAGTCCATTTCAAGGCGACCCTCCAGGAGCAAGCATTTCGTAAGCTAGTAGCCATGCGGCGCCCTTTTTTTGAGAAATTTCGCTCAGGAGATCTCTTGACGCGCTTTACGACAGATGTCGATGGCATGGCCGATATGGCTGGTTACGGGATGATGGTGCTCCTGTTTGGCGGTGGCTTGTTTGCCTTTATTATTCCGACCATGTTTTTCATTTCTTGGCAATTAACCTTGATTTCCTTTATTCCTATGATCTTCCTCGTCGTCTCTACCTATTTTTTGAGTAGAAAGCAGGAGGAGTATGTTGAGCAAAACCGGGAAGCAGTCGCTCAGTTGAATGATGAAGTCTTGGAGTCCATCGAAGGAATTCGGGTCATGCGGGCCTATAGTAGACGAGACCAGCAGGTCAAACAGTTTCAGAAAAAAACAGCCAGTCTATCCAAAACGGGGGATAAAATTGCCTCTATCCAGTATTCTTTTGGACCTTTAGCCCTGTTGTTTATTGGATTCTCGACAGTCTTGCTCCTGCTATTTGGAGGGCAGTCCCTGGCAAGCGGGCAATTGAGTCTTGGGAAATTATTGGCTTTACAGCTGTATTTGGTCTTTTTAATTGAGCCTATGTGGATGATGGCGGACTTGATCTTGGTCTACCAGACAGGGCAAATGTCCTATAAAAAATTAAAAGAAGTGATTGATGAAACGGATGATCTGGAGCCAGATGGTTCTCACTACCTAGAGGAAATTGATTTGGTGCAGTTTAAGGACTATTCTTTCAGCTATCCTGGTGCTGAGCGAAAGAGCCTATCAGGCATTGATTGGACCATTAAGAAAGGACAGACAGTTGGGATTGTTGGTCGTACCGGAGCAGGAAAGACAAGCTTGGTTCGACAATTCTTGCGGCAGTACCCAGTTGGTGAGGGAGAGTTTTTGGTCAACCAGCAACCGATCGTGGACTATAACCGACACTCCATCGAAGAAAAAATTGGCTATGTTTCCCAAGAACATATTTTATTTTCTAAGTCTATCCGTGAGAATATAGCGCTTGGTAAAAAAGGAGCCAGCCAAGATGACTTGGTGGAAGCAGTAGCCCAGGCTGCTTTTGCGGATGATCTCGAGAGGATGTCTCATGGAATGGACACCCTGATCGGTGAGAAAGGAGTCTCTGTATCAGGAGGTCAAAAACAACGGATCTCTTTGGCGCGTGCCTTCTTAAGAGATGCAGAGCTCTTGCTGTTAGATGATTCCCTTTCGGCGGTGGATGCGAAGACTGAACAGGCCATTATTGACACGATTCAAAAAGAACGAAAAGACAAGACGACCATCATTGTTTCTCATCGCTTGTCGGCTGTCCATCAGGCGGATTGGATCATCGTCTTGGATCAAGGACAGATTGTCGAAGAAGGCAGGGCTAGTGATTTATTAGCTCAAGAAGGCTGGTATTATGAACAATACCAACGGCAACAAAAACAGGAAGGAGAATAAGATGAAAGTATTGAAACGATTATTATCTAGGATCACTCTTTATCCAACTGTCTTTCTTGCTGGCTTTATTTGCCTCTTACTAGCCACCATTTTTTCTGAATTGTCTCCCTTTCTTCTCCAAAAGATGATCGATGGGCCTTTGACTGCGCTGACCCACGGTGGAGGGCAAGGGGACTTGCTTCAGATGGGAGGATTCTATCTCTTGGTCTTGAGCATCGGACAGCTGATTAGCTACCTAGGGAATCGGATCTTGCTACACGGAAGCAATCAAGTGACGGCTAACCTAAGAGACCAAGCCTTTCAAGTCATGCAAGGGTTGCCTATTTCTTATTTTGATGATAAGCCGGCTGGGAAGATCGCGACAAGAATTGTCAATGATACGGAGACCTTGCGGACCCAGTTTTATAACTCTTGTATGATTTTAGTCATCTACTTGGTGCGTTTCCTCTTTATCCTAGGGATTCTCTTTTACCTGAGTCCTATGATGGGCCTTCTCTTGTGTTTGGTCTTTCCGATTTTCTATGGGATCCAGTATCTCTACAAGGTCATGACGGACCAGCCTATGAAGGATTTCTTTGATGCGAGAAGCGAGGTCAATACCCAGGTCAATGAACTCTTGCATGGTGCCAGTATGATTCAGCTCTATCATCAAGAGCCTGGTGTGGTGGAGGAGTTTGAAGCCACTACCCAGAAGATGTTAGGAGCCAATGATCGAATCCTCCTGGCCGATTCCATTGCTTCTTGGACCTTAACGGAATTGCTCAAGTTTTTAGTGATTGCGGGCATTTTGACCATCGCTGGGATTTCTTTCCTACAGGGCAATATCGGTGTGACGGCTGGTTTCTTATTTATCAATATTAACTATGTGATTAATCTATTTGATCTCATGGCCAATCTCAGTCGTCAATTTCCGAATATTCGGAGATCCTTAGAAACGGGGAGTCGCGTCCTTGCTTTCTTAGACCAACCTTTGGAGGCCGATGGTGCATTGGAACTGAAGATAGAAAAGGCAGAAGTCGTGTTTGACGACGTTCAATTTGCCTATGAAGAAGGAAAGCCAGTTCTGCGGGATATTGCCTTTCAAGCAAGTCCTGGGCAAACCATCGCTCTTGTGGGTCATACTGGATCGGGTAAGTCTTCGATTATGAACCTGCTCTATCGTTTTTATGATCCTCAAGAAGGTGCGATTTTGATAGATGGTCAAGATATTCGCCAAGTCTCTCGTGAGAGCTTACGCAGCCATATGGGGATTGTTCTGCAGGATCCTTATCTATTTACAGGAACCATAGCTAGTAATGTGGCCATGAGTCAGGAACACATTGATCGGGATGCGGTCAAAGATGCCTTGAAAAAAGTCGGGGCTTGGCCCTTTGTAGAGCGCCTTGAAAAGGGAATCGACCATCCAGTCGTAGAAAAAGGATCCGCCTTTTCAAGTGGCGAGCGCCAATTGATTTCCTTTGCGCGGACGCTCTATATGAATCCGCAAATTCTGATTTTGGATGAGGCAACTTCTCACATTGATACGGAAACAGAAGAAATCATCCAGAAGGCTATGGCAGTCCTGCAAAAGGGCCGGACCACCTTTATCATTGCCCATCGCTTGTCCACTATTCAAGATGCGGATCAGATCTTAGTCTTATCCGAAGGACGTATTGTGGAGCGTGGTAGACACGAGGAACTGGTTGCACAAGGCGGTATCTATGCCCAGATGAATGCCATCCAGCAAACAGTGGTGTAAGATGAGTTCCACTGTTTAAGACGAGGAAAATCCCTAGCTAATTTATCTTTGTAATAAAACAGACTATATTTTAGATATAAGCTGGTTAATATCTGGGATAAAAGATTCTTAGAAACTTTCCTTATGTGATTACGGACGTTAGGTGAAATTATCCAGTGGATGATTTCAGCAGTCCAGGAAGTTCCATGACTTAGTTTTGAGCCTAAAGTCTCAAAACTCCCGAGTGCTTGAAACAGTACTGTTTCAAGCACTTTTCTCACGGCGGAAAGTTTTATTAGTGTCTTGACTGATCAAAAAAATAAAAATTATTATATCTTTCTTGATATTTTGATATGAAAAACTACGGATCTATATTTTAAACCAGTCTGTATCTAGTATATAGGCTGGTTTTTGTGATATAATAAAGTGATAATAGTGAGGTGATCCAGATGTATATTGAAATGGTAGATGAGACTGGTCAAGTCTCTGACGAAATCTTAAAACAAACGCAAGAAATTTTAGAATTTGCTGCTCAAAAAATTGGGAAAGAAGACAAGGAAATGGCTGTGACTTTTGTAACCAATGAACGCAGTCATGAACTAAATCTTGAATACCGTGATACGGATCGTCCGACGGATGTCATCAGTTTAGAATACAAGCCAGAGATGGAGATTTCTTTTGACGAGGAAGACCTTGCAGAAAATCCAGAATTGGCAGAGATGATGGCTGAATTCGATACCTATATTGGTGAGCTCTTTATTTCAATTGACAAGGCGCGTGAGCAAGCCGAAGAATATGGCCACAGTTTTGAGCGCGAAATGGGATTTTTAGCAGTGCATGGTTTTCTTCACATTAATGGCTATGATCATTATACGCCGGAAGAAGAAAAGGAAATGTTTGGCTTACAGGAAGAGATTTTGACAGCCTATGGACTCACAAGACAATAAGCGAAAATGGAAAAATCGGGACTTTATTTCCAGTTTGGAGTTTGCGATAACAGGAATTTTCACGGCGATCAAAGAAGAGCGCAATATGCGCAAACATGCCTTATCAGCCCTTGTAGCAATTCTTGCTGGTTTGGTATTTAGGATTTCTGCGACGGAGTGGCTCTTTTTGTTGCTCAGCATCACCTTGGTGATTGCTTTTGAGATTATGAATTCAGCCATTGAAAATGTGGTGGATTTAGCTAGTAACTACCATTTCTCCATGTTGGCAAAGAATGCCAAAGACATGGCAGCTGGAGCAGTCCTTGTCGTATCAGGCTTTGCCTTACTAACAGGACTGGTGATTTTTGTGCCCAAATTCTGGGCCTTGGTATTTGGATAAGAGGGAGTATGCCCTCGTGAAAGGATAATATGACATTTAAATCAGGCTTTGTAGCCATTTTAGGACGTCCCAATGTTGGGAAGTCAACGTTTTTGAACCACGTCATGGGGCAAAAGATTGCCATCATGAGTGACAAGGCGCAGACAACGCGCAATAAGATTATGGGGATTTATACGACGGATAAGGAACAGATCGTCTTTATCGATACCCCAGGGATTCACAAACCCAAGACAGCGCTTGGAGACTTCATGGTGGAGTCGGCCTATAGCACCCTTCGAGAAGTGGATACCGTTCTCTTTATGGTGCCAGCAGATGAGCCACGTGGGAAGGGCGATGACATGATCATCGAGCGTCTCAAGGCTGCTAAGGTGCCGGTTATTCTGGTGGTCAACAAGATCGACAAGGTGCACCCTGACCAACTCTTGGCGCAAATCGATGACTTCCGTAGTCAGATGGATTTCAAGGAAATCGTGCCGATTTCAGCCCTTCAAGGAAACAATGTTTCGCGTTTGATTGATATTTTAAGTGAAAACTTAGAAGAAGGTTTTCAATATTTCCCTGCTGACCAAATCACTGACCACCCAGAGCGCTTCTTGGTCTCTGAAATGATCCGTGAAAAGGTCTTGCACTTGACGCGGGAAGAAATTCCCCACTCTGTGGCAGTAGTAGTGGATTCTATGAAGCGGGATGAAGAGACAGATAAGGTCCATATCCGTGCAACCATCATGGTCGAGCGCGATAGCCAAAAAGGTATTGTCATCGGAAAAGGTGGCGCCATGCTCAAGAAGATCGGAACCCTTGCGCGTAAGGATATTGAGCTCATGCTAGGGGACAAGGTCTTCCTAGAAACATGGGTCAAGGTCAAGAAAAATTGGCGGGATAAGAAATTGGATCTTGCCGATTTCGGATACAACG
>NZ_KQ969689.1:335523-336293 GCF_001578955.1 Streptococcus parasanguinis
GGATACAACGAAAAAGAATATTAAGAAGAGGTGGGCAGAAGCCTGCTTCTTGTTTTTGAAAGGAGTTCTATGCCTGAATTACCAGAAGTAGAGACGGTTCGACGCGGTCTTGAGAAATTAATTCTTGGAAAAACCATTCAGTCAGTGGAAGTAAAGTATCCTAAGATGATTCATACGGATCTAGATGCTTTTTGTCAAGATCTTCCAGGTCAAGAAATTCGAGCCATGGGGCGCCGCGGGAAATACCTTTTGTTTTATCTGACGGATCTGGTCCTCATCTCGCATTTGCGGATGGAAGGCAAGTATTTCTTTTATCCAGACGAAGTCCCTCTTCGCAAGCACGCCCATGTCTTATTTCATTTTACAGATGGCAGCACTCTGGTTTATGAAGATGTCCGCAAGTTTGGGACCATGGAAGTCCTAGTACCTGAGCTTGTCGACAGCTATTTTTTGACGAAAAAAATTGGTCCAGAGCCGACGGAAGCGGATCTTAAAGAGCCTGCCTTCCAAGCAGCTCTTAAAAAATCAAAGAAACCCATTAAATCAGCTCTTTTGGACCAAAAATTAGTGGCTGGTCTGGGCAATATCTATGTAGATGAGGTCCTTTATCGAGCCAAGGTTCATCCAGCCCGTTTGGGTCAAAGCTTGACTGCTAGAGAAGCCAAAGCAATCCGCAAAGAAACGATTGCTGTGCTTGCTCAAGCTGTTGAAAAGGGTGGCTCCACCATTCGCTCCTACAGCAATGCTTTTGGAGAAGACGGCACCATGCA
>NZ_KQ969689.1:336313-337990 GCF_001578955.1 Streptococcus parasanguinis
AGAAAATCCAGCTGGGGGGACGTGGAACTCATTTTTGCCCTCACTGTCAAAAGGAGAACTAGATGGCAAGAATCATTGGATTAACAGGAGGAATTGCTTCAGGAAAGTCCACTGTCACCTCCTATTTGAAAGAAAAAGGGTATCCTGTCATTGATGCGGATCAAGTGGTTCATGATTTGCAAGCACCAGGAGGAGCCCTCTACCGTGTCCTAGTGGATCATTTTGGTAGAGAGATTCTTACCAAAGAAGAAGAGCTGGATCGCGTCGCTTTGGGTCAGCGGATTTTTTCAGACCCTAGTGAAAGAGACTGGTCCAATCGCGTCCAAGGAAGGCTTATTCGTGAGGCTCTAGCTGAGGTAAGAGATAGACAAGCTGCACAATCCGATCTCTTTTTTATGGATATTCCACTCTTAATCGAGCAAGGCTATGAAGAGTGGTTTGAATCTGTCTGGTTGGTAGCTGTATCAAAAGAAACCCAGCTCAAGCGCCTGATGGAACGCAACCACTTATCAGAACTGCAGGCCCAAGAACGTATTGCGTCTCAAATGCCGCTAGATGAAAAAAGCGCCCATGCAGATCTGGTCTTAGACAATAATGGCGATCTTGCTGCCCTCTATGCCCAATTAGATGCAGCCCTACAACAATTAGAAAGAAGATGATTTTATCACAAGAGAAATCAATTGGCGTAAAAATCTATATATTGCCTGGATCGGGTGCTTTTTCATCGGAGCCAGCCTTTCTTTAGTCGTTCCTTTTATGGCCCTCTTTGTGGAAGAGTTGGGTGTTACGGGCAAGGCTGTTCCCTTTTATGCTGGGATAGCCGTCGCAAGTTCTTCTGTAACTTCTGCGATCATGTCTCCCATCTGGGGGAGCTTAGCCGACCGCTATGGTCGAAAACCTATGATGCTTAGAGCTTCTATTGCCATGACGCTGACCATGGGAGGTATTGCCTTTGTCCCATCCGTCTTTTGGCTCTTGGTCCTGCGCTTGCTCAATGGGGTTTTTTCAGGCTTTGTCCCCAATAGTACAGCCCTGATTGCTAGTCAAGTTCCCAAGGACCAATCCGGCTATGCCCTAGGGACTTTGTCGACCGGTGTCGTGGCTGGAACCTTGATGGGGCCTTTGATTGGAGGACTCATTGCTGAAAATCTAGGAATGCGCAATGTCTTTCTCTTGGTCGGCTTCTTCTTATTTTTGGTTTCCCTCTTAACCTTCTGGGGCATTGAGGAAGACTATGAACCCCTTCCAAAAGAAGAACAAAAATCCAGTTGGGAGTTGCTCATGTCCATTCAGCAAAAAGATATCCTCTTGGGACTCTTTTTGACCAGCATGACCATTCAAATGATCGCCCAATCTATTTCTCCGATCCTGCCTCTTTATGTGCGAGCTTTGGGACAAAGAGATAACCTGATCTTTGTATCGGGGATGATTGTTTCAGCTATGGGAGTCTCTAGTATGCTCTTTTCAGGTTGGATGGGAAAACTCGGAGACCGAATCGGGAATCACCGGCTCTTATTAATCGCCCTTCTCTATAGTGGCTGTCTCTATATTCTTTGTGCCCAAGCGCAATCACCCCTTCAATTAGGGATTTTACGCTTCCTCTTTGGGATCGGGACAGGAGCCCTACTACCTGGAGTTTCTGCATTATTGAATCGTTTAACCCCTCCTGAAGGGATT
>NZ_KQ969689.1:338634-339602 GCF_001578955.1 Streptococcus parasanguinis
ACTTAGGTGGCGTATTAGGGCCAATGATGGGGTCGAGTATTTTCATGCATTTTGGCTATCATTGGGTATTTTACGGTACAGCCCTTTTGGCTTTTACCGATTTGATGTTCCTCTTATTCTTATTTAGAAAGTATTTGAAAGTGAGAGACGTACGTGCGAATTAAAGTTCAATTGACCTGCACCAGCTGTGGGAGTCAGAATTATTTGACCAGTAAAAATACCAAAACCCATCCCGAAAAGATCGAGGTCTTGAAGTATTGTCCCAAGGAAAGAAAAGTAACCTTACATATTGAATCAAAATGATTTTCATGGTATAATAGTGAAGATTTTAAGGAGTTTTGAATATGAGCGGAGCATTAACAACTATTTTACTAGTATTATCAGTATTGATTATTATCGCAATTTTTATGCAACCAACAAAAAACCAATCGAGCAACGTCTTTGACGCAAGCTCAAATGACTTGTTTGAACGTTCAAAAGCGCGCGGGTTTGAAGCCGTGATGCAGCGTTTAACAGCTATTATGATCTTCTTTTGGTTATTGATCGCGATGATCTTAATGGTACTTTCTAGTAGATAAGATAGGCTCAGACAATGTCTTTGCCTATTTTTATTTTGCAAAACAAAGACACAAGTAGATAGAAAAAAAGGAGGCTGGATAACCAGCAAATAAATCAATGAAAACAAGTATTAAAGAATATTTACAAGAGCATGACAAAGCCCAGATCAATGATCTGGCAGCAGCTCTAGGAAAAGAAGGGTCTAAGGATTTCCGTGACTTGGTCAAAACCATCTCGCTGATGGAACGTCGCCATGAGTTGAAATTCGAAGATGATGGCTCTCTTCGTTTGGCTCAAAAGAAGGCCCCAGCTATTACCCTTAAGGGGATCTTTCATGCCCATAAAAATGGATTTGGCTTTGTCAGTTTAGAAGGCGAAGAAGAGGATCTCTTTGTTGGCCGAAATGATGT
>NZ_KQ969689.1:339657-344269 GCF_001578955.1 Streptococcus parasanguinis
CTTTGTTGGCCGAAATGATGTCAACCACGCTATCGATGGGGACACCGTTGAGATCGTCATTACCAAGGTAGCAGACCGAAACAAAGGAACGGCGGCAGAAGCTAAGATTATTGATGTCTTGGAACATAGCATCAAAACGGTAGTTGGACAAATTGTCCTGGATGAGGAAAAACCTAAATATGCTGGCTACATTCGTTCGAAAAATCAAAAGATCAGCCAGCTGATCTATGTGAAGAAGCCAGCCATTCAATTGGAAGGGACCGAAATCCTCAAGGTCGAAATTGATCAATACCCGAGCCGCAAGCACAATTATTTTGTGGCGACGGTACGGGATGTAGTCGGGCATGTGACAGATCCAGGAATCGATGTCTTGGAAGTGTTAGAATCCATGGACATTGTCTCAGAATTTCCAGAAGAAGTGCTGAAAGAGGCTGAGCAGGTTCCAGATGCACCGCCTGCAAAGGATATAGAGGGACGGTTAGATCTGCGAGAGGAGATCACCTTTACCATCGATGGGGCAGATGCCAAAGACTTGGACGATGCGGTCCATATCAAGTTACTCAAGAACGGCAATTTTGAGCTGGGTGTTCACATCGCAGATGTTTCTTATTACGTTACAGAAGGTTCAGCACTCGACAAGGAAGCTCTAAATCGTGCAACGTCTGTTTATGTGACTGACCGAGTAGTACCCATGTTGCCAGAGCGTCTCTCCAATGGGATCTGTTCTTTGAATCCGAATGTGGATCGCCTGACCCAGTCTGCTATCATGGAGATTGATCCTCATGGCAAGGTCGTCAAACATACCATTACCCAAACAGTGATCAATACAACCTTCCGAATGACTTATAGCGACGTCAATGATATCTTAGCGGGCGACGAAGAAAAGGCTCAAACCTTTAAGAAAATTGTCCCAAGTATTCATCAAATGGCCACCTTGCATGGCATTTTAGAAAGCATGCGGATTCGCCGCGGAGCCCTTAATTTTGATGCCAATGAGGCTAAAATCCTAGTCAATAAAGAAGGAAAACCGGTCGATATCGTCCTCCGCCAAAGAGGGATTGCCGAACGGATGATTGAGTCCTTTATGTTGATTGCCAATGAAACAGTGGCGGAGCACTTTACGAGACTGAAACTGCCGTTCATCTACCGGATCCACGAAGATCCAAAGGCAGAAAAAGTACAGAAGTTTATCGATTATGCTTCCAGCTTTGGAATCCAAATCTACGGAACGGCTAGTGAGATGAGCCAAGAAGCCCTGCAAGAAATTATGCGCAAGGTCGAAGGAGAACCCTACGCAGACGTTCTCTCAATGATGTTGTTGCGCTCGATGCAGCAAGCTCGCTATTCAGAGCACAACCATGGCCACTATGGGCTTGCTGCTGAGTATTATACCCACTTTACCAGTCCCATCCGTCGGTATCCGGACCTGATGGTTCATCGAATGGTGCGCGAATACGGCAAATCCCAAGAAGTGGCAGAGCACTTTGAACAAGTCCTTCCAGACATTGCCAGCCAATCCTCTAGTCGGGAACGCCGAGCTATTGATGCGGAGCGCGAAGTAGAAGCCATGAAGAAGGCTGAATACATGGAAGACTATGTTGGGGAAGAATACGATGCCGTGGTTTCCAGTGTGGTAAAATTTGGCCTCTTTGTGGAGTTGCCAAATACGGTTGAAGGCTTGATCCATATTACCAATCTTCCTGAATTCTACCATTTTAACGAACGGGATCTAACCCTTCGCGGAGAAAAATCAGGAGTGACCTTCCGTGTCGGTCAGCAAATCCGGATCAAGGTAGAAAGAGCCGACAAGATGACAGGAGAGATTGATTTCTCTTATATTCCAAGTGAATGGGATGTCGTCGAAAAAGGCCTCAAGGCCAAAGGACGTGACCGAGATGGCAATCGCCGGGATCGCAGACGCAAGGATAAAAAAGTTTCTATGGGATCAACCGCTAGAAAAGATGACAAGCGGAAAGATTCTTCCTCTAAATCCAAAAAGAAAAATGGGAAGAAACCATTTTACAAGGAAGTAGCAAAGAAAGGAGCCAAACATGGCAAAGGGCGAAGGAAAGGTGGTCGCGCAAAATAAAAAGGCGAGACATGACTACACCATCGTGGATACGATTGAAGCAGGGATGGTGCTGACAGGGACAGAGATCAAAAGTGTCCGTGCAGCACGCATTAACTTGAAAGATGGCTTTGCGCAAGTGAAAAATGGCGAAGTTTGGCTTAGCAATGTCCACATTGCTCCTTATGAGGAAGGCAATATCTGGAACCAAGATCCAGATCGTCGTCGCAAGCTCCTGCTTCACAAAAAGCAAATCCAAAAGCTGGACCAAGACACCAAAGGGACCGGAATGACCTTGGTGCCTTTGAAGGTCTATCTCAAGGATGGCTATGCCAAATTGCTTTTGGGGCTCGCTAAAGGGAAACATGATTATGACAAGCGTGAATCCATCAAGCGTCGGGAACAAAACCGCGACATCGCGCGGGTCATGAAACAATACAATACACGTTAAAGAATAAGGCAGTTTTGAAACTTGTTTCAGATCTGTCTTTTTTCTTAGAGATGGGCTCTCCTTTTCCAACTTGAAAAGAGGCCCCTTTTCCTGTATGATAAGGGTAGTGAAAGAAAAAGGAGAAGCAGCATGACACAAAAATTGATCGCCTACAAGCGCATGCCTATCTGGACCAAGGATAGCATGCCAGAAGCTCTTCAAAGAAAGCACAATACCAAGGTAGGAACCTGGGGAAAGATTACAATTTTAAAGGGTCAGTTACGATTTATTGAATTGACCGAAGAGGGGGAAGAAATCGCGAGCCACCTCTTTGAAGCAGGAGCAGAGAACCCCATGGCCGAGCCCCAGGCCTGGCATCGTGTCGAAGCGGCGACTGACGATGTGGAGTGGTACCTAGAATTTTACTGTGAGCCAAAAGACTATTTCCCCAAAAAATACAACACCAATCCTGTCCATTCAGAAGTGCTAGAAGCAGTGGGAATTGTCCCCGCTGGAAAGGCATTGGATCTAGGATGCGGGCAAGGACGCAACGCCCTCTTTTTGGCCCAACATGGCTTTGACGTGACAGCAGTGGATCAAAATGAACTGGCTCTTGAGATCTTACAAAGTATTGTCGCTGAGGAAGATCTAGAGATGCCAGTGGGACTCTATGATATCAATGCTGCAGCTCTTACCCTAAACTATGACTTCATCGTATCGACTGTGGTCCTTATGTTTTTAGAGGCTGATCGGATTCCAGCGATTATCCGCAATGTGCAAGAGCATACCAATCCAGGTGGTTACAATCTCATTGTCTGTGCCATGGATACAGAAGATTATCCTTGCCAGATGCCCTTCTCCTTCACCTTTAAAGAAGGAGAATTGGCGGAGTATTACAAGGATTGGGAATTGATCAAATACAATGAAAATCCTGGCCATCTCCATCGTCGAGATGAGAATGGCCATCGGATTCAACTTCGATTTGCAACCATGTTGGCAAAGAAAAAATAAAGAAAAAGCAGGAGCCTAGCATGAACTGCACCCCAAAAGTTAGATTTTTTCTGTCTAACTTTTTGGGGTCAGTACAGCATCCTGCTTTTTTGCTTTCTACAAACAAGTTGAACAAGGTGATCTATATGTTGTTCATTTGCCAAAAAGAAAAACCTTCTCCATAAAGGTAGGAAAAGGTTGGGGGATTTAGTTCCAGCTAGCAAAGTCGCAGACACTGAGAATAATGGTTGCAATTTCGATTGGCTCTTCTTTCGTACCTGATTCTAGCCAGGTCACAATCACAGATTCGATGGTAGCAATGAAAATTTCTAGACCATACTTGTATGGAACTTGAAAGTCTGAAATGATGTGTTCTTTCGCATGAGGAGTATCGTCTAGTGCATGGAGGGTAAAACTTCTTACCAATTTACGGAAGTCCGAGCAACAGGATTGGGACAATGCATAAATAAAATCATAATTCTCTTTAATAGTAGTCAAGACATTGAGAAAGTTTACATTGACAGGGCTTCCTTCAACGAAGAGGCTATCCAATTCTTGCATCATGTCCATTTTCATTTGCTCAAACATGTCGTATTTATCGACATAGTGCAAGTAGAAGGTCCCGCGGTTAATCCCAGCGGTTTCGGTTAATTGTCGAATAGTGATGCTGTCAAAAGGTTGTTGCAAGAGGAGTTTTGAGAGCGCATTTCGTAAGTCTGACTTGGTTGTTGTTTGTCTTTGGCGTACCATATGTTCCTTTCTGTAGTTGTATAAATTTATTCTTATTTATTTGACGTTAAAATAATTTATATGTTAAATAATTTCACGACACTAACAAAGAGCATTATACTCCAAAAGAATAAATTAGACAACAATTCTCATTTTTGTACAGATAACGAAAAGTGTACAAAAATTTTATAAGTTTATGAATGACGGGCACTGACAAGATTTTGTGAAAATCTCACAACAATTAGTGATTTAAAATAATTCCCTCCTAAAAAAATGGTCAGGAAATTTTTAGGAAATGGAGGAGCAAGATGGAAAAGGGAGTGTAATAAAAAAAAGAGGCTGGGACAAAAGTCCTAGCCTCTCAATTATTTTTGGATTGTCGAGCAAGACGCAGT
>NZ_KQ969689.1:344576-346990 GCF_001578955.1 Streptococcus parasanguinis
GGTTGAGTGGGCTCTACTACACTGATTTCATCAGCTTTTACAGCCCTACTCAACTGTGAGGAGGTGGGACGACGAAATCGAATTCTAACGAATTACCGATTTCTGTCCCACTCTCTCTTTATTTGATAAAAGTTGTCACGATCAAATTGAAATTTAAGATAGTTAAGACAATCGCAACGAGATAGCCTAAGAAAGTATTCCATTTCGCATTGACATGCTCTCCCATGATTTCCTTGTTGGAGGTGAAATAAACCAGAGGGAAGATGGAGAATGGAAGAGCCGCTGATAGGAAGACTTGAGAATAAACCAGAAGGTCATCGAGGACATGTTCCTGATCTCCAAATAAGATCGCAACGATGATGACAGGAAGAAGGGCAATGATCCGAGTCATGAGACGAACGACCCATTGTGGCAGTCGGAATCTCAAGAAACCTTCCATAACGATTTGACCGGTTAGGGTCCCGGTAATGGTTGAATTTTGACCACTGGCTAATAAAGCGATGGCAAAGAGGGTGGACAAGAAGGGACTAGCGATAGCGCCGGCAATATGATTATCTTTGAGGGCATTATACATGCTAGAGAAAGCACCGATCTTATCTCCGTGACCAAAGAAGAGGGCTGCTCCAAGAATCAAGAGGAGGGAGTTGACGACGAAGGCCAAACTCAATTCAATATTTGAATCCCAGGTCATAAAGCGCACTGCCCGTTTGATATCTGCTGGATCTTTGTAGTCCACCTTTCGCGTTTGCGAAATGGAAGAGTGGAGATAGAGGTTGTGGGGCATTACGGTTGCCCCGATGATTCCAAGCGCCAAGGTTAAGGCTTCATTTCCTTTTGGAAGTCCAATTCCTAGCACCTCTTTTTGAGGGAGGAAGCCAGCGAAGATTCCTCCGATATCTGGTTTCGATAGGAATACCAGATAGCCAAAAATTGCAAGGATCGTGAGGATCAAGGTTGATACGATGGCCTCGATCTTTCGAAATCCTAGATGCATGAGTCCTAGTAATAGGAAGACATCAAAGATGGTGATCAGGATGGAAAAGAGCAAGGGCCAGCCAAAGAGGAGGTGAAGGGCAATCCCTGATCCGATGACTTCTGCTAAATCTGTCGCCATCAAGGCAAGCTCAATCACAATCCAAAGGGTATAGCGAAGCCATTTTGGCAAATGGTGGGCGGTTGTTTGGGCCAGATCCTTACGATGGACAATCCCTAGTTTACCAGCCATTTGTTGCAACTGCATGGCGATTAAAGACGAGAGAAGAACTACTGATAAGAGGAGGTAGCGGTATTGGGCCCCTCCAACGACACTAGTAATCCAGTTTCCCGGATCCATATAGCCGACAGCTACTAGACTTCCTGGTCCTGAAAAGAGCAGGAGGGTCTTCCAAAAAGGGATCCCTTTTGGCACGTCAATAGATTGGTTGATTTCTTGAAGTGATTTCCTTTCAAACTGTTGTAAACTCACAATGAGCCTTCTTTCTAAGAATAAATCAAATTTGTCTCTAATTATAGCATAAAATTTATAATAGTTCATGATAATTTGGGGTTACCCTGTTTTCTACTACCTCGATTCCATTGTAATCTATCGAAAAAGGATTATAATATAGTTAGGAAGTAGAGGGAGGAAAGAGAAAATGCCCTACATCGAAATGCAGCATTGTTACAAGCGCTATACGAGTGGAGAGACAGAAATTTTCGCTAACCGGGATGTTTCCTTTGAGATTGAAAAAGGCGAGTTGGTCATTATTTTAGGGGCTTCAGGAGCTGGGAAATCAACGGTTCTCAATATCTTAGGAGGGATGGACACCAATGACGAGGGTCAGGTTCTGATTGATGGGGTGGATATTGCAAAGCTCAATGCCCATCAACGAACCAATTATCGACGAGATGATGTTGGTTTTGTCTTTCAATTTTATAATTTGGTCCCTAATTTGACAGCTAAGGAGAATGTTGAGTTGGCTTCAGAAATTGTTTCTGATGCTCTAGATCCGGAAGCTGTTTTGAAAGAAGTAGGACTTGGCAATCGTCTTGATAATTTTCCTGCCCAATTGTCAGGCGGAGAACAACAACGGGTGGCGATCGCTCGGGCAGTGGCGAAAAATCCAAAAATCCTCCTTTGTGATGAGCCGACGGGAGCCTTGGATTACCAGACAGGTAAGCAAGTATTGGGGATTTTACAGGATATGTCTCGAAAAAAAGGAGCGACGGTCATCATCGTAACCCATAATGCTGCTCTAGCTCCGATTGCAGACCGTGTGATTCGCATGCATGATGCCAAGGTCAAGTCGGTAGAAATCAATGAGCTTCCTCAAGATATTGCTACACTAGAGTATTAGAAGAGGTGGTAGCATGAAACGAAAAGTCTATTGGAAGGATTTATTTGGTTCTTTTACACATTCAAAAGGACGCTTTCT
>NZ_KQ969689.1:347110-356321 GCF_001578955.1 Streptococcus parasanguinis
CACCGAACGGCTAACCAGTTTATTCAGCAACAAAAGATGCTAGATCTTGCTGTCATGGGGGACATGGGATTAGACCAGGTAGACCAAGAGGAGCTTATAGGAGTCAAAGGGGCGCGTGTCGAATTTGGTTCACTGCTGGATTTGACAGTGAAAGGAACAGGAGAGGCAATTCGACTTTTTTCTGCCCCAAAAAGCCTTTCTTCTTTTCGTGTGACCAAGGGGCGCCTGCCCCAAAAAGAAGGGGAACTGGCCCTAGCAAGTTTTTGGGAGGGTCGCTATCAGATAGGGGATACCCTCACACTTGAAGAAAAGGCTGGAACTCGCTCTAGTTTAAAGCGAAAGCAATTCACCATTGTTGGCTTTGTACAATCCTCTGAGATGTGGTCTCAAAAGAATTTAGGCACTGCCATGAGTGGCAGTGGGAATCTGGATGCCTATGCTCTGGTTTCAAAAGAAGTCTTCACCACCAAACTTCCCGCGATGGCGCGGATCCAGTTTGATGATCTGAAGTCTTTAGATTCTTTTTCGCAAGTCTACCAAAAACGGCTCGAAGCTCATCAAGAAGAGTTAGAAAAACTTTTGAAAGATAATGGAAAGGCTCGCTATCAAAGACTCAAGCAGGAGGCGGATGGCCAGATTCAAAAAGGCCAGAAAGAACTCAGTCGTGCCAAGGAAACACTCCAGTCAGCCAAGAATCAGATCGATCAGGCTCAAAAGCAATTAGACTTGCAGGAGGCGCAGTTCAAAAAACTAGCTCCATTTCTGCCATCTAAAGAGCAAGTAGCCAGTCAAGAAAAGCTCCATCAAGCCAAAGAACAACTGGATCAGAAAAAGAAGGACTGGGCTACAGGTGAATCGGAGCTCGGAAAAAAAGAGGAGGAGCTGAAAAAAGCCCAAAGGGAGCGAGATCAGCTGGAAATTCCAGCTTATCATGTCTATGACCGCAAGACCATGCCAGGTGGACAAGGTTACTTGATGTATAGCAATGCCAGTAGTAGTATCTCTGCTGTTGGAAATATTTTTCCGGTCGTTCTTTATCTGGTAGCAGCCATGGTGACCTTTACCACGATGACCCGCTTTGTCGATGAAGAGCGAACCAATGCAGGTATTTTTAAGGCGCTGGGCTATCGTACCAGGGACATCATTCTCAAATTTGTTCTCTATGGATTCTTTGCAGGGACGATCGGTACCCTTCTAGGAACCTTGCTGGGCCATTATTTCCTATCGGGGATCATTTCCAACATTATCACGCAAGGGATGGTGATTGGAGAGAGCAGAGAGTATTTTTATGGAGATATGACTCTGATTGCGCTCGGACTGTCTTTCGTTGCGAGTGTGCTTCCGGCTTACTGGGTTTCTCGCAAGGAATTAAAAGAAGAAGCCAATCTTCTATTGCTTCCTAAACCACCGGTATCTGGTTCGAAGATTTTCCTGGAGCGTCTCCATTTTATTTGGAAGCGTCTGAGTTTCACCCACAAAGTCACTGCTCGTAATCTCTTTCGTTACAAACAACGGATGCTGATGACCATTTTTGGAGTGGCAGGTTCTGTTGCTCTCCTCTTTGCAGGGCTAGGAATTCAATCTTCTGTAAGAGGTGTTTCCAAACGCCAATTTCAAGAGATCCTATCTTATGAGTTGATTGTAGCCCAAAAACCCAATGCATCAAGCCAAGAAAGCAAGGAACTAACCAATCGTCTGGAAAAATCAGATATCAAGGATTATCGACCGATCTATAGTAAGGTCATTGAAGCATCTTTAAAGAGTGGACGCGACAAGCAGACCATTACGATGATGGTAACGGACCGTACAGATTTTGCTCCCTTTGTAAGCTTGCGTTCTATCAAGCAAGGAGAGTCCTTGTCTCTCAAGAAAGGGGTCATCATCAGTAGTAAGCTAGCGCAATTAGCCCGGGTTACAGTCGGTGATCGACTGACCTTAGATGGCCACTCTTTTAAGGTAGCAGGGATCACTGAAAATTATGTCGGCCATTTTGTCTATATGGATCAGGCAAGTTACCAAAAAATCTACGGAAAGCGGACTTCAGCAAATAGCTATTTGGTGCAGTTGAGAAATCCTTCTACACGAAAAGTGCAGACTGTCAGTCGAGACATGATGGATCTTGCAGCTGTGAAGGCGGTTAGTCAGAACGCTTCGATGATTTCCCTCTTTAATTCAGTTGCCAAATCTTTGGACACCACTATGATGATTCTAGTAGTTGTATCGATCTTACTAGCCATCGTGATCTTGTATAATTTAACCAATATCAATGTGGCAGAGCGAATCCGGGAATTATCGACCATTAAGGTCTTAGGATTCCATAATAAGGAAGTGACGCTCTATATTTACCGCGAAACCATCTTATTGTCTATCATAGGGATCCTCATGGGATTAGTGGGTGGTTATTATCTTCATCAATTCCTCATTGCTTTGATTGCACCAGATGCCATTCTCTTTTACCCTAAAGTGGGACTTGGCGTTTTCCTCTTCCCTGTCGGAGGAATGATCCTTCTCTTGATCCTGTTAGGAATTTATGTTGACCATTATCTCCGAAAAGTAGACATGCTCGAAGCCCTCAAATCAGTAGACTAAGATACAAAGCCGTTAAGCAACTCTTTGGAAAAAGATAAATCCAACGACGAAGCTTCCGCTTCTAGCCTGAGTTTTCATTTCTGGTAGCATGGAATGTTCATAAAACTTTCACCTTAGGGTGGAAGTTTTTCTTCTCTTTGTTATAATGGAGAGAAGGAGAAGATCATGACTAAAATTGCTTTACTTTCAGATATTCATGGAAATACGACAGCATTGGAAGCTGTCCTAGAGGATAGTCGAAAAGCCAAGGTGAATGAATATTGGCTCTTAGGAGATAGTTTGATGCCAGGAACAGGGAGACGGGCCCTCTTGGAGCTGTTAGAGGAGTTACCTATTACGGTTAAAGTCCTTGGAAACTGGGAAGATAGTCTTTGGCGGGCTATGAGAGGGATGTTGGATGAGACCAGATCCAGTCATCGCTACCTCATGCGCCAGTGTCAATATATTCTGGAAGAAATCACACCCCAGGAAATTGAAGTCATGCAGGAAATGCCCATGCAGGTCCATAGAGAAATCGCAGGTTTAAAGATCGGTATTACCCACCACTTACCCGATAAGAATTGGGGTCGCGAATTGATTCACATTGGTGAGCAGAAGGATTTTGACCGCTTGGTGACAAACCCGTCTTGTGATATTGCAGTCTACGGACACATTCACCAGCAGTTTTTCCGTTACGGGACAGGCGGAGAACTGATCATCAATCCTGGCTCGATCGGTCAGCCTTTCTTTCTGGAAAAGAATCTTCGCAAGGACCTTCGGGCCATGTATGCTATTCTTGAATTTGATCAAATGGGGCTAAAAGATGTAGATTTTAGACGGGTGGATTATGATGTCCAAAAAGAACTGCAACTCGCAAAAGACCTCCATCTTCCTTATTACCAAGTGTATTATGAAAGTTTGGTCAATGGCATTCATCATACCCACAATCATGAGCTTCTTCATGAGATTGAGCAGAGAGAAGGTCATGATCGAGAAATCGATGCTTGGTTAGAGGACTTCTTTCAATAGTGTAACTGTTGACATTACAACTAAAAAGAGTATAATAGGATTAACGGAAGTCGTTCCTTGACGGTTGTTCAATAGACTCTACCTTCAAAAACGGGTAGAAAGGAGTGAAGTTATGCAAATTTCGAGTCGCTTTACCATTGGGACTCATGTCTTGATCATGATTGCTCTACAAGGAGAAAAAACAAAAGTAACCAGTGATTTTTTGGCAGGAAGTGTCGGAGTGAACCCTGTTATTATTCGAAAGACCTTGTCTCAGTTGAAGAAAGCAGGATTGATCCATGTAGCGCGTGGGACAGGCGGAGCTGAGCTCGCAAAAGTAGCCGATGAGATCAGCCTGCTGGATATCTATCAAGCGGTAGAATGCTTAGGTTTGACAGGTCAATTATTTGGTTTTCATGACAATCCGAATCCAGCCTGCCCGATTGGCCACAATATCCACAATGTTTTAGATGGGAAGCTTGAGGACATTCAGACTGCTATGGAAAAAGAAATGGCCCAAACCACTTTAAAAGACGTCGTGGAAGATACGCAGAAAAGAATGAATCTCGAATCCGTTTCATAAGAAAAAGATCGAAGAAGTGTAACCTTCTTCGATCTTTTTTGCTGAGATCGGAACTTGAACCTCTATTAGTCTATAGCTTTTGCCCACTTTTTGGATAAGTGGTGAGAAAAACTAGAGAGAGCAAAGTTAAAGAGAAAATAGACTGCTACGATCAATAAGTAGAGAGTAAAGAATTTGCGAGGGTTCAAAATAACCTCTTATTAGAATTTGCCAGCTTCCAGACAGGTGAACGGCTTAGAATTTTCTATTATCTTTCACTCTTTCTTTTTTTGATGAGGGAGAATCCAAGGAAACCTGTTAAGGCACCCAATAAGCTAAAGAATACATTGCTACTAGAATCTCCGGTTTTTGGCAATCCTACTTGCTCTAAATCCATTACTAATTTAGTAACAGAATTCTGAGATGGTTGAGGCTCTACAGTTCCTTCGTGAGAGAGCGGATTTTCTTTTTTAACTTCTTTTTTAACTTCTTTTTGGCTTGGTTGAACTGGTTCAGGGACTATTGGTGAAACGGGTGTTGGAGTTGGTGTTATGGGAGTAACAGGATTAGAAGCTTCTTTCACATATTCGTATACTACATGGAGCGTCCCCTCTTTCATAGGACCAATCTCTGGTGCAGATGAGGATGAAATCCCTACTAGAAGATATTTTTGTCCATTAAAAATAATATAGTCTGGGCGTTCGAGATTATTTTCTGTTGTGTTGTAGTTTTTAAGTCTACCATCCAATCCATAGATAGAAGTCATGGCAGTATCAGTATATGTAGGTTTGATGGATTGGTTAGATCCTTTGATCACATAGTCAATCAGAACGTTTCCTTGGTAAAAAGCAGATACGTCTTGATCAGCCATATCTTCTTTTTCAGATGCATAATACGTAACCGATGGATTATTCTTTAATGTAAATATTTCCACATAGTTAAAGAAAGTATTGGGATCAATATTGGTGTCATTTGGAATTTTGGTCCAGTCCCCATTATTAGGTGTAATGTAGGTATTTGGACTTGCAACGGACTTGATGAGATGACCATCCTGTACGTAACTTTCATCCACTAGGGTAGGATTGCCCAACCCACCATAACTTAGATTACCATCCTCATCAGCAAAATAAACCTGATTAGATTTATATTCTTCTAAACTCTGACAGCCTTCTTCATAACTGGCTATCCCACCTTCTTGGCTACATTTCCATGCAAAACGGGCATCAATCGGTAAGTATTTGATTTTCTTTGCCTCTTTTAATGGAAGTGTTACAGCTACACGAAAAGCAGTACTTTTAAGGGTTTTAGAGCTAATTCCATATAAATGAACAATTCCGTCTCCTGGATAAAGGTGTTCTCCAGGATAACCATTTTCATTTGCATCCATATTGACAATTGCCGGTTTTTTACCTGCTCTTAATTCTTCTGCAGTTGGAACAACTGAGGAATCTGAATTAAGGGTAGTAGTAGGATCAGTGTCAGAATCCGAAACAATTTCATCAGGAAGAATGACTTTCATTGGTACATTGACGGGAACAGGATTTTCATTGGCATCTCGTGTTCCAATCAGTGTGAAATCAACTTTAGCGCCTGGAATGTCTGGAATGCGGAGTCTGATATCGCGAACTGTTTGTACACGATCACTAGAATGCATCCCTTTAAACGCAACTGTATAAGAATAGACAACACTTTCACCATCATCTGTTAAAGCTGCGGGATGTCCCTCAATATTGACATATCCATCTTCGTTTACGATATTACTTTTTGGAGGAGTCGCTGTACTCCTAGTAGTTTCCGAAGTGGTTGTAGCTAGAGTATAGTCTTCATCACTAGAGGGAACATTGTCCTCAGCGCTCGAAGAACTATTGTTCGTTACGATAGAATGTTCTCCCTGTGGTGCATTTGCTTGAGTTGTTGATAACTCTACTGTTACAGAAGTCTCTGAACTCCTATTCTCATCAGCTTTCACAATCGTATGAGTATAGGTATTTAATACAAATACGGAAATCGATGCGATACCTAATTTCGTTAATTTTTTCATATGATGAGGTCTCCTAAATGTAATCAAAATTTCCATTATAAAAATAGAAATTTGTTAAACTTTTCATCTGCATTATAAACTAAAATCGGTTGATTTACAATCAATTATTTATAGTATAATAGCTGTTTTTCCTGTACAAAAAGAAAAAAATTAGAAAGTGACTGAGCTATTCAATAAAAAAATTAAGTTGTGAATTCCGAAGCATCTTGTTAAAGAAGAAGTAAGGAGGATATGGATGGATTTCTATGCAAGAAAAACTGACTAAGGCATCATTCATAAAGAAGGACCTAAAGATGTTCTATAGATGACTCATCGATTTTTCAGGAAATAGGAAGAACATATGATGGCAATGGAAGATTCTAGGGACTTCAAATGGGGTGTGCTTTTTTGCAGTTCATAGAGGTTATCTTATTTAAATAAGATAATTTTTTATTTCTAAGTTCTTTCAAAGAGGTTATATAACCTCTTTTGAAAGAAGGCTATAAGATGCACGTTTCAATAAAGTCTTATACTATCTTTTTTGATTATATTGAAAGAGGCTGGGACAAAAAGATTTTGATTTTAGGAATTCTTTATTATAAATTTTTAAAATCGATAGATTAGACAAAAAAGCGAACAAGACAGTATTCTGAGTGTCAGATAAACTCGTTTTGTTCGTTTTTTATATTTAAGGTTAGACTTTTGTCTCAGACTCTAAAATGAGATAATAGTGCATAAATATTAAGGTGTAATATAAATTTAAAAATATCACGTACATAAGAAGTTGAACCGACTTTTCGTCCATTTGAATAAGTGACTACGACTTCTTTAATTTTTCTTGGTTGAGCAGGGTCATAATATTGAGTTAATTTTACAGTAACATTACTGTTCACTAGAGAAGCACCCCCAAGTGCAAGACTTACTCCACTAATATAAGGGCTTGCTGGACTCGGCTTTAAAGCAATCAAACCTAAGATAAATGATTATACTGACTGGATATATCCTAAATTATATGTGACGGTTGTGACATAATTCCAAACACCGGAACGAAGTCCTGAAGCAACTAAGAAATTAGAACTAGAAAATGCTGGAATATAATCAGCACCATTGTTATTGTTTATGTCAACATAAGAGAGTGTACCATCAATATCTGTGAGTAAGCCAATATCTCTGTTTAAATAAGCTGATAAACCTGTTTCTTGATTAGTTACAGAAATTACATTCCCGTTTTCTGTAACTGTATAATTTCCAACATTATATGTATCAGCATTTACTGGTTTGGAAAATATAAAGCAAAAATATAACTCCTAAAGACAGAGCTATTAGTACCCAAATACTTCTCCTAGCTTTCATAACCCTACTTCCTTTCTAATTTTACTATATTCGCTGAAAAAACAACAACCCCTGATACGCCAGAAAGTACTAAAAAGATATTCCCATTTTTAAAACCACAGTATGATAAAAATATACTTCCAAATAGAAAAACAACAGAAATCAATATACCTAAGTTTTTCATATTACAACTTGCTCCTTTCTCTTTGTTAAATTAAACCACACAAAGGATAAAAATGTTAAATCTTTATTGTTGTATTATAATTAATCTAGTGGAACTAGTGCTTTTTTAACATAAGTAAATATTACCCTCTACATATATTAAGTAAACACTCAAATTTACTATTGAATAAGAATAAATGCTGGTATTAATTAACAATGCATCTTTTAATCCTTTTTATTTAAACATGACGGGGAGCCATATATCCGCTTCTCTTCTCTCTATAATAATTGAAGCGCTTTCATCTAATTGTATTGTATCTCTAAAGGATTTAAAAAGCAATGATTAGAATAACAAAATAGAATATATTTCTCAGAATGTAGACAAATCCTATCTGCAGTATAAAAATTGACCTGTTGGAGGTTGTTAGCTTTATAGTGAAAACTCTTAGGAATACTGATGTAGCGCTATTCTTAAGAATCTTTTACTTTCTCTGGTTAAAGAAAAAGACTGAAGAAAATTTTCCAAAATGGACTTTTTCTTCAGTCTGTATATTTCTATTCTTAGTATATGTATTACATAACTGTAACATTTTCTAGAATAATATTGTTAAAGGAGGCTTGCAAAATGAAAAAACTACTTACTTTGTTAATTTTAGGAATTGCTACTATATTTCTAATATCGTGTTCCAAACAAGATACTCTTAATGGAAAGTATTATGATATTTATGATGGTAAAGCTAAACTTATCTTAGAGTTTAATGAAAATGGTGGAAGATTCTACGAGAATGAAACTCGTGATTCTACGAGAATGAAACTCGTGCTATAACTAATGTTGATACAAAAAACAAGCGTTTTACATTTTCTGTTAATAGTCGTGACTTTGTCGTTACCTATGATTTAAAAGCAGGTGGTTCTTTAAAATATGATACAGGCAGTTATTTTACTTCTAGCAATAAGAACACTGCATACAAAAAGGATAGTGAAGCTTATAAAAAGGCACTAAAAATCACCAGATGAGGTGTTGGTTTAGTGTACACTTTTTACACTAAACTTTAGTTCAAAAAGAAGGCAATTCCCTTAGTTTAACTATGAAATTCAAACTATTTTTTATCAAATACCTTGATATACTTTACAAATGGTAGAAAAGGACTTAGTCCTGTACAGTACAGAACTAAATCCTTTACTTAAATTATTTGTCTAACTTTTGGAGTCAGTACACTTTAGTGACCTGATTTTTTTGTAGTTGATTGTAAAAGGATTAGTCAAAGTAAAGCAAGTCTTTGCTGGTTTCTGTAAAGAGTCCAAAGCCGTCTTTTGTGACATAGCCGCAGTCTTCGATACGGACTCCGACTTTACCTGGGATATAGATCCCTGGTTCGACTGAGAAGCACATGCCTTCTTCAAGTACCAGTTCATTTCCTTCCATAATAGAAGGGAATTCATGCACAACCATACCGATACCGTGTCCGAGGCGGTGGTTGAAGTATTCACCATAGCCAGCTTTTTCGATAACGCTCCGTGCAGCACGGTCAACGTCATGTGCGGTTACACCAGGTTTG
>NZ_KQ969689.1:356341-360374 GCF_001578955.1 Streptococcus parasanguinis
ATGTGCGGTTACACCAGGTTTGATCATATCGATGGCTGCTTGTTGAGCTTCTAACGTCAAGTGGTAGATTTCTTTTTTGAAATCATCCGGTTTTCCAACCGCGACGGTACGGGTCATATCTGATGCATAACCATTGACCATACAGCCAAGGTCAAAGAGCAAGAGAGCATTGTTTTCGACTTTATTGCTTCCAGGAATTCCGTGTGGGTTAGCTGCATTATTCCCCGTCAAGACCATCGTTTCAAAGCTCATTTCATAGCCCAAGCGTTTGATGCCAAAGTCGATTTCTGCCACGATATCAGTTTCTGTTTTATCCAGTGAGATGGCGTCAAACCCCATATTGACAGCCTTATCTGCGTATTGACCGGCCACCAACATCTTTTGGATCTCATCAGCAGATTTGATCAAGCGCATGCGGTTAATCCGTGGTGTTAAGTTAGTAAATTCCGCTTTTTCAAAGACAGTGCGCAAACCATTGTACTTGGTCAGAATCAAGTTATCATATTCAAGTGCAACGGTTTTGGCATCTGGTTTTGCGATAGCCCCTTTAATCTTTTCCCAAGGGTTTTCAGAATCCACATAGCCAACCACTTGGAAATCGACAACTGCAGTTGCCCGTTCCACTTCAAGTGCAGGAACGAAGAGAAGGGGTTCGTGGTCTGTGTAAACGAACAAGAAGAGTTGACGTTCGTGGGGATCACTGTAAAATCCAGTCAGGTAATTGATCGTGACAGGATCGGATACAACAGCGACATCTGTTTTTTCAGTTTCAAGAAAATCGACGATTTGATCTAATTTAGACATAATGCTACCTTCTTTCTATGGATCTATTTTGTCAAATTTTCCTCAAAAAAGCAAGAGTTTACAAAATTTTACCAAAATACTTGAAAGTGTTTACAATCCATGATAAAATAGGATTAATTAGAGAGTGAAAACGAAATTTTCAATAATGAAAGGAAATCTTATGAATACAGACGATACAGTAACGATTTATGATGTCGCCCGTGAAGCAGGGGTTTCAATGGCAACCGTTAGTCGTGTAGTGAATGGAAATAAGAACGTTAAAGAAAATACACGTAAAAAAGTATTAGAAGTGATCGAACGCTTGGATTACCGTCCAAATGCTGTTGCGCGTGGTCTTGCCAGCAAGAAAACCACAACAGTCGGTGTTGTGATTCCAAACATCACGAACAGCTATTTCTCTACATTGGCTAAGGGGATCGATGATATTGCCGAAATGTACAAGTACAATATTGTTCTTGCAAATAGCGATGAAGACGATGACAAAGAAGTTTCAGTAGTAAACAACCTCTTTTCAAAACAAGTGGATGGGATCATTTTCATGGGCTATCACTTGACTGAAAAGATTCGCTCAGAATTTTCACGCTCTCGTACGCCAGTTGTCCTTGCTGGGACAGTGGATGTTGAACACCAATTACCAAGTGTCAATATCGACTACAAGCAAGCGACCGTTGATGCTGTTACACAGTTGGCAAAACACAACAAGAAAATTGCTTTTGTAAGTGGCCCATTGGTGGATGATATCAATGGAAAAATTCGTTTGACAGGCTACAAAGAAGCTTTGAAAGCGAAAAAATTGAGCTACAGCGAAGGACTTGTCTTTGAATCCAAGTACCGTTATGATGAAGGTTACAACTTGGCAGAACGCATCATTGCGTCAAAAGCAACAGCTGCTTTTGTGACAGGTGATGAATTGGCTGCAGGTCTCTTGAACGGTTTGTCTGATCACGGTATCAAAGTACCAGAAGACTTTGAAATCATTACTAGTGATGATTCACAAGTCACTCGTTACACGCGTCCAAATCTATCAACGATTGGCCAACCTTTGTATGACCTGGGTGCGATCAGTATGCGTATGTTGACCAAGATCATGCACAAAGAAGAGTTGGAAGAACGCGAAGTGTTGTTGTCTCATACGATCAACCAACGTGGAACGACGAAAAAATAAGGATTAGTAGACTAGAGTCTCGACTAGGGAAGACGTGTCTACTAGTCTGAGAGGCTAGAACAGAACTGTTCTAGCCTCTTTTTTATACTGCAAACAGGTAGAGACTTGCTGGGCACTCTTTATTTCGGTATAATAGAAGGTATGAAAGTTTTACTGTATTTAGAAGGAAAATCCGTATTACAAAAATCAGGAATTGGTCGAGCCTTGCAGCATCAAATGCATGCGCTTGATTTGGCTGGGATTCCGTATACGACAGATATTTTAGGAGATTATGATGTGGTGCATATCAATACCTATGGCCCACGGAGTTTCCTTTTGCTCCATGCAGCAAAGCGTCGTGGAAAGAAAGTCATCATGCATGGCCATTCAACCCGTGAGGATTTTGAAAATTCCTTTATCGGGTCTAACTTTTTTGCGCCCTTGTTTGGAAAGTATTTGGCTCACATGTACCAAAAGGCAGACTATGTGATCACGCCATCTGAATATTCTAAACACCTGATTCAGTCTTATGGGGTGACCACACCGATTATCGCGGTCTCCAATGGAATTGATTTGGAAAAATACAAGAAGGATCCGAAAAAAGAAGAGGTCTTTCGAAAGCATTTTAAGATCCAAGAAGGCCAAAAGGTTGTCATCTGTGCAGGGCTTTATTTTAAACGCAAAGGGATTGAAGATTTCGTAGAAGTGGCCCGTCGCATGCCGGATGTTCGCTTTATTTGGCTAGGTTCTATCAACAAATGGATCATTCCGCGTAAGATTCGTCGTATCGTGGAAAAGGATCATCCGAGTAATGTGGAATTCCCTGGCTACTTCAAGGGAGCAGTCTTCCAAGGGGCTATGACGGGTTCAGATGCTTTCTTCTTCCCATCTTATGAAGAAACAGAAGGAATCGTTGTTTTGGAAGCCTTGGCCAGTCATCAGCACACGGTCTTGCGGGATATTCCCGTATACAATGGCTGGATCGACGAGACGTCATCTGAATTGTGCCACAATGTAGACGAATTTGTGGATTCCTTGAACAAGGTCTTGAACGGACAAGTAGACAAGCGGGAGGCAGGCTACAAGGTCGCTGAAAGTCGTTCGATTGACTTAGTGGCTTATCAATTGGTCGAAGCCTATCAAACAGTTTTGGAGATGTAAGATGCGTGTAGGGTTATTTACAGATACCTATTTCCCGCAAGTTTCGGGAGTAGCGACCAGTATTCGGACGCTCAAAACAGAATTAGAAAAATTGGGACACACGGTCTTTATCTTTACGACAACGGATAAAGATGTCAACCGCTATGAAGATTGGCAGATCATTCGGATTCCAAGTGTGCCTTTCTTCGCCTTTAAGGACCGCCGCGTTGCTTATCGTGGCTTCTCAAAGGCGCTTGCCATTGCCAAGCAATACCAGCTGGATATTATCCATACCCAGACTGAGTTTTCACTGGGCCTTTTGGGAGTGTGGATTGGACGCGAGTTGCGGATTCCAGTTATTCATACCTACCATACCCAGTATGAGGACTATGTCCGCTATATTGCGAGAGGTATGGTCATTCGCCCAAGTATGGTCAAATACATTGTGAGAAGTTATATGAATGATCTGGATGGAGTGATCTGTCCTAGTGAGATCGTCTATGACTTGCTCCAAAAGTACAAGGTCAAGGCAGAAAAACGCATTATTCCGACAGGGATTGATTTGGCCAAGTTTGACCGACCGGAAATCACTCCGACAGAGACAGCAGCCCTTCGTGAAAAATATGAAGTCGCAGAAGATGAAACGCTTTTATTGAGCCTGTCGCGGGTCTCCTATGAAAAGAATATTCAGGCTGTTATCGCGGCCCTTCCTGGTGTCCTCAAGGTCAATCAAAAAGTTAAGTTGATCGTGGCTGGAGATGGTCCTTATTTGGATGATTTGAAAAAACAAGCGGCGAAACTGGGGATTTCAGATGCGGTTGTCTTTACAGGGATGATCCCACCAAATGAGACAGCTCTCTACTATAAAGCGGCTGACTTCTTTATCTCAGCTTCAACGAGTGAGACGCAAGGATTGACCTATTTAGAGAGTATTGCAAGTGGTAC
>NZ_KQ969689.1:360394-364853 GCF_001578955.1 Streptococcus parasanguinis
ATTTAGAGAGTATTGCAAGTGGTACTCCAATCATCGCTCATGGCAATCCTTATCTCAATCATGTGATTGATGACCCTATGTTTGGAAAGCTCTTTTATGAAGAGAGCGATCTGGCACAAGCAATTCTTGAAGCGATTGACAAGATGCCCGCAATCGATGAGACCAAGTGGGCAGAAAAGATTGATGATATTTCTGCAGCAACCTTTGGCCGTCGGGTCTACGAATTTTACCTGGATAAAATCATCTCTAAAGACTTTTCAAATGATTTGAATCCTGAGCAAAGTCGGGTCAAGCGGATGTCTAAGACCATTGTGAAAATCCCGACCAAGGTGATTGCTCTTCCGGTCAATGGATCTGTGAAGATGATGAAGGCTTCGGTCAAACAAGTGAAGAAAATCCGTAAAATCACTCATTTCTTTGATTGAAAATGAAACTTTTTCTTGCAAAATTTTTCAATCGTGCTATAATAACTGACAGAGACATATCAAATCTAGGAAATCTGATAGAGAGCGCGTGGGGCTGGAAATCGCGTAGAGGATAGGTTTGGGACTACTCGTGATTCTTTTATGCAAACATAAAACGGTGGCTACGTTAGAGCCAATCAGAGGTGTCCCTCTTTTTTGAGGAACATAAATGAAGGTGGAACCACGTTGCGACGTCCTTTCGAGGAGGTCGCTTTTTTGATTTCTTAATGAAGACATCAAAAGGAATGATGATTCCAATGTTCAAAGACACCTCCCACCCATTTAGCTACTAAAAACTTTATAAGGAGAAAATCATGATTAAGATTACTTTCCCAGATGGCGCTGTTCGTGAATTCGAATCTGGCGTTACAACTTTTGAAATTGCCCAATCTATCAGCAATTCTTTGGCTAAAAAAGCTCTTGCTGGTAAATTCAACGGCAAATTGATTGACACAACTCGTGCCATCACTGAAGATGGAAGCATTGAAATCGTGACACCTGATCACGAAGATGCTCTTCCAATCTTGCGTCACTCAGCGGCACACTTGTTTGCCCAAGCAGCTCGTCGCCTCTTCCCTGATATCCACTTGGGTGTCGGTCCAGCGATCGAAGATGGTTTCTACTACGATACAGACAACCAAGCTGGTCAAATCTCTAACGAAGACCTTCCTCGTATCGAAGAAGAAATGAAGAAAATCGTGAAGGAAAACTTCCCATCAATCCGTGAAGAAGTGACCAAGGATGAAGCGCGTGAAATCTTCAAAAACGATCCATACAAATTGGAATTGATTGAAGAGCACTCAGAAGACGAAGGTGGGTTGACCATCTACCGTCAAGGTGAGTATGTAGACCTTTGCCGTGGCCCACACGTCCCATCAACTGGTCGCATCCAAATCTTCCACCTTCTTAACGTTGCTGGTGCTTACTGGCGTGGGAATAGCGACAATGCGATGATGCAACGGATTTACGGTACTGCTTGGTTTGACAAGAAAGATTTGAAGAACTACCTTCAAATGCGTGAAGAAGCCAAGGAACGTGACCACCGTAAACTTGGGAAAGAGCTTGATTTGTTCATGATTTCTCAAGAAGTTGGTCAAGGTCTTCCATTCTGGTTGCCAAATGGTGCGACGATCCGTCGTGAGTTGGAACGCTATATCGTTGATAAAGAAGTCGCAGCAGGCTACCAACACGTCTATACTCCACCAATTGCTTCTGTAGAACTTTATAAGACTTCAGGTCACTGGGATCACTACCGTGAAGACATGTTCCCACCAATGGATATGGGGGATGGAGAAGAATTTGTTCTTCGTCCAATGAACTGTCCTCACCACATCGAAGTTTACAAACACCATGTGCACTCTTACCGCGAATTGCCAATCCGTATCGCTGAAATCGGTATGATGCACCGTTATGAAAAATCTGGTGCCCTTACAGGACTTCAACGTGTGCGTGAAATGTCTCTGAATGATGGTCATACCTTTGTGGCTCCAGAACAAATCGAGGAAGAATTCAAGAAGATCCTTCAATTGATCATCGATGTGTATGAAGACTTTAACTTGACAGATTACCGTTTCCGCTTGTCTTACCGCGACCCTAAAGATACTCACAAATACTTTGACAATGATGAAATGTGGGAAAATGCTCAAAGCATGTTGAAATCAGCCATGGATGACATGGAACTCGACTACTTTGAAGCAGAAGGTGAAGCTGCCTTCTACGGACCAAAATTGGACATCCAAGTGAAGACTGCCCTTGGTAATGAAGAAACACTTTCTACTATCCAATTGGACTTCTTGCTTCCAGAACGCTTTGATCTTCATTACATTGGAGCAGACGGGGAAGAACACCGTCCAGTCATGATCCATCGTGGGGTTATCTCAACCATGGAACGCTTTACTGCGATCTTGATTGAAAACTACAAGGGAGCTTTCCCAACCTGGCTTGCTCCTCACCAAGTAACCCTTATCCCAGTATCGAACGAAAAACACGTAGACTATGCTTGGGAAGTGGCTAAGAAACTTCGTGACCGTGGTGTTCGAGCTGATGTGGATGAACGCAATGAAAAAATGCAGTTCAAGATTCGTGCTTCTCAAACTCAAAAAATTCCTTACCAATTAATCGTTGGTGACAAGGAAATGGAAGAGCAGGCTGTAAACGTTCGCCGTTATGGTCAAAAAGAAACAGAAACCATGCCGGTAGATGCATTTGTAGAATTGATTCTTGCAGATATTGCAAATAAATCTCGTGTTGAGAAATAAAACGATCACAGTCTGAGAAATATTTTTTAGTAAGAAAAAGCAACAACTATTTCAGTTGTTGCTTTTTCTATTTAACCTGAGCTAGTAGTGATCGGTCAAACCACCACAAATAGTATCCTCATCAACAATCCTTTCTATCCATTAACTTTTGGATATAGGATATCCTCCCAAGATTTGCTTCCATGAGTTAGATAAGTTGACTATCCTCAGTCCTTGTCTGCTTCATTTTCTTTTACGAGATCGTTTTGTGAATCTTTTTCAGAGAGTTTTTGATCGATATACTTGTCAATATTTTCGTAAAATTCCTTGGTCGTCTCACTATCTAATTTTGTCGAATTATGGACTTGATTGACTTTCAATTGAACAGATTGAATACCGTAAGAGTCTTGTTTTTGGCGAATGGTTTCTAATTCTTCTTCTGAAATCGGATCTCCAACAACCGTCAAGACCAATTCATTGCTACTTGACTTGTAGACTTGATTAATGATCGTATGATTGGCGAACTCTTTTCCTACAAACTGTTTGATCCCTTCTTTTCGTGCTTGATCCATCGTCAGAGTGACTGCTGAATAGCTGGCTGGAAGAACCAATAATACAATCAAGGATATCAACCCAATTCTCATTTTCATGCTTAGCTCTTTAAATGAACTTAAGGGAGATTGTCTCATCATAATTCTTGTTCCAACAATATTGATTAGCATGATAAAGACACAATTGATCAAGAAAAGATAGAGAGCCCCAAATAAAAATCGTACATTTCCATTAGCTAAACCATAGCCTGCAGTGCAGATAGGTGGCATCAGAGCTGTTGCAATGGCTACTCCTGGCACGATATTGTTTGCTTCTTTTTTTCTTGAACCAATGACACCTGCTATCCCACCCGCAATAGCAATGAGAACATCCCAAATGGTTGGAGAGGTTCGTGCAATCAATTCGCTACTTGCATAAGATAAGGGAGAAATCCAGAAATATAGAGTCGAGACAAGCAAACTGACCAATACTTGAGTAAATAAAACCCCTAGAGATTGCTTGATTAAACGCGTATCAAAAATAGCTAAACCAAACCCCAGTCCAATAATCGGTGTCATAAGAGGGGAAATCAGCATGGCTCCAATAATGACAGCTGTTGAATTCATATTTAGACCTATAGAGGCAATAAAAATCGAACACATCAAAATCACTGTATCTCTTAATCGAACATGAAGGTCATCATATAGTTTCTCGCGGAATTCACGTGTTGAATAGTTTCCGGACATTGGTTATTCCTTTTATTTCAAATAATTTTGTTTCTGCATGGATGATGGTAGAGAGACTTCTGTCCAAACTGATATGTTTTTAATTCTTACCTGTGATTCTTTTGAACATTATCTTTTAAATATCCATCAGTCCATCCTACATATTATATCAAAAATTTTACAGTCTTTCTCTGAGAATCAATTAATTTAAAAGATAGAGAAAGGAAGAAATTTTTGTATCCTTATCCGAAGAAGAAAAACGATATCTCCTCTGAAAGTAGATACCGTTTTAATGTTTAAACATGATGAGTTTGTAGCAGCAATCCTAGCTGATATCGCCAACAAATCACGTGTTGAGAAATAATGAAAAAAATAAAAAGATTGAGGATAAAACAATCTAAAAAACTTTCCTTAGGTGAGTAAGAACGTCAGCGAACTTCTATGAAGTTCCAAAACTCCCGAGTGAGAGTGGGACAAAAGTTCTAGTCTCTCAATTATCTTT
>NZ_KQ969689.1:365190-365989 GCF_001578955.1 Streptococcus parasanguinis
CTCACGACGGAAAGTTTTTAATAAATGATTCATTCATTCTAGCAAGTAGGAAATTAACTTTTTTTAGAATCTCTTAAGTGATTTTATCTTCTACATATCATTCGTTTTTTCTGAGACTGAGATTTTAACTTCTCGGTCTTTTTTACCCTTTCTTATTGGAAAGTCCAGCAATTGAGACTCCACATTTCTTCATAAGTTTGATATAATTAGAAGATAGAGATTGATAAGGAAAAGTAGCATTAGAAACAGGTATGTAAGATGAAAAAAATATTAGTAGTTGATGATGAAAAACCAATTTCAGATATTATCAAATTTAACATGGCAAAAGAGGGCTATGAAGTCTTGACAGCCTTTGATGGCCGGGAAGCATTGGAAGTCTTTGCGGCTGAAAATCCAGATGTTATTATTCTAGATTTGATGTTACCAGAGATTGATGGTTTGGAAGTGGCGCGGACGATTCGTAAGACCAGTAATGTGCCGATC
Organism: Streptococcus parasanguinis; assembly: GCF_001578955.1. Lineage (GTDB taxonomy): Bacteria > Bacillota > Bacilli > Lactobacillales > Streptococcaceae > Streptococcus > Streptococcus parasanguinis_U. Next base: position 365,674 of record NZ_KQ969689.1, read on the forward strand.
ATTGTCCTATCTGCCAAAGATACGGAATTTGATAAGGTCATTGGGCTTGAAATTGGGGCAGATGACTATGTGACCAAACCCTTCTCGAATCGGGAATTGCAAGCGCGTGTGAAAGCCTTGTTGCGTCGTTCTGAGTTTGCGGCTGATCCTCAGCTTGAAAATGATGCCGATACGGAAATTGTCATTGGTGATCTTCACATTCTTCCAGATGCTTTTTTGGTTCAAAAAGGCAACAAAGAATTGGACTTGACCCATCGCGAATTTGAATTGCTCTATCACCTTGCGACCCATGTTGGTCAAGTGATGACCCGTGAGC
>NZ_KQ969689.1:366009-368494 GCF_001578955.1 Streptococcus parasanguinis
TGGTCGACATGCAAGGAAGTCCAGAACTGACGGATATGACCAATAGTATCAATGATCTGTCTGAGGTTATTCGCCTGACGCATGAAAACTTGGAACAAGAAACCAAGCGTTTGACCAGTATCCTTTCTTACATGACAGATGGGGTGCTTGCGACCAACAGACGCGGTCAGATCATCATGGTTAATGAAATGGCAGCCAAGCAATTGAATGTTAATCCAGATGAGGTGCTCAATACCAGTATTCTAGATTTGCTTTCGCTTGGGGATGACTATGATCTGCGAAGCTTGATTACAGAAGTACCAGAGTTGACCATCGATTCCCAGGATGAAAATGGGGAATACTTAAGTCTTCGTGTGCGCTTTGCCTTGATTCGTCGCGAGTCAGGTTTTATCTCTGGTCTGGTAGCTGTCTTGCACGATACGACAGAGCAGGACAAGGAAGAGCGGGAACGTCGCCTCTTTGTCTCCAATGTGAGTCATGAACTGCGAACACCTTTGACCAGTGTGAAATCCTATCTGGAAGCCTTAGATGATGGCGCTTTGTCAGAGCCGGTAGCACCAGATTTTGTCAAGGTTTCACTCAATGAAACCAACCGCATGATGCGCATGGTCACAGATCTTTTGAGTCTTTCTCGAATCGACAATGAAACTAGTCAGTTGGAGATCGAGTTGACCAACTTTACGGCCTTTATCACCTTTATTTTGAACCGCTTTGATAAGATCAAGAGTCAATCGCAAGAGGATACCAAGAAGTATGAACTGATCCGGGAATACCCGATCACTCCTATCTGGGTGGAAATTGATACGGATAAAATGACCCAGGTGATCGATAATATCTTGAACAATGCCATCAAGTACTCACCTGATGGTGGAAAAATTAAGGTAGGGATGAAAACGACAGATGCTCAGTTGATTATCTCTATCTCAGATGAGGGCTTGGGGATTCCCAAGAAAGACTTGCCACGTATTTTTGATCGCTTTTACCGAGTGGATAAGGCACGTAGCCGGGCCCAAGGTGGGACTGGTCTAGGCTTAGCCATTGCTAAGGAGATCATTAAACAACACAAAGGCTTTATTTGGGCCAAGAGTGAATATGGCAAGGGATCTACCTTTACCATTGTCTTGCCGTATGACAAAGATGCTATTAAAGACGACTGGGATACAGAAGAGGAAGAATAAGGAGTCAATGACAGAAAAGGGATTTAAGTATAGTATTTTAGCTTCAGGTTCTAGTGGGAATTCTTTCTACCTTGAGACACCAAAGAAAAAACTGCTTATTGATGCAGGGCTATCAGGGAAAAAGATTACGGGACTATTGGCTGAAATTGATCGCAAACCAGAAGACTTAGATGCCATTTTGATTACGCACGAACACTCAGATCATATTCATGGTGTGGGTGTTTTAGCGCGGAAATATGGCATGGATCTATATGCTAATGAAGCAACTTGGAAGGCTATGGAAGGTACCAAGTATCTAGGAAAAGTCGATGATGCTCAAAAGCATATCTTTGAAATGGGGAAGACCAAGACATTTGGCGATATCGATATCGAAAGTTTTGGGGTCAGTCACGATGCTGCTGCCCCTCAATTCTATCGCTTTATGAAGGATGGCAAGAGCTTTGTCATGCTAACGGATACGGGCTATGTGAGTGATCGCTTGGCAGGCATCGTCGCGGATGCGGATGGCTATCTGATTGAGTCCAACCATGATGTAGAGATCCTTCGAGCAGGTTCTTATGCTTGGCGCTTGAAGCAGCGGATCTTGTCAGACCTAGGCCACCTTTCTAACGAAGATGGTGCAGATGCTATGATCCGAACCTTGGGAAATCGCACCAAGAAGATTTATCTGGGGCATTTGTCAAAAGAGAACAATATCAAAGAATTGGCCCATATGACCATGGAGAATCAACTGGCTCGAGCAGATCTAGCTGTTGGCCATGATTTTGAGGTGTTAGATACCTCGCCAGATACCGCGACCCCTTTGACGAAGATATAAGATGGAAAACCACCCGTGGGTGGTTTTTTATATGCCTATTTTAGGAAATCTACATCTAGTAATGAATTTGCTCTTTAGCCAAAATTCGTGTATGATAGGAAAGAACGAATTCTGAGTGAGAGTCACGAAAGTAGAGGAGAGATAATAAATGAAAAAAATGATGTTATTACTGGCTGGTTTGGTTGCTTTAACAGCTTGTAGTCAGTCTAAGCAAGATACGAAAGAGTCAACTTCCAATCAAACGACAAAGGAAACAAAAGTATCAGAGTCTTCTAAAGAAGAAAAAGGTTTGAAATTTGTAGTAGCACCTCAGTATGAAGGTAAAACATCTGAGCTAATTGAGTTAGGAAAAAAATTGGTCAAGGAACATCCTGAACTCGGAAGTGAAGGTAATATGGCGCTCTACTTCACGGGAGCTATTTCTGAAGGAAGAGCAGCTCTCATGTTGGTTAATAAGACAGATGTAGATATCAAAAAAGATTTGAATTTT
>NZ_KQ969689.1:369171-370831 GCF_001578955.1 Streptococcus parasanguinis
TAAGACAGATGTAGATATCAAAAAAGATTTGAATTTTTCAATTTCTTGGTCTTATGATGGAAAGACTATTTTTGATAATCAAAAGGTAAGTTATTTCATCAAAGATAGTGGTGAATTACCCTCTCATACAGCAACTATGATATTATTACCATTGAACGAGGAGCAAATGAAGATTGTCGATGGAATGTCAGACCCTTCTAAGATGGTACTTCGAATGTCAGATGTGAACGCAGTAGAGTGATTACGAAAAAAGAATCATACAAAGGAGAAGTAAATGCGCCTTGTTTATCTTACGGTTGGTTTTGTGTCTTTGGGATTAGGAATTATTGGGATTCCTTTGCCGATTTTACCGACGACTCCCTTTTTATTGCTATCGATGGCCTGCTTTGCTAAAAGTTCCAAACGCTTTGAAACTTGGCTCTACCAAACCAAGCTTTATCAAACCTATGTAGCGGATTACCGAGAGACCAAATCGATTGCCAAAGAACGGAAGAAATGGATCCTTCTTCAGATCTACATTCTGATGGGGATTTCGATCTATCTGGCCCCGATTATTTGGGTGAAGCTTGCTCTAGTTGCTTTGACGATTTTTATCACCTATTATCTCTTAAAAGTGATTCCCAATAAGTCCGAAAATCCAACAGAAGAAAATCCTGATTAAAATTGGAGAATTCAGGCCCTAGAACTAGGAAAAGAAGTGCGTTCGTGCTTCTTTTTTGGTATACTTAAGAGTATAAATTTATTAGAAAGTAGGCTTCCCATGGAGAAATTACAAACCCTGTTATCGGAACGGTTTCAGATCGTTTTTTCAGATAGCAGTTTATTAGATACCGCTTTTACGCACACCTCTTATGCCAATGAGCACCGCCTCTTAAAAATTTCACATAACGAACGTTTGGAATTTTTAGGAGACGCTGTTCTTCAATTAGTTATTTCCGAATATTTGTATAAGGAACACCCCAACAGACCTGAGGGAGATTTGTCTAAATTCCGTTCTATGATTGTTCGTGAAGAAAGTCTGGCTGGTTTTTCTCGGGATTGCCAATTTGACCATTTCATCAAACTAGGCAAAGGCGAAGAAAAATCTGGTGGCCGGGACCGTGATACGATTCTTGGCGACTTATTTGAAGCTTTTTTAGGTGCTCTTTTACTGGATCAAGGAGTGGAAGCAGTCAAACGCTTCATCTATCAGGTCATGATTCCAAAGGTTGAAACGGGTCAATTTTCTCAAGTCATTGACTACAAGACCCGCCTGCAAGAACTGTTACAGGTTCACGGAGATGTGGAGATCCAATACCAAGTGGTTAGCGAGTCCGGTCCTGCTCATGCCAAAGAGTTTGAAGTAGAAGTGTTCGTGAACGGTCAAACGATGGGACATGGTCATGGTCGTTCCAAGAAATTAGCGGAGCAGGAAGCGGCCCGCAATGCAGTTGAAACGAGGAATGATTCCCCATGTATCTAAAAGAGATTGAAATCCAAGGCTTTAAATCCTTTGCGGATAAGACAAAAGTCGTATTTGACAAAGGGGTCACTGCCGTTGTAGGGCCTAATGGATCTGGAAAATCAAATATCACAGAGAGCTTGCGCTGGGCTCTGGGAGAATCTAGTGTCAAGAGTCTACGTGGGGGCAAAATGCCCGATGTCATCTTTGCAGGGACAG
>NZ_KQ969689.1:370851-374895 GCF_001578955.1 Streptococcus parasanguinis
TGCCCGATGTCATCTTTGCAGGGACAGAATCGCGAAAACCGCTGAATTATGCCTGTGTCACAGTTGTCTTAGATAACCAGGATGGTTTTATCCAGCAGGCAGGTAAAGAAATTCGTGTCGAACGGCATATTTATCGTTCTGGAGACAGCGAGTACAAGATCGACGGCAAGAAAGTACGTCTCAGAGATGTGCATGATTTGTTCATGGATACGGGATTGGGACGTGATTCCTTCTCTATTATCTCCCAAGGACGGGTAGAGGAGATCTTTAACTCCAAACCGGAAGAACGCCGGGCAATCTTTGAAGAAGCTGCCGGTGTCTTGAAATTTAAGACACGACGCAAGGAAACCGAGACCAAGCTCAATCAAACCCAGGAAAATTTGGACCGTCTGGAGGATATCCTCTATGAATTAGAAGGACAGATCCAACCTCTTGAAAAGCAAGCGACTGTCGCTCGCCGTTTCTTGGAATTAGACCAAGAACGGCAGGTTCTCTTGCTGGATGTTTTAGTTGCTCAAGTCGATCTGACAAAAGAGCTCTACGAAAAAGCTGATCAAGAAGAAAAGGCTATTCAAGAACAGTTGGCTTCTTATTACCAACGTCGTCAGGTCTTAGAAGAAGAGAATGTACGCATCAAGAAAGCCCGCCATCAGTTGGATGAGAGCTTAGCTGAAGACCAGGCCAGCTTGCTAGAGGTCACTCGATTGATCAGTGATTTGGAAAAGCAAATCGAAGTAGCTAAGTTGCAATCGAGTCAAGCAGCCCATAGTCGCAGGGAAAATCTTGAGCGGCTGGATGCTGTTTTGGCCCGTCTGGAAGAAGCGAAACAAGAGCTGGCTCAAAAACAAGAGACGCTAGCTGTGCTTCAACAAAGGCTGACAGAGAACCGGCAGCAACAAGAAGAGTTGGAAAAAGAATTAGCCAACTACGAAGAAGATCCGGAACAAGTCATTGAGCATCTACGCGAGCAGTATGTCGCGCTCTTGCAGACGGAGGCTGAAAAATCGAATGAGCGGACAGCTATTGAGAGCCGGATCCAAGCACTATTGCAAGAATCAAGCCATCGTCAAGAGGATTTGACCAAGGCACAAACAAACTTTGAAACTGCCAAGGAAAAAGAAGTCCGACAATTGAAAGAGTTGGATCAGGCACAAGCGAGGGTCAAAGGTTTACTAGTAGAATATCAAGAGCAATTGGTAAAAGTGGAGCAAGCCAAAGCTGCCTACCAAGAGGCTCAAGCGGCCATGTTTGACTTGATGGATGAGAGCAAGAATAAGCGGGCGCGGATCAATAGCTTGGAAGCCATTCAGAAGAACTATAGTAACTTCTATGCAGGCGTCAAGAGCGTTTTGCAAGAAGCAGAACGTCTAGGAGGCATCTGTGGAGCTGTTAGTGAGAATTTGAATTTCTCAAAAGACTACCAGACGGCGCTTGAAATTGCTCTGGGAGCAAGCAGCCAACAGATCATTGTCGAGGATGAAAAGGCCGCAACGCGAGCGATTGACTTCTTGAAACGCAATCGCTTGGGACGGGCAACTTTCCTTCCGCTAACGACCATCAAAGCCCGTCAACTATCTCCTCGGAATTTGGAATTGATTCAAGCCAGTGCAGGATTTCTAGGAATTGCGAGTGACTTAGTGACCTATGAGCATCGGTTTGAACAGATTTTCCAAAACCTGCTTGGAGTAACGGCCATCTTTGACACGACGGAGCATGCGCGTGAGGCGGCTCGTAAAGTCAATTATCAAGTTCGGATGGTGACCTTGGATGGGACTGAATTGCGGACCGGAGGATCATATGCCGGTGGTGCCAATCGTTCCCAAAATACGGTCTTTGTCAAACCAGAATTGGATAGTTTGAAGCAGGAAATGCAAGCTCTGGATGCTCGTTTGAGAGAAGCTGAGCAGGAAGTAGAAACCAAAGACAATCTGCTCAAGCAAGCGCAAGAATACCTGGCCTCCATTCAAAGCCAAGGTGAACAAGCGCGTCTGGAACAACAGCGGGCCCAATTGGCCTACCAACAAAGCCAAGAGCAACTGAAAGAAATTCAGGAACTCTTAGAAGCTTTGAAGTCAGAATTGGCAACAGATGCGACCCAATCTCTCCAAGAAGAGCTGGAGTCCCTTACTGAGAAATTGGCAGAAATTGAGCTTCAAAAAGAAAATTTGAACCGCGACATTGAAACCATGAAGTCGGACAAAGATGTTCTGCAACAAAAAGTACAAAACCTGCAAGAGCAATTGGCAGAATTGCGACTTCAACAGACCGAGTATAAGAGCCAACAAAGCTATGAGCAAACAGATGCTCGTCGCTTGGAAGAAACGATCTCCCAGTTGGAAGTAGAAGAGCATCAGTTGCAATTGCTGATTGAACAAGGCGAGGCCAAAGTTCAGACAGTGGATGTAGAGCAGCTAGCCAACCAATTGACACAGGCCCAAGCCAAGAAAACGGAACTGGAACAAGGGGTCATTCGGAAACGCTTTGAGCTGGATGATTTGGAAGGCCAGGCCGAAGATGTTGCAGAACAGATGGAACAAGCTCGCAAGAAAAACGAAGAGTGGATTCGTCAACAAGCCAAGGCTGAAGCGACGCGTGAAAAGCATGCGGATCGTTTGAACAAGCTTTTAACGCAAATTACCGATGAATTCATGCAAAGCTTTGACCAAGCCAAAGAGCAGGCCAAACCTGTTGAAAATCTTGCGGCAGCTGAAAACCAGCTCAAGAGCATCGAAAAAGATATTAAGGCACTTGGTCCAGTCAATGTGGATGCGATCGGGCAGTATGACGAGGTGAAGGGACGCTTTGATTTCCTTTCGAGCCAGCGTGAGGATGTCTTGGCTGCGAAAAACATGCTTCTGTCTACCATCAACGACATGAATGACGAAGTCAAGGAACGCTTTAAATCAACTTTTGAAGCCATTCGTGAATCCTTTAAAGTCACTTTCCGTCAAATGTTTGGTGGGGGGGCTGCTGATTTGATTCTGACAGAGCCAGATCTTCTGACAGCTGGTGTTGAGATTTCTGTGCAGCCACCTGGTAAAAAGATCCAATCCTTAAACCTCATGAGTGGTGGAGAAAAGGCCTTGTCTGCCTTGGCTCTCTTGTTCTCGATTATTCGTGTCAAGACTATTCCATTTGTCATTTTGGATGAGGTAGAGGCAGCCCTAGATGAGGCCAATGTTAAGCGCTTTGGGGATTATTTGAACCGCTTTGATAAGGAAAGCCAGTTTATTGTCGTGACGCACCGGAAGGGAACTATGTCGGCTGCAGATTCCATCTATGGTGTGACCATGCAAGAATCAGGGGTTTCTAAAATCGTCTCAGTAAAATTGAAAGACTTAGAAAATGAAGAATAATGAAATTAAATTGATCGCTACGGATATGGATGGAACTTTTTTAAATGACCAACATCAGTATGATCAAGACCTTTTACGCAAGGTATTAGCAAGTTGCAAAGAAAAAGGCATCTATTTTGCTGCTGCAAGTGGCCGTGCCCTCCTTTCTCTCAAATCTCTCTTTAAAGGATTTGAGGACCAGATGATTTTCATTGCTGAAAATGGTAGTGTGGTAGAATTTCATGGAGAAGATCTCTACGAAGCGACCATGTCCAAAGACTTTTATTTGGGTGTTTTTGAGGCTTTGAAATCCTCACCTTATGCAGACCCGAATAAGCTTCTTTTGACTGGGAAAAAAGGGAGCTATGTCTTAGAAACAGTAGATCCCGACTATCTGGCCTTGAGTCAGCACTACAATGAAAACATTCAAAAAGTGAAAAGCCTAGCAGATATTCAGGATGAAATTTTCAAATTGACCACCAACTTTGATGCAGCTCTTGTACTTGAAGGTGAACAATGGGTCACTGAGAATATCCCCGGTGTCAAAGCGATGACGACAGGTTTTGAATCGATTGATATTGTCCTCGATTATGTCGATAAGGGAGTGGCCATTACCGCCTTAGCGGATAAACTAGGGATCTCGATGGATCAGGTGATGGCTTTCGGGGATAACTTAAATGACCTCCATATGATGCAAGTCGTGGGCCAT
>NZ_KQ969689.1:375308-378516 GCF_001578955.1 Streptococcus parasanguinis
AAGAAGAGTATACGATTACCTTCAACGGTGGTCTAGTGCAGCGAAATAATGGAGAAATCCTCTCAAAAGTTGTCTTGGCACCAGAAGATGTCGCAACCATTCATGATGAAACAGCCCGTCTAGGCCTTCCGCTGGATGCTATCAGTGAGGGAACGGTTTATGAGATTCATGCAGATCGAAAGTCTCTCTATTCCCTTTACAATCCCTACCTGAACTTTATTGAAACAGATTTTAAAGACCTGCCATCCACGATTTCCTACAACAAGTGTGTGACAGCCGTCGATCAAGACTTTCTAGATGCAGCTATCAAGCAGATTAGGCCGGACTTATTTCAAGACTATGAAATATTTAAATCTCGGGAAATGTTGCTGGAATGGTGCCCTAAAAATGTTCACAAGGCGACAGGTTTAGAGGCACTGGCAACTATTTTGGGTCTTAAGGCAGATCAAGTCATGGCCTGTGGAGATGAAGCCAATGACCTGTCTATGATCCAGTGGGCTGGACTGGGGGTTGCCATGGGCAATGCGATTCCAGCAGTAAAGGAAGTTGCAGCGCTTGTGGCCCCTGTGACCAATGACCAAGATGCTGTCGCATGGGCGATTGAAAATTATGTGCTAAAGGAGAGTGAATAAATGGGATTATTTGATCGTTTATTTGGAAAAAAAGAAGAAACTGAAAAAGTGCTTCCGTCTTCTGAAGAAGTGGCGGAAAGTACGGAGATTGAAGAAACTGTCAAAGAGGAGCCGACGGCTACCCGAAATGACAAGGAAGAGCAAAAAATCGCTGATATGGAGGCTTATTACCAAGAGCTCAAAGCGCGGATTGCAGCCACTCATCAACCTGTTTCAACTGTCGCTCAAGAAGAGCCAGCAGAGGAACCTCATGTTGAAGAAATAGGAACTTCAGAGACTCATGAAGATCAAGCACCAGTAGAGGAGTCTCCAGTTGTCTTTGAACCTGCTCAAACAGAAGCAAGTCCTGAAGAAGTTTCACCACTAGCTGGTGAAACAGAGGAGACTGAGCCTCTTGAAGAAGAGAAAATTGAAGCGGAAGAAACTGAAAATGGTGAGGAAGCAGATGGGGCTAACGGTTCAGAAATGGAAGAAGAGTCACCGATTGCCTCTCCATCACCTGACGCTGAGCTAGTAGAAGAGAGCACGACAGAAGAGGAGTCTCCAGAACTAGTAGAAGCTCAGGATGAGGTTTCAGAACCTGAAGTATCAGAAGCGATCGCTCAAGTGGAGGAAACTTCTGAAGTAGCAGAAGCCGAGTCCAGACTTCCTCAAGGAGAAGCAGCATCAGCCGTTGAGGAAAGGATTGTTGAAAAGGCAGAGGCGCCAATTCCAGACAAGGTTGAGCCTCAGCAAGAAACCATTCAGGAAAAATACGATCGTAGCTTGAAAAAGACACGAACTGGATTTGGAGCACGTCTCAATGCCTTCTTTGCTAATTTCCGTTCAGTCGATGAAGAATTCTTTGAAGAATTGGAAGAACTCTTGATCATGAGTGACGTTGGGGTTCAAGTGGCCTCTAATTTAACCGAAGAGTTGCGCTATGAAGCTCGTTTGGAAAATGCCAAAAAACCAGATGCTCTCAAGCGCGTGATTATCGAAAAATTGGTGGACTTGTATGAAAAAGATGGCCAATTTAATGAAGCCATTCGTTTTCAAGATGGTCTCACGGTCATGCTCTTTGTTGGGGTCAATGGAGTTGGTAAAACCACCTCTATCGGGAAGTTAGCCCACCGCTACAAACAAGAGGGCAAGAAAGTCATGTTGGTTGCAGCAGATACTTTCCGTGCAGGAGCAGTGGCTCAACTGGCAGAATGGGGACGCCGTGTAGATGTTCCAGTTGTAACAGGTCCTGAAAAATCAGATCCTGCTAGTGTCGTCTTTGATGGAATGGAACGCGCGATCGCTGAAAACATCGATGTTCTGATGATTGATACAGCTGGTCGTCTGCAAAACAAGGACAACCTCATGGCGGAGCTTGAAAAAATCGGCCGGATTATCAAGCGAGTAGTGCCTGATGCACCGCATGAAACCTTGCTGGCCCTCGATGCATCAACTGGTCAAAATGCCTTGGTGCAAGCTAAAGAATTTTCAAAAATTACACCTGTGACAGGAATTGTATTGACCAAGATCGATGGAACGGCTCGAGGTGGGGTCGTCCTTGCGATCCGTGAAGAGTTGGACATCCCAGTGAAGTTGATTGGATTTGGAGAAAAGATTGATGACATCGGACCATTCCATTCAGAAAACTTCATGAGAGGCCTCTTGGAAGGCTTGATTTAAGAGTCGAATAGAAAAAGACAAATTGTTATTATGACAATTTGTCTTTTTGTTTCCTTGCGCTATCAAAAAAACCACCCGAAGGTGGCTTTCCTTAATTCTTAGGTTCAGGTTTCCAAACCCATTCGGCTCCGTATTCTGCAAGGAGATCATCGGATGCAGCTGGTCCCATGGATCCAGACTTGTATTCATAGAGCGGTGCTCCATTTTCGGCCCACAGTTTTTCGATCCGGTCAATCAATTGCCATGAAGCACGAACTTCGTGCCAGTGGCTGTAATTGGTTGAGTCATTGTTCAAAACGTCGAAAATTAATTTTTCATAAGGATCTGGTGAAGCTCCAGTTGCGGTCGCATCTGTTTCGTAATCAAAGGAAGTCGGTGCGATACTGAATTTTTCTCCGACCTCTTTTCCGTTGATGCTTAATGAGAAACCCTCATTTGGTTGGATATAAATGGTCAAGACATTTGGTTGCAAACTATGTCCAAAGATGGAGTCGGTTTGCTTGAAGACCACATTGACCATGGTTCCTTTTTGAGTCAAGCGTTTTCCGGTACGGAAGAAGAAAGGCACTCCGCGGAAGCGATCGCTATCAACAAAGAACGTACCAGAAGCATAGGTTTCTGTAGTAGATTCAGGGTCGACATTGGGCTCACTGCGATAAGAGATATCTTTTTTCCCTTCGATCGTACCTGAATGGTATTGACCACGGATAAAGAATTTCTTCAATTCGTCATCTGTCGGATTGTGCAATTGCTCAAAAACTTTAACCTTTTCTGCCCGAATCGCATCCTTAGTAAAGGTAGCTGGTTTATCCATGGCAAGCAAAGACAACAGCTGAAGGGTATGGTTTTGCACCATGTCCCGAAGGGCCCCCGAGTGATCATAGTAGCCACCGCGTTCTTCAACTCCTAAGCGT
>NZ_KQ969689.1:378536-382770 GCF_001578955.1 Streptococcus parasanguinis
TATTGTCAATAAAATCTCGGTTCCAAAGGTTATCAAAAATAAGATTTCCAAAACGAATAGCAAAGATATTTTGGATCATTTCTTTTCCAAGATAATGGTCGATCCGGAAGATTTGTTCTTCATCAAAGGTTTCTTCCAATTCCTTGTTGAGCTGACTAGCTGTTTCCAAGTCTGTACCGAAAGGTTTTTCAACGATCAAGCGCTCAAAGCCTTGCCCATCCACAATGCCTTCTGATTTGAGGTGTTTGGCAATGGTTCCAAAAAATTGAGGAGCCATGGACAAGAAGAAGACCTTGTTGTGTTCCGTTTGGTATTTTTCATCCAAGCTGTTTTGCAATTCACGCAGGGCGATGTAATGTTCGGTATCATTGACATCGTGGCTTTGGTAGTAGAAATGACTAGCGAATTCTTGAGCTTGTTGAGGGCTATCGGCCAGATCTGTGATGGATTCTACCACGACTGATTCAAAGTATTCCTTGCTCCATGGTCTGCGGGCTGTTCCGATAACCGCAAAGTTTTCAGATAGATTTCCTGATTTATAGAGTCTAAAAAGGGATGGATAGAGTTTGCGCTTGGCTAAATCTCCACTGGCCCCGAAAATGGTTACAATAACTTTTGAAGACATTTAAGTACCTATTTCCTATTTTATTAACCATATTTTACCATAAAATCCACAAGATTTCTTTGATGGAATCGTTGTTCTGAATATTTTCCGATGGGATTAGAGGATTTGAGAGGAAAGCATAGAAAAAGCTAGAATCAATGTGGATTCTAGCTTGAACAGTTATAAGATGTTTGGATCTACAACGGAAGCTCCATCAGAATACGCGGTAGACATATGGATTGGCCGGTTTCGTAATGGTCTGGCAATCGCTAATGTGGAGAACAGGCAAGCTTTGCTTGAGCTGCTTGTGGTATTCAATGGACAAGGTTCCTTTCGCATGGATCCAAGTATTGTTTTCGAAATGCTGCGGAGCCCCCGTCGTTAAGAGACCGTAGACTCCGGAATCTGCGATACAGTGGATGATCCCAAAGCGAAAGAGAAATTGGCTGTTCTTGTTATTGGGGTCATTGTAAACAAAGCCGGTCAGCTCGATCGTCTTTCCTGCAAATTGGTCAGGATAATCATAAATAACTTCCATGACTTCCATGTAATTCTCATTGGTCACCTGGATCACTTTTTTATCAACATATTTCTTTGCAGCCTGCTTCATTTCTGACTCATAGGCAGATTTGGTAAAATAGCTACTAGTATCTGGTTTGAGATACTGGGTTGTTGTCCCTTCGTCCTGTTGTATTTCCTTGGAAGAACCAGCCGCAACCGGGAAGTGGTAGCCTTTGGCAGAAACCGTTTGGGAATCCAGTGTCACTGTAGGGAAAAATAGTCCGACAAACAAAGGAATACAGAGCAAGAAAATACTCGCCACTTTTGCCCAGAAGCCAGAGAGATGACTGTGGATCTTCATCTGCTTGACCCAGATGATCAGCTGCACAAGAGCTAAAACAAAGGACAAGAACATAGAAATATAAGCCAAGTAAGAATAGTGTAAGTTGATGTATTGATTGAGCTTACCAGATAATTGAAGATACATGGTGAGCTCAAAATAACCTGCTAAGATCAAAAATCGTATCATAAAGCTACCCCCACAATCCAAGAGTATAGGAGCACAACTCCACAGACAATTCCGATAAATTGCCAGATAAAACGGGTCTTGAGATAATTTTTCATCATGAGGAGATTCTTGACATCAAGCATAGGTCCAATCACCAGAAAGGCCAGCACCGGCGCTACTCCAAAACTACTCAGAAGAGAGGAGCCGATAAAGGCGTCCGCCTCGCTACAAAGTGAGAGGAGGAAGGACAAGGCCATAAGGAGGAGAATAGCAATAACCGGTGTCGCACTGATCGAAGTAAGGATCCGTGTTGGGACATAGACTTGGACGAGGCTGGCAAAGAGGCAACCAAATACCAGGTAACGTCCCGTATCAAAGAATTCATCAATGGCTTGCACCAAGACTTGGAAGAGCTTTTGACCTTTGCTCAAGCTACTAAAATCATGTTCATGTACAGCCTTACGATGTTCTTTTTGGATCGAATCTGTCTGAATAAAACCAAGATAGATCCCTAGTACCGTTGCGACCAGTAGGGAACCAAGGGCGCGGTAGAGGGCCATCTTGACAGAATTCCCAAAGGCTGAGTAGGTCGCAAAGAGAACGATAGGATTGATGACCGGTGCTGTCACCAAAAAGGGAACAGCAGTATAACTTGGGACTTTCTTTTCTAGAAAGCGATTGATAATGGGAACAATTCCACATTCACAGGAAGGAAAGATAAAGCCGATAAAGGTCCCAAAGAAGATTCGCCCAAATTTATTCTTGGGAAGAAAGCGGTAGACCCTTTCGGGGGTGATATAGACCTCAATAATCCCTGAAATGATACTTCCGATTAGGACAAACGGTAGGGCCTCGATAATAATCGAGAGAAAAATAGCCCCAGCCTGCAAGACGCTAGAGGGAAGGTGTTGAAAGAATGTCATTACTTAGCCTTCTTTGCATCTTTAGCAGCCGTTTCTGCTTTCTTTTTTTCTTCGGGGAATTCAACTGTTTTTTCTAGATCTGGAAAACTTGCAAAGTTTTCAAACATTTTATCAAGATCATCTGTCTTAGAAAATTTAATAGCCATTTTTGGGCCTCCTTTTTCGTTTTCTATCATTATAACAAAAAGGAAAGATCAAGGGGGAAATAGAGCATAAAAGACAAGGAGGAAACTTCTACAAAACCCTAGCAAATAGGTGGCTAGAAGCCTTGGCTACGGTAAAATATGCTATAATAGAAGCTATGGATAAATATGAAAAAATAGCCCAAGAATTGGGTGTTAGCTTAAAACAAATCGATACCGTATTGAGTCTGACCGCAGAAGGCTCAACCATTCCCTTCATTGCTCGCTATCGAAAAGATATGACGGGAAATTTAGATGAAGTAGCGATCAAGGCTATTATTGATCGGGACAAATCCTTAACAGCTCTAGCTGAACGAAAGGAAACCGTCCTTGCTAAGATTGAGGAACAAGGCAAACTGACAGAGGCGCTCAAGCAGGCCATTGAAGCTGCTGAGAAATTAGCAGATGTCGAAGAGCTTTATCTACCTTATAAGGAAAAACGGCGGACCAAGGCCACGATTGCCCGAGAAGCAGGACTTTTCCCCTTGGCACGTCTCATCCTACAAAATAGTCCAAACTTGGAAGTAGAGGCACAGAAATTTACCTGTGAGACCTTCCCAACTGAAACCGCTGCTTTAACTGGTGCAGTGGATATTCTGGTAGAGGCTATTTCAGAGGATACCCAATTGCGGGCCCTTACCTATCAAGAAATTCATGGTCATTCCCTCATGACGTCAACCTTGAAGGATGAAAGCTTAGATCCTAAGAGAACCTTTGAAATCTACTATGATTTTTCTGAGAAGATTAAGAGTATGCAGGGCTACCGGACCCTGGCTCTCAATCGTGGGGAAAAATTGGGGGTTCTTAAAGTCGGATTTGAGCACCATCTGGATCGAATCATTCGCATCTTTGAAGCCCGTTTTAAAAGCAAAAATGCCTATGTCGATGACGTTATTCAGCAAGCGGTTAAGAAAAAAATCGTACCTGCGATTGAACGTCGAATTCGGACAGAGTTGACAGAGGTGGCAGAAGACGGTGCCATTCAATTGTTCTCTGAAAATCTACGGAATCTATTGCTTATCCCTCCATTAAAAGGGCGCGTGGTCCTTGGATTTGACCCAGCTTTTCGGACCGGTGCCAAATTAGCGGTTGTCGATGAGACAGGCAAAATGCTTGCCACCCAGGTTATCTATCCGGTTGCCCCTGCAAAACCAGCTCAGATCGAGCAGGCCAAGAAAGATTTGTCCTCCTTGATCAAGGAGTTTGACGTAGAGATTATTGCGATCGGGAATGGAACCGCTAGCCGTGAAAGTGAGGCCTTTGTCGCTGAAGTACTCCATGACCATCCAGGGGTCCGCTATGTCATTGTCAATGAAAGTGGAGCCTCTGTCTACTCAGCTAGTGAGTTGGCCCGTCATGAGTTCCCAGAATTAACCGTTGAAAAACGCTCGGCCATCTCTATTGCCCGCCGCTTGCAAGATCCCTTGGCTGAGTTGGTGAAAATCGATGCCAAGTCGATCGGTGTGGGTCAATACCAGCACGATGTCAATCAGAAAAAATTGACGGAAAGTTTGGA
>NZ_KQ969689.1:382790-383515 GCF_001578955.1 Streptococcus parasanguinis
ATCAATACTGCTAGTCCCTCTCTCTTAGCGCATGTAGCAGGACTTAATAAGACCATCTCTGAAAATATCGTGAAATATCGGGAAGAAGAAGGAATGATCCTCTCACGGGGACAGATTAAAAAAGTCCCTCGCCTCGGGGCCAAGGCTTTTGAGCAGGCAGCGGGATTCTTGCGCATTCCTGAAAGTAAAAACATTTTGGACAATACTGGCGTCCACCCCGAAAGTTACAAGGAAGTTGAAAAACTTTTTGAACTCCTTGGGATTACCGAACTCGATGAATCTGCTCAAGAAAAATTAAAAGCTGTCAAGATAGAGGAAATGTCGACCCAGCTAGAACTGGGGCCGGAAACCCTGAAAGATGTCATTGATGATCTCCTAAAACCAGGTCGCGATTTGCGGGATTCCTTTGATGCACCAGTGCTCCGTCAGGATGTTTTGGATATTAAAGACCTCCACATTGGTCAAAAATTAGAAGGGGTTGTGCGCAATGTGGTTGATTTCGGAGCCTTTGTCGATATTGGCATTCACGAGGATGGCTTGATTCATATCTCCCATATGAGCAAGCAATTTATCAAGCATCCAAGCCAAGTCGTCTCTGTAGGAGATGTAGTGACGGTCTGGGTGAAGAAGATCGACGTGGAACGCGAAAAAGTCAACCTCAGTTTGGTAGCACCGAATGAATCTGACTGACTATGTACGCCAAGTATCCCTAGAAGATTTTGGGA
>NZ_KQ969689.1:383535-386499 GCF_001578955.1 Streptococcus parasanguinis
AAATCGTCCGCCACGAGCTCTGCCATTACCATCTTTACGATCAAGGTAAAGGCTATCGACACAAAGATCTAGCCTTTAAGCAACTCCTCCAGCAAGTGGACGGTCTTCGTTTCACACCTCCTCTACCAGATAGAACTAGGCGAGTCAAGCGGATCTATCTCTATCAATGTCCCCGTTGTGGCCAAGAGTATAGACGAAAGCGAAAAATCGATCTGAAGAAATATGCTTGTGGTCGCTGTCGCAGTCGCCTGCAATTCCTTGAAATGAGACAAGAGTAAGAATCGGTCTTTAGGCGGATCTCTTTCCAGTTCGACTCTGCTAAAATAGGTCTAACTAGAAAGAGGAAAATCAAATGACAGCATCATTTTACAAATTAAAACGACATCGCCTGGTTTCAGGTGTGCTAGCTGGCTTAGCCGATAAATTTGGTCTTAGCGTAACTCTCCTACGCTTCTTGTTTATTCTTTTTACGGTTTCTCATGCCTTTATCGGTGTGATTATCTATTTACTGTTAGATACGACCTTGCCTTATAAGGACGAGGAGGAGCAGGAAATGTTTGACTATGGCCCTCGACCTCGTCGAAGAAAAGAGGCTGAACCCATCCATGATCAGAATGATAGTCCATTTTTCTAAAAGGAGATCCGAGTGAAGCAGAAGTTCTATTACCTTGCTTTTATTCTATATCTCTTCTTCAGTTTTATAGGACAGTTTTTCATTTTAAATCGTGTTTTTGATGAAGGAGTTGGAACAGTTTTGATCGGATGCTCCTTTTTCCACTGGGCATTTGGAATAGTCTCTTCTACTTCTTGTTTCTGCCAACAGAAAGGGCAAGAGACCCACAAATTTATTGGTTTTCGAATTTATTTCTGCCGGTTTTGTATCTGGTTTTCTCCTTGTTGGGGGGAGGACCTGCCACCTTTATGCTTGGCTTGATCGCATTTCCTTCAAATGCGGTGGTCTATGCGGTCTCTACTGGAAGTAAATCCATGATCAAAGATTTCTTGCAAGGCCAAGGCTAAAGCATTCTTCATATGTTACCATCATTTCCTAGAGGTTGGAGACCTTTGTCTTGACCTCTTTTTGCTTGCCTTAAAAAGGAGGTGAAAATGGATCTTTCGAATGATACTTCAGTCTCTCGTATGAAGAGAAAATCTGCTATAATAGAAAGAGAATTTGAAAAGGGAGAATGATATGGCAGTTACTGTTCGCGATATACAGGAAAAGCTTCGTCTATCGGTTGTTTATGGGGATGATAGCCTCTTAAGTAAGGAAATTACGACTGCGGACATTTCACGTCCAGGTCTTGAAATGACGGGCTATTTCGACTATTACACACCTGAGCGGATTCAGCTTGTAGGAATGAAAGAATGGTCCTACCTGGTAAAGATGAGCCCTCACAACCGTCACCAGGTCCTGCGCAAGATGTTCCAGCCAGAGACACCTGTCATCATTGTCGCGCGGAATTTAGAAATTCCAGAAGAAATGTTGCGTGCTGCTGAAGAGAAGCAACTAGCTATTTTGAAAAGTAATGTTGCGACGAGTCGTTTATCTGGAGAGCTTTCTAGCTATTTGGATAGTCGGCTAGCAGAACGTACGAGTGTACACGGTGTCTTGATGGATATTTATGGGATGGGTGTCTTGATCCAAGGAGATAGCGGAATCGGAAAAAGCGAGACAGGTCTGGAACTTGTCAAACGGGGTCACCGTCTCGTAGCAGATGACCGAGTCGATATCTATGCGAGAGATGAGATGACTCTTTGGGGAGAGCCAGCTGAAATCTTACGCCACTTACTAGAGATCCGTGGTGTCGGGATTATTGATGTCATGAGTCTCTACGGCGCGAGTGCTGTGAAGGATTCTTCACAAGTCCAAATCGCCGTTTACTTGGAAAATTATGCTAAGGATCAGGTTTATGATCGTCTTGGTAATAATGCAGAAGAGTTAGAAATCGGAGGCGTGACTATTCCTCGTATACGCATCCCTGTGAAGACTGGTCGGAACATTTCGGTCGTGATCGAAGCAGCAGCGATGAATGTTCGGGCTAAAGAAATGGGCTATGATGCTACCAAAACTTTTGAAGAACGTCTGTCCCAGTTGATTAGTCAAAATGAGGTGAAGGAATGAATCCAGTAGCCCTTCAATTAGGTCCGATCAGTATTCGTTGGTACGCGATTTGTATTGTCTCTGGTTTGATTCTAGCTGTGTATCTTTCCATGAAAGAAGCTCCCCGTAAGCAAATTAATCCAGATGATATCATTGATTTCATTTTGATCGCCTTTCCGCTTGCGATTGTGGGGGCCAGACTCTATTACGTTATTTTCGAATGGGGCTACTATAGCCAGCACCTTGGTGAGATTTTTGCTATCTGGAACGGAGGAATCGCGATTTATGGTGGCCTCTTGACAGGTGCATTGGTCTTGTATCTATTCTCTCGCAGACGCTTGATTGAGCCAATTGATTTTTTGGATATTGCGGCCCCAAGCGTCATGGTTGCACAGAGTATTGGTCGCTGGGGAAACTTCTTTAACCAGGAAGCTTATGGAGCTGCTGTTAAGAGCCTCAACTACTTGCCCTCTTTTATTCGAGACCAAATGTATATAGATGGTAGTTACCGTCAGCCAACGTTCTTATATGAATCCAGTTGGAATCTGCTAGGATTTCTCTTGATCTTGATTCTTCGTAGGAAGCCCCAATTTTTGCGACAAGGTGAGATCACAGCCTTTTACCTTATCTGGTATGGTTTTGGTCGGATGATCATCGAAGGAATGAGGACGGATAGCTTGATGTTTGCTGGCTTACGTGTTTCCCAGTGGTTGTCGATGATCCTGATTCTAGTTGGACTTGCCGTCATCCTTTACCAACGTCGCAAAAAAGCCTCTTATTATGTAGAAACAAAGGAGTAACATATGTTTATTGAAATTGCCTACGGTCTCTTAGGACTTGCCTTAGTAGCGCTTGTCATT
>NZ_KQ969689.1:386519-388199 GCF_001578955.1 Streptococcus parasanguinis
GCCTACGGTCTCTTAGGACTTGCCTTAGTAGCGCTTGTCATTTATATGATTTTTTTCCTCTCAAAGATTGGAAAAGTTGTAGATGAGACGCAAAAAACCATCCAAGTTTTGACATCAGATGTCAATGTCACCTTGCATCAGACCAATGATCTATTGGCAAAAGTCAATGTTTTAACGGATGATTTGAATCAAAAAGTTGCAACGATTGACCCACTCTTTACAGCCGTAGCGGATCTTTCCGAGTCTGTTTCAGATTTGAATGATCAAGCCCGTCAATTGAGTGTCAAAGCAGTGTCAGCTGGTGGAAAAACAGTGAAAGCCTCTATCGGATTAAAAGCGATTAAGATGGCTTCAAAATTATTTAAATAGAATCGAGGAAGAATATGGGACGTTTATCTAGTTTATTAATTGGTGTCATTTCAGGTGCTTCAGCAGCCTACTATTTATCAACTGAGCAAGGAAAGAAAGTCACTAAAAAAGTTGCACGATTCGTAAAAGATTTTCAAGAAGATCCTCAAGAAGTACATGAATCCGTTAAACAAACTGCGAAGGATGTTTCAAAACAAGCTGCAGAAGTGATCCAACAAACCAAAGAAAAAGTTGGTTCTGGAGAAATTACGACAGGAACTGTTTTGGAATCTGTTAAAGAAAAAACGCAAGATGTGGTTGAAAAATCTCAAGAAGTCTATCACTCATTTAAGGATAAACTTCAAAAAGAAAATCTAAGTGGCAATGACTTGGTTCAATCCATTCGCAAACAAACAGAATCAGAAGACATCGTGTTAGAGTTGGATGAAAAAAATTCTGAAGAAGCGTCTGAAGAAGAAACAAAAGAAGCATAAAAAAAGAGGCTCACTGAGCCTCTTTTCAGATTGAAGATAAATTCATCTTAGAAACTTTCCTTAAGTGAGTACGGACGTCAGCGAACTTCAAAGAAGTTCCATGACTTAGTTTTGAACCTAAAGTTTCAAAACTCCCGAGTACCTGAAACATAATTGTTTCAGGCACTTTTCTCACGGCGGAAAGTTTCAATTGATGATTGAATAACTTTAACTCATAAAAAGTATTTATTCTTATAGAATTCCTAGGAAGCCTTTGAATTATCAAACACCATACCAAGTTTTTCTGAGTTACATGAAAAGTCTAACTTAATTTGACAACTTAGGAATTAAAAAAATTCGAGTGAATCATGACCACCCGTCAAACGGGTGGTTTGTACCAGGGCTATAAGCCCAGATAACTAGCCAGCGCCTAAAGACGCTGGCTTTCACTTTGTTCAAGCCTTATTGCATTTGACTCGTCACAAGCCTCTCAAAGAGGCATATGTACTACTTGCCACTATCCCTAAAGGGATCTTTATATTCTTTTACACTCAACTTATCTAAAGCAATATCTTTTCGCTCTTGTTCCTGAATGTATTTCTTTATTGTGGCTTCGTTGAGGCCAACTGTACTTACATAATATCCCTCTGCCCAAAAATGTCGATTTCCAAACTTATATTTCAGATTGGCGTGTTTATCGAACATCATTAGAGCGCTTTTACCTTTTAAATATCCCATGAAACTTGCAACACTAATTCTAGGTGGAATACTTACCAACATATGAACATGATCTGGCATTAAATGGCCTTCAATAATCTCAACACCTTTATAACCACATAATCTATGGAATATTTCTCCT
>NZ_KQ969689.1:388238-388855 GCF_001578955.1 Streptococcus parasanguinis
GAAAGTCACATAATAAAAAAATCAGGCAAACCTGATTTTTATTTTTTTCGTTTATTGTAGTAAATCCGGAATCCTTGAATACTAGCAAAGCTAGAACCAATCGCTAAAGCAAACGCAAAGAAGGTATTCATTTTTGTTGCTAAAAAGACAAAACTAAATACAACCGTCAACACACAGAAAATAGCGATATTTAAAAAATATAGCAATTCACTTAATTGAGGTGCGGGTTCAACTTCAGGAGCATAGTCCTGAATAGGGGTTTCTTGGGTTTGTTTGGTTAATTCGATATAATCGAATTCTTCATCATAGTGTCTTAAATTTGTTACGGGCATTTTCTCTCTCCTAACAGCACTCTATTATTCTATCATGAATTCAGGAATATAAATGTTACAAAAATGTTACAAATTTTACAAAATGAATAAATTTCTCTAGAATATCGGAATTTTTGTTATAATGGTTCTATGAAAAATATTATTATTACAGCAACAGCAGAGAGTGTTGAGCAAGCGCAAGCCCTGATTGATGCAGGGGTTGACCGAATCTATGTCGGTGAAAAAGATTATGGATTACGATTGCCTCAAACTTTAAGCTATGACGAAATAAATCGAATTGCCCAA
>NZ_KQ969689.1:389092-394046 GCF_001578955.1 Streptococcus parasanguinis
AAACTTTAAGCTATGACGAAATAAATCGAATTGCCCAACTGGTCCATGCTGCTGGCAAAGAATTGACAGTAGCTGTAAATGCACTGATGCACCAATCGATGATGGATTCAATCAAGCCTTTTCTAGATTTTCTAAAGGAAATTCAGGCTGATTATATTACTGTCGGAGATGCGGGCGTTTTTTATGTCTTGAAACGAGATGGCTATCCATTCAAAACGATTTACGATGCCTCAACCATGGTCACTTCTAGCCGCCAGATCAATTTCTGGGGAAAACAAGCAGGAGCTTCTGAGGCTGTTTTGGCTCGTGAGATTCCATCTGCCGAATTATTCGTAATGGCTGAGAATCTTCAGATTCCAGCGGAAGTCTTGGTCTATGGTGCTAGCATTATCCACCATTCGAAACGACCTCTTCTTCAGAATTATTACAACTTCATCAAGACAGAGGACTCTGTAACCAAAGATCGCGACCTGTTCTTAGCAGAACCAGGAGATCCAAATTCTCATTATTCAGTCTACGAGGACAAACATGGAACCCATATCTTCTCAAATAATGACTTGGATATGATGACCAAATTGTCTGAGTTGGTAGAACACGGATTTGATCATTGGAAACTCGATGGTGTCTACTGTCCGGGGGAAAACTTTGTCAAGATTACAGAGTACTTTGTCAAGGCCCGTGATTTGATTCAAAAAGGAACATTTACACAGGATCAAGCCTATCTGTTTGATGAAGAAATCCGCAAATTGCATCCAGCCAATCGTGGTTTGGATACTGGTTTCTATGATTATGAACCAGATCGTGTAAAATAATAAAAAACTAGGGCTTCTTCGTTTGAGAGTTTTCCTTTTTCAGGGAACGAAGAGGCTATTCATTATATCGACAATCTTGTAAATTGGAGAAAACATGACAAATACAAAAAAACGTCCAGAGGTCTTGGTACCTGCTGGAACATTAGAAAAGTTAAAAGTTGCCGTTAATTATGGGGCAGACGCAGTGTTCGTTGGTGGACAAGCCTATGGTTTGCGTAGCCGTGCCGGAAACTTCACCATGGATGAGCTTCGTGAAGGAATTGAGTATGCTCATGCCCGTGGAGTGGATGTACACGTGGCTTCGAACATGGTGACCCATGAGGGAAATGAACAAGGGGCTGGTGAGTGGTTCCGTGAATTACGAGATATGGGACTTGACGCCGTGATCGTCTCAGACCCGGCCTTGATTGAGATCTGTGCAACCTATGCACCTGGCCTCAATATCCACTTGTCTACGCAAGCTTCTGCAACCAATGTGGAGACCTTCCATTTCTGGAAAGAATATGGCTTGACCCGTGTCGTCTTGGCCCGTGAGGTATCCATGGAAGAGTTGGCAGAGATCCGTAAGCGTACCGATCTTGAGATCGAAGCCTTCGTTCATGGAGCCATGTGTATTTCTTATTCCGGACGTTGTACCCTTTCTAACCACATGTCTGACCGGGATGCCAACCGTGGTGGCTGTTCTCAATCTTGTCGTTGGAAATACGATCTCTACGATATGCCATTTGGTCAAGAACGCAAGAGTATCAAAGGGCAAGTCCCAGAAGAATACTCTATGTCAGCCGTGGACATGTGTATGATCGAAAATATTCCAGACATGATTGATAATGGGGTTGATAGTTTGAAGATCGAAGGCCGGATGAAATCTGTCCATTATGTATCAACTGTTGCCAACTGTTACAAGGCAGCTTGTGATGCCTATATGGAAAATCCAGAAGCCTTTTATGCCATCAAGGATGATTTGATCAATGAATTGTGGAAGGTTGCTCAACGTGAATTAGCAACTGGATTCTACTACCAAACACCGACTGAAAATGAACAATTGTTTGGGGCACGTCGTAAGATTCCTCAATACAAATTTGTAGGAGAAGTGGTTGACTTTGATCCATCTACCATGACTGCGACGATTCGCCAACGGAATGTCATCAACGAAGGCGACCAAGTGGAATTCTACGGACCAGGCTTCCGTCATTTTGAATGCCAGATCCAAGACTTGCATGATAAGGATGGAGTGAAGATTGATCGCGCACCAAATCCGATGGAACTTCTTACAATCACCGTTCCACAAGAAGTCAAGCCAGGAGATATGATTCGTTCTTGCCAGGAAGGTTTAATCAATCTCTACTCAAAAGATGGGGCAAGTAAAACTGTTCGAGTATAACAAAAAAAGAGAGGGTTAAACCTCTCCTTTTTGTTGGGCGATGCGAATATTATTGGGGACCAAACTGATTTTCTGGATCTCAGAAATCCGAATAATCGTGGACATACTCTTTTTAAAATTTTTCACGATCAGTTGTCGGCGTTCTTGGTCATACTTGACAATGTCGCCTGTAAAACTCTTATTTGAAAAAATAACATGTACCCCTTGTTTTTTTCGCAATGCTTGTTGAATGATTTCAATAATTCTCTCATCTTCTAATGGGGCAGGGGTACTGACTTTTCCATTGAAAAATTCATTTGCTCGGTCTTTAACGATCTCGAGAAATTTTTTCATAGCTAAATTCTCCATAACTTGATACAATATATTATAGATAATTTCAACGATTTTGTAAATAATTTACGAATATTAGAGATGAGAAGTCAAGAAAGGAGTCGTGAAATGGCAGAATTTTCATTCCAAATCGAAGAACATTTGCTGGTCTTGTCAGAAAATGACAAGGGTTGGACCAAAGAATTGAACCGTGTGAGTTTTAACGGTGCTCCTGCTAAGTATGATATCCGGACCTGGAGTCCCGACCATACAAAGATGGGAAAAGGTATTACACTCACGAACGAAGAGTTCCAAGTCATGCTCAATGCATTTAAAAATTAAGAAAAGGGGTCCTTCAAGGACTTCTTTTTTTGCCATAGTCTAAGACTATATAGATATAAAAGATATTAGATTATCCCAATCCCTTGTTTATCAAGTGTTGGACTGCTATAATGGTTGCATTGATGAATTAATGTAAAACTTATAGGAAAGAGGAAATCATATTGACACATACACATGCACCTTATCGCGTAGACCATGTTGGTTCATTCCTTCGTCCAGCCGCTTTGGTTCAGGCTCGTGAAGATTTCGCAGCTGGAAAAATCAGTCAGGCTGACTTAACAAAAGTAGAAGATCAGGCGATTCGTGACCTCGTTGAAAAAGAAATTGCTGCTGGTCTGAAGTCAGTAACAGATGGAGAATTCCGCCGTGCTTATTGGCATTTGGATTTCTTCTGGGGATTTGGTGGCATTGATCACGTCCAAGCCGCTCAAGGCTATCAATTCCATGATGAAACAACCAAGGCGGACTCAGCACTTGTCGTTGGAAAAATCACAGGAGCCAATCATCCATTTGTAGAGCATTACAAGTTCTTGCGGGATCTTGTGGCAGATGTAGATGGTGTAGAGGCTAAATATACCATTCCAGCACCTGCGCAATTCTATTTTGAATTGATCCGTGATGCCGAACATGTAGAACAATTGAATACCATCTATCCTGATTTTGCGGCTGTTCGTGAAGACATCAAGCAAGCCTATCTTCAAGTGATTCAAGATTTGTATGACGCTGGACTTAGGACCCTTCAAGTGGATGACTGTACTTGGGGTGTCTTGGTAGACGATAATTTCTTGACAGCTTGGGGAGCAGCTCAAGGCAAGTCAAAAGATGAGGTTCGCCGAGAACTCGCTGATCTCTTCTTGACCTTTAACAACGATGTCTACCAACATGTTCCAGCTGGTTTGACCGTCAATACGCACGTTTGTCGTGGGAACTTCCATTCCACTTGGGCTTCATCAGGTGGTTATGCTCCGATTGCCAAAGAACTCCTTGGAGAAGAAGCCGTCAATGCTTACTTCCTAGAGTTTGATACTGATCGGGCTGGTGGTTTTGAACCACTTGCAGAAGTAACCCCTGGTAAAGGAGTGGTATTAGGCCTCTTGACATCTAAGAGTGGTCAATTGGAGAACAAGGACGAAGTGATTGCTCGTATTAAAGAAGCGAGTCAGTATGTTCCGTTGGAAAATCTTTACCTATCTACTCAGTGTGGCTTTGCTTCGACAGAAGAAGGAAACATTTTGACAGAAGAAGACCAATGGAAAAAAATCGGTTTGATTAAAGAAATTGTCGCTGAAGTTTGGGGCGAATAAGGAGGAAGAAACATGTCAGATTTACTAAGTATTTATAAAGAATTGCAAGCTAAAAAATGGGTGGACTTGAGTCACCAAATCAATGCGGAAAGTCCACACTTCCCAGCCCTTCCTGCCTTGCAACAAGAAGATCTTTTCACATTAAAAGATGGTTTCCATGTTCAAAAATTTACAGTGGTTGGTCAATACGGAACGCATATCGATGCACCGATTCACTTTGTAGAAGGTGGTCGTTGGTTGGATGAGATTGACCTCAAAGATCTCCTCTTGCCACTTTATGTTATCGACAAGTCTAAAGAAGTTGCTGCCAATCCAAACTTTATCTTGAGCAAACAAGATATCTTAGACTTTGAGGCAGAGCATGGGCAAATTGCTGAGGGTGCTTTTGTTGCCTTCCGTAGTGACTGGTCAAAACGTTGGCCAGATCAAGATGCTATGCGTAACCTGGATGAAAATGGGGTTCAACAAAGTCCAGGATGGAGCCGTGAAGCTCTGGAATTCTTGATTCATGAACGCCATGTCAAGGCTGTGGGTCATGAAACCTTCGATACCGATGCGGGTATTCCAGCAGCAGAGCATGGCTTGGTCAATGAATACTACCTTTTGGAGCAAAATATCTACCAAGTAGAAGTCTTGAACCAATTGGACCAAGTCCCAGCTGTAGGTGCCTTGATTTCGATTGCTTTCCCTCACTGGGACAAGGCAACTGGTTCACCTGTTCGTGCCATTGCCATCTTACCATAAACAAAGAAAAAGAGGCTGGGACAAAAGTCCTAGCCTCTCAATTGTTTTTGGATTGTAGAGCA
>NZ_KQ969689.1:394086-396746 GCF_001578955.1 Streptococcus parasanguinis
ATCTCATGGTCACAAATTCTTCGGATCCAGTTGGGTGAATGGCGACAGTTGCATCGAAATCGGCTTTTGTCGCTCCCATCTTGATAGCAACTGCAAATCCTTGGATCATTTCATCGACTCCGTAGCCAAGACCATGAAGGCCAACGACCTTTTCTTCGGGACCAGCAGTGATGAGTTTGAATTTTGCTTGCTGGCGGTGTTGGGTTACAGCAGTGTACATGGAAGCAAATTGAGAAGTATAGACTTTGATATTCTCTTTTCCATAAGTTTGCTGGGCTTCTTCCTCCGTTAGGCCAACGGTTCCGATAGAGGGGTGAGAAAAGACAACAGTCGGGATGTTTGTATAATCCATTTTGGCATTGACTTTTCCATTGAATAGTCGTTCAGAAAGAGTGCGTCCAGCTTTAATAGCAACAGGGGTTAATTCTTTTTCTCCTGTGACATCCCCAAGAGCATAGATTCCTGGAATAACTGTATTCTGGTATTCATCCACTGCAATGAATCCTTTTTCATTTAAGGTGACGCCTGCAGCTTCTAGATTGAGATCCTGAACGTTTGGTTTTCGTCCTGTTGCCCAGATAACATGATCTGCCACGTGGCTGGTCATATCCTCAAAATAAATCTTCACACGACCGTCTTCTAATTTTTCAAGCTTCATGGGAACCTTATGTTTGTGAAGCGGAAGGTTTTGTTTTTTCATTTCTTCCATTAAGCCATCGACAATGTAGGAATCAAAACTACGTAAAACCCGATCTTTTCGGATGAAGAGGTCTGTTTGGACTCCTAAATGGTGGAGCACACCAGCTAGTTCCACCGCGATGTAGCCAGCCCCAATAATGGCAACGGAACTTGGCAGTTCTTCCCAAGCAAAGACATCATCAGAAGTTTCGCCAAATTCAGCTCCAGGAACAGAAGGAATAAAGGGATGGGCACCGGTCGCAATCACGATATGCTTGGCCTTAATGGTTTCCCCATTTACCTCAATTGTATGAGCATCTACAAAACGGGCACGTCCTTCAATTCGTTCAACCCCATTGCGTTTAAAACTACCATCATAGGAATTACGGGAACGGTCAATATAGGCTTCGCGATTTTTTCTTAAGGTTGCAAAATCAAATCTGGTTTGTTCAGAAGTAAATCCATAGTCTGGTCCATAATCGCGAATAGCTTCTGCAATTTGCGCACCATACCACATAATTTTTTTAGGCACACATCCTCTGTTGACACAGGTGCCACCCAGTTGTTTTTCTTCAATGACGGCAGCCCGAGCTCCGTGCTCCCCAGCCCGGTTCATCGTAGCGATTCCTCCACTACCTCCACCAATTGAAATAATATCAAATTCTTTCATGTTTTCCTCCTAAATGGGATTTCAGTTTGATTGTAATATCAACTGTTACAAAAGTCAAGGGTTTAGCATGTTACCAAGCATTTAAATTTCATTTTGCCGTGTCAGTTTTAGATAGAAAAGTAAGGAAATATGGTATACTATGGTATAGAATAAAACGCTTTCTTTGATGGAGAAAAACGATGAAGAAATTGAAAAAATGGCAACTATTTACAGCTGCAGGTGCAGCAATTGTGGTGATTGGAACAGGAAGTGTGATGATGTTTTCGCACCCAAGTAGTCCTGATCAGGCAATCACGAAAGAAACTCCAATGGTGCAAACGGTCAAGGATGGATCGATCGCTTCTTCGGTCTTGTTAACTGGGAAAGTCACTGCCAATCAGGAACAGTATGTCTATTTTGATGGAACCAAAGGGGATTTGCAGTCGATTTTGGTCAATGTAGGAGATCAAGTAACGGCAGGTCAGCCAATTGTTCAGTATAGCAGTACAGAGGCCCAAACCGCTTATGATGCAGCCGTTCGTGCTGTCAATAAGGCAGATCGTCAGTTAAATGACTTACTGACAAATGGTGTGACCATTGATACGACAGGAGATGAAGAAGCAGATGCCAAATCAGCTGCGCAGACCCAACGAACAGTTGATTCTCAAGCTAGCGATTTACGAGATGCCAAGTCGGATGCGGTCGATAATATGAACAAGGCTAAGGCACTTCTGGATGCGACGACGGTCAAGAGTAACACAGATGGCACTGTGGTCGAAGTTAACAAAGATGTTTCAAAATCGACTACGGGGACCAACCAAACTCTGGTTCACATTGTGAGCAACGGAAATTTACAAGTCAAAGGGGAATTATCTGAATACAATTTGGCCAATATCTCTGAAGGTCAGGAAGTGGTCCTCACTTCCAAGGTTTATCCGGATAAAACCTGGACAGGAAAGATTTCTTATGTAGCGAACTATCCGACCGATGCGGGTCAAGCAGGTGCCAATGCAGCAGGTGGAACACAAGGAAGCGGTGGAGCCAAGTACCCATTCACAGTAGATATTACCAGTGAAATTGGGGAACTCAAACAAGGCTTTTCTGTCAATATTGAAGTCAAAAGTTCTACTCAACATCCACTTGTTCCCGTGACAAGTGTCATGGCTGATGGGGATACGAGTTATGTATGGACGGTCGAAAATGGCAAGGCTAAGAAAGTAAAAGTGACGCTTGGTAACGCCGATGCTGAAAACCAGGAAATTTTGTCAGGCTTGAAGAAAGATGCTCAAGTTATTGTGAATCCTAATGAGAAACTGGAAGATGGAAAAGAGAT
>NZ_KQ969689.1:396961-399605 GCF_001578955.1 Streptococcus parasanguinis
GGAAAAGAGATCGGAAAATATGACAAAATTGATTGAACTAAAAGGAATCAATAAAACCTATAAAAATGGGGATCAGGAACTTCGTGTCTTAAAAGACATCGATTTAGAAGTCGAAGAGGGTGAGTTTGTGGCCATTATGGGTCCATCTGGTTCAGGGAAATCGACCTTGATGAATGTCATTGGCTTGTTGGACCGCCCGACCAGTGGAGAGTATTTTCTAGAAGGTCAGGAAGTTGGAAACCTCAGTGAGAAAAAATTAGCACGTGTTCGAAATGAACAGATCGGTTTTGTCTTTCAACTATTCTTTCTTCTCTCTAAGCTCGATGCCTTTCAAAATGTGGAACTGCCTCTCATTTATGCAGGAGTTCATCCTGCTAAACGGAAGGAATTAGCAGAGCAATACCTTGAAAAGGTAGAGCTCCATTCTCGCATGCACCATTTGCCTTCAGAGCTCTCAGGAGGTCAAAAACAG
Organism: Streptococcus parasanguinis; assembly: GCF_001578955.1. Taxonomy (GTDB): domain Bacteria; phylum Bacillota; class Bacilli; order Lactobacillales; family Streptococcaceae; genus Streptococcus; species Streptococcus parasanguinis_U. Next base: position 397,434 of record NZ_KQ969689.1, read on the forward strand.
CGGGTTGCTATTGCTCGAGCCCTTGTCAATCAGCCAGCCATCGTCTTAGCAGATGAGCCGACTGGAGCCCTAGATACCAAGACGGGGGAGCAAATAATGGACTTGTTAACCAAGCTAAACCAAGAAGGAAAAACCATTATCATGGTTACACACGAGCCAGAAATTGCAGCCTTTGCGCATCGTCGCATCGTCATTCGTGATGGAGTGATCTCCTCAGATAGCAAGCTGGAAAGGGGGACCTAATGCAAAATTGGAAATTTGCGATCAGCTCAATTATGAGCCATAAATTACGGTCTTTCTTGACCATGGTGGGGATCATTATTGGGGTCGCTTCTGTGGTTGTCATCATGGCTCTGGGAGATGGTATGAAAGCTGGTGTCACCAAGACCTTCACCAAGGACCAAGAGTATGTACAAATCTCTTATTCTCCCAACAAGAGTGGCTATGTGACTGGGATCAATATTGGCCCTTCTGATGATACTGGAGAAGGAGAAGACGGAGGCGAAAGTGGCCCTGCAGCTGAAGACCGAGGGATGGCTGCTCCATCGGATATCGATGGGGAAAACGCTGAAGATGTTGATGGTCAAGTCCAAGAAGCACCACCAGTTGTGCAAGAATCTTGGGTTAAGGAATTAACCAAGATTCAAGGCATCGATGGTTACTATGTTAGCAATACCTCCAATGCAACCATTGCTTTTCAAAAGAAAAAAGCAGAAGGGGTAAACATCCAAGGAGTAAATGAAACCTATTTTTCTGTCAAAAAGGTTGAGCTCTTATCTGGACGAAAATTAACCCCTTCAGACTATAGTAATTTCTCCCGGGTGGTGCTCCTTGATGAAGGATTGGCCCAACAATTATTTGGAACGGAGAATCCACTGAATCAGGTGGTCTCTGTTGGGGATAACAATTATCGCGTCGTTGGTATTTTCAAGGATCCAAATGCAGGAACAGCTCTTTACGGAGCTTCCTCAGGTGGAAGTGCCTTGATGGCCAATACCCAACTCGCCTCTGAATTCGGAACGGATGAAATTCAAAATATTGTCGTCCATGTGCCAGATGTGAAGCAGATTAAAACCGTTGGGATTGAGGCTGCTCAAAAGTTAACAGAACTTTCAGGTGTTCGCCAAGGAGAATTTCAAATCTTTAATTTGGATAGCATCCTAGAGGAAACCAAAAAAGTAGTAGGAATTATGACGTCAGTGATCGGTGCCATTGCAGGGATTTCCCTTTTGGTTGGCGGGATTGGAGTCATGAATATCATGTTGGTTTCTGTGACAGAGCGGACGAGAGAAATTGGTCTTCGCAAAGCATTGGGAGCAACTCGAGGTAAGATTCTGGTTCAATTTTTGATTGAGTCGATGGTCTTGACCATCATTGGTGGGCTGATTGGACTTGGACTTGCTTATGGTGTGAATAGCTTGATTACTACACTCGCAGCAGCCTCCCTAGAAGGCCCACCGATTATTTCCTTAAATGTCGCTATCGGCAGTATTATTTTCTCTGCTTTTGTAGGCATCATCTTTGGAATTTTACCAGCGAATAAGGCTTCTAAGTTAAATCCGATCGAAGCACTGCGTTATGAATAAAAATAGGAGCGAGTCAGGATGAATGGTTTAAGATTCTCCACGCTCCTTTTTGCTGCTGTTGTGGAATAGTTTGTCGAAACATTTTCAATTATCTCGCCCTGTACAGGTTAAACAGTTTAAGCAGTCAATGACAGTTTTCGGATATTATTTGAGTATAGCTTCGAGAGGTTACATTTTACCTAGCCTTATTTTTGTTTAATTGGTAAATATTAGTGAATTTCTGGTCCAAATATGATAGAATAGGGGAGAATAACTTAGGAGGTTCCAAATGACTACTGAACATATGGAAGAATTGAATGACCAGCAGATTGTCCGTCGTGAGAAAATGGCGGCCCTTCGTGAACAAGGAATCGATCCATTTGGGAAGCGATTCGAACGCACTGCAAATTCAGGTCAATTAAAAGAAAAATATTCAGAATTAGATAAAGAACAACTCCACGACTTGAACGAAACAGCTATTATTGCTGGTCGTCTCGTAACCAAACGTGGAAAAGGAAAGGTTGGCTTTGCCCATCTTCAAGACCGTGAAGGTCAAATTCAGATCTACGTTCGTAAGGATGCTGTTGGAGAAGAAAACTACGAAATC
>NZ_KQ969689.1:399885-404603 GCF_001578955.1 Streptococcus parasanguinis
GTTCGTAAGGATGCTGTTGGAGAAGAAAACTACGAAATCTTCAAAAAAGCAGACCTTGGTGATTTCCTTGGTGTTGAAGGGGAAATCATGCGCACAGACATGGGTGAACTTTCGATTAAAGCAACTCATATCACTCACTTGTCAAAAGCCCTTCGTCCTTTGCCTGAAAAATTCCACGGACTTTCAGACGTTGAAACCATCTATCGTAAACGTTATTTGGATTTGATTTCAAACCGTGAAAGCTTCGAACGCTTTGTAACTCGTTCAAAAATCATCTCTGAAATCCGTCGTTATTTAGATGGTCAAGGATTCCTTGAAGTGGAAACACCAGTGCTTCACAATGAAGCTGGGGGTGCGGCTGCCAAACCATTTATCACTCATCACAATGCACAAAACATTGACATGGTGCTTCGTATCGCGACTGAGCTCCACTTGAAACGTTTGATTGTTGGTGGGATGGAACGCGTTTATGAAATCGGACGGATCTTCCGTAACGAAGGAATGGATGCTACTCACAACCCTGAATTTACTTCGATCGAAGTCTACCAAGCTTACGCTGACTTCCACGATATCATGGACTTAACAGAAGGCATTATCCAACATGCTGCGAAAGCGGTCCATGGTGATGGTCCAATTGACTATCAAGGAACAGAAATCAAAATCAACGAACCATTCAAACGGGTTCACATGGTGGATGCGATCAAAGAAATCACAGGTGTTGACTTCTGGCAAGACATGACCTTTGAAGAAGCTGTAGCACTTGCAAACGAAAAACATGTACCGGTTGAAAAACACTACACAGAAGTGGGACAAATTATTAATGCCTTCTTCGAAGAATTCGTTGAAGAAACCTTGACGCAACCAACATTTGTTTACGGTCACCCAGTAGCAGTATCTCCATTGGCTAAGAAAAATCCAGAAGACCCACGCTTCACTGACCGTTTCGAACTTTTCATCATGACCAAAGAGTATGCGAATGCCTTTACGGAATTGAATGATCCGATCGATCAATTGCAACGGTTCGAAGCGCAAGCGCGTGCTAAAGAATTGGGAGATGATGAAGCTACAGGCATCGACTATGACTATGTTGAAGCCCTCGAATATGGTATGCCACCAACAGGTGGACTTGGAATTGGTATTGACCGTCTCGTTATGTTGTTGACAAATGTAACAACAATTCGCGACGTCCTCCTCTTCCCAACTATGAAATAAGCTAAAAGAAAACACTGATCGCAAGATCAGTGTTCAGAACGAAGACAAACGTCATTTTTGGCGTTTGTCTTTTTGTATTTTCGAAACTATTTACTTTATCATCCGGCATTTCCATCCAAAAATCTGATTTAGAGCAAAATAAAAAGGGATATTCGCTATCCATTTCACCAATTTTTTGATATTTAAACATGCCAAAGTAAGCCCAACCTTATCCTCCATTTTGGACTTCCCTTTTTCTCTAGTGTATCTCAAGTTATGATATTCCTTAGCAGTCCCAAAGAGTCGCTCAATTGTTTCTTTGCGCTTCTTATAAAGCTCCTTCATCCCTCTTTGGTGGCGAATCTCTTCACAAAATTCAAGGTCATCTTTCCATACATGTCTCATTATTACTTTTTGGTTATTTTGGCTTTGGGTACAAACGGATAAGAGGGGACAGGAAACACATACTTTTGGATTACTCTTATACTCACGATAGCCTTCTCGGGTCGTGGTGCGATAGCTTAACACTTGGTTCTCTGGGCAGAGGTAACAGTCATAGAAAGCATCATAAATAAAATCACTGGGTTTTAAATTTCCCTTTCCCCCTTTTGGACGAGTATAAGGGAAGACAGGGATGATGTTCCGCTCTAATAAATAATGGGCAATAGCTGGGGTCTTATAGCCTGAATCCGCAATAATGTAGCGTGGTGAGAAAGGTTCTAACTTTGAAAAAAGCGCAGGAAAAGCCTGACTATCATGAACATTTCCTGCCTCAACCGTATAAGCCAAGGCCCAACCATGCTTATCACAAGCTACTTGGGCAGAATAGGCAAATACTTCCTTGTGTTCCCCCTTGTGGAACCAACCACTCTCAGGATCTGTCGTTGAGATTTTCTTTTCTTTAGCCTCGCTTTCTTTTGCGGGCTTTAAGGACTTTTTTTCGTGTTTCCTCCTATCCAAATCAATCTCAATCTCCAATTGTTCACTCATAAATTTAGCTTGTTGGTCAACTATTTCCTTATGATACTTGTGACTATTAGCTGCCGCTTTGATATGGGTACCATCCACAAATAGTTCAGAAGGATCAATTAAACCAGCACATAAAGCTTGATTGAGCACTCGAGAAAATATCTCAGAAATGAGTTCTTTATCTTGAAAACGACGACTGTAATTCTTTCCATAGGTGGTAAAATGAGGGACCTTGTCATCTAAGGTTAGGCCAAGAAACCAACGATAGGCAACGTTTACTTCAATGTCTTTAATGGTTTGGCGCATGGAGCGAATACCAAAAAAGCATTGAATCAAAGGGATTTTGACTAACATGACGGGATCTAGACTAGGACGTCCATTATCTGGACTATAGCTATCTTCTACTAAGTCATAGATAAAATCAAAATCAACCTCTTTATCCACTTGTCGAAGAAAGTGATCTTCTGGGACCAATTCGTCTATCGTATAGAAGCCATATTGGCGACGATTATAATCTGGTTTTTCTTTGTGAAACATAGGGAACACCTCACAATTCTTCTTACCTCTATTATACGACTTTACACAAAGAAAAGCCCTTAGAATGTTAGATTCTAAGGACTTTGTCTTCAATCTGAACACTGATCGCAAGATCAGTGTTTTTTAGTCTTCCATATAAGAAGTGTCGTTCCAAGTGTCTAAGTGATAGTGCTCAAAATCATCTGTTGTCAAAATCGTCACGCTGGCATTGTCTAGTCCGCCATTTTTGCGGAGTTCTCCTGTTTCATAACCAAGCAAGGTTCGAATAGAAGCTGTCAAATTAGCTCCGTGTCCAACGATGAGAACGGTATTGAGCTCTTTTTCTTTCAGGCTTTTTACAAAATCACAGGTACGTTTGGTCGTTTCATAGACAGATTCTGCATCAAAGATTTCATTTTGAAAGCGAGCGAGGTTATGGCGAAAGGCATCCATTTGTTGGGGATAGATAGCTGAAATGGTAGAAATTTTAGCCCCTTCCAGTTTTCCTAAATTCCACTCACGAAGAGCAGGCGTTGCTTGCAATTCTAGAGGTGTCTCCAATTGATCGAGAATGATCTGTGCGGTATGGACCGTCCGTGGCAGATCACTTGCAAATACTGCATCAAAAGGAACAGTAGCCAGGTGCTTTCCTAATTTTTCAAGCTGATGAATGGAGGCTGGTAACAACGGAGAATCGCCGTTTGATCCCTGAAAACGTCCCTCTTCATTCCATTCTGTCCGTCCGTGTCGAATAAAATATAGTTTCACAATCTTGGCTCCTTCTCTGTCTTTATTCCAAAATATCTGCAAAAGTCGCTTTAACGAAGTCTGCTAGAAGTTGTGGTTTGATTTGAATACTATGGCCGATTTCCCCAGCAGATACGATCATGGTTTCTAACTGAAGGGCAGATTCATCGATAAAGATAGGAAAAGGATGCTTTTGACGAATGCCTACCGGATTATTGGCACCATGAATATAACCTGTTGTTTTTTCGAGATCCTTTTGAGGAATCATTGCCACTTTCTTATTTCCCGATAATTTGGCCAATTTTTTCTCTGAAAGATGCTCCGTGATAGGAATGATCCCAATCACGGGACCCGTTTTATCTCCTTTGAGAGCTAGGGTTTTGAAAATAGTAGAGCGATCAATTTCTTCTGGTAAGATCCCTTCTAAAGCGTTGATTTGTAAGCCTATGTGCTCAATTTTTGCTTTAGTCAAGATCTGCTCGACCAAGGTTTTTTTCACTTTTTGTTTTTTTGCCATGGCTTTCTCCTTTTCTCTTTTTCTCTACAAAATCAGATTTCATTAGACCATTATAACATATAATAGTGGTGATATTGCTTTCTCCTTTAAAAATAGAAAACAGCAGAAAAAGTGAAGATCACTTGATCTGCTGTTTTAAGGCTATGAGGAAGAGCCATCTTTTTGTACTTTGAAAAGTTTCCGATAAATCGCTTCTTGGTCTTGCGTCGGAGCAATTTGGTTGAGATCCAAGTAGTGTGAGAATCCATTTAATTGCCCTTGAGAGGTATATTGATGCAAGTCATATTCCGTATTGGTATCTGGCGCAGCATTATAATAGCCATCATCAAATCCATATGTTGGAATCCAAAGAGCAGTAAATTTATCAGTGGAGATACTGTGTTCTTCCATGAAGTAGGTTCCGATATAGATTCCAATATTTTTTGCACCAAGAGCTTGTAGTTTTGCTCGGAAGGCTTCAACACCTGCATTCATATCCTTCATAGTTTTTTCCTCAACGTCTAACCAATAGTAGGTCGGCTTGTAAGGAGAAGCAGCCTTGTAAAATTCTTCTGCTTCTTTTTCCATTTCTTTTTTATCCTTAGCAGCGACATAAGCATAGACTGCGACAGGGATATTTCGTTTTTGGAATTCTTGGATATGGGTTTTAAAAGATTTATCCAGACCATTTAAGTAGGTTGCTGCATTTTCCTTTTTAGCTTGGGCTCCACTATGAACGCGAACAATCACACCTCCCACATTTTGGGAGAGGACATCGTAATCAATTTCGCTTGGTAAT
>NZ_KQ969689.1:404623-406077 GCF_001578955.1 Streptococcus parasanguinis
TTGGGAGAGGACATCGTAATCAATTTCGCTTGGTAATTGCCAGCCCGAGATATCAATGATTGGACGGCCAACCAGTTCTGGATTGATGTCTTCTTCTTTTTTTGAAGAAGAGCTTGCAGTAGTTGTTTTTCGAGGTGTATTGGAGTTCGGAATGGTTTTGGTTGTTTCTTGTCGCTCTCTTGCTTGCAGATCGGCAATCGTTCGTGAAAGAACGAGAAAAGAAATGATACCGATAAAAAAGACCAAGAGAACAGCGGGTTTTATCCTTTTTCTCATACAGAAACATTTTACCGTAAAAAAAACGAAAAGGCAAAACTTAATGCTTAAAAGATGCTGATTTCAGCTATTATTTTCTAAAAAAAGGAATATTTTCATCGAAAAAGGATAAAAATATATGAAAATAAGAAGAATCAATAGAATATTACTTAAAAATAGAGAAGAAGCCGAATCTTTTCTGGCCTTTCCTTGGTTTTGCTTCTTAAAAATGATATAATGAAGGTTGAACATTAGGAATATGGTGAACTATGAAAATTGATAAAAGACATCTTTTAAATTATTCCATCCTCATTCCCTATTTGATTTTATCCATCATTGGTTTGATTGTAGTCTATTCGACAACAAGTGCCTTAGCGATTCAAAGTGGAGTGAGTTCGATCCGGATGGTGCGGACGCAGGGGCTCTTTTTTATCCTCAGTCTCTTGACCATTGCATTGATCTACAAGTTTAGTTTAAACTTTCTTCGAAATAAGAAAGTTTTAGCTGTTATTATCTTTATTGAGGTAATTTTGTTACTTCTTTCAAGGTTTGTTACTGATACGGTCAATGGGGCTCATGGTTGGTTGACAATTCCTGGAGGCTTCAGTATCCAGCCAGCGGAGTACCTTAAGGTTATTTTAGTCTGGTATTTAGCTTTAATTTTTTCTAAACGGCAAGATGAAATACGTGACTATGATTATCAAGCCTTGACCCATAATGAGTGGATTCCTAGGAATTTAACTGATTGGCGTTGGTTGACTTTGATTCTCATTGGAATCGTTGCTATTATGCCCGACTTAGGAAATGCAACCATCTTGGCTTTAACGGTCTTGATTATGATTACGGCTAGTGGAGTGGGGTACCGTTGGTTCACTTCTCTGCTTGGTTTAGTCGTTAGTGGATCGGCGATTATTCTTGGTTCAATTTGGATCATTGGTGTGGACCGTGTCGCTAAAATTCCTGTTTTTGGTTATGTAGCCAAACGTTTTAGTGCCTTCTTCAATCCATTTAATGACTTGACTGGTGCAGGTCACCAATTGGCCAATTCCTATTATGCCATGAGTAACGGTGGATGGTTTGGATTAGGCCTAGGAAATTCAATTGAAAAGCAAGGTTATCTACCTGAAGCACACACTGACTTTGTATTTGCGATTGTGATTGAAGAATTAGGTTTTGTTGGAGCTAGCTTGATCCTTGCA
>NZ_KQ969689.1:406097-411428 GCF_001578955.1 Streptococcus parasanguinis
ATCTTAGTAGGAATTCGAGCAAAAAATCCTTTTAATTCTATGATGGCCATTGGTATTGGTGGCATGATGTTGGTGCAAACCTTTATTAACATTGGAGGAATTTCGGGTTTGATCCCATCTACTGGGGTAACTTTTCCTTTCTTATCCCAAGGAGGGAACAGCTTATGGGTCCTATCTGTAGCTATTGCTTTTGTTCTTAACATTGATGCTAGTGAAAAAAGACTAAGAATGAAGCAGGAAGGAATCCTTTTTGAGGAAAAGGGTAAAATTAAATCTTATTACTAAATTTGTATTTGCTAGACTACGATCAATAAAGGAGAAAAAATGGTCTTACAAAAATTAGAGAACTTTAGAAATAAAGACATTGTCAAAGAAGAAGCCGAAATTCTAACAGATCTATTAGATGATATTACTAAAAATCTTGTTTGTCCGGAGACATTTGAAAAAATTTCACAATTAAAGGATCTATCGAAAACAAAGAATTACCGTGACTTGAACCAATTAGTAGAACAATTGTCTAATGAAGAAATGACGGTAATCTCACGCTATTTTGCGATTTTACCACTGTTGATCAACATCTCTGAAGATGTCGATTTAGCTTATGAAATCAATCATCTTAATAATGTGGATGGCGATTATCTTGGGAAACTTTCTTCAACGATTAAAGAAGTTGCAAAAAATGAAGATGCACAAGAAATTTTAGAAAATCTAAATATTGTACCCGTTTTAACGGCCCATCCGACTCAAGTGCAAAGAAAGACCATGCTGGATCTGACCAATCATATTCATGCTTTACTTCGCCAACATCGGGATGTTAAAGCAGGATTGATCAATGAGAATAAGTGGTATAATAACCTTCGTTGTAATATTGAAATCATGATGCAAACGGATATGATCCGTGATAAAAAATTGAAGGTGACAAATGAGATCACCAACGTCATGGAGTATTACAATAGTTCCTTCTTACAAGCTGTTCCAAACCTCGTGTTGGAATACAAACGTTTAGCAAAAGAACATGGTTTAGAGCTCGAACAACCACATCCAATTACAATGGGAATGTGGATTGGAGGAGACAGGGATGGAAATCCTTTTGTGACGGCTGATACTTTAAAACGTTCAGCAACCATTCAAAGTGAAGTCATTTTGAACTATTACATTGAAAAGATTTCTAAATTATACCGTCATTTCTCACTTTCAACTAGTCTCTCTAATACTAGTGAAGCGGTAGCTGAGATGGCTTCCTTGTCAAGTGATACGTCAGTCTTTCGCGAAAAAGAACCTTACCGTCGTGCTTTCCACTATATCCAATCAAAATTGATCCAAACCTTGGTTAACTTAAAAGAATGGACTATGGTTGGTGAAACAAGGGAAGACCGCTATGCGGTAGAGAGATTATTGGGAGCAAGTAATCACCAACAAGGGCCCGTTTCTGATTATATTGGTAATCGGATTTCAGGCGCCTTAAAAGAGATTTCTGCTAAAGAATCTCCAGCTTATGCGTCCGCTCAAGAGTTTAAAGAAGATCTTGAAAAGATTAAAGATTCCTTGTTAGAAAATAAATCAGAGTATTTGATTTCCGGTGAGTTTGCAGAACTCCTAGAAGCTATCGATGTCTTTGGTTTTTACCTTGCATCTATTGATATGCGCCAAGATTCTAGTGTGCATGAAGCCTGTGTGGCAGAATTGCTGAAATCAGCAGGGATTAATGATCATTATTCAGATTTATCAGAGGACGAAAAGTGTCAGATTCTCTTGAAAGAACTCTTAGAAGACCCACGTATTTTATCAGCAACCCATGCCGATAAATCTGAGTTGCTTGAAAAAGAATTGGCGATTTTCCAGACAGCGCGTGAATTGAAGGATCGCTTGGGTGAAGAAGTTATCCGTCAAAACATTATCTCCCATGCAACAAGCGTATCAGATATGTTGGAACTGGCAGTGATGTTAAAAGAAGTGGGCTTAATTGATACTGAAAAAGCACGTGTGCAAATTGTTCCATTGTTTGAAACAATTGAAGATTTGGATCATTCAGAAGAAACCATGAGAAGCTACTTGTCACTTCCAATCGCTAAACGTTGGATTGCTTCTAAGAATAATTACCAAGAAATTATGTTAGGCTACTCGGATTCTAACAAGGATGGTGGCTACTTGTCTTCTTGTTGGACCCTCTTTAAAGCCCAACAACAATTGACCGCTATCGGAGATGAGTTTGGAGTGAAGATTACCTTCTTCCATGGTCGTGGTGGTACGGTTGGTCGTGGTGGAGGTCCTACTTATGAAGCCATCACTTCTCAACCGTTGAAATCGATTAATGACCGTATCCGCTTAACGGAGCAAGGGGAAGTGATCGGCAATAAATACGGGAACAAAGATGCCGCCTACTACAACCTTGAGATGCTCGTCTCTGCAACCATTAACCGAATGATTGCCGAACAAAAGAGTCCATTCTCTATGTTTGATCGTTTCGGGGAAGTCATGGATAAAGTCGTGAATCGTAGTTACGATATCTATCGTGATTTGGTCTTTGGAAATGAGCATTTCTATGATTACTTCTTTGAATCAAGTCCGATCAAAGCTATTTCTAGCTTTAATATTGGTTCGCGTCCAGCTGCCCGTAAGACCATTACAGAAATTGGTGGTTTGCGTGCCATTCCTTGGGTGTTCTCTTGGTCACAAAGTCGGGTGATGTTCCCTGGTTGGTATGGAGTAGGTTCTAGCTTTAAGGAATTTATCGATGAGGATCCTGAGAATATCGAAACCCTTCGATACATGTATAAAAACTGGCCTTTCTTCCAATCTCTCTTGTCAAATGTGGACATGGTCTTATCAAAAGCCAATATGGATATTGCCTTTGAGTACGCGCAATTGTGTGAAGAAGAAGAAGTGCGCAATATTTATCAAATTATCTTACATGAATGGCAATTGACGAAGGATATCATCTTGATGATTGAGGAACAAGAAGAATTACTCGCGGAAAACTCTTATTTGAAAGAAAGTTTGGACTATCGGATGCCATACTTTAACGTCTTGAACTATATTCAGTTAGAATTGATTCGACGTCAACGGACTGGACAACTACCAGCCGATCAAGACAAGCTGATCCATATCACCATCAATGGGGTGGCTACAGGACTACGGAATTCAGGCTAAAAAATCGGAACAATTGTTCCGATTTTTTTGCTTTGGAAGGAAGTGATAGAAGATGATTAACGAGCTTGAATAGCAGGTTTTAAATGAGAATTTTCAAAGCTTAATCAAGATCTTTCTGTAAGATGACAAAATAAAAGAAAAGAAGAGGAATAATTAAGAAAATATAGGTAAAAGGCTTGCAATTTTATCTAAAATTCGATAGAATAGTAAGGAAAGTTAGACTGTATTGCCTACTGTCTATCTATAAAATATATTTTATTGGAGGCTTTTACTCAAATGGCAAAAGAAAAATACGATCGTAGTAAACCGCACGTTAACATCGGTACAATCGGACACGTTGACCACGGTAAAACTACCCTAACTGCAGCAATCACAACTGTTTTGGCACGTCGCTTGCCTTCATCAGTTAACCAACCTAAAGACTATGCGTCTATCGATGCTGCTCCAGAAGAACGCGAACGCGGTATCACTATCAACACTGCACACGTTGAGTACGAAACTGCTAAACGTCACTACGCTCACATCGACGCTCCAGGACACGCGGACTACGTTAAAAACATGATCACTGGTGCCGCTCAAATGGACGGAGCTATCCTTGTAGTAGCTTCAACTGACGGACCAATGCCACAAACACGTGAACACATCCTTCTTTCACGTCAGGTTGGTGTTAAACACTTGATCGTCTTCATGAACAAAGTTGACTTGGTTGATGATGAAGAATTGCTTGAATTGGTTGAAATGGAAATCCGTGACCTTCTTTCAGAATACGATTTCCCAGGTGATGACCTTCCAGTTATCCAAGGTTCAGCTCTTAAAGCTCTTGAAGGTGACTCTAAATATGAAGATATCATCATGGAATTGATGGATACTGTTGATGAGTACATCCCAGAACCAGAACGCGATACTGACAAACCATTGCTTCTTCCAGTCGAAGACGTATTCTCAATCACTGGACGTGGTACAGTTGCTTCAGGACGTATCGACCGTGGTGTTGTTCGTGTCAATGATGAAATCGAAATCGTTGGTATCAAAGAAGAAATCCAAAAAGCAGTTGTTACTGGTGTTGAAATGTTCCGTAAACAACTTGACGAAGGTCTTGCAGGGGATAACGTTGGTGTGCTTCTTCGTGGTATCCAACGTGATGAAATCGAACGTGGACAAGTTATCGCTAAACCAGGTTCAATCAACCCACACACTAAATTCAAAGGTGAAGTTTACATCCTTACTAAAGAAGAAGGTGGACGTCATACTCCATTCTTCAACAACTACCGTCCACAGTTCTACTTCCGTACAACTGACGTAACTGGATCTATCGAACTTCCAGCAGGAACTGAAATGGTAATGCCTGGTGATAACGTGACTATCGACGTTGAGTTGATCCACCCAATCGCCGTTGAACAAGGTACTACATTCTCAATCCGTGAAGGTGGACGTACTGTTGGTTCAGGTATGGTTACTGAAATCGAAGCTTAATTCGATCTAGTTCCCAGATTAACAATTATATAGACAGACAGAAAACCCCGTGAAGACGGGGTTTTTATTTTGGTAAAAAGTAAAATGAGCTTGTGCAACCTTTCATTATGACGAAAATTATGGTAAAATAGATAGTATAAAATTAGAAAAAAGAGGTATGTGAAATGTCACGTAAACCATTTATCGCTGGTAACTGGAAAATGAACAAAAATCCAGAAGAAGCAAAAGCATTTGTTGAAGCTGTAGCATCAAAACTTCCTTCAGCTGACCTTGTTGAAGCTGGAATCGCGGCTCCTGCAGTTGACTTGACTACAGTACTTGCTACTGCTAAAGGTTCAAACCTTAAAGTTGCTGCACAAAACACTTACTTTGAAAATGCTGGTGCCTTCACTGGTGAAACTAGCCCACAAGTTTTGAAAGAAATCGGTACTGACTACGTTGTTATCGGTCACTCAGAACGTCGTGACTACTTCCACGAAACTGATGAAGATATCAACAAAAAAGCAAAAGCAATTTTTGCGAACGGTATGCTTCCAATCATCTGTTGTGGTGAAAGCCTTGAAACTTACGAAGCTGGTAAAGCAGCAGAATTCGTAGGTGCTCAAGTTTCAGCTGCTCTTGCTGGATTGACTGCAGAACAAGTCGCTTCAACAGTTATCGCATATGAACCAATCTGGGCTATCGGTACTGGTAAATCAGCTTCACAAG
>NZ_KQ969689.1:411725-417308 GCF_001578955.1 Streptococcus parasanguinis
GAGTTAGGAACGTCCTAATAGTTTCTTAATGAGAGAAATCATTTTGTATTTAAGAGGATGGGGATAATAACGGAAGGTTCCCATCTTACGAACGATGTAGCCATTGAAGTTCTGTTTAAAACGAAGAACACCGTCTGACCCGTCAAAGATTCCTTGAATGCCTAGGAAGTTATATAAGGTGATCCCTTTTTGTAATGCTCGCTTCATTGCATGGTATTGAATCAAGAAAGCAGCAGAAAATTTCTGATATTTAGTATAAGATCCTCCAAATAAATAAGTGACTTCTGAGGGGGTATAGATTATGAGAGCACATGCTAAAGGAACTGTTTCAGATTCTTTACCAGCTAAAGTTTCCCGAACAATATTCTTTTGTTTCTCTAGTTTTTGAAGTTGTTGCTCATATTGTTTAGAGGATGGATTTAGCAAGGAAATTTTCTGATCCAAGTGGGCAAGGGCAGCTGTTGAATTGATCTCAGCAACTACGAATTCCGCATTTGGACCAAAACTATCATACAAATCATAGTAGTAACTCAGACTTTTATCTTCAAAACCTTGTCTCTTACCAGTTTCCTCGATAATTTGTTTAAACTGAGGGATTTCTTCTCTGGTAATGTTTCGGATGGAAATATCATAGTTTAGGGCAGTCGTAATATTGCGACTACAGTTTTTGTTGAAGGATTTTAGTAGAGATTTTGAGTCAGCTTCCTTGATAGTTTTAAGATAGTGCCAAACAGGTTCTCCTCCAGGATAACCTGTTTGGAAACCATCATGTTGATAACCTAAGTTTTTAAGTGTATCTAAAAAATGGCTCTGTTCTTCACTGATTGGATTGCCGTCACTGTCAAAGGTTTGATAGTGATCATAGGGTTTAATAACTAGTTCAATAGCGCCATTTTTTTTCGCATAGCCTTTCAAAGCTGCATAGAATGGTTCTAGCAGGGTTTTCTCTTGGTAGAGGGGGCCAGAATTGATTTCCATATGGAGACCACCAGTCATGGAAAGACTGTACAAAATAGCCGCTACTTGGACTTGATCGTTTTGTTTCCAAGCGATAAATTGAACGGTATTTCCTCGCTTTTCAAGCAAATATGCCATTTCTACAGACTGGATGAAAGAGCGATGTGAGACGGTATTAGCAAATGAGGTAAATTCTTCTTTTGAAATTGTCGTGAGGGTCATGTGACTTATTTACTCCTTAATTTTTTCCGGATCTTGTAGGCCTTGTTTACAAGTGGATAGAGTGGACTGGTTGGAAGGTTGAATTCCCCAACAAATTCTTCTATGACAGGATTAAATTTTGATTTAAAATGATAGAGCCCCCCATCGAGTGAATTCTCAATACCTCCCATATTTTGCCAAGAAGCTCCCCGGTCAAAAGCGTGTTGGGCGGTTTCGTACCAGGTGAGGATGGCTGGTTGGTAACGACGAAATTCTTCATCCATTCCTGCATAAACATTTTCAGATGTCCCACCGAATTCAAGGGTTAAGGTCCCAGATAAAGGAACGACCTGTCTACCTGCTTGGAGATGTTGCTCAAGAAATTGCAGTTCTTCCTCTATGCGCTCTTTTTCTTTTTGGTTATTCTCAACCTTGCCAGGCTTTGTTTTTTCTGTGAATTTTTCAGCCTCAGCCTTGTTTTTTTCAAGATCTTTTGTAAGAGAGGTTTTCCGTTCTGCGAGATCTAGAGTAGATAAAGTAATGTAGGATTGTCCTTGGTAGGTTGTGAGCAGTTTTTCATAGTAGTCTTTTCCACGTAAATGAATACTTTTACGAGCTTCTGTCTTTTTCATGAGAGAAGCAAAGTCCTCTAACAATTCAGTCCCGCCAAATTGCACTTGGATCCCTTTGTTCCGAGCAGTTCGGATGGCTTGTCGAGTAGATTTTGAAAGATCTTGTTCGGTGAAAAACTCTTTGTGGATATTCGCTTGAAAGCGTGGTTGGATATTTTCTGCCATATCACTTGTTCGACCAGTCCATTCAATCCCTTCTTTTGTTAAGGTATCGATCACCGCTTGCACTGCAGGAGTTTCCGTATTTTCTTGTCCAATCAAGTGTTTGCTCAAGAAAATACTTGGATCAAATTTCACAAACAAGGCCTTGTATTGCTTGGCAATTTTTTTAAGGGACTGGATCACATATGAAACCAACTCTTTGTTTTGGTAGTCCATAATGGGGCCACGAGGAATATAGAGCATGGAAAAACCAAGTGGCAGGGGTTGGATCAAGATGCTTGCAACAGCGACTAACTGGTCTTCTTGATAAAAACCAACCCGTTCATTTCCCCAATTATCTTTGATTTTTGCCCATGAGCTACTCTGCAAGAGGTTGGTCTGATTACTCTGAATGACAAATTCATCATGTTCGGTGGTAGAAATTCCTAGTTGGTAATGGTACATTTTTTATAATACCCACTTTCTAATGGCATATGCAACGCCAGATTCATCATTTGATTTGGTAATATGTGTAGCAATTTTTTTGAGGGCTGGATTTCCGTTTTCCATAACGACAGAATGACCGACAACCTCTAACATAGAACGATCATTTTCCTCGTCTCCAATGGCCATGGTTTCTTCATTCTTGATTCCAAGTTGTTTAGCCAGATGGAGAACTGCAGCACCTTTATTAGTAGTTTTTCCTAGAATTTCTAAATAAAAAGGAGCTGATTTGACAATCGTGAAACGATCCTGAAATTCTTTTGGGATTCTTTTTATCGCAATATCCAGAATTTCAGGTTCATCGATATACATGACTTTGACAAATTCTTTCTCTCTAACTTCTTCAGGAGTTCGGTAAAAAACGGGCATATTGACCAGTTGAGATTCATGAATGGTATAGCGCCCAATATCTCGATTACTGGTATAAATGCCGTCTTTTGTAATGGCATGAGAGTGAATCTGAAGCTTGTTTGCAAGAGACTCGATATCGAGATAGTCCTCATAGGTTAAGAGGTCTTTGATAAGTTCATTTCCGGTAGCAGTTTCTTGAACCAAGCCACCGTTAAAAGTAATGACATAGTCTCCAGGATCCATCAGATGGAGTTCCTTTAAGAGTTTTGAAACGCCTGCAATGGGACGTCCAGTTGTAATGACAATTTTGACTCCTGCGGCTTTAGCGTCTTGAATGGCTTCAAATACAGAAGGTGTGATCTCTTTTTTTGAATTGAGAAGTGTACCATCGATATCGATCGCAACTAATTTAATGGACATCCGTCTCTCCTGTAAAATAATCATTGGTGATGTAGGAAGTGAATTCCTCTACTTGCTTACTGAAAAGTCCATTAACCTCCAGCATTTCTTTTGGGAAATAGAAGCGGTTGTCCCCATAGCGAGTTCCTGCTAAAGCAGCGACGAGTGGAGACAACTGAGACAATTCAGCGAGACTCCCATCTTTTCGAATCATCTCGATCTGGGTCCGTGGCTTTTCAAGCTCTGGTCGATAAATATCGTAGGGCAGGTCGAAATTTTGATGAATAGCGGTGTAGTAGGTAGGATTAAACCCAACCTCTTTAATCAATTTTTCAAGGATTGCTAAGTCTTTTCGCTTATCTTCTGTAAATAAAATCGATTTGAAAACTTTCCGATTAATATAGCGCTGAGCAAGATCAGACAGGATGGTATCTGGACTATCCATCCAGACTTGGAAATAGGTATTCATCACACCGTCATCTAGGTTTAGGTAGTCTTGAATGGTGACCTCTTCTTCAAAAAATGGAATCAAGCGAGGTGAAGTCAGTTGAAAATACTCTTTCTGATCTGGATAAATGGTTCTGGCGCGTTTGAGTAGATTTTGAAGGAGGACTTCCATGGCACGAGTAGCCGGGTGGAAGTAGACCTGCATATACATTTGATAACGGCTGACCACGTAATCCTCGACAGCGTGCATGCCATTTTGTTGGAAGGCAATGCCATTTTCAATCGGTCGAATGACGCGCAAAATACGGGTCAAGTCAAATTTTCCATAGGAAGCACCCGTAAAGTAGGCATCTCGTAGCAAATAATCCATCCGGTCCACATCAATTTGACTAGAAATCAATTGCACCACTTGTTTATTGGGATAGGTATGATCAATGACGCTGGCTACACGATTTGGAAAATCAGGTGCTACCTGTAAGAGGATCTGATTGACCTCCGTCTCTGGACTGGTGATGATCAGCTGGGTCATTTTTTCATGATCCGTCCCAAACAGTCCTTCGAAGGTATGGGAATAGGCACCATGTCCAATGTCATGAAGAAGAGCAGCTGTCATGGTCAGTAAGTTTTCATCAGAATTCCATTGTTCTGCATACTTTTCCTCAAAAATAGACAGAATGCGTCTTGAAATTTCATAGGCACCAAGACAGTGAGAAAAACGACTATGCTCCCCACCGTGGAAGGTAAATCCAGATGTCCCTAGTTGTTTGATGCGGCGTAGTCGTTGAAATTCTTTACTATTTATTAATTGATAAATGATGGGATGATCCACATGAACGTAATCATGCACGGGATCGCGAAAGACTTTTTCATTCATGGGTCTATTATAGCAAAAAAAAGCCTGTTTTGCGATCTAGAGGTTAATGGAGGCAGTCAAAATACGTAAAATTTGATAAAATAGTTAAGTAAGGAAAGATAAGAAGGAGACAAAGATGCAGATTCGAATTCAAAATACCATTCGATTTGGAGAAGAAATGGAAATCGTTGATCAGTACTATCAAGGAGAATGGAAGGAAAAAGCAGGTTTTCAATATCTCTTGTATACCAATGAAGAAGATGAAAAGGTTGCTTTGAAATTTTCCAACGATGAATTGGTCATGACACGATTCTCAAGTCCTAAATCCATCATGCGTTTCTACAAAAATGAAGATGGTGGGGCAATCATCCCAACTCCAATGGGCATTCAGCAATTTTTGATTACAACAGACCTCTTTCAATTAGAGGAAGGGAATTTGCAGCTCTCTTATCGCTTGTTAACTCTCGATGGAGAGCAGGAATTTGCCAATTACCAATTATTGGTTGAATGGGAAGAGTAGGCCTCATCAATTATTAGAGGTCTTGCTTGCTTTATTCTATAAAAATGGTATAATAAAAGCACTCAAGGGAGTAGCTGGCGGATTTCCGCGATAGTGTCGTCATTACGAAATTATTTCCGGCACTATATTAAACGGCGAGACTTGTTTTTTCAAACAGGTCTCTTTTTTGTGCAAAAGAGACCTAGTAGAAAGCTATAAGGAGGAAATTATTTTGTCAAAAGAACAAAATAAAGCTTTGTTTTATACACAGAGTAAAGAAGAAGTTCTAAAGGAATTGGACTCTTCAATTGAAGGCTTGTCAACTGCTCAAGCTCAAGAACGTTTAGCGACTTATGGTCATAATGAACTGGACGAAGGTGAAAAACGTAGCCTCTTGTCTAAGTTTATCGATCAGTTTAAAGATTTGATGATTATCATCTTGCTGATCGCCGCAGCTCTCTCTGTGATTACAGAAGGAATGGACGGCCTTACAGATGCTATGATCATCTTAGCCGTTGTTGTTTTGAACGCAGCCTTTGGTGTCTACCAAGAAGGACAAGCAGAAGCAGCTATCGAAGCACTGAAAAACATGTCTAGTC
>NZ_KQ969689.1:417675-419038 GCF_001578955.1 Streptococcus parasanguinis
TGTCCGCCGTGATGGTCACGTGATTGAAATTGATTCCAAAGAATTGGTCCCGGGTGATATCGTTCTTCTGGAAGCTGGAGATGTGGTTCCTGCTGATATGCGCTTGTTAGAAGCAGCTTCTCTTAAAATCGAAGAAGCAGCTCTTACAGGGGAATCGGTTCCAGTTGAAAAAGATGTGACTGGCCTTGTTGAGGCAGATGCTGGTATCGGAGACCGTGTCAATATGGGTTACCAAAACTCGAACGTAACCTATGGTCGTGGTACTGGGGTTGTGACCAACACAGGTATGTATACAGAAGTTGGTAAGATTGCAGATATGTTGGCCAATGCTGATGAAACGGAAACACCATTGAAGCAAAGTTTGGAACAACTCTCTAAAGCCTTGACTTACCTCATTGTAGCCATTGCTGCAGTGACCTTCCTGGTTGGTGTCTTCGTTCGTGGGGAACATCCATTAGAAGGTTTGATGGTTGCAGTAGCCCTTGCGGTTGCGGCGATTCCAGAAGGTCTTCCTGCCATTGTAACCATCGTTCTCTCTTTGGGAACAACAACCCTTGCCAAACGCAATTCGATTGTTCGTAAATTGCCAGCCGTTGAAACACTTGGTTCAACAGAAATCATCGCATCTGATAAAACAGGTACTTTGACCATGAACCAAATGACGGTTGAAAAAGTGTATACCAACGGTCAATTACAGAGTGCAGCAACCGAAATTGGAGCAAGCAACAATACACTTCGCATCATGAACTTTGCCAATGATACCAAAGTGGATCCATCTGGTAAGTTGATTGGGGACCCAACAGAGACTGCTTTGGTACAATTTGGTTTAGACCACAATTTTGATGTTCGTGAAGCCTTGAAGGATGAGCCACGTGTAGCTGAATTGCCATTTGACTCTGACCGTAAGCTTATGTCTACGATCCATAAGGAAGCTGACGGTTCATACTTTATCGCTGTCAAGGGGGCTCCTGACCAATTGCTCAAACGTGTGACGCGTATTGAAGTCAATGGGGAAGTTCGTCCTATTACGGATGAAGATAAGAAAGCTATCCTTGCTACCAACAAAGACTTGGCCAAACAAGCCCTTCGTGTCTTGATGATGGCTTATAAGACAAGCAACGAAATCCCAACCTTGGAATCTGAAATCGTTGAGTCTGACCTGATCTTCTCTGGTTTGGTCGGTATGATTGACCCTGAACGTCCAGAAGCAGCAGAAGCGGTTCGTGTTGCTAAGGAAGCAGGTATCCGTCCTATCATGATCACGGGTGACCACCAAGATACAGCAGAAGCTATTGCCAAACGTCTTGGAATCATCGATCCAAATGATACAGAAGACCATGTCTTCACAGGGGCTGAGTTGAAT
>NZ_KQ969689.1:419058-419743 GCF_001578955.1 Streptococcus parasanguinis
CTCTGACGAAGAATTCCAAAAAGTCTTCAAACAATACTCTGTCTATGCGCGTGTATCACCTGAACACAAGGTTCGTATCGTGAAAGCTTGGCAAAATGAAGGAAAAGTTGTTGCCATGACAGGGGATGGAGTCAACGATGCACCATCACTTAAGACAGCTGACATTGGTATTGGTATGGGGATTACAGGTACAGAGGTTTCTAAGGGGGCTTCAGATATGGTCCTTGCAGATGATAACTTTGCAACCATTATCGTAGCGGTAGAAGAAGGACGTAAGGTCTTCTCAAATATCCAAAAATCTATCCAGTACCTCTTGTCTGCCAATATGGCTGAGGTCTTCACCATCTTCTTTGCAACCCTCTTTGGATGGGATGTTCTTCAACCAGTACATCTTCTCTGGATCAACTTGGTAACCGATACTCTTCCAGCCATCGCTCTTGGTGTGGAACCAGCTGAGCCAGGTGTTATGACCCACAAACCTCGTGGACGTAAATCTAACTTCTTTGACGGTGGGGTCTTTGGAGCCATTCTTTATCAAGGTGTCTTCCAAACCATGCTCGTTCTTGGTGTTTATGGCTGGGCCTTACTCTCTCCAGAACATGCGACTCGTGCAGAAATCCATGCAGACGCTTTGACCATGGCATTTGCAACTCTTGGTTTGATCCAATTGCTCCATGCCTTTAAC
>NZ_KQ969689.1:419763-424196 GCF_001578955.1 Streptococcus parasanguinis
ATTTGCAACTCTTGGTTTGATCCAATTGCTCCATGCCTTTAACGTCAAATCGGTCTACCAATCCATCTTTAAAGTGGGACTCTTCAAGAACAAGACCTTTAACTGGTCGATTCCAGTTGCCTTTGTTCTCTTGATGGCGACCATCATTGTCCCTGGATTTAACAAACTCTTCCATGTGTCTCATTTAAGCTTGACACAATGGTTAGCTGTTATGATTGGTTCGCTTTTGATTGTTGTTCTCGTTGAGATTGTCAAAGCCGTTCAACGTTCACTTGGAAAAGAAAAAAACGCCATTTAAACATAAAAAAAGTCATCTTTGGATGGCTTTTTTTTGCGGGCAAAATAGACTGGGCATATTCCTTGAGGTAAGAGTGGATATTGAGAAACCAATAAGGAAAAGAACTGATTATTAAGATACTTACTGTAAGGTTTCTCATTTCAGAACTAAAGTGGTTACTTTTTTGAAATGAGAATAGTGCCGTCCTATTTTTATAATTTTAATATGATCATAGCTTGAGAAAATTCATGTTTAAGTTTTTTCTTTTTGTAGGCTTTAAATTCAGGAAGGTCTTTAATTCTGCGATAGCGTTTGTAGGGATCATAGCGCTTTGAAAAATCAAATTCGGGGAAATCTTCAAAAAATTGTTTGCAGAGCTCCCATTCTCTGACATAGCCTAAAGGTCTTGCATGATAGGTGATGGTGTCAATAGTTGTCGTTGGAATTCGGCGGTGGCTATGACCAAAAATGACATCTTTGACAGGATATTGTCTAAAAAGCTCGTGAAAGGCTTGGCTCCCTAAAAAAGCATTAAAGCGTTCAAAATAAGGGTGATGCAGGAGAAACTGACTGTGAGGAACAAAGTGCATGGCGATAATTAAGGGTTGATTTACACGCATGAGCTCTTGTTCCAGCTCTTGCAAAAGATTTTTGGTAATGGCTGGATCAGATCCCATTCGTTGGAGGCGTCTATCAAACCAAAACAGATTTTTGGTTTGAAGATGTTTTTGGGGAGAGATGTCAGGAACAAAGCTGTAGTCATACCAGCCCGAAAAGGCAAGAAGCGTATGATTAGAGAAGGAAATTTTTTGAAATTCGAAAGGTTTTATGACTTTTTCTGATAGCCCAAGCATATCATGATTTCCCAAGCTAAAGGACACAGAAAGCTGACATTGGAGTTGGGCTAAAAATTTTTGTGAGGTTTCTCCAAAGCCATTAGCAATATCTCCTGCTATATGGAGATGTTGAACCTGTTGGTCCTTGAGAAGAGTAATAAGGGTCTCCAATTCTTCTTCGCCGAAATTGTTTGAATCAATATGTAAATCGGACATAAAAGCTACTGTTGTCATGCTACCAGTCTAGCATAAGAGGATCTTTTTTTCTAACAATTAGGTTACAAAAAAATAGAAAAATACTGAAAAAAAGCTGGGTTAGTTGTGGTAAACTTGCAGATCCAATATTGGAAGGTGGGCAAATAGTGAAGGTTATGATATAATAGACTAGATACATAGAAAGAGGTACTTATGGACATTTCAGAAATTCGTCAAAAAATTGACGCAAATCGTGAAAAATTAGCTTCTTTCAGGGGGTCTCTTTGACTTAGAGGCATTGGAAGAAGAAATTGCCATTTTAGAAAATAAAATGACAGAACCTGATTTTTGGGATGATAACATTGCTGCGCAAAAAACATCTCAAGAATTAAATGAACTCAAGCAGACCTATGAAAATTTCCATCAAATGGTGGATCTCTTTGATGAGTCAGAAATCTTACTGGACTTTTTGGCAGAAGACGATTCGGTCAAAGAAGAATTGATCGAGAAGTTGGAGGAGCTGGATAAACGTATGACCAGCTATGAGATGACCTTGCTATTGTCTGAACCCTATGACAATAATAATGCCATCCTAGAAATCCACCCAGGTTCAGGAGGAACAGAAGCTCAGGACTGGGGCGACATGCTTCTTCGGATGTATACTCGTTTTGGCAATGCCCACGGCTTTAAAGTTGAAGTCTTGGACTATCAGGCTGGAGATGAGGCCGGAATTAAGTCTGTGACCTTATCCTTTGAGGCCCACATGCATACGGCCTTCTGAAATCTGAAATGGGCGTTCACCGTTTGGTTCGGATTTCTCCGTTTGACTCCGCTAAACGACGTCATACCTCCTTTACATCCGTTGAAGTTATGCCAGAATTGGATGATACGATTGAGGTTGAAGTTCGAGACGATGATATTAAAATGGACACCTTCCGCTCTGGTGGAGCTGGTGGACAAAACGTCAATAAGGTTTCTACAGGGGTGCGCTTGACCCACATTCCGACAGGGATTGTTGTTGCTTCTACTGTGGACAGGACTCAGTACGGAAACCGTGATCGAGCAATGAAGATGCTTCAGGCCAAACTCTACCAATTGGAGCAAGAGAAAAAGGCAGCAGAAGTGGATTCTCTAAAAGGGGATAAAAAAGAAATCACCTGGGGAAGTCAAATCCGCTCCTATGTTTTTACCCCATACACCATGGTGAAGGATCACCGGACCAACTATGAGGTAGCGCAGGTGGACAAGGTGATGGATGGAGATATCGATGGCTTTATCGATGCCTACCTTAAATGGCGTCTCCAGTAATCTACATGGAATAACCCAGAAAAGAATGAAAGGAATTTCATTACATGTCAATGATTGAAATGAAAGATGTTGTCAAAAAATACGACAACGGGACAACAGCTCTTCGGGGAGTATCTGTTCGTATTGAACCAGGAGAATTTGCCTACATTGTAGGACCTTCTGGTGCAGGAAAGTCGACCTTTATTCGACTTTTATACCGTGAAGTAAAACACGATAAAGGAACACTGAAAGTTGCTGATTTTGATTTGGATAAAATCAAAAAACGTGATGTTCCAATGTTGCGACGCAATGTGGGAGTGGTTTTCCAAGATTATAAATTACTGCCAAAGAAGACTGTTTATGAAAATATTGCCTATGCTATGCAAGTTATTGGAGAGCGTCGTCGCAATATTAAAAAGCGCGTTATGGAAGTTTTGGATCTTGTTGGGTTGAAACACAAGGTCCGCTCATTCCCGAATGAATTGTCCGGTGGGGAGCAACAACGGATCGCGATTGCGCGGGCTATCGTCAATAATCCGAAAGTCTTGATTGCGGATGAACCAACGGGTAACTTGGACCCAGATAATTCATGGGAAATCATGAATCTTTTGGAGCGAATTAATTTGCAAGGGACTACAGTATTGATGGCGACCCACAATAGTCAAATTGTAAATACTTTACGTCACCGTGTCATCGCGATTGAAAATGGTCGTGTAGTGCGTGATGAAGCGGAAGGAGAGTACGGATACGATGATTAGAAGATTTTTCCGACACTTAATCGAGTCGCTTAAAAGCTTGAAACGAAATGGTTGGATGACGATTGCAGCGGTCAGCTCAGTCATGATTACCCTTAGTTTGGTTGCTATTTTCGCCTCTGTTATTGCCAATACCATCAAGCTTTCAGATGATATTCAAAACAGTGTGCGGGTTGTAGTATACATGCGCAAAGATATTCAAGATCAGAGCGAGCAGATTGAAAAAGACGGTCAAACTGTGACCAATGAAAACTACCATAAGGTCTACGATGCTCTGACAGCCATGAAACATGTTGATAAGGTTGATTTTTCTAGCAAGGAAGAACAGTACGATAAACTGATCAAAACGGCTGGGAACAACTGGAAGATTTTTGATGGAGATGCCAATCCTCTCTACGATGCTTATTATGTAGAAACAACAGCTCCTAAATATGTAAAGCAAGTTTCGGCTGATGCCAAAAAAATTGAGGGAGTTTCTGAGGTTAAAGATGGTGGGGTAGATACCCAACGCTTGTTTGCACTAGGAACTTTTATCCGAAACTGGGGATTGATCGGTGTAGCTTTATTGATCTTCATCGCAGTTTTCTTGATTTCTAATACCATTCGGATTACCATCATTTCACGTAGTCGTGAGATTAAGATTATGCGACTGGTAGGAGCAAAAAATGGCTATATTCGTGCCCCATTCCTTTTAGAAGGTGCTTGGATCGGTCTCTTGGGAGCCTTGGTTCCTTCAGCTTTGGTCTTCTATGTTTATAATGTTGTCTATACATCTATGAACAATAACTTGGCAGATCAAAACTTGTATCTCTATAGTCCACATGTCTTGGTACCGATCATGGTCGGTGGCCTCTTTGGATTAGGAATTTTGATCGGAGCGATCGGTTCTTCAATCTCTATGAGACGTTTTCTTAAGATATAATAAAAAAGCAAGTTCGCACTTGCTTTTTTGTTTACTTTTATTAGGACAGGAAGGAGGATACATGCCTCTTTAGGATTGACTAAAAAAGGGATTGAACATCTTCTCGTGACCAATAGAAGTTTCAGGGCCATGACCGGGATAGACAGTGTAGGAAGATGGAA
>NZ_KQ969689.1:424216-428485 GCF_001578955.1 Streptococcus parasanguinis
GTAACTGTGCTGCGTTCCCTGTTGGAAGATCGGTCCGTCCAATGGTTTCGCGAAAAAGGGCGTCACCGGATAGAATCAGGTGATCCTCAGGAAAGACGATAGAGACCCCTCCTGCAGAGTGGCCTGGTGTCTCCAGAACATAAAAGTGGAAATCGGCTATTTGGTAATCAGAGCGAATGTCATAAAGGAAGTCTGCCTCCTTACATACAACATCTTCTAAATCCGCATGCCGATCCAAACCAGATAAATTATCGACAGGAGAAGACAACCAACTGGCTTCTGCTGAATGGACATAAACAGGTGGGAAATGATAGGTCTGACGAACCTTTTCAAGACTCATAATGTGATCGTAATGCGTATGGGTTAAAAGAATTGCTACGATTGGTTTACCGATACGATCAATTTGTTTTTGAATGGTTGCCCAGTCGCTGCCTGGATCGACAAGAATGAGGGAGTGTTCATTTTCAAGGTAGTAGGTGTTTTCATAAGCTACAGGATTAACGGTACGATAGATTTTCATAAGGACTCCTTTCTAGAATAGTGTATCAAATTGCAAGGAAAATAACAGGATTGAAGTCAGCCTGAAAGGAGAAAAAAATCTGCAGAGCTTGCTCAAACGTGATATAATTTTAAGTACTATGACAAGACAGAAACGGAAATATGCCATTGTGGACCTGGAAGCGACCAGTGCTGGAAGCAATGCTAAGATCATTCAGGTTGGGATTGTCATCATCGAAGATGGGAGGATTACGCAATCCTATGAGACGGATGTGAATCCCCATGAACGATTGGATGAGCATATCAAACAATTGACTGGCCTGACAGATGCTCGCTTGAAAAAAGCACCAGAGTTTGCACAAGTGGCAAAAGAAATTTTTGAATTAATAGAAGATGCCGTCTTTGTGGCCCATAATGTCAAATTTGATGCGAATTTATTGGCAGAGGCCCTCTTTTGGGAAGGATTTGAGCTAACGACTCCTCGGATTGATACGGTTGAATTGTCTCAAATTTTCTATCCGACTTTAGAACGCTACAATTTAGGAGCGCTTGCGGCTGAGTTGGAAATTGAGTTGCATCATGCTCACTCTGGTTTAGCGGATGCTATGGCAACAGCCCAGCTGCTGTTGAAATTGAGAGAAAAAATTGCGAGCTTACCAAGAGGATTGATCGAAAAACTTCTTTCGATGGCAGATTGTTTGATTTATGAATCACGACTCTTAATAGAAGATGCGCTTGAAGACAGTAGTCTTTTTTTACCAGCTCATTTAGTAGAAGTTCATGGTCTCTATCTGCGCAAGCCACAGCAGTTTTTAGAAAGTCGTCATTTGTCTGAACAGTTTGAACTCAATATGCAGCTGTTGGGAATGGATGCTTATCCGGAGCAGAGAGAATTTGTTGCCTATATCGAGGACAGTTTGCAACAGCCACTTCCAAGTTTTATCGAAGCGCCAACGGGTATTGGGAAGACCTATGCCTATCTATTAACGCTTTTGGCTAAAACCTCCAAGCGCATTCTTGTTAGTGTTCCGACTAAAATTCTTCAGGATCAAATTATGAAGAAAGAAGGAAAGACTATCCAAGATCTTTTCCAAATTCCCTTTCATAGCCTGAAAAGTCCCAAGGATTACATCCAACTCGATAAATTTTATGAGGCCTTACAGGGTGAGTCAGATAATGGGATGATTCGACGCTTTAAAATGCAACTCTTGGTTTGGCTGACGATGACAGAAACGGGAGAGTTCAGTGAAATTGGCCAACTCTATCGTCATCTTCATTTTGTTTCTGAGATATGCCACGATGGCCAATTATCGAAGCGTTCCCTTTTTTTTCAGGAAGATTTTTGGCGTCTCGGCCAGGAAAAAGTGAAAACCAGCCGGGTGATTCTGACCAATCATGCCTATCTGTTAACCCGTCTAGAAGATGATAAGAGTCTACTTCAAGAATCTGTTCTGGTAGTGGATGAAGCGCAAAAACTCTTTTTTTGCTTTAGAGCAATTTTCACAAAGAGAAGAAAACTTGCAATCTCTTCTTCTAAGCTTGCAACACGCCATCGAAGAGGAGAAAGATCTTCTGCAGCGACGTTTGCTGGAGAGTATTCAATTTGAACTAAATGCCTGCTCAAAAGAAGTCCTACAAGGAAAAGTAGCGATCTTATCAGATCAAACGGTGGCAAAAATTCGACAGGATGTATCGGAATTAAAAAACGAATCTCTAGAGAATCTAAGGGAATTGTTTGATGAGCGCTACCAAACCTTTTGGATGGACAAAGAAGTGGTTGAAAGCCACCAGATTCTTCGTCTCCATGGTGGAGTTGAGGACTTACTATCCTTTAAGGAGTTTGTGCCTGAAGAGGTGCCCGTGCTCTTTGTATCAGCGACGATCGCTATTAGTAAAAAAGTGCATTTACCTGCTCTTTTAGGATACCAAGAGCAGCAAATCTACCGGGTGCCAATAACAGTCAAACAACACCAGGAATTATTGGTGCCGATAGATTTCCCAGATGTCGTTTCTTTATCTTCCGTAGAGTATGCAGGAGAGATTTGTCAGCTCATCGATGAACTTCTTCCTCTAAGAAAACCAATTTTTCTTTTGTTTACCTCAAAAGAATTGTTATTGGAGACGTCAAACGCATTGAAGTTTCCTCATTTGGCCCAGTATCGAAATGGAGATGCAGCTAATATTAAGCGACGATTTGACCGAGGAGAAAGCTCTATTTTATTGGGAACAGGAAGCTTCTGGGAGGGAGTCGATTTTTCCCAACAAAAAGAAGTGATTCAAATGATCACGCGCCTTCCTTTTGATAACCCCAAAGATTACATGGTCCAAAAACTGAATACCCAACTCAGAGAACAGGGGAAAAATCCCTTTTATGACTATAGCCTTCCGGTCGCGATTTTAAGATTAAAACAGGCTATTGGGAGAACCAGCCGTTTTCAAGACCAGGAATCGTTGGTCCTCTTATTGGACCAGCGGGTGGTGACCAAACGATATGGAAAACAAATTATAGATGGTTTGCAACAAGTGTTGCCCCTTCAGACGACTGTGAGAGAGCGGCTTGTTGAGCAAGCAGCTGATTTTTTTGAAAGGAATTGAGAGAATGAAAAATAAGGGATTTGGACTAGCAATTGCATTTGTACTGGCTCTTTGTGCTATGTTTTTGGGAAATTTCTTTCCCATCATTGGCTCCAGTGTCTTTGCTTTGATTTTAGGAATTGTCCTCAATGAATTAGTAGATTTACCAGAGAATTCACGACCAGGACTGAACTGGTCCGGTAAGAAATTATTGCAGTATTCGATTATCTTTATGGGATTTAGCTTGCCGATTGCGACGGTTGCCTCTACAGGCTTGTCTTCTTTGAAGATTAGTCTGCCAACTATAACGGTTGCCTTTCTAGCAGCGATTATCTTTGGGAAAGTCTTCCATCTGAAATCTCATCTACGGACCTTAATTGGGTTTGGAACAGCTATTTGTGGTGGATCTGCTATCGCAGCAGCTGCGCCGATCATTGAAGCAGACGAAGAGGAAATTGCCTTATCTATGTCAACCATCTTCTTCTTCAACATTTTGGCTGTCTTTATCTTTCCAGTATTAGGGCATATATGGCATATGTCTAATTTTCAATTTGGCCTCTGGTCAGGAACAGCCATTAACGATACGTCATCTGTTGTAGCAGCAGCGTTTTCCTACAGTAAAGCGGCGGGTGAAATGGCTACAATTGTTAAGTTAACACGAGCTCTGATGATTGTACCGGTCTGTTTGGGCTTGATCGGTTTAAAATGGTATCGGAGTAAACAACAAGGAAGAAACAAAGGAATGTTAAAAAAAATTATTCCTTGGTTCATCATCTGGTTTATTGTGGCTTCTATCCTTTCATCTATCGGCTTGGTACCTAAAGTGGTTCTTCCTTACCTAAAGGACCTTTCTCACCTCTTTATGGCCATGGCCTTAGTCGGAATCGGAAGCAAGGTTTCTTGGAAACAGTTCCGTGCAGCAGGAGCAGCCCCCCTTCTGGTAGGTTTGATTGCTTGGTTTTGTGTAGCCGGATCTAGCTTAATTCTACAGATGCTATTCTACTAAATTATTTACCATTCTAACAGAAAGGAACGTGAATGAAGAAAAATCATTTTTGGGATATCCACCTGGATTATTCGATCATTGGGATTGTTCTCACCCTTCTCATGATTGGGATTTTATCTGTTTATGTAGCAGTTTCTCATGACTATCCCCAAATGGTCTGGTCTTTTTTGGGACAACAATTGGCTTGGATT
>NZ_KQ969689.1:428505-436548 GCF_001578955.1 Streptococcus parasanguinis
GTTTGCTTGATTGTCACGATATTTAGCACGAAATTTCTATGGAAAATCACTCCCTTTCTTTACCTACTTGGCTTGATCTTGATGGTCCTTCCTCTTATCTTTTATAATCCAAACTTGGTAGCTTCAACAGGAGCTAAAAACTGGGTGGCTTATGGAAACATCACCTTATTTCAGCCTTCAGAATTTATGAAAATTCCTTTCATTCTAATGCTGTCACGCTCTATTGTCCGATTTTTACAACGAAATAAGGGGCGTGAGCGCTGGTTGCGACAAGATTGGCTTTTGATTCTAGAGTTGACGATCTATACGATTCCTGTCTTTGCCTTATTGGCTCTCCAACAGGATTTGGGAACAGCCTTAGTATTTTTGGCGATCTTTGCTGGCTTAGTCCTGATTTCAGGAGTTTCTTGGAAAATCATTTTACCAGTGGTCTTGTTCATTGTTGGAGGCCTTGCTGGCTTTCTCTTCCTCTTTTTATCAGAAGGTGGTCGTGCTTTTCTTCACCAGCAATTAAGAATGCCAACCTACCAAATCAATCGGATTTTGGCTTGGTTAAATCCTTTTGATTACGCACAAACGACAACCTACCAGCAAGCGCAAGGACAGTTGGCTATTGCTAGTGGGGGCGTGTCAGGCCAGGGATTTAATGTTTCCAATTTATTAGTTCCTGTGCGGGAAAGTGATATGATTTTTACAGTAATAGCAGAAGATTTTGGTTTTGTTGGCTCACTTGTGCTTCTGATTTTATACGTTTTTTTGATTTATCGAATTTTAAAAATCACCCTCCAGTCCAATAACCAGTTTTATACCTATATTTCCATTGGATTTATTATGATGCTGGTCTTTCATATTTTTGAAAATGTCGGAGCAGTGACTGGTCTTCTCCCCTTGACGGGGATTCCCCTCCCCTTTATCTCACAAGGTGGATCGTCTATTATTAGTAATCTAATTGGTGTTGGACTGGTTCTCTCAATTTACAATCATAGTAGCAAAAAGAAAGAGCCAGAGGAAGGGGTGCCAATCCGTAAAAAAGTTGTCCTTAAGAGGGCGCAATAGAAAGAAGGAATCTAGATGAAAAAAGTAGCAACTATTTTAGCAAACGGTTTTGAAGAAATTGAAGCTTTGACCATTGTCGATGTTTTGAGACGAGCTGGTATCGACTGTGACCTCATTGGTATGGAAGAAACGGTCACAGGTTCTCATCAGATCACTGTGGAAGTAGACCGCCTCTGGAATGGAGATCTGTCAGATTATGATGGAATCTTCTTACCAGGTGGGATGCCAGGAGCCGCAAATTTGCGGGATAATCCGGAATTGATTGCAGCCCTTCAAGAAGAAAGTAGGAAGGGAAAAATCATCTCTGCGATTTGTGCAGCACCAATTGTCTTGGCGCGTGCCGGCCTCTTAAAAGAAAAAAACTATACGTGTTACGATGGTTTTGAAGAAGAGATTCAAGATGGGCACTATCAGAAAGAAACAGTGGTGAAAGACGGTAATCTCCTGACCAGTCGTGGTCCTTCAACTGCTCTTGCCTTAGCATATGCCTTGGTAGAGCAATTTGGAGGAGATGCCCAAAACCTTCGTAAAGGAATGCTCTATCAAGACGTCTTTGGAGATGCTTAAAAGAGCTCTTTTGGACACCATTTTTTCTGGTGAAAGATCACATTCTATGACGGAAAATGACTTCTCTTTGGTTTAAAATGAAATGACCGTAAAAAATGGCTAAAATCCCCCTAAATGAGGGTTTTAGCTTATTTTTTTGTCCATTTGTGGTATAATATTGACTATGAATTATCATGATTTTATATGGGATCTTGGTGGGACGCTATTGGATAATTACGAAACGTCCACAAATGCCTTTGTAGCGACATTGAAGGACTTTCACATCCAAGCCGATCATGATTCTGTTTATGCAGCATTAAAAATCTCAACACAGGATGCAATTCAAACTTTTGCACCTCATATTTCCAATTTTCGTACGGAATACAAGAAAAAAGAAGCCTTGGGCTTGCAAGAGCCGGTCTTATTTGAGGGGGCAAAAGAGTTACTAGCAGAGATACAAGCACATGGAGGACGCCATTTTTTGGTATCTCATCGGGATCGCCAAGTTCTGACCCTCATTGAACAGACAGGAATTGCCCCCTTCCTTTACGGAGATTGTAACAGCAGACGAGGGATTTCCTCGAAAACCAGATCCAGCCTCTATGCTTTATTTGAAGGAAAAAT
This sequence comes from Streptococcus parasanguinis, assembly GCF_001578955.1. Classification (GTDB taxonomy): domain Bacteria; phylum Bacillota; class Bacilli; order Lactobacillales; family Streptococcaceae; genus Streptococcus; species Streptococcus parasanguinis_U. Next base: position 430,732 of record NZ_KQ969689.1, read on the forward strand.
ATGGCATTCAAGATGGTTTGGTCATCGGAGATCGTCCAATCGATATAGAAGCTGGGGAGGCTGCAGGGCTTTCGACCTATTTATTTGATTCCATGCCACACTTACACCAGTTTATATTTGAATAGAAAAGGGAAATTATGACAGAGGATAAACAGCAAGAAAATCAAGCACAAGAATATGACGCCAGTCAGATTCAGGTCTTGGAAGGACTAGAGGCCGTTCGGATGCGTCCGGGAATGTATATTGGATCTACCTCAAAAGAAGGTCTTCATCACCTGGTCTGGGAAATCGTAGATAACTCGATTGACGAAGCCTTAGCCGGTTTTGCTAGTCATATTGAAGTTTTCATTGAAGCAGATAATTCTATCACGGTTGTCGATGATGGTCGTGGGATCCCAGTGGATATCCAAGAAAAGACAGGTCGACCTGCCGTTGAAACTGTCTTTACCGTGCTTCACGCGGGAGGAAAATTTGGCGGAGGCGGCTACAAGGTTTCTGGTGGTCTTCACGGGGTAGGGTCATCCGTTGTGAATGCCCTCTCCACATCCCTCGATGTTCGCGTCTATAAAAATGGCAGTATCTATTACCAAGAGTATCGACGTGGACAGGTTGTGGATGATTTGAAAGTCATCGGGGAGACTGATCGGACAGGGACAACTGTCCACTTTATTCCAGACCCAGAAATCTTCACGGAAACCACCGAGTATGATTTTGAAAAATTAAATAAACGGATTCAAGAACTAGCCTTTTTGAATCGTGGCTTGCGTATTTCTTTGACGGATAAGCGAGAAGGCCTGGAGCAAGAAAAGCATTACCACTACGAAGGTGGGATCTCTAGTTACGTCGAATACATCAATGAAAACAAGGATGTCATCTTTGAAAAACCAATCTACACAGATGGTGAAATGGATGATATTACAGTTGAAGTAGCTATGCAATATACCACAGGCTACCATGAGACGGTCATGAGTTTTGCTAATAACATTCATACCCATGAAGGTGGGACGCATGAACAGGGCTTCCGTACCGCTCTCACTCGTGTGATCAATGATTATGCTAAGAAAAATAAGCTCTTAAAAGAAAACGAAGACAATCTAACTGGGGAGGATGTTCGAGAAGGCTTAACAGCAGTTATCTCGGTTAAACATCCTAATCCACAGTTTGAAGGACAAACCAAAACCAAACTTGGAAATTCAGAAGTTGTTAAAATTACCAATCGACTCTTTAGTGATGCCTTTTCTGATTTCCTTTTGGAAAATCCACAAATTGCTAAGAAAATCGTCGAAAAAGGGATTTTAGCGGCGAAAGCTCGGGTGGCTGCTAAGCGAGCTCGTGAGGTGACCCGTAAGAAATCGGGGCTTGAGATTTCCAACTTACCTGGTAAATTAGCAGATTGTTCTTCAAATAATCCACAAGAAACAGAACTCTTTATCGTCGAAGGGGATTCAGCCGGAGGATCTGCAAAATCCGGTCGGAATCGGGAATTTCAAGCGATTCTCCCAATTCGTGGTAAAATTTTGAACGTTGAAAAAGCAAGTATGGACAAAATTCTAGCTAATGAAGAAATTCGTAGCCTATTTACAGCAATGGGAACTGGATTTGGTGCAGAATTTGATGTTACAAAAGCGCGTTATCAAAAATTAGTGATCATGACTGATGCTGATGTCGATGGCGCTCATATCCGAACCCTTCTATTGACCTTGATCTATCGCTATATGAAACCAGTCTTGGAAGCAGGATATGTTTATATCGCGCAACCACCGATCTATGGGGTCAAAGTGGGTAGTGAAATTAAAGAATATATCCAACCAGGTGCTAACCAAGAAGCAGAATTAGCTGCAGCCTTGGAACGCTATTCAGAAGGTCGCTCAAAACCAACTATCCAACGATACAAAGGTCTTGGAGAAATGGATGATCACCAACTGTGGGAAACAACTATGAACCCTGAACATCGTTTGATGGCGCGTGTATCTGTAGATGATGCTGCTGAAGCAGATAAAATTTTTGATATGTTGATGGGAGATCGAGTAGAACCCCGTCGTGAGTTTATCGAAGAAAACGCTGAATATAGTACACTCGATGTATAAAATTCAACGAACGCTTCCCATTAATGGATATTTTATGGTATAATTACTAGGATTACGTTCAAGTAATACGATGAAGGAGTTTTTATATGTCTAGTGGACTAATTATTCTCATCATTGTTGTAGCCCTCATCTTAATTGTAGGATATGTGGTTGCAGTGATTTTGAGAAAACGGAACGAAGCCTTACTGGCTGCACTGGAAGAAAGAAAAGAAAAGTTATACAACCTTCCAGTCAACGATGAAGTAGAGGCTGTGAAAAACATGCATTTGATTGGTCAAAGTCAAATTGCATTTCGTGAATGGAATCAAAAATGGGTAGATTTATCCTTAAATTCATTTGCTGATATTGAAAACAATTTGTTTGAAGCGGAAGGCTTTAATAATTCATTCCGTTTCATGAAGGCTAAACAAGCCATTAATAATATCGAGAGTCAGATCCAGCTAATTGATGAAGATATCAAGTCGATCCGCCAAGCCCTCTCTGATCTTGAAGAGCAAGAGCAAAAGAATAGTGGCCGTGTGGTTCATGCCTTGGATATGTTTGAGAACCTACAAAAAGAAGTAACTTCAGATGTAGATCGCTATGGTAGTGCACTTTCTGAGATCGAAAAGCAAGTCGGCAATATTCAGTCTGAGTTTTCACAATTTGTGACTTTAAATTCTTCAGGAGATCCTGTTGAAGCAGCTGAAATCCTTGATACAGCTGAGAGTCACATCGTAGCATTGACACACATTGTTGAACGTGTACCAGAGATTGTCTCAGCTCTTCAGGCAAAACTTCCAGATCAATTAGAAGATTTGGAAAGTGGTTACCGTAAGCTTTTGGAATCAGGTTATCATTTCACAGAAACCGACATAGAATCTCGTTTCCAACAATTGCATGCTTCCTTGAAGAACAATATGGCAAATGTGTCAGCTCTTGAATTAGACAATGCTATTTACGAAAATGAGCAAATTCAAGAAGAAATTGATGCTTTGTATCACATCTTTACCCGTGAAATTGAATCACAAAAGGTTGTGAAAAAGTTGGTGAAACAACTGCCTGGTTATTTGAAACATGCAAAAGATAACAACAGCAACCTTGCAGCAGAAGTGGAACGTCTCGGTAAAACATTCGTCTTGAATGAATCTTTTAGCCAACAGTTAAAAGAGTTAGAAGCTGAGCTATCTTCACAAGAAGACGTGGTTGAGGATGCTTTGAAAGATTCATCGGAAACTCAAAAAGCTTATTCAATCTTGAAAGAAGAGCTAGAAGCAATTGAGGCTCGTTTGAAAGAAATTGAAGATGAACAAATCAACTTAAATGATTCTCTTTCAAAAATTGAGAAGGATGATGCTAACGCTCGCCAAAAAGCGAATATCTATGCGAATCGATTGCATGCGATCAAACGCTATATGGACAAGCGTAACTTGCCAGGAATCCCTCAAGAATTCTTGGAATTATTCTTCACAGCAAGCAATAATACAGAAGCTTTGATGGATGAATTAGAAGGCGAAAAGATTAACATTGAATCAACCAATCGTTTGTTAGAGATTTTGACTAATGATATGAATGAATTGGAAGAAGCAACGTATCGAATTGTACAAAATGCTACTTTAACGGAGCAGTTGTTGCAATATTCAAATCGCTATCGTTCATTTGATGATCATGTTCAAGCAGCTTTTGATGAGTCACTTTATATTTTCGAAAGAGAATATGACTATGCGGCTTCCTTTAAAGTGATCTCAGATGCTTTAGAGATGGTAGAAGCTGGAGTGACTGATCGCTTTGTAACTTCATATGAAAAAACAAGGGAGCAAATTCGCTTCTAATAACAGAAAAATGACCTTTTAGGAGGTCATTTTTTTACAATCTTCAAATGATCAGTGAAACTTGAAATTTAAACCCTATTTTTGTATAGTAAGGGAGAAATAAGAAAGGAAAGCGATGAAAGAAGTAATAGGTCTTCTCGTTATGGATGTAGATGGAACCTTGATCCGACAGGAAGGGATTGATCTACTAGCTCAAGTTGCTGGAGTGGGGGGAAAAGTTGCAAAGATTACAGCACAAGCAATGAATGGAAAGTTGGATTTTGCAACATCTTTAGAGGCGCGTGTCGCTTTATTGAAAGGATTAGAGACCTCTATCTTTCCGAAAATTTTGGAGCAGATTGAAGTCACACCGGGAGCAGATCGCTTGATCACGGAACTTCATCAAAGAGGTTACAAGGTTGGCCTTGTTTCAGGGGGATTTCATGAAGTCATCGATCCCATCGCGAGGTCTTTAGGAATTGATCTTGTCCGAGCCAACCGTTTGCAGACTTCTGATGGCCGTTTGACAGGGGAAGTCCTCGGTGAGTTTGTGACTCCTGAAATGAAAAAAGAATCCCTCCTGACATGGGCGAGAGAAAATCATGTCCCAAGAAGTCAGACGATTGCTATGGGAGATGGTGCCAATGATCTTCTGATGATTGAAACAGCTGGTATCGGGATTGCCTTTATGGCAAAGCCAATCGTAGCTGAGCGAGCCCCATATCGTATCGAGAAGAGGGATTTAAGCCTTGTTCTTGAAATTTTAGACAAGTATAGAAAGGAAACAGCATGCATATCTTATTAGCACCGGATTCATTTAAAGAATCCTTATCTGCCAAACAAGTAGCAGAAGCTTTAAAAAAAGGGTTTCAAGAGGCTCTACCAGATGCGACTTTTGACCTCCTTCCCATAGGAGATGGTGGCGAAGGGACCATGGAAACCCTAGCTGGAGTTCTGAATGTAACGGAGTACCAAACTCAAGTAACAGGACCATTTGGACAGCCCGTTTCGATGTCTTACTATCAAAAAGATGAGATGGCTTTTTTTGAGATGGCTTCTCTTGTCGGTTTAGGTTCGATTCCAGCTGAAAAACGAAATCCTCTTGAACTAGAAACACGAGGAATTGGTGAGCTCATTTTGCAATTGGTTGACCAAGGGGTTAAAACGATCTGTGTGGGAATTGGTGGTTCTGCGACGAATGATGGTGGGATTGGGATGGCAGCTGGACTTGGGGTAGCCTTCTATGATGATCAAGGCCATCTGCTTCGTCCTGTTGGGGCTTCGCTCGGTCGTGTGGCTAGAATAGATACCAGTGCGGTTCCAAAAGCTTTGCAAGACATCGATCTCCAAGTCTTAACAGATGTAACCAATCCTCTCTGTGGCAGTCAAGGGGCAACCTATGTTTTTGGTGGGCAAAAAAGCTTGAATCCCCTTCTGTTTCCAGCTGTCGACCAGGCTATGAAGGATTTTTACCAATTAGTAGATGCACGAATATTGTCCATGGCTGGCTCCGGAGCTGGAGGTGGCATGGCTGCTGGCTTGGTCGCTTTTGCAGGAGGGAAGATTTCTTCAGGAATTGAGAAAAGTTTGGATCTAATCGACTTCGATCGTAAGGTTCAAAAAGCAGATCTGGTCGTCGTGGGAGAAGGTAGGATGGATCTCCAATCCCTTTCTGGGAAAGCTCCTGTTGGGGTGGCCAAACGAACACCAGAAAAGATACCAGTGATAGCCATTTGTGGTAGCTTAGCAGAGGATTTGCCTACGTTTCCTAGTCAAAACATTGATGCTGCCTTCTCTATCGTACTTGGGCCTTGTGAGGTAGCAGATGCACTCGCTCATGCTGAAAGAAATCTGATTTCCTGCGCTCGAAATATAGGGAACCTTTTGAAAATGAAAGCAAACTAAAAAACCAATGGAAAGGAGATGTTCCCTTCCATTGG
>NZ_KQ969689.1:436618-440222 GCF_001578955.1 Streptococcus parasanguinis
TAGCTAAAGAGACGTTGCCAAAATGATTTCTTTTCTGGACTGGCAGTCTCTTTTTTCTTTTCAAATAAATTTGGATACTGGAGACTCATGTCTGTTGGTGAAATTCCAGATGGGTGGTCAGTATGGATGATGAGACCAAATGGAGAATGGCGACAGTCATCCGAAACGATGCTTGCCACAAGACCAAGATCCTTGGTTTTTTTCAAATATTGTAGCTGGCTGCTTTCATCTAAAGCTGGGGAGATCTTGACCAAAACAGGATGAAAGCGCTCTGAAATATCAGTGAGGATTGTCGAATACTGCTCCAGGTAAATCTTGTCCCTTGCCTCCTCCAAGGTGCATGAAGCAATCACCCGCTCCTCATAAGTCTCCAAAAATCGACGCTGCTCATCCGGATTGAATCGAGTAGGACCAGCAGCTTTTTTTAAAATTGTTTTATTAATATCTGTCATAAGCTAAGTATAGCATAAAGCGCAGCAGAAGAATAGAAGAATGCGAAAAAATTAAATAAGGAGGGAAATGGAAGGAAAAAAGAAAGTGGAACCGTTTTCTTGTTAAAAACTTCTCAATTTTCGTAGATTTCCTTGTTTTTTCTTGAAAAAATAGCCTAATTACGATATGATAGAGGAGTAAAAAATATAACTCAATAAGGAGAGTAAGAAATGTCAATTATTACTGATGTTTACGCTCGCGAAGTCCTAGACTCACGCGGTAACCCAACACTTGAAGTAGAAGTTTATACTGAATCAGGTGCTTTCGGACGTGGTATGGTTCCATCAGGAGCTTCTACTGGTGAACACGAAGCTGTAGAACTTCGCGACGGTGACAAATCTCGTTACGGTGGTCTTGGAACTCAAAAAGCTGTTGACAATGTAAACAACATCATTGCTGAAGCAATCATCGGCTACGATGTACGTGACCAACAAGCTATTGACCGTGCAATGATCGCTCTTGACGGTACTCCTAACAAAGGTAAATTGGGAGCAAACGCAATCCTTGGTGTGTCTATCGCTGTAGCTCGTGCTGCTGCTGACTACCTTGAAATCCCACTTTACAGCTACCTTGGAGGATTCAACACTAAAGTTCTTCCAACTCCAATGATGAACATCATCAATGGTGGATCTCACTCAGATGCTCCAATCGCTTTCCAAGAATTCATGATCGTACCTGCTGGTGCACCTACATTCAAAGAAGCTCTTCGTTGGGGTGCTGAAATCTTCCACGCACTTAAGAAAATCCTTAAAGGTCGTGGTCTTGAAACTGCCGTTGGTGACGAAGGTGGATTCGCTCCTCGTTTCGACGGAACTGAAGATGGTGTAGAAACTATCATCGCTGCTATCGAAGCTGCTGGTTATGTTCCAGGTAAAGACGTATTTATCGGATTTGACTGTGCATCATCAGAATTCTACGATAAAGAACGTAAAGTTTACGATTACACTAAATTCGAAGGTGAAGGAGCTGCTGTCCGCACTGCTGCTGAACAAATCGACTACCTTGAAGAATTGGTAAACAAATACCCAATCATCACTATCGAAGATGGTATGGATGAAAACGACTGGGACGGATGGAAAGCTCTTACTGAACGTCTTGGTGGTAAAGTTCAATTGGTTGGTGACGACTTCTTCGTAACAAACACTTCTTACCTTGAAAAAGGTATCGAAGAAGGTGCTGCTAACTCAATCCTTATCAAAGTTAACCAAATCGGTACTCTTACTGAAACATTCGACGCTATCGAAATGGCGAAAGAAGCTGGTTACACTGCCGTTGTATCACACCGTTCAGGTGAAACTGAAGATTCAACAATTGCTGACATCGCAGTTGCAACAAACGCAGGACAAATCAAGACTGGTTCACTTTCACGTACAGACCGTATCGCTAAATACAACCAATTGCTTCGCATCGAAGATCAACTTGGTGAAGTAGCTGAATACCGTGGATTGAAATCATTCTACAACTTGAAAAAATAATCTAGTTTACTAGACTAGAAAGGTCCTTGAGTTTTCTCAAGGATCTTTTTTGCGATCAGCTCAAACAAAAACTCCTCAACTAAAGTGTTGAGGAGTAGTTCTATTAGAACAAGCCTTTGATTTTGTCCAAGGCACCGCTGACCATTTCATTTCCAGAAACAAGCCCTTTGGCTTGTTCAAGATAGTCACCGAGGTTGTCTTTGTTGTCATCAACAAATTTTTTTGCAGCGTCGAAATCCTTCTTTTCGATCATTTCTTTAACTTGGTTAAATAAGTCCAATGGATTCATGTTATGGCTCCTAAAATATAAGTTGTGAAGTCAGGCTCGCACCTTTTTCACATCTATTCAATCATTTTTTTAGAGGTTTGACAACTAAAACGACTTAATGAAAAACCGTACAAACGGCCTCTGGGACATAGAAGTCGTCGGATAGAAGGGTCAATTTTCCGCTAGCAGAATCTCGTTTGAAGACGGTGGCATTAGGTGAATCTTGATGGGCTGCGATCAAATAGTTTTGATCAGGACTAAGCGTGAAATCACGTGGATTGAGGCCTTGACTTGGAACAATTTCAATGAGTTCTAGGCTACCATCAGCCACAACTTTGAAGACAGCGATGGAATTGTGAGCACGGTTAGATGCATAGAGGAATTTTCCATCAGCTGAGAGCTTGATCGCAGAAGCCCATTTTTGACCATCGTAGTCTGATGGAAGTGTGGAAACAGTTTGGAAGTGTTCGAATTCACCCATACCGTCATAAAAGAGCACATCGATCGTAGCATTTAATTCATTGATGAGATAGGCAGTCTTATAGTGGGGATGAAAAACAAGGTGACGAGGTCCTGCCCCTGGAGCTGTTTGGTACTGATTGATCAGGGTCAGTTTTCCTTCCTCACTGACATCATAGACATGCAAACTGTCTGTTCCTAGGTCACACGTGATCAAGTACTGATCTGGCGTAAGGTCTGCATAGTGGGTATGTGGACTTGCTTGATTGGCATGGGGGACCACTTCCTTGGTGGGTGTCTTGATCGACAAAGGACAAATGTCCATCTGCCTCTAGCTTATATACGAGAACTTGGCCTTTGTGATAGTTGGCTCCATAGACCAGTTGACGCTTGTCATCGACAGAGACATAGCAGAGTGGAGCCCCCTCTTCAACAACGTGATTGAGCGGCTGAAAATCAGCTGTAAAGCTTGCGATTCCTCCTTTACCCTCTTCAGCTCCGACACTGTAGAGGTTGCCTTTTTCAGAAAAAGCGATATAGGTTGGATTGGGCTCAGCTGCCACTAGCTCAAGATGGCTCAATGTCCCTGTTTCAGGGTCAAATTGTGCCTTGTAAATTCCTTTAGATTCTTTTTTGGTATAGGTACCGAAATAAATAGTTTGAGACATAGGTCACCTCGTAAGATTTGTTAGGTTTATTATATCAAAGGTCCTATTGGAAGGCAATTGCTAGTTGAAAAGGCGAGGGGCTTTCTTTCTTATTTTGCTAGTTTTTTCGTAACTTCACGCTCAAAAAATGCTAAAATAGAAACAGATTGAAATGAAAAGGAGTTCTCTGTGGATAATAAAGAAAAACAGTTTAGTATGTCCTGGTTTTTTAGATGGTTTTTAGATAACAAGGCCATTACTGT
>NZ_KQ969689.1:440242-441421 GCF_001578955.1 Streptococcus parasanguinis
TAGATGGTTTTTAGATAACAAGGCCATTACTGTATTTTTAGTTACCTTACTGTTGGGCTTGAATCTTTTGGTCCTGAGTAAAATCACCTTTATTTTTATTCCTATTTTTGAGTTTGCAGGAGCAGTCATGCTGCCTGTCATTATTTCTGGTTTGCTCTATTACCTGCTCAACCCCATTGTTGACTTCCTTGAAAGAAAAGGACTCAAGCGGATTTTTGCGATTTCCTTAGTCTTTTTCTTGATTGCAGTGCTTTTAATCTGGGGTCTAGCTGTAGTGATTCCAGCTGTCCAACGACAAGTGGTGAGTTTCTTTCATAACTTGCCAACTTATTTGGAAAAGGCCAATGCAACCATCGATGATTTTCTAGATAATCGCGTCTCTTCTGATATCAAACCCCAGCTAGATGAGATCACCAAGGAATTGTCTGCAAACATTACTTCTTGGGCCAGTTCGATCTCTGGGCGGGCTGTCAATTGGGTCAGCAACTTGATCGGAGTGGCATCGCAAGTCATTGTTGCCTTGATCATCATGCCTTTTATTGTCTTTTATCTTCTTCGAGATGGAAAAAATTTAAAGGGCCACATTGTTCGCTTCTTGCCGACTAAGATTCGTAAATCGGCTGAGCAAGTTCTCTCAGATGTCAATACCCAACTCTCCAACTACGTTCGAGGGCAAATTACGGTAGCCATTGTCGTCACCATTATGTTCATCATCTTCTTTAAGATCATTGGCTTGCGCTATGCGGTAACCTTGGGGATCTCTGCGGGGATCTTGAATTTGATCCCTTACTTGGGTAGTTTCTTAGCCATGTTACCTGCCTTAGTATTGGGCTTGGTAGCAGGACCAGAGATGTTTATCAAGGTCTTGATTGTATTTGCAGTGGAGCAAACCATTGAAGGACGTTTTGTATCACCTTTGGTTTTGGGGAGCCAGTTAAATATCCATCCAATTACCATTTTATTTGTGCTCTTGACGTCAGGATCTATGTTTGGAATCTGGGGAGTTTTCCTAGGAATTCCAGTCTATGCATCTGCTAAGGTGGTGATCGGAGCTATTTTTGAATGGTATAAGGTCGTCAGTGGCTTGTATGAAGAACACAATGAATTAGAAGAGGAAACACACAGTGAGTCATAGTCAACAAATGGTAGAGGCTCTCGATCGGCAAGAGCTAGAAGAGG
>NZ_KQ969689.1:441597-443636 GCF_001578955.1 Streptococcus parasanguinis
AGAGGCAGAAGTTCAATTTCAACAGGCCTTGTTTGAAGATAGTGAAGCGCAATTATTGGATTTGGGTCAATATCTTGAAAGTATCGGTTTTTACCCTCAGGCAAAAGAGATCTATGAACAGATTGCAGAAACCTATCCAGAAGTATATCTGAGTTTGGCAACCATCCTTGCAGAGGAAGGTCAAATGGAAGAGGCCTTTGCTTATTTAGAAGAAATTGGCCCTGAGTCTAACTGGTATGTAGCCAGTCTCTTGGTCAAGGCAGATCTTTATCAGCTGGAAGGCCTAGCAGATGTGGCGCGTGAAAAATTAGTTGAAGCTGCTCATTTGTCTGATGATCCGATCATTCAATTAGGGCTAGCTGAAATTGATCTGGAATTGGAACGCTATCAAGAGGCTATCCAAGAGTATGCCCAGTTAGACAATCGGGAGATTTTGGAAGCAACAGGAATTTCCAACTATCAACGAATTGGTTTTGCCTACGCCAATCTTGGTAAGTTTGAAGCAGCTGTTCCCTTCTTAGAGAAAGCTCTGGAGATTGAGTTTGATGACCAGATTGCTTACGAATTAGCGACCCTATTGTCTGACCAAGAAGAATTCCAAAAAGCCCTGATCTACTACAAACAAATTGATACCTTGTCGCCTGATTTTGAGGGCTATGAGTATGGTTATGCCTTGGCTTTACAGGCTGAAAATGACCGTGAAAAAGCGCTTGAGATTGCTAAACAAGGGATCCAGAAGAATCCCTTTGATGCCCAATTGAAGCTCCTTGCTTCTCAGCTTTCTTATGAACTTCACCAGCCTGAACAGGCAGAAGCTTATCTATTAGAGGCTAAAGAAGTGGCAGATGATCTCGAAGAGATTGCTCTTCGTCTGACTACCCTTTATTTGGAACAGGAACGCTTTGACCAAGTCTTGGCTTGGCAAAATGAAGAAGTCGAAACAGTTGTCACCCGGTGGAACATTGCCCGTGCCTTGGCTGCCTTGGAGAAAACAGAAGAGGCTGTCTCAGCCTACCAAGAGCTTTATGAGGATTTAAAGGACAACCCAGAGTTCCTCGAAGCCTATGTTTATTTGTTGCGTGAGGCTGGAGATGCGACGAAGGCGCGTGAAGTGGCTAATCAGTATTTGGCGATCGTACCAGACGATGTGCAGATGCAAACCCTCTATGATAGCCTCTAATAAAAACCATATCGTGAAGATTCGGAATAGTTTGTGGTATACTGGTAGAAGATAGAATGAGGAGAGAAAAACATGGAACCAGTGAAACTTTTTCAATACAATACCTTGGGTGCTCTAATGGCGGGTCTGTACGGGGGTTCATTTACGATTGGAGAACTCTTGGAACACGGAGATCTCGGAGTTGGGACGCTTGATTCTATTGATGGAGAGTTGATCGTATTAGATGGTAAGGCATATCAGGCCAAGGGATCAGGGGATCATCCTGAGATTGTCGAAGTTTCTCCGGAAGCCAAGGTTCCTTATGCAGCAGTCGTCCCTCACCAAGCAGAAGTGATTTTCCGCCAACGCTTTGAAATGACGGACGAGGAATTGGAAGCCCGTATTGAGTCTTATTATGATGGGGAAAATCTTTTCCGCTCTATTAAGATTCATGGTGACTTTGCCAAGATGCATGTCCGTATGATTCCAAAATCAACACCAGAGATGAAGTTTGCAGAGGTTGCAACCCATCAGCCAGAGTATACACGGGAAAATGTTACTGGAACCATCGTCGGTTTTTGGACACCAGAAATTTTCCATGGCGTGAGCGTGGCTGGTTATCATTTGCACTTTATTTCAGATGACCACACCTTTGGTGGCCATGTCATGGATTTTGTCATCTCAGAAGGGATTGTTGAGGTGGGAGCCATCGATCAGCTGGATCAACGTTTCCCAGTTCAAGACCGTCAGTACCTCTTTGCCAAATTCAATGTTGATGAGGTCAAAGAAGACATTAATAAAGCAGAATAAAAAGGTTGAGCGTAGCTCAACCTTTCGTATTGAAGATAATGTTATTTAAGAAACTTTCCTTAGGTGAGAA
>NZ_KQ969689.1:445011-452264 GCF_001578955.1 Streptococcus parasanguinis
AGAAGGGCAAAAAGGGCTTCATCTCCAATTGTAAAAGGATTAACCGCGTCGGTTTTCGGAGGAGCTACATAGGTTGATCCAGGGAGAATGGTCCGGTAGCTATTTTGTGAGAAGCCGACATGTTTGATGGATTCGATGATTTTATTGCTGGTGCGGTCCAGGAGAATAATATTACTGTGCTTGCCCATGATTTCGATCATGAGGCTGACAGAAATAGCATCTCCAATTTCGTTTTTATTGGAGACACGGATTTCAAGAATCCGGTCGTTCTCCATTTGCTCAATCCCTTCAATGACAGCGCCTTGTAGATATTTGCGCATAACCATAATAAAGGTATTGGGAAAGGCAGGATTTTCAAAGTTGGTCTGGGTCCGTTGGATCCGTCCGAAGACAGAATGGGCAGAGAGCAAGAGTTTTTGGTTTTTTCGATTGCCTCGGATTTGAAGCACCAATTCTTGCTCGAAGGGTTGGTTAATTTTTTGAATGCGACCACTCAAGAGTTCGGCCTTCAATTCTTGCACCATATGGTGTAAAAAAAATCCATCAAAAGACATGGGATTCCTCATCATTCTAGCGTTTATTCTAGTAAATTATATCAAAATTAGAGAGGAAATCCCAGAAAGAAGCTAGGGGCTGTTCAATAGAAAATGCGAACGTTTTCAAAAAAATACAGAAAAAGTATTGACATTTTTGAAAGAAAACTTTAAAATGTAAGAAATTAGAAAAGTAGTAAATGAAAGTTTCAAGAGAGCCTACGGTTGCTGAGAGTGGGTAGCGGCAGTTTATGAAATTGGACTAATGATGAGATGAATTTGAAACAATAAAAATTCGGTTGGCACACCTTATCGTGCAACTTGTTGCTAGACAAGACAGAGATATGGGGGAGACTATCCTTTTCCCATAAGTGAGGTGGCACCGCGATGACACGTCCTCACATAGCTTTTGCTATGTGTGGGCGTGTTTTTTGTTTTAGATGAGAAGGGAGAAAAGATATGAAGAAACGATGGCGTCGCAGTCTTTAGATGATAGAAAAAAAGAAAAAAATGAAAAAATAGAAGAGGTATTAAAAATGAAAAATAAACGGTTAATGGGAATTATTGGTTTGATTGCAGCAGCAGTCATTGGGACAGCGATCTATTCAGCTACAGCAGGCAAAGACAACAAGGCAGCAAGCAGCAATGAAAAGGCTAAAGTTGGGGTCTTGCAGTTGGTCAGCCACCCTTCGCTTGATTTGATCTACAAGGGGATTCAAGATGGTTTAGCTGAAGAAGGTTATGACAAGGACAAAGTGGACATTGATTTCCTTAATGCTGAAGGCGACCAAAACAAAGTTGCAACCATGAGTAAACAATTGGTAGACAAGGATAACCAAGTCTTGATTGGGATTGCAACTCCATCTGCTCAAGGTTTGGCTAGTGCAACCAAAGACAAACCAATCGTTATGGGAGCCATCACCGATCCAGTCGGCGCAAACTTGGTCAAAGATTTGAAAAAACCAGGTGGTAATATCACTGGGGTATCTGACCACAATCCAACTGAGCAACAGTTGAAATTGATCAAAGAGTTGACTCCGAACGTGAAAACTATTGGGATCCTGTACTCAACCAGTGAAGATAACTCAAAATCTCAAGTAGAAGAATTTACAAAATTGGCTGAAAAAGCAGGCTACAAGGTCGTTCCTTATTCTGTTCCTTCTACAAACGAAATTGCTTCCACTGTGTCTGTAATGTCAGGTAAAGTCGATGCCATCTGGGTTCCAATCGACAATACCATCGCTTCAGCCTTCTCAACAGTTGTCGAAGCAAACAAAACAGCTAAAAAACCAATCTTCCCAAGTGCGACAGCTATGGTAGAAGCTGGTGGTCTTGGTTCAGTCGTTGTCGACCAACATGATCTTGGAGTAGCAACTGGTAAAATGGCTGCGAAGATCTTGAAAGGCCAAAAACCTGCGGATACACCAGTTGAAATCTTTAGCCAAGGAAAATCTGTCATCAATAAAAAAGTCGCAGATGAATTGGGTATTACTATTCCAGAATCTGTCTTGAAAGATGCTGGACAAGTCATTAAATAAAAAGAAAACGAATCACAAGAATGGCAGAGGAATTTGGCTTTGGCAGGTCTTTAAATCGTGACCTTTAAAAATGTCTACTAGTGCACATGACCAACTATGTTACTCATGGTAGAGGAGAAAGATATGGAAGTCAATATAACAGATCTTCATCCGACCCAACTATATTTATCAGAAAAGAAGTTACAAGCTATCCAGATGCTGGATCAGTCGGCAGAAATCATCAATGTGGATCCAATTAGTGTTCTTGCATTTGGAAATCGCTTCTTGATTACAGACGGGCATCACAGGGCTTATCAGGCTTTATTGGCAGGTCGGGATATGATTTCTGCTGAGTTTGATAGAGATGGTGGCGATGAATTGTATGCTCTCTATGCGCAAGCTTGCGATGAAAGAAAGATAACCTCTGTTTTGGATTTAAAACATCGTATCTTGCCTCAAGATGAGTATGAAGCAAAATGGTATAACTGGTGTGATGGTTTTAACCAAGCAGCCACTCTTCTATTGGAAAGGCAAGCAGATGAAATAGACAAGTCAAATAGATAATGCACTGCATCTAGTTACTTTTTCTAGTGAATTAGTCTCATCTAACTTGTTTTTTAACTAAAAATCTGATAAACTATGTAGTAATTGAATAGAAATCTGCAAGACTAGTATCTCAAGGGAAGTGCGACAGGGAGAAGAGCCGTGACTGAAAGCTCTTTGCATGAAAGCTGAGTGAATTCACTTGCGTAAAGGATTTAGAAATTAAGGTCTGGTTTACGGATAAAAAACGGATGGTACCGCGTGTCAACGCTCCGAATGTGGGTGTTGGCGCGTGGTTTTTTCTATGTCTGTAGAGGGACCATGATGGAGGAAATATGTCAACGATTGAAGAACAATTAAAAGCGCTTCGTGAAGAAACGCTGGCAGCTTTGAAGCAGATTTCTGCTGAAAATGAAAAAGAATTGCAAGAACTACGGGTCTCTGTCCTTGGGAAAAAAGGATCTCTGACTGAGATCCTCAAAGGGATGAAAGATGTCTCTGCTGAGATGCGTCCGGTTATCGGGAAACACGTCAATGAAGCCCGCGATGTCTTGACGGCTGCCTTTGAAGAAACAACCAAACTCTTGGAAGAAAAGAAAGTCCAAGCGAAACTAGCTAGCGAAAGTATCGATGTGACGCTTCCTGGTCGTCCGGTTGCTAGTGGTTACCGTCATATCTTGACCCAAACCAGTGAAGAAATCGAAGATATCTTTATTGGGATGGGCTACCAAGTCGTGGACGGCTTTGAAGTGGAGCAAGACTACTACAACTTTGAACGCATGAATCTGCCTAAAGATCACCCAGCGCGGGATATGCAGGATACCTTCTATATCACAGAAGAAATCTTGCTTCGGACCCATACCTCACCAGTACAGGCGCGGGCGATGGATGCGCATGACTTTAGCAAGGGACCATTGAAGATGATCTCTCCAGGGCGTGTTTTCCGTCGGGATACAGATGATGCGACCCACAGCCACCAATTCCATCAGATCGAAGGCTTGGTCGTTGGGAAGAACATCTCAATGGCAGACCTTCAAGGAACGCTTCAATTGATCGTGCAAAAGATGTTTGGTGCAGAACGTCAAATCCGTCTTCGTCCTTCTTACTTCCCATTTACCGAGCCATCGGTAGAGGTGGACGTTTCTTGCTTCAAATGTGGTGGAGCTGGATGTAACGTATGTAAGAAAACTGGTTGGATTGAAATCATGGGAGCCGGTATGGTTCACCCACGCGTCCTTGAGATGAGTGGTATTGACCCAACAGTTTATTCAGGATTTGCCTTTGGACTTGGTCAAGAGCGCGTGGCTATGCTTCGTTACGGAATCAATGATATCCGTGGCTTCTATCAAGGGGATATCCGTTTTTCAGAACAATTTAAATAATCATGTTAGTTAGAGTAAAAATCGACCAGGCACAGACCTTACGTGACCTAGAGGTGGAAACCTACCGAGATACCTTTGGTCCCTATATTGTTGAGAAAGATTTGGAAGATTACTTCTCTACAGTGCTCTCTTTGGAGCAAATCGAGAAGGATCTGTTAGAACCAGAATCTGAAACCTATTTTGTCCTCAATGAAGATCAAGAAATCTGTGGTTTTCTCAAGATCAATTGGGGTCAAGCGCAAACCGAGCCAGTAGAGATGGATAAGTCCTTTGAGATCCAACGGATCTATGTCAAAAAGAAATTTCATGGTGCTGGTTTTGGCAAGGAAATGTTTAGCTTTGCGCTGGATCAAGCCAAGAGCCTTGGCTTTGAGTGGGCTTGGCTAGGTGTCTGGGAACGCAACTTTAAGGCACAAGATTTTTACTATCGCTTTGGATTTGAACGATTTAGTGAACACGAGTATCCTACCGGTGATACGGTTGATATTGACTGGTTGTTGAGAAAGAAATTGATCTAGAATGGACAAGAAGTCTCAAAATTGGAAGCTTCCATTCTAGAGAAAGGAAAGGCTTGAGTCCTCTTCCGAAACCAGCCTCGAGCTGGAAAACACAAAATGAAAGGATCGAAACGAGGGTGACTGAAAATCTAGGAAAGATATCTAGATTTCTGCTTAGCCCTTGGTATCTTACATATGTTAGTTAGTTATAAATGGTTAAAACAATTGGTGGACGTGGATGTGCCATCAGAAGAGTTGGCTGAAAAAATGTCAACAACAGGGATCGAAGTAGAAGGTGTGGCATCACCAGCTGCTGGTCTCTCAAAAATTGTCGTCGGAGAAGTCTTGTCTTGTGAAGATGTGCCAGAAACACACCTTCATGTCTGTCAAGTCAATGTGGGTGAAGAAGAAGCCCGTCAAATCGTCTGTGGAGCACCAAATGTGCGTGCAGGCATCAAGGTGATGGTGGCTCTTCCAGGTGCTCGCATCGCTGACAACTACAAGATTAAAAAAGGGAAAATCCGTGGCTTGGAATCCCTTGGGATGATCTGTTCTTTGGGTGAGTTGGGTATTTCTGACTCTGTTGTACCAAAAGAATTTGCAGATGGCATCCAAATCTTGCCAGAAGATGCTGTTCCAGGGGATGAAGTCTTCTCTTACCTCGACTTGGATGATGAAATTATTGAACTTTCCATCACTCCCAACCGTGCAGATGCTCTTTCTATGCGTGGGGTAGCGCACGAAGTAGCAGCCATCTATGACAAGGCAGTCAATTTCAAAGACTTTACGTTGACTGAAACAGACCAAGCTGCAGCCGATGCTCTTTCTGTCAGCATTGACACAGACAAGGCTCCTTATTATGCAGCTCGTATCTTGGACAATGTAACCATCGCACCAAGTCCACAATGGTTGCAAAACCTCCTCATGAACGAAGGTATCCGTCCCATCAATAACGTGGTCGACGTGACCAACTATATCCTACTTTACTTTGGTCAGCCTATGCATGCCTTTGACTTAGATACCTTCGAAGGAAACGATATCCGTGTGCGTGAAGCGCGTGCTGGTGAAAAATTGGTAACCTTGGATGGGGAAGAGCGTGAGTTGGAAACAAGTGACCTAGTGATTACGGTTGCGGATAAACCTGTTGCCCTTGCAGGTGTCATGGGTGGAGAGGCTACAGAGATCTCTGAAAAATCTAGTCGTGTTGTTCTTGAAGCAGCTGTCTTCAATGGCAAATCGATCCGTAAGACTAGTGGTCGTCTCAACCTTCGTTCTGAATCATCTTCACGTTTTGAAAAAGGCATCAACGTGGTAACTGTCAATGAAGCCCTTGATGCGGCAGCGAGCATGATTGCAGAGCTTGCAGGTGCCACTGTTCGTAAGGGAATCGTTTCAGCAGGCCAGCTCGATACTTCTGATGTGGAAGTTTCTTCTACACTTGCAGACGTTAACCGTGTCCTAGGGACAGAGCTTTCCTACGCAGATGTCGAAGATGTCTTCCGTCGTCTTGGATTTGGTCTTTCTGGAAATGCAGAAAGCTTCACTGTTAGCGTTCCACGTCGCCGTTGGGACATCACCATCGAAGCGGACCTCTTTGAAGAAATTGCTCGGATTTATGGTTATGACAAATTACCAGCAACCCTTCCAAAAGATGACGGGACAGCAGGTGAATTGACAGCGACTCAAAAACTCCGTCGCCAAGTTCGGACTATTGCTGAAGGTGCTGGTTTAACAGAAATCATCACTTACGCCCTGACAACTCCTGAAAAAGCAGTTGAATTTGCGACTGCGCCAAGCAACTTAACAGAGCTCATGTGGCCAATGACTGTGGATCGTTCAGTCCTCCGTCAAAATATGATCTCAGGGATCTTAGATACCGTAGCTTACAACGTCGCTCGTAAGAACAAAGATTTGGCCCTCTATGAGATCGGAAAAGTCTTTGAACAGACAGGTAATCCAAAAGAAGAATTGCCAAACGAAATCAACAGCTTTGCCTTTGCTTTAACTGGCCTAGTCGCTGAAAAAGACTTCCAAACTGCAGCTGTTCCAGTTGACTTCTTCTATGCTAAGGGAATTTTGGAAGCCCTCTTTGCTCGCTTGGGTCTTGATGTGACTTATACAGCAACATCTGAAATCAAGAGTCTCCACCCAGGTCGGACAGCCCTAATCTCACTTGGTGACCAAGTAATTGGGGTCTTGGGGCAAGTCCACCCTGTAACAGCTAAGGCTTATGATATCCCAGAAACCTATGTGGCAGAATTGAACTTATCTGCTATTGAAGCAGCTCTTCAACCAGCTGCAGCCTTTGTGGAAATCACTAAATTCCCAGCCGTGAGCCGTGATATCGCCCTTCTCCTCAAAGCAGAAGTGACCCACCAAGAAGTGGTTGATGCGATTCAAGCTGCTGGCGTTAAACGCTTGACAGACATCAAACTCTTTGACGTCTTCTCAGGTGAAAAACTAGGTCTTGGCATGAAGTCTATGGCCTACAGCTTGACCTTCCAAAATCCAGAAGATAGCTTGACCGATGAAGAAGTCGCTCGCTACATGGTAAAAATCCAAGCATCACTTGAAGAAAAAGTCAATGCAGAAGTGCGCTAATATGTAGATCAAAATGAGGTTGGGCAAAAATGTCCAGCCTTTGATATTTGATAGGAATAACTGAAAGACGCAGTGGTTGATTGGCATCTTTGTTCGCTTTTAAGCTCCAAAGATGACCTAATCAACTGTGCGGGGGCGGGAAAACGAACTTTTTTATTTTACGGAGTTCTTTCCCGCTCC
>NZ_KQ969689.1:452719-454612 GCF_001578955.1 Streptococcus parasanguinis
CCAAACAAGATGATGGCAATGATAATGGTTGACATGAAAACCTCCTATAGATGAGCATTTGCGAGGGTGTCGAGCGTAATAACTGTCTCTTTTTGATGGTGGGGTTTGCGCAGGATAAAGTAGAGCATGCCTACAAGAAGAAGAACTGCTAGTCCTGTCCAGATGGTGATGGGCTGTCCTAGAAGGAAGACGAGGCCAAACTGGTAGAGGAGCAGGCTCACGACATAGGCTAGCCCTGTTTGAAAACCGATCGCACCCATGGTCCATTTTAGATCCCCCATCTCGCGCTTGATCGCTCCCATTGCTGCGAAACAAGGAGCACAGAGCAGGTTAAAGGTGAGGAAAGAGTATGCTGCTAAAGAAGTATAATCAACTCTTAAGGCAGCAGATAAACCGGCAGTAGAACTATCGTTGTAGAGAATGCCGAAAGTAGCAACCACGGTTTCTTTGGCTGCAAGACCTGTCACCGCAGCAACGGTTGCCTTCCAGTTCCCAAATCCGAGTGGTTCAAAGATCCAAGCAATGGATTTCCCAAGGCTGGCTAAAATACTGTGATCCGTATGGACAGCTTGGAGGCTGAAATTATAGGAAGAGAGGAACCAAATTAGGATGGTTAAGCTAAAGATGATCGTTCCTGCACGCTTCACAAAACTCATGGCCTTCCCAAAAGCATAGCGGAAAACAGATAAGGCTTTTGGCCAGTGGTAGGCCGGTAGTTCCATGATAAAGGGACTAGCTAGGCCACCTAATAAACGGGTCTTTTTCAAGGCAATTCCAGATAGGATGATGGTCGTCATCCCAAGGAAATAGGTGCTGGGTGCGACCCATGGATTGTCAGGGAAAAAGGCACCTGCAATCAAGGCGATGATTTCTAACTTGGCAGAGCAAGGCATGAAGGTGGCCGTCATAATGGTGATTTTACGGTCTCGTTCATTTTCGATGGTCCGACTAGACATAATAGCTGGAACCCCACAGCCGGTAGAGATCAGCATGGGAATAAAGGACTTACCAGAGAGACCAAATCGTCTGAAAATCCGGTCCATGACAAAGGCGATCCGACTCATGTAGCCGATATCCTCTAAGATGCCCAGGCAGATAAAGAGGACGAAAATTTGTGGCAGAAATCCGAGAACAGTTCCGATCCCAGCAACAACCCCGTCGATGATCAAGGATTGAAGCCAATCCTCTACGTGTAGATACTGGAGAAAATTGGTCACGGCATCAGGGACATATTTGCCAAAGAGGACATCGTTGGCCCAGTCGGTCCACATCTGACCGACCGTTTGGATGGAGAGGTAATAGACCAAATACATGACCACCGCAAAAATCGGCAGGGCTAGAATCCGATTGGTGACGATCTGGTCAATCTTATCTGAAAGGCTGAATTTGAAGGTAGCATCTTGTCCTTGGGCGAGTCGGCAGACTTTTTCGATAAAGGCATAGCGTTCATTGATGACGATAGATTCCGCGTCTTCAGTAAAGATTTCCTCCGTAATCTGGACGATATCTGCTATTTCACTTTGTTGGAAAGAAGAGAGGTTTAACTCTTCTGTGACAAGAGCATCCCCTTCAAAGAGCTTGATAGCATAAAAACGAGCAGCTCTCTCTGGGACGGTATTACCCAGTATCTGAAGAATTTGTGAAATAGCTGCTTCCAATCGGTCATCATAGCGGGGAAAGGCTAGATCTGTCACCGTATCTTTTCTTGTGAGAGCAGCCTTTTTAATGGCTTTTTCTACACCAGTTTGCTTGATAGCGCTGGTCGCAATGACAGGAACTCCTAACTGATAAGATAATTTTTCAGTATCAATGAAACGACCCTGGGCCTCTAAGACATCGCTCATATTGAGTGCGACGGTGACAGGAATACCTGTTTCAATCAATTGAGTCGTC
>NZ_KQ969689.1:454674-455573 GCF_001578955.1 Streptococcus parasanguinis
ACAGGAATACCTGTTTCAATCAATTGAGTCGTCAGATAGAGATTTCGTTCCAGATTGGTCGCATCCACTACGTTGAGGATACTATCTGCCTCTTGGCTTAATAAATAATCCCGTGCCACTTTTTCTTCAGGGCTATAGGGGGACATGGAATAGATCCCAGGCAAATCCTGAATTTGGATACTCTTATCCTTTTTGGAGAATCCACTTTTTCTTTCAACCGTAACACCAGGCCAGTTCCCAACTCGCTGGTTGGTTCCTGTAATAAGGTTAAATAAGCTAGTTTTCCCGCTATTGGGGTTCCCGATCAAGGCGATTTCAGTCATGATTCTCTCCTTCCTCTAGTCGAATCACACTAATCATCTGAGCTTCTGATTTTCGAAGGGTTAACTCATAGCCACGCAGGGTGATCTCAAGCGGATCCCCTAAAGGTGCAACTTTTCTCAGATAGAGTTTGGTTCGTTTGGTGATTCCCATGTCCATGAGACGACGCTTGGCTTCGTTGATTGCAAAAATATCCACTACGATAGCAGATTCACCAACGGCTAACTCAGAAAGTGGAAAACAAGTATGCTCCTGTTCAAGAGGAGCAATCTCAATCTTTTCCAAAATAGAAGCATCAAATGCCAGCCGACTCCCCTTAATGATGAGGATGGCACTGTCTTTGGTTTTAGTCACAATTTCCAAGGTCTCACCTGGCGTCATGCCCAGATGAGAAAGATGGCGTAGATTATCTTTTGGTAAATCAATTCCGAGGATGCGATAAGGTGTTTTAAGCGCTGCATCGAGTATGAGCATATTTCTTGACCTTCTTTTGTAATTATGTTATAGGAACATTATACCATATAATGAAAGAATTCTGACAGTTTTAATGAAGATGAGAATGATTCCAGATTAGAGTT
>NZ_KQ969689.1:455912-460922 GCF_001578955.1 Streptococcus parasanguinis
AGTCAATGATGGTTTCCATGACAGTTTCTTGAGGCTTCATACCCTGTCTTTGATAGAAGCGAAGGGCTCCCTCGTTGTCATTCCAAACATTGAGAGTTAGGTTGTAGCAACCAATTTCCCTAGCATAGTTGACAGCGAATTGATAGAGTTGATCACCGATCTTTTGCCCACGCGCTGCTTGATCGACACACAAGTCTTCGATGAAGAGGGTTTTTATCGGATGAAGCACAGGATTGTCAGAGACTTCTTTAATGGTGACAAAGAGATGTCCTAGGATCTGGCCATCCGCATTTTCGTAGACGAAAATCGGTGTCTTGTCTTGAGCCATTAACTGTTCTAACTCTTCTTCACTATATTTTCCGCCACTTTCCTTGAAAATATCGGGACGGACTTGGTGGTGGACGGAAAGAATCTGTTCTAAGAGACCAAGCAAAGCAGGAATATCATTTGGTTGAGCTGAACGAATCGTCATGTAGATCCTCCTTAGTAGTATTTTCTTCATTATAAAAATTTCTTACAGAGCTTGTCAATGGAAAAAGGAACGCTAAAAGGTGCGCAAATGCGGGCCTTTTATTTCTTACCTCAAATGATCTTGTCAACCATATTTTTATTTTTGACAAATATTTTTATTTTTTTGATAAATATACTTGTCAAAAAGAAAAAGAAGTGTTACAATGATTTTAGTTGAAAGAAGGGGAGGTTTCTTATGGGAGCCATATGGATTCTTTTTATCCCTTTTCTGATTATGGTTTATGCGAGCTCAGAAAAGAAGATTAAAAGGTTGAACAAACGCATTAGACGATTAGAAAAACAAGTGAAAGGAAATCAAGACATGTCTAGAATTTTAGAAGAATTGAAAGGCCAAACGGCCACTGTTACAGTGAGTGGTGTTGGGTTCGAGTATGAAATTTTGGATATCGACGAAGATTGGGTCAAACTGACTCGTGTGAATAATAAACAACAAAGGGAGACAAAATTAGTTCGCATCGAAGATATTCAAGGTATTCAACTATAAGGGGGCGAAAGCCATGATCTTAAAAAATCGACTGAAAGAGCTGAGGGCGCGTGATGGGCTCAACCAATCCGAGCTAGCTAAGCTAGCAGGGGTCTCGCGCCAGTCCATCAGTCTCTTGGAGCGAGGGGAATACACCCCTTCGGTTATCATTGCTATCACCATCGCCCAGATTTTCAAGGAACCGGTGGAGAATGTTTTTAGTCTAGTAGAGGGAGAGGAATAAATGTGAAAAAGAAGTATAAAGAAAGGTCAGCCCGTTTTCGTTTTTGGAGAAATGTCGGGATCATTACACTTTCTGGTTTGATTGGAGGAGTTATCGGATTTTTGACAGGGATGTTTGGATCCAAAAAGCCCCTGGAAATCCAATCATTCTTTAGTAAAGAGGTGCTCCTTTTGGGCTCAGTAGTTTTATTCTTGGTCGTGTTTATGATCACGATGGTCCTATTGATGCGGGTAAGTAAACTTCATTACAAGATTCTCCATATAGAAGACGAGGATGAAGCCTATCACTATGATATCCAGAAGGAAAAACTGTATGGGTTAGCGACCATCTTTAAAGGAATCATGATCTTGCCATACTTTTTTATTATCATCTTTTATATTCAATTGGTGTATTTGGATAAACCTGCGGCTTTTATCTTTGGACCTTTTACCATACTCTATCTTTTTCTTGCCTTGGTTGTCCTATTTTTCCTAGTGGGTATCTTCTATCGTAAGACCTTTAACTTGGTTTACGGGAAACCGATTCCCCGCAATGCCGATGCCAAGGAAATGCGTGAATTTATGATGAGTATGATGGATGAAGCAGAAAAGCAGATAAACTACGAGGAAAATTTCGAAGTGGTGGTTAAGTTAAGCAATTATATCTTGCCGAGCCTTCTCCTTGCTCTCCTCCTCATTGGGGTTGCCTTCAAAACGGATATCCTCTTAGCTTTGTTCGTCGTATCCATTCTCTATATTTATATCCTTATTTCACAATACAAAATTACCAAACGTTATTATAAAGAGTAAAGGAGTCATCTATGTTAGAAATTAGAAATTTAGAAAAAAGTTTTGGGAATAAGCAGGTTCTCTTCGGAGTAGATCTGACAGCTCAACAAGGGCATATCCTTGGCTTAGTTGGGAAAAATGGGGCCGGGAAAACAACTATTTTCCACAGCATCTTGCGCTTTTTGGACTACAGCGGTGAGATCCGCCTAGGTGGTAAAGCGATCACCCAAGAGACTTACAAGGAAATTGGCTATTTGCCAGAAGAGCGCAGTCTCATGCCAAAACTCACGATTTTTGAGCAGGTCCGCTATTTGGCTGCCTTAAAAGGAATGAGCACCGCTGAGGTCAAGGAAAAATTACCGACCTGGATGGAAAAACTCCAAGTAAAAGGAAAATTGACCGATAAAATCAAGAGCCTCTCAAAAGGGAACCAACAGAAGGTGCAACTGATCATCACCTTGATCCATGAGCCAAAATTGATCATTTTAGATGAACCATTTAGCGGCTTGGATCCGGTCAATACAGAGGTGCTCAAGCAGGTCATCTTTGAAGAAAAAGAGCGTGGGGCAACCATTATCTTTTCTGACCACGTCATGACCAACGTCGAAGAGTTGTGTGATGATATTCTTATGATCCGTGATGGTTCAGTTGTCCTTTCAGGGCCAGTCCAAGAGGTCCGGAATAGCTATGGCAAGACTCGCCTCTTTGTCTCTAACGACTTTAGTAAAGAAGAGCTAGAAGCTCTGCCACACGTGACCAAGGTCAGCATGACCAAGCAAGGGACTTGGAAGCTGATCTTGGATGATGCGTCAGCGGGTCCAGAATTATTTGATCGCTTGACCAAGGGCCACTACCTTGCAACCTTTGACCACCAAGCCCCAACTATTGATGAGATCTTTAAACTTGAATCAGGAGTAGAAGTATGAAACAGATGTTTGTCGTAATGAAAGAAACCTATATCAGACAAGTGAAATCATGGAGTTTTCTCTTCATGGTCTTCGGTCCCTTCCTCTTTTTAGGGTTGGGCATCGGAATCGGTTATCTAACGGATTCTTCTACAGATGCGAAGAATCAGGTGGTCTTGGTGACAGAAGTTCCAGCTGTCAAAGAAAGCCTCAAAGGAACTGATGGCTTGACCTTGGACTACAAAGATGAAGCTGCAGCTAAAAAAGCCATCAAGGATGAGAAAGCCGCTGCTTACCTAACGGTCGATGAAAAAGATGGCCAGCTAGAAGCTACTTATGTGGGCGACCAAGCCATGAAAATGGAATTGAAAAGCCTTGTCGCTGCGAAATTAAGCCAGGTCCAACAAGGGATCAATCTAGCGCGTGCCAATCTAAGCAAAGAGCAGCTGACAGCCTTGTCCCAACAGGTTTCTCTCAAAGAAAAAATTGATGAGAAAAAAGAAGGCTTGAAAATGGTGCAAACCATGGTTGCAGGTGGTCTAGGAATGTTGCTTTATATGATTTTGATCTTCTACTCGAGTATCACAGCCCAAGAAGTGGCCAGTGAAAAGGGAACTAAGATCATGGAAGTGGTCTTTTCTAGTATCAAAGCAACCGACTATTTCTTCGCACGCATGCTCGGACTCTTCGGTGTGATCTTTACCCATATTTTTGTCTATGTGATTGGTTTAGTAGCTGTTTGGATCTTTAGAGCAGATATCCCTGTTGTCAAGGATATTCTCGCTCCAAACTCTCCGATTACCCAACACCTTGCAGAGTCTATCTCGCTCAATACCGTCTTCTTCATTATCCTTGGGATCTTTATGTATGTGGTGCTCTCTGCCTTCTTAGGCTCCACAGTTGCACGACCTGAAGATTCAGGAAAAGCGATTTCGCCACTAATGATGTTAGTTATCTTTAGCTTCCTTGGGGTAACCACCTTGGGAAGTGCCGGTGATGTCTTCTTATTGAAGATCGGTTCTTACATTCCATTCTTTTCAACCTTCTTCATGCCTTTCCGTACCATCAATGGCTATGCGACTGGTCTTGAATCTTGGGCTTCATTGGGAATTGCGGTCCTCTTTACCATTGTGGGAACAGTGCTTATTGCTCGAATCTACGCGAGCTTAATCCTCCAGACCGATGACCTTGGACCATGGAAGACCATCAAACTTGCTCTTAGCTATCGCTAATCAAACAAGCCCTCAGTTATTGCTGAGGGCTTTTTGAATGGAGATTACAATTTTTTTGAAAGACTTGTCTCCAACTATTAATAAATTACAAGAAGCGATCGACGATATTCAAAATCATCTAGATAGTAAAATTGAAGAATATGAAAATGTGGTAAGGTAGCTTGAGAATATTTTTAACATTCTCAGGAACAGAATAAATATAGTTGATGGAGAAGAACTAAACTTAATGCAGTATTCACATTCTGAATACTATTATCAAAAATCACTATTTTACCCATGAGTTTTTATCGTTTATACTAAATCATGTCCAAGGGACAAGAAAAAAGATTTAGAGGTATAGAAATGAACGCAAGAAAAGTAAGACTTTTGACAACAACGGCTATAGCAACTATTTTTCTTTGCTATTGTACAGGTAAATGAAAGAGAACTATAATATAGACAGAAAGTGAGATGAATCCTATGAAAAACGTTAATTTGAACAATGGAGTGAAGATGCCAATTCTTGGCTTTGGTGTTTTCCAAATTCCTGCCAGTGAAACAAAGCAGGCCGTGCTTGATGCTATTAAGGTTGGCTATCGTCATTTTGATACGGCTCAGTCTTATGCCAATGAAAAAGAAGTTGGTGAAGCTATCGCAGAATCAGGTTTGCCAAGGGAAGAATTTTTCATTACTAGCAAAGTCTGGCTAGAGCATTACGGTTATGAGAAAACGAGAAAAGCTGTTCTACATTCATTGGAGGTCATGGGCTTAGATTATCTAGACTTGATGCTCCTTCATCAGCCCTTTGCAGATTACTATGGTTCTTATCGTGCCTTGGAGGACTTGTATAAAGAAGGGAAACTGCGTGCCATTGGTGTCAGCAATTTCT
>NZ_KQ969689.1:460942-463518 GCF_001578955.1 Streptococcus parasanguinis
GTCTGAGTGATCTGGTGGCTTTTAATGAAATCACACCACAGGTCAATCAAGTTGAAACCCATCCGTTTAATCAACAGATTTTCGCACAAGAGAATATGATCAAAAACAATGTTCAGATGGAGTCATGGGCTAGTTTTGCAGAAGGTAGAAATGGCATCTTTTCTCATCCGACACTAGTGGCGATTGCGGAAAAATATGGTAAGTCCACAGCTCAAATTATGATTCGTTGGCAGGTAGAGCGTGGTATCGTCTGCTTGACAAAATCAGTAAAACCAGAGCGTATGGCTGAGAATATTGATGTTTTTGATTTTAACTTAACGGATGAAGATATGACAGCCATTGCAGAACTTGATACAAAAGAAAGTCTGTTTTTCAATCACCAAGATCCTTCAACAGTTGACATGTTCTTACATTTGATTGAACAGAGAAAAAATGGAGAAAACTAAAGGTGAAAACAATTACTTTAAATGATGGCAATCGTATTCCAGCAGTTGGGTTTGGTGTTTTCCAAATTCCTGCAGACGGTTCGACCTATACAGTTGTTAAGGATGCCTTAGAAGTTGGTTACCGTCATATTGACACAGCGCAAGCTTATTTTAACGAAAAAGAAGTCGGACAAGCTATCAAAGATTCAGGCATTCCACGTGATGAAATCTTTGTCACTAGTAAACTTTGGATTCAAGATTATGCTTACGAAACTGCTAAAGCAACCATTGATGCAACCTTGGGGAAAATGGGGCTTGATTACCTTGACCTCTACCTGCTTCACCAACCTTATGGCAAAGTCGAAGAGGCTTGGAAAGCTCTAGAAGAAGCCAAATCAGCTGGTAAAATCAAATCAATCGGTGTATCAAACTTCACGCCAAACTTTTGGAATCAATTTGTTCCACATTTCAATACGATTCCAGCTGTTAACCAAGTAGAGTTCAACCCATATTTCCAACAAAAAGCTCTACGTGACTTGCTTGCAAAGGATGATGTTAAAATCGAAGCTTGGGCGCCACTCGGACAAGGAAATAAAGACTTATTTGCCGAACCAATCATTACAGCTTTGGCTAACAAATATGGCAAAGATGCTGGGCAAATTGTTTTGCGATTTGAAGTGCAAGAAGGTGTCATTGCCTTGCCAAAATCAACCAAGAAAGTTCGCATGGCATCAAACAAAGAACTCTTTGATTTTGAATTGACCGCTGAAGAAATGGCAGAGATTCGTACCCTTGACAAAGGAAAAGGTGCTCATGACCCAGACGCACCAGACGTTGGAGATTATCTCTTGTCAGCTTATGACATTCATGCTAATGATTAATTTTTAAGATTGTTGGAGGAATAATAAATGAAAAATGTTTTAATTTTGGGTGCCAATGGACAAGTTGCACGGATTGTAGCGAAGCGTCTTTTGAGCGAACAAGATGACGTTCAATTGACACTTTATTTACGAAAAAGTCATCGTGTTGATGACTTAGTGGCTATTAATCCTGCGCGTGTAAGGATAGTAGATGCTGACATTCACGACCAAGAAATGTTGGACAAGGCTGTTCAAGGACAAGATATTGTTTTTATTTCAAATGTTGACCATGACCCTGATAACAAACTGACTCAAGGTGTTATTGCAGCAATGATTAAAAATGATGTTAAACGTGTTATAGCTTCAAATGTTTTAGGGATTTACGGAGAAGTTCCTGGAGAATATGGTCGTTGGAATACAGAAATGCTTACGCAAGCAGGGCTCAATCGAGCTCGACGTTCTGACGAATTGTTAGAAAAATCAGGCTTAGATTACACAACTTTACGTTTGCCTTGGTTAAATGACCGTGATGAGGTGAAATACAGTATTACGCACAAAGGAGAATCATATGTCGGTGTCTCTGGCTCACGTCAAAGTATTGCAGACGTTGTCGTCAAAATGATTGCTGATCCAACTTACCTCAATAGAGAAAGTATAGGTCTTGCAGACCCCGATACTCAAGGTTTGACACGTCCTGTTTATTAAGATAAATAGAGAAGGAGAAAAATGAAAGTCGCAACATTTATTGAATCAGGGAAAATGACAGTTACTGAAGCAAGCCAATTTGACATGTACGACCTCCATCCTTTTATAGGTGTCGCCTTTGAGGCAATCATACCTTTCTTTGAAAGAAATATTTAATCCTAACTATCCATTTGGATAATGAAAAAAATAAATAAAAACGAGGTAAACAATGAAATACACAATACTTAATAACGGAATCAAAATGCCTATGGTTGGATTTGGAGTTTTCCAAATCCATGATGCCAAAACAACGCAGATAGTTGTAGAAGAAGCGATTAAAACGGGCTATCGTTTGATTGACACCGCCCAAGTTTATGGTAATGAAGAAGCGGTCGGAAAAGCTATCAAGGCCTCAGGTGTTCCCCGTGAGGAGCTCTTTATCACAACTAAACTTTGGATTTCAGACTTTAGCTATGAGGCTGCTAAAGACGCTTTTAATGAATCCTTACGTAAATTAGATTTGGACTACGTTGATCTCTATCTCTTACATCAACCATTTGGGGATATTTTCGGAGCTTGGCGTGCCTTAGAAGAACTTTATAAAGAA
>NZ_KQ969689.1:463538-465093 GCF_001578955.1 Streptococcus parasanguinis
AACCAAAAAGAAGATGAGCAAGCCTATATGCTCTCAAAAGGGGTGCAAACAGAGAGTTGGGGCGCTTTTGCTGAAGGACAATTTGATGTTTTTAATAATCCAGTTTTAAAAGAAATTGCAGAAAAATACAGTAAAATAACAGCACAAGTTATGCTTCGTTGGCAGTTGCAACGTGGCATTGTCTCCCTTTCAAAATCAGCCAATCCAGAACGTGTCCGTCAAAACTTTGACATCTTTGATTTTGAATTATCAGCAGAAGATATGGACAAAATTGCGACTCTTAACACGAACACAACTGTCTTCTCGGATCATCACGAAGCTAAAACAGTTGAACTTTTGGCAAGCTTTGTTGGGAGATCATTTAAATAGGTATAAAGTGTGGTAGATAAGGAGAAAGTGAAATGACAACATTATTTATAAACGGTAGTCCCAATAAAAATGGCAATACCGTCGCTTTAGCAAAAAAATTATTAGGAGATCAATCTTTTGAAACGCTTCATCTAGCAGATTATAAAATTTATGATTACGGACAAGATTTCTCAGATGATCAATTTGAAGAGGTGCTAGCAAAGCTATTTGAAGCAGATACAATTGTGATTGGCTCACCAGTCTATTGGCATAGCATCAATGGTTTGGTACGGAATTTCCTGGATCGACAGTATAATCTTGTCGAAGAACAGCTCAATGGAAAAGTGTTGTATTTCATCTTTCAAGGCTCAGCTCCGACGCAGGAAGTTCTTGATATGGGAAACTACACCATGAGCCGTTATGCCGGCTTGTATGGAATGAACTACAAGGGTATGATAACTAGGTAAGGAATGGAGAGATTCATGAAGAAAATAGTCGTGTCTTCCAAGAGTATCTCAATGAGTCCCAACGGGAAACGCCTTTGGAAGTAGGGACTCCTGAAAACTGGGCAGATTATGATGTTATTTTTATTGGATATCCTATTTGGTGGCAAGAAGCTGCCTGGCCTATCAATGATTTCGTTGAAGAAAATGACTTTTCAGGAAAAACAGTCATTCCATTTGCGACACCTACTATCTCTGATTTAGGGGAAAGTGGAAATTTACTAGCAGAGATGGCAGGAACAGGCAACTGGGAAGAAGGGCAACGGTTTAGTTCATCAGCTACAAGCTCAGAAGTAGCTGAATGGCTTACTGAGATAGGATATGAAGATTTCTGTGGAAAGAGAGAACAACTCTTTATTCTCAAAAGAAATAAATTTTGGTATAATACTCTTTATTAAGGAGAAGTGAACATGAATTTAATGTCAAAAGAGCGTTTAATCGCTTTTACAGATGCCGTCTTGGCGATTATCATGACGATTTTAGTTTTGGAATTAAAACGGCCGGATCCGATTAGCTGGCAGGCTCTATGGGATTTGCGGACCAATTTTTTCGCCTACACCATTTCTTTCTTCTGGTTGGGAACCATGTGGGTTAATCTGCATCGTAGTTGGGATGTGGTTGATAAAATCAACTCCAATTTGGTTTGGAGTTCAATTGTCTTACTCTTCTTTTCATCCTTTTTCCCCTACACCACAGCCTTGGTT
>NZ_KQ969689.1:465323-469854 GCF_001578955.1 Streptococcus parasanguinis
GGGTCATTGTTCTTCTGGTAACAGCTTGTAACGTCTGGATGTATCACGAATTGCATAAACTAAATCCCGATGCTGTTGGAGCAAGCCGTTTTAACATTTTAGATAAGGAAGGTCTAGTTGATATTGCACTAAAGCTAATAGGTTTAGTCTTGACCTTAACGGTCTTCCCTTCTGCCATGATGTGGGCAGTGCTGTTTACGTTCTTGGTCATCGTTTTACCTAGAGCAATTAGGCAGTAATCCTTATCAAATAAAGAAAAGTATGGTTCTTTCGAGGGAACCATACTTTTTTTCTGTACTATCAAGTGAATTGCATTAATATACTTTTATTCTTTTTCAAAGTTGAGATGTAAAAGGTTTTTGTGGCTTCCTTATCTACGATTGGGACATGCACACGTTGGGTTGGATTGTCTGAGGAGGCCTGAGAGATATTGGTTGAAAAGCTTGGCAAAGCAGAAGCAGAGATCAGTTCGTCAAAGGCTTCCCAATCTGTCTGGACAATAAATTTGGTTTGTGTTAGCTGATCCACAAGTGGTTGCCAAATCCCCAAACCGGACCGCAAGAGCATGGTTAGGTTTGCCAAATCTTCCAATGCAATTTCCTCACGCATGGCATAGGGATGGGCAGGTGGAACGGAAATATAAAGTTGTTCTTTGAAGAATCCAGTTGTCAGCACATCGTCATGCTCAATTGGAAAGTCTGTCACGATAAACTGGAATTTCTGACTAAGTAGGCCTTCTAGTAGGGAGTCATTATCGTGTAACTCGACATGGACTTCTTGTCCTAAGTCCTGCTCTGCCAAACGACTCCTCACTTCCCATTCTACACCAGGAGCTGAGATGCCGCCAAATAAAATCGTGGTTTGGAGAGAAAAACGTTGGATATTTTTCAAAAATTGCTGCTCATGGTTGAGCAAATCTTCTGCTTGTTGAACAGTATATTTACCAGTTTCCGTTAAGGAAAGTTTGTTTTTGCTTCGTTGGAAAAGCTGGACGCCTAAGTCGTCTTCTAACTGACGCATATTACGGGTCAAAGACGGCTGTGAAATCAATAAAACCTCAGCTGCGCGTGATAGTGTCCCTTCTTTAGCGACCGTAATCAATTGTTCTAGGTGCTGTAAATTGATCATATCTTCTCCTTTGTCACTATTCACTTTATAAATAGTAGTCTAACTAATTGCTATTGTACTATTTTTTAAAGCACTTGTAAAATAGAGACATCAAGTGGAGGTAGCTGTATGAATAAGATTAGATTAAATAATGGAATAGAAATGCCACAGGTTGGGATGGGGCTGTTTCAGCTGAAAGGTGATGAGACTCAAACCTACATCAAACAGGCGATTGAGGCTGGGTATCGCTTATTTGATACGGCTAGTATCTATAGTAATGAAGCAGATTTAGGGCAGGCTATTAAGGGTTCAGGAATTGCTCGAGAGAATTTTTTTATTTCCAGCAAGGTCTGGATTCATTCTGATGGCTATGAGGCAACAATGAAGGAGTTTGAAACAAGCCTAAATCGCTTGGGAACAGATTACATTGACCTGTATTTGATTCATCAACCGATGGGGGATGTTTATGGATCTTGGCGTGCCTTAGAGGAGCTTTATACTCAAGGGAAAATTAAGGCTATTGGCGTATCGAATTTCTCTGAAGATCGCTTGCTTGATTTTATTTTAAATACAAAAATTGTTCCAGCAGTAAATCAAATTGAGCTTCATCCTTTCTTTCATCAATCATCCCTAAGGAAACTGATGAAGGATTACGGGATTCAGGTTCAGGCTTGGGGCCCGCTTTGTGAAGGGATGAAAAATATCTTTCAGCATCCAGTATTAGAAAATATCGCGAAAAAACATCAGAAATCCATTGCTCAAATCGCTTTAAAGTGGAGTGTGCAGATGGGCAATAGCGTCATCCCCAAATCAACAAATCCCGTACATTTGGCAGAAAATGTAGCCCTTTGGGATTTTGAATTGGACCAAGAAGACTTAGACCAAATCAAACAGCTGGACATTGGTTACAGTGAGATTATTGACCATAAAAATTTAGCCGTTGTAAAAGGGTTGAACCTGTGTTTAGGGAGTGAGAAGACTCATGTCTAAAGGAGGAATTATGGTATTTACAAAAGATACAAAAATTAGAGAAATTACCCAACATCCTAGTTTTAGAGGATTTGGACACTTATTATTTCCGCTTCAGCTGGCCTTTCATCCTGAGGAGACTGTCCAAGATGTGACTGATTCAAATCATTTTATCTGGTATTCAAACCTGAAAACAAAGACCAGTTTAGAGGTTTTGAACAACTTACTCGAGCGTGCTCAAAAAAATGAACAAATCTTCTTCCCCATTTATGATGAGGACGAGATGGTGAAGGATCCAAGTAAGAGAGAAACAGGGCTATTTTACTTCAAAGGGAAGGAATATGAGAAATTTGCCCTTATCAATGCAGGCGGCGGTTTTCATTATGTTGCTGCCTTGCACGACAGTTTCCCACAAGCCTTGGCCTTAAGCCAAAGAGGCTACAATGCCTTTGCTCTGATCTATCGCCCCAAGAAGGCCTATGAAGATCTAGCACAGGCCCTAGATTATCTTTTTAATCACTCCAGTGAATTGAAGATAGACCCTGACCAGTATTCGCTTTGGGGTGGTTCTGCTGGAGCTAGGATGGCTATTCGCTTAGGTAACAAAAGCGAATTACAACGTTTAACAAGGACATCCATAGAGCCAGCCAGCATGGTTGTTAGTCAATATACTGGTTATTCATCTGTTTCTAGAGATGATGCACCGACCTATGCCAATTGTGGTATTAATGACTGGATTGCCAATTGGCAAGTGATGGAAAATCGACTGAAGAACTTGAAAAAGCTTGGGATTGACAGCCAGTTTCAAGTCTATAAAGGTCTGAGGCATGGATTTGGCATTGGAAAAGACACAGTAGCAGAAGGTTGGATCGATAACGCCATTTCCTTCTGGGAAAAACAAATCAACAAATAGAAATTGGAGAAAAACAATGAGATTAGTAATTATTGGTGCTTATTCTCCAACAAATAATCGAGTTATCGGTGCTAAGTTAGTGGATGAGTCAGGTTTGGATTATACCTACCTTCGGATGACTTGGCTCTATAATCAGGAAGGCAATCGCTCCTTCAAGTTGATTCCGCAAGGAGAACCCTATAAAGGTGCTCAAGTCACCCGCCAAGCAGTTGCCCAATATATCATGGACTTATTGCAAGACCCAAGTCGTGACTTGGGTGTGAGCGTTGGAATCGTGGAGCCAGGAAGTGAAGTTTTAGCGAAACCAGTTTTCTACTAAGAAAGTGTGAGAATATGAAAAGAAAGAGTGAATATATGAAAAAAGAATCATTTGGGATTATCCTACCCATTACCCTATTAGCTTATTTTTTGATCTTAATGGATAATTCCATTATCTTTACCAGCTCTGTTCAGATTGGGGAGAGTTTAAACCTAACAGATACCAGTCTAGCTTGGGTGTCAAATGCCTATACGCTTACCTTCGGTGGCTTTTTGCTCCTATCTGGTCGCTTGTCTGATTTGTTGGGTCGTAAGCGAATTTTTCAAATTGGTCTAGCTATATTTGGACTGAGTTCCTTGGTGATTGGCCTTGCCCAAAATGCATCTATGATGATTTTGGCACGTGCTATTCAAGGAATTGGAAGTTCTATTATCGCGCCAACAACCCTTGCCTTAATGATGGATACTTATACGGGTGAGATGCGAACAAAAGCTATTTCCTACTATGGTGCGACGGCTGGAATTGGATCAAGTGTTGGCCTCTTGATTGGTGGTGGCCTAACCAGTTTTGTATCCTGGCGAGCAGGCTTTCTAATCAATGTCCCTTTGACCTTTCTCTTGATGTATCTGACTCATCGCCATGTAGTTGCTAAGGCTGGACACCAAGAGAAAATAGATTACTTGGGGAGTTTATTGTCAGTTGCAGGTTTAGCGAGTCTGATCTATGGTTTGGACGGTGAGATTTACCCCCTTGCCTTTGTTATCGCTGGTTTTCTTATCTTGATTGGCTTTTATTTCTATGAAAAAGGACAAAAACTACCTATTATGCCACTAGACTTATTCAAAAATAAAGTTCGTTTTGGTGCCTATCTTGTCAGAGCTCTATTCATGATGGCTATGTTGCCCTATTGGTTCCTATTGCCACAGGTATTACAGGCTGAGTACGGTTTTTCTGCCTTGGGGTCTGGTTTTGCCTTTCTGCCCTTGACAATCACAACCTTCCTTACCTCTCTTCTGCTCCCCAAACTGACTAAGCGATTTGGTAATAATCGTATTTTACTCATTGGAGAGATCGCTTTGTCACTTGGTCTTTTATGGGCTAGCCTATCACCATTAGAGTTGGGTTATGTGCAAGCTGTTGCCTTGCCAATGATGGTGATTGGTATTGGTCAAGCAATGGTCATGGCACCTGTGACGGCAGCAGGTATCTATCACGCTCCTGATGACTTGGCAGGTTCGGCTAGTGGCTTGACAAATGCCATGCATCAAATTGGTGGACCAATT
>NZ_KQ969689.1:470213-470893 GCF_001578955.1 Streptococcus parasanguinis
GGCTTATCTGTTATTATGGCGACGACATCGAATTTCTATGTCAGTCTTGGTTGGATGGCTGGTTTTAGCCTAGTCGCTTTGCTTTTTGTTCTTATCTTTGTTTATCAATTTGGAAAAAATCCCTAGGAGGTTTCTATGAGAAAAAGTTTTATTTTATTGGTAAGTGTTCTAGTCTTAGCTGCTTGCTCCGTTCAAAACGAAAGCCAAACAAACAGCAGTTCATCATCTTCGGCATCTATTCTTCCAAGCGGAAAAATGGACCAAAGTCAGATTGCAGCACCGCAAGTTGGTCTCTCAGATGCAGAGTGGAATAATAGTCGAGGGACAGTCTCGGATGGAAAAGATACCAATTCTGAGCAAGAGCCGACTCGAATCTTGTCGGAAGACGCCGATAGTCTGATTGTCTATTTTTCACGGTCAGGCTCTACTGAGTTACTGGCTAGCAAGATTCAGGCACTTTCTGGTGCAGATGTGATTGAATTGGTTGCCAAAGAAACGTATAGTTCTGATTATGGTGAAACGGTACAACGGGCCAATCAGGAACGAAATGTCAAAAACACTCCTGAATTGGACGTAGAGATGCCAGATTTATCTCACTATCAAACCATTTATATCGGCTATCCTATTTGGGGCATGACCATGGCAGAGCCCGTTGCAACCTTTATCGAGACCTATGCCAA
>NZ_KQ969689.1:471141-473014 GCF_001578955.1 Streptococcus parasanguinis
ACCATGGCAGAGCCCGTTGCAACCTTTATCGAGACCTATGCCAAAGAACTTGATGGAAAAACGATCATTCCATTTTCGACAAATGGTGGTTATGGATTAGGATCAAGTATCGATTATATCGAAACTATTTTGGCTGAAAACCAGGTTACCGCTCGTATTGAGCCTGCCTTTGCAGTCGAAGGAAATAAGGTTGATCAGGCTGATTCAGACTTGATGACGTGGTATAACAATTTAAACAAATAGAAAGAGAAAACTGTTATCAAAAGAACTCTTATTTTTTCATTAACAGGCTTGCTATTAGTCGTTCTAGGGACGATTCTTTATCTAAACTTTGAAAGCAATAAAGCCAACAATTCAACAGAGTTGATAAGCCAAAATGTGTCAAGTTCTTCTCGCACTAACTCGCTTTCTAAGGAACAGGGCAGTAAAATTGACGGTATGACTTATACAACGACTTATGATGGCAAAGAGTATAACAAGGAAGCACTTGTCTATGTGCCTGATTCGTATGAGACAGGCAAACCAATGAATATCCTTTATCTCATGCACGGATCAGGCATGTCTGCTGAGCAAGTAGCGGCAGACGTCAAACCACTGCTAGATAACTGGATTGCAAATGGAGATATTGAGCCACTTCTGGTTGTATTTCCGACTTATTATCCAGATCGAAGTTTTGTTGTATCGAATTATTCAGCTGATTATCCTTTAAATCATTACTTTGCAGAGACTGAAGTTTTAGAGGTTATGAAGACGGTTGAAAGTCAATACACGACCTTTGCTGAGACAGCCGATGAAACTGGTTTTACAGAAAGTCGTTCTCATAGAGCTTTCGGTGGCTATTCTATGGGCGGTATCACGACATGGGATGTGCTGGTTGAACAGAGTGATAAATTTTTCTACTACATGCCGATGGCAGGCGATAGCTGGATTGGACAAGTTACTGGTAGAAACAGCGATGAAGCTATTGCTGAAACCTTGGTCAGTGGTCTGCAAGAAAATAACTACGGGCAGAATGATTTCCAAATAATAGCGATGGTAGGTGGAAGTGATGGGACAAAATACAGCATGATTCCACAGATCGAAGCCCTCCGTAGCAACCATAGTGATTTGATAACAGGTGATAACCTCATTTATTGGGAAAATAACGGTGGTGGACATAATCAAGAATCATTTGAACTAGAGATTCAACATGGACTGACTTACCTTTTTAAAGAATAAGAGAAAGTGAGGAACAAATGACATTTCCAGATTTGAAACCCATTCCTAAACACTATTTCAAACCTAGCGATAGACCAGGTACCTTAGAAATCCTTAACTATCCTACTTTTGAATCTTTTTCCTACACGACAAACGCCCCAATTCCAATCGAAAAAGAAGCCGTCATTTATCTTCCTTATGGCTATTCAGACCAGCAAAAATATCCAGTGGTTTATCTTAGTCATGGTGGTTGGTCCAATGAACGCACAACCATGGGAAGCCCTCATTCTCCCAATGCCTTCAAACACATTGTGGATCACGCGATTGCAAATGGATAAATTGCCATTGAGGGTCAAATTAGCGAAGATGATAAAGAGAGCTGGTTAAGTGTGGAGCAATTTAAAAACCGACATGAAGATATCCTTTCGATGAGTTATGAACAGTTTAATGAACTGAGTCTTAAGGAAATTCCATTTATGGATGATGTGAGAGACCAGGTTTGGTCAGAATATGAGCGCAGAAATGAAGCATACATCAAAATCCACGGAGAAGTGGAGTTGGATGATGAGGAAGAATAAGAAATTCTACTTCAACCTGAGAGAGAGTGGGACAGAAATCGGTAATTCGTTAGAATTCGATTTCGTCGTCCCACCTCCGCACAGTTGAGTAGGGCTGT
>NZ_KQ969689.1:473997-475644 GCF_001578955.1 Streptococcus parasanguinis
TGATACGGTGATTCAAGCCTGGTCTGTCCTCCAGCATGGCTATTTCAAGGGGAATTTTGTGGGCAAGGAAGAGTTTGCGGCCCTCAATCATGTCCTCAATGACTTGGCGAAAAAATACCAGGTCACACCGACAGCTATTGCCCTTGCATGGGTCCTTCGCTATCCTGGTAAGATGCAGGCGGTCATCGGAACGACCAAGCCACAGCATGTCCTTGAAGCAGGGAAAGCAGCAGAGGTGAATTTGACCCGCAAGGAATGGTACCAAATCTACTTGGCTGCAGGAAATGATTTGCCTTAGAATCTTGTTATCAAACCAGATTCCACTCTTATCGGTAGTCTGGTTTTTTGTTTTGTGGTCTTCAGTTTTTTCTTGACAATCCTTTCCTTTTTATGATATCTTTTAGGCAACATGTGTTGCGCAACGGATGTTGCGCGAAAGGAGTCTAATGCCACCCAAGGTTAAATTTAGTAAAGAGGCTATCATTGGGACAGCTTTACAATTGGTGAGAGAAGAGGGAATGGCTAGTTTGACGGCTAGAGCATTAGCGGAGAAACTAGGAGCCACACCGAGAGTGATTTTTGGACAATTTGCTAATATGTCTGAGTTACAAGCAGAGGTTATTGGTGCTGCGGAGATGGTGGTGGTGGAGTATATTCGCAAGGCCTTAGAAGATGAAAAGCCTTTTCGATCTGTCGGGGTTGCTTATATCCTTTTCGCCTCAAAAGAGCCCCAACTTTTTCAATTGCTTTTCCAAAATCCTAGCAAAGATCCGATTCGTCGCTTTCAAGATTTTCTTCCCATGAAGGATCATAGTTACCAATTGGTTCTGGATTCGATCGTCGCAGACTATCCTTTG
Source organism: Streptococcus parasanguinis (assembly GCF_001578955.1). GTDB lineage: Bacteria > Bacillota > Bacilli > Lactobacillales > Streptococcaceae > Streptococcus > Streptococcus parasanguinis_U. The sequence goes on from NZ_KQ969689.1 coordinate 474,855, forward strand.
ACTGTAGAGGAGGCTAGTTGCTTGTACCAGCATCTATTTATCTACTCGCATGGGATGGCCTCTATGGTTGCTTCTGGTATTTACCAGTTCAGCATGGAAGAAGTGATTGGATTACTGACAGAGGTTTGTCAATCTCTCATCAAAGAAATGGTAGGAAAGAAATGATTCAACTAGAAAATGTGCACAAAAGTTACGGCCAAACCAAGGTTTTAAAGGGGATTGATTTGCAGATTCAAGACCAGGATGATGTGGTTATCCTCGGTCCTTCTGGATCGGGGAAATCAACTCTCTTAAATGTGTTATCAGGATTAGAAAAGGTAGACGAAGGGCAAATCCTCATTCAAGGACAAGATTTATCACAACTCACGGATGCTCAATTGACAACTTTTAGACGTGAGAAGATTGCCTTTATTTTCCAGCAGTATTATCTATTGCCGAATCTAACGGTTAGACAAAATGTAAAGATGGGAGCTGACCTAGCAAACAATCATGATTTTTTGCAGATCACCAAGGATTTGGGACTTGGCGATAAGCTGGACAAGTATCCGAGTGAATTGTCTGGTGGGGAACAGCAGAGAGTCTCTATTGCCAGGGCCTTGGCCAAAAAGCCAGAGATTCTCTTCTTAGATGAGCCGACGGGAGCCCTGGATGAAGAAACAGGGCGCAAGATTCTCGACTATATCTGGAAACTGAAAGAAAAGATAGGCTTTACCTTGATCATGGTGACGCACAACCAAAATATTGCGGATATGGCCAGAACCATCATTCGTGTCAATAGTGGCAAGATTAC
>NZ_KQ969689.1:475972-477214 GCF_001578955.1 Streptococcus parasanguinis
ACCATCATTCGTGTCAATAGTGGCAAGATTACCGAAGTTGTGACCAATGATCAACCTCAGACTGCTTATGAGATTGGATGGTAAGCTATGTTTTCAGTAAAAGATATTCGAAAATTAGTTGTCGTCAGTATCATTGGGGCTTGTGCAGTCTTTGTGGCCAATCTCTTCTTGAATTTTTACCTGGATATCGAGCAGTTGGAGATTTCGAAAACCAATCCCATGATTCAGACCTACTATGATGCCCAGGTTTCGCTATCTTGGATGGTGGCTATGGTCAGTGGGGTCGTCTTGTCCTTGACGTCGATCCTTCTCATGTGTTTTTATATCAAACAATTTGTCGATGACCACAAGGAACAATTAGGGATTTTAAAGGCTTTAGGCTATAGCAATGGCCAGTTGGCGAAACGATTTTGGGCCTTTGGACTTAGTTTTGGAGTTGGAGCGCTTCTTGGCTATTTCGCTTCTTTTCTAATGATGGGACATTTTTATGACTTTCGCAATGAGAAGGGGATTTTGCCAGACATTACCATTCATTTTCACTGGCAGCTCTTAGTTGCTTTAGTGATACTGCCAACGACTTTCTTTATGGTTCTTGCGATTGGCTACGCTAGAAGACAACTCCAAACGCCGGCTCTTCGCTTATTGAAAAAATCTCCAACACCGATTAAGGTCAAAAGGAGAAAAAGGGCTTCTAAGAAAGAGAAATCCTTCCTAAAAGAGCTGTCTTCGTCGCTGATTTGGGGGAGAAAATCGATCCTGTTTTTTGTGGTCTTTGGCTCCATGTGTTTTGCGGCCATGGTTCAATTATCCTTTGGCCTAAGGGACTACACAGATGACATCATCCAAACGATGATGATTATGATTGGTTTGATTCTTTCTTTCTCGATCCTCTTTTTGTCATTGGGAATTGTCGTTTCAGAAAGTCGCGAAACCTTGGCTCTTATGAAGGCATTTGGCTACACCGATCGTGAATGCCAAAGTCATATTCTCGCTCCCTATCGTTTCTGGGCTTATCTAGGATTTGCCCTTGGGACGGCTTATCAATATGGCATCATGGAAATCTTGATTGGTGTGATCAAAGATACGGTTCCTGAAAAGATTGAGCATCACTTTGATGGGAATGTGTGCTTTTGGACCTTGCTCGGTTTTGCGGTAGTTTATGAAAGCCTCTTTTATCTATCCAATAGAAAACTCAAAAAACAAACGATTAAAGAAGTACTCTTAGCAGAATAAATAGAAAAG
>NZ_KQ969689.1:477263-479086 GCF_001578955.1 Streptococcus parasanguinis
CTTGTAGAATCATTGACAAGGAAAGGCTTTTCCGCTATTCTAGGGGAATGAAAGAAAAGGAAAGGGATGGAGATGAAACGGAGTTACTGGCAGGACCTGAAGGGGGCCTTTTACTTAATCTGGCGCAATAAATGGTCCTTTATTGCGATTGGGATTTTGCTTCAATTTGTCGTGGGGGTTGGGGCTGCCGCCTTGAGCTGGGTCTTTCATCTGGCTGTTTTACTTGCGGGTCAGGCCAACATTGATAAGAACAATCTTGCCTCTGTTATGAGCCATCCCTTGAGCTTGCTGGCTCTTTTGGTCTTTATCATGGTCTTTGCTTTCTTGTTTATGCTAGAGATGCGGACCCTGATTTCGGTCATTTACCTGTCGAGAATCGATCGGCACTTGTCCTTTAAAAAGGTGCTAGGTCAATCATTTGGTCGCTTGAAGGATCTAGCGGGGAGTAACCTGCTTTACTTTCTGCTCTATCTTCTTTTGACCTTGCCTGTCGCAGGTGTCTTGATTGGATCGACCCTGACAGATGGTCTTTACATTCCAACCTTTATCACAGGGGAGTTTGAAAAGACCACGATGGGCTCCATCGGGCTCTTAGTGGTGCAGCTGACCCTTCTCTATCTCAATCTTCGCCTCATCTATACAGTTCCCAACCTCGTGGTGGAGGAGCTGCCATTTGGTCGTGCCTTGAAAAAAAAGCTGGAGCATGACCAAAAGAGGAAGCTTTCGTCTCTTATGGAGAATTCTGTCCTTTGAGTTTCTCTTAACCTTTCTAGGGATTTTGCTGGTCTTGGGTCTGGTCTTTACCTTGACGGTGATCGATAAAGAGGGGCAGTATTTCTGGGTGGAGACCATCTTTTTGGTCTTGATTCGGACCTTCCTGTTTATTTTTACAGTCTTGACAAAGGTGGGGTCGCTCGGCATCATCTTGGATTCTGCATGGGAAGTACCGAGCCGTTCCGTCATGCGCTCCAAAGGCAGTCGAAAGATGAAGGGGCTCTTTGCTCTGACAGTGGTCTTTCTCATGGTCCAATCGGGGATTTCAGCTTTTGAACTGGCAACCCTAAAAGTCAATGATCAGATCAAGCTGATCGCCCATCGAGGAGACGTCTCTAAAGGGGTAGAAAATTCCCTGGAAGCCTTAGAAGCAGCAGCCAAGGGAAAGGCGGCTTATGCAGAGATGGATATTCTTCTCACCAAGGACCATCAATTTGTCGTCCTGCATGACTACAATCTCAAGCGCCTGGCTGGGGTGGACAAGGACGTGAAAGACATGACCCTAGCTGAGGTGCAAAGCCTCAAGATTCAACAGGATGGTCACACGAGTCAGATCCCTTCATTTGAAGAATATGTCAAACGGGCCAAAGAATTGAAGATGAAGCTCTTGGTCGAGCTTAAGCCTCACGGTGCGGAACCGAAAAACTACGTGGATCTTTTCGTCCAGAAGATGCGGGACTTGGGGATCGAGAAAGACTATCCGGCTATGTCTTTGGATCTGTCAGTCATGGAAAAGGTCGAGGAAAAAGCTCCTGAGATCAAGACTGGCTATGTTATTCCCATTCAATTCGGCCACTTTCAAAACGATTCGGTCGACTTCTTTGCGATTGAAGACTTTTCTTATCAGGAGGATTTGGTGACCCAGGCCCATGAGATGAAAAAAGAGCTCTATGTCTGGACCATCAATGACAAGCAGAAGTTGACGAAGTATTTGCAACAACCCATTGATGGCTTGATTACGGATGAATTGACAGAGGCACAAAGACTGAAAAAGGATTTGAAACAAAACAAGTCTTACTTTGATCGTTTCTTGAATCTCGTCGCAACAT
>NZ_KQ969689.1:479729-483408 GCF_001578955.1 Streptococcus parasanguinis
AACATTGGAGGTAATAATGATTCGATCCTTAATTTCCGAGATCAAAGAATTCAAGAAGCCCTCGTTTTTGGCTTCCTTGTTCATGGTCTTTGAAGTCATGTTTGAGATTTCGATTCCCTTTGTCATGGCGAGTCTTTTGGACCAAGGTGTTCAACAAAGAAACATGAACAATATTTTGTTTTACGGTGGGCTCATGCTGGTCTGTGCCTTTCTCTCCCTCTTTTGTGGGATGCAGTCTGCCCGTTATGGCGCCTATGCATCGGCTGGTTTTGCCAAAAACCTTCGTCGGGCTATTTTCAAAAAGGTTCAAACCTTCTCATTTGAGAATATTGATCAGTTCTCATCAGGTGGGTTAGTCACTCGGATGATGACGGATGTGACCAATGTGCAAAATGCCTATCAAATGGTCATCCGGATCTGTGTACGGGCACCTCTTAATTTGATCTTTGCTATTGTGGCTTGTTTTATGATCAATGCGGAAATGGCCATGATCTTTGTCTATGTGACCATCTTTTTGGCAGCTGTCTTAAGCATCATCATGAAGATTGTGTATCCGCTCTTCACAGAAGTATTTGAAGCTTATGATAATCTCAACAACAGCATTCAAGAAAACATCACCAATATGCGGGTGGTGAAGTCCTACGTTAAGGAAGCAGATGAAACGGTTAAATTCAAGAAGGCTTCTCGTCGAATTTATAACATGTTTATGAAGGCTATCCGTGTCGTTGTCTTGAGTAGCCCAGCTATGATGCTTTCCATGTATGCTTCTTTCCTTTTGATCTCTTGGATCGGGGCTCATCTGATCGTTGGTGGTCAACTCTCTACTGGGAATTTGACCTCTATGTTTAGCTACACCATGACCATTCTCATGTCGCTCATGATGTTTATGATGATCTTTGTCATGTTGTCGATTTCCATGGCCTCTGTCGAGCGGATCAATGAAGTCTTAACGACCAAAACGACGATTGACTCTCCAGAAAACGGGATCAAAGAAGTCGCTGATGGATCCATCAACTTTGAGGATGTGACCTTTGCTTATACCGATGAAAATGGCGATAAGACCCATGTCTTACAAGGAATTAATCTTTCCATTCGTTCAGGGGAAGTTATTGGGATCTTGGGAGGAACAGGATCAGGGAAATCAAGCTTGGTTCAGTTGATTCCTCGTCTCTATGATGTCGAGTCTGGTCGGGTGACAGTAGCAGGCCACGATGTCAAAGAATACGATCTTGATTCCCTTCGTAAGCAAGTGGCCATGGTTCTTCAGACCAATGTCCTTTTCTCTGGTACGATTAAAGAAAATATGCGCTGGGGAAATAAAGATGCGACGGATGAAGAGATCATCGCAGCTTGTAAGATTGCCCAAGCCGATGAATTTATTCAAGATTTCAAAGAGGGTTATGACACCATGATTGAGCGTGGGGGATCCAACGTCTCCGGTGGACAGCGCCAACGTCTTTGTATTGCGCGTGCCCTTCTCATGAATCCGAAGATCTTGATCTTGGATGATTCGACTTCAGCGGTCGATACCAAGACAGATAGTTTGATCCGTCAAGGATTGGCAACCAGCTTGAAAGAGACTACCAAAATCATAATTGGTCAACGGATTTCCTCTATTCAAGATGCAGATCGCATCATCGTGATGAATGATGGCCAAATCGATGCGATCGGTCGTCACGAGGAATTGCTTGCGACCAATGCCATCTACCAAGAAGTATACGAGATGCAAACACAAGGGAAAGGAGAAGCAGATGAAAACTAAGAAAAAAGCAAATCTAGGCTCTATCCTTCGCCTGCTCGACTTCCTTTGGAAAAACTACAAGGTATCCTTGATTGTTTCCTTTATCTTAATCATTCTATCGTCTCTTGCGACGGTCAATGTAACAGCTTCGATTCAGTCCTTGGTCGATGTCTATGTGGAGCCCATGCTGACAAGCAATAGCCATGATTTTGGACCGCTCTTGTCCTTCTTGACACGGGTTGGTTTGATCTGTTTGATCGGGGTACTTGCTAACTATGGCTTTACCTTGATTATGGCGACTGTTTCACAAGACTCACTTAGAAGTCTTCGAAATCAGTTGTTTGCCCGCATGCAAAAACTGCCGGTACGTTACTTTGATACCCACCAACACGGGGACATCATGTCTATCTATACCAATGATATTGATGCTCTTCGCCAAGCGATTGAACAATCCATTCCTCAACTCTTATCTTCAGCGATTACCATCCTTGGGGTAACGATTACCATGCTGACGGTTAGTCCGCTCTTGTTCTTAATTGTTCTTGTCATGGTTATCGTCATGGTCTTTATCATCAAGGATGTCTCTGGCAAGTCAGGTCGTTACTTTGGCGCCCAACAAAAGAACTTAGGGATTGAGAACGGCTTTATTGAAGAAATGATGTCTGGTCAAAAAGTGGTTAAGGCCTTTGTGCATGAAAGAGAAAGCATTGAAGATTTTGATCGGATCAATGACCAACTCTTTGAGTCTTCTTACCAGGCCAACCGCTATGCCAATGTCCTCATGCCAATTCTTGGGAACTTGGGAAATGTTTCCTTTGTTCTGACAGCCTTGATCGGTGGGCTCTTTGCGCTAAACGGCGTCGGTGGTTTAACCATTGGTGGTCTCATGGCCTTCTTACAATTGAACCGTTCCTTCACAGGTCCCATCGCCCAGGTCTCTCAACAATTGAACTTTGTCCTCATGGCCTTGGCTGGTGGAGATCGTGTCTTTGATCTTTTGGACGAAGAAGAAGAAGTCGACCAAGGAAAAGTGACGTTGGTCAATTATGAACTGGTCGATGGAGAAATGGTCGAAACTGATCAGAAAACCAACAAATGGGCTTGGAAACACCCACGTCCAAATGGGGATTACGAGCTTGTCAAGATGGTCGGAAATGTGGTCTTTGATGATGTTGATTTCTCTTATGATGGGAAGAAACAAATCCTTCATGGCATCAACTTGTACGCGGATAAGGGGCAAAAAGTGGCCTTTGTCGGAGCGACTGGTGCAGGAAAGACAACCATCACCAACTTGATCAACCGGTTCTATGATATCCAGTCAGGAATGATCACCTATGATGGGATCGATATTAAATTAATTGAGAAAGATTCTCTTCGTCGTTCCCTCGGAATCGTTCTTCAAGATACCCACTTATTCACTGGTACGATTGCGGAAAACATCGCTTACGGTCGTGCTGATGCAACACGGGAAGAAATCCTTGAAGCAGCTCGGATTGCCAATGTGGATTCCTTTGTCAAGCACTTGGATCAGGGCTATAAGACAGTCTTGACGGATGATGGGGCTGGTCTATCAAATGGTCAACGACAATTGATCGCCATTGCCCGTGCAGCCCTTGCCAATGCGCCAGTCTTGATTCTGGATGAAGCGACGTCTTCGATTGACTCACGGACAGAGAAGATGGTGCAAGAAGGGATGGACCGCTTGATGGAAGGTCGGACTGTCTTTGTTATCGCCCACCGTCTATCGACGATTGTCAATTCCGATGTGATTATGGTAATGGACCACGGACGCATCATCGAGCGAGGCAATCATGCTTCCTTGATGGCAGAACGTGGAACCTATTACCGCTTGTACACCGGTGGACTTGAAATTGATTAAAGAAAAAAAGCTTGAGCATTGGCTCAGGCTTTTTTGGCTTATGGATAATGACTTCTTAG
>NZ_KQ969689.1:483428-493123 GCF_001578955.1 Streptococcus parasanguinis
ATCGTGTTTCTAAAACTTTTCTCACGGCGGAAAGTTTCAATGTATGTTTGAATGAGCCTATGAGTATCTATCAGTTTTTATTTTTCTACATCACTTAGGTTGTTTTAAGTAAAAAACAATTTGTCAACATTCTAAAAAAATAAATAGTCATTCATCAAAAATCCTGACTTCACTCTCAGGCCTTTTGCTTATTCCTTAAGCAATTCTTGGATCAAGTCTGTAGCAAGCGTGAATTGGGCTTTCAAATTGGCTATAGAAAAAAATAACTATCTCAGTCATATATAAGTGTCAGAAGGTCTATAATTGTAGAATATTTCTCCAAAAAAGCTTTTCAAAGATAAGACAAGATGGTAGAATAAAAGCGTAATTTTATGTTGATAAACGATTGTTATTTATAAATGGGTAGATTTATTGTCGTTACACGCTTTATTCAATCCCTATTGAATAAAGAGTTTAGGAAGTTTGCATAAATAAAAAGGGAAACGAATGGAATTTAAAAAACTGAAAAAAATAGGTGTTGGTTTTTTACTACTAGCTTGCTTAGGTGCTTGTTCAAAAACGATTGTTTCAAAGAGTAGTAGTCCTAGTACTAGCGATTCTATGAGCTCAGAAACTAGTAGCGATAGTGAAGAAGACAACCTTAGATTCACAACAGCAGATCAGCTAGAGAAGATACTGTCTGATAAAGATTTGGAAGAGGTTATGTCGCAATACGGTGTGACTAGTGTTAAACTAAATGATGAAGGTGTTTGGGATTATGATGATTCCGAAAAAAGCGTATCTGTTACATATGTATTTTTCGATAAAGATAACAAACAAGTTGGTGGCTTGAATTTCAAAGCTTATGTATATGACCATACAGGTATTGAAATATTGGGTGCGTATAATCGAGGGGAAGTAAAATTTCATATCCAGAATTCTGGACAAGCTCAAGAATTATTAGATACTTATTTAAATTCATCTTTTTACCAACAAAACGAACTTCCAGCGGTGAAAAAATCAGCTTCTAGTAGAACTGCAATCTATTATATTCCTTATATAGATCCAAAGATAGATAACGGAAGTTTTATCTATGATCAGCATGATACTACGGTACAAAGTTCCTTTAGTAGTATGATCTTTCTAAATGGGAAACAACTATTAAATATGGAAATGCATTTTGAGCCTAAGGGGATGTATTCTTTAAAAGAGAGAAAAGTCTCACCTGCTATTATAGATGCATTATTAACTAAGATATCAGAAAACACTCAAGATGAATAGACAATGATAGTGGTATGAAAATAGGGAGGCTAAAAAAATGGCAAATGTTGATAATTACATCATTTTATGCTTTATAGTGGCAACTGCAATTCTTCTAGCTATTCAATTTATAGGCGACCGTCTTTTTGATTGGTTGGTTGATTTACCCCAGAAACTCTTTACGAAGGATTCCGATAAGTATAAAGAAAAACACAGTAGTGAGAAAGAGGGAAGTGAAAAGTAACGATCTCTTATTGGTTCAATTAAAAGTTTAGTCAAACAAACAACCTTCTTGAAGATTGGACTGAATAGATGAATACAATAAGAAAAAGGAAAGAATGTCGTTTATTCAAACATCATTCTTTCCTTTTTTTGCTTATTTTTCAAGCAATTCTTGGATCAAGTCTTCCATGGCAGCTGGTTCTGTTTTGGAGGAGAAGCGTTGGGCGACTTGGCCTTGTCGGTCGATGACAAATTTTGCGAAGTTCCATTCGATGCGTTTGCCCAGTGGCCCAGCTGCTTGGCTTTTGAGCCAGTCATAGAGAGGAAGGGCTTCTTTACCATTGACCGTGGCTTTGGCGAATCGTGGGAAGGTGGTCTGGTAGTTGAGGCTACAGAAGCTATTGATTTCTTCTGAAGTTCCTGGTGCCTGCCCCATGAATTGGTTACAGGGAATGTCTAGGATTTCAAGCCCTTTTTCCTGGTAGCGCAGGTAGAGATCTTGCAGTCCTTGGTATTGCGGGGTCAAGCCACAGCCTGTTGCTGTATTGACCACGATGAGGACCTTACCTTGGTAGTGGGAAAGGGGAATCTCCTCTCCTTGTTGGTTTTCTAAAGAAAAATCATAGATGCTAGTCATAGGTGGTATCCTTTCTGTCTCTTCAGCTTTTATTGTAGCACAAATCTCCTAAAATTAGGCCTAGAGGAGCATGACTTCTTGCTTTAGTCCCTCCTGTGAAAATGATATAATAAGAAGATAACAAGCTCTCAAGAAAATGCCAAAAGGAGAACGGATCGGATGAAATTACTCTATACGGATGTTCGGACCCCCTTGACCCATGTCCTGACACAAGAAGCCGTAGGGTTAGTAGAACAGGGCAAGCGTGTGTTTTACATTGCACCCAACTCTCTTTCCTTTGAAAAAGAAGCCAAGGTCTTGTCTTATTTAGAAGGTCAGGCTTCTTTTGCCATTACCATCACGCGCTTTGCCCAAATGGCCCGTTATTTCATCCTGAACCAGGTCTTTGAGGAGCAACCCTTGGATGATATCGGTCTAGGCATGCTATTTTTTAAAGCTCTTTCCCAGATGAAGGAGCAGGATCTTAAAGTTTACGGGGCTCTGCGTAAGGATCCTCAGTTTATCCAGCAACTGGTCCAGCTCTATCATGAATTGCAGACAGCCCAGATGGATTTTACAGATTTGGAATTGCTCGAGGAAGCTGAAAAAAGAGAGGACCTCTTAGCGATTTTTGAAGCGGTCTCTGAGATGCTGGTCCAGCACCGGTATGAATCCCAGTCCAAGATTGCCTTTTTCCTCAATCAGGTCGAAGAAGGGCACTTAGAGGAGCAATTACAGGATGTGGCGATCGTCGTTGATGGCTTCACGCGTTTTTCTGCTGAAGAAGAGGCTTTGATTAGTCTCCTTCATCGAAAAGGAGTGGAGATTGTCATCGGGGTCTATGCCAGTGAAAAAGCCTATCGGGCAAGCTTTAGAGAGGGCAATCTTTACCAGGCCAGTGTTGACTTTCTGCTCCAGCTGGCAAAGACATTTGAGGTACAGCCACAGTATTGTGGGCAAGCGATCGAAGACTCCTTTAGTCGCATTACCCGCATGCTAGAAGCGCGCTACGATTTTTCACAAGTGGAAAATGAGCTGGAGGACCAAGATCGAACAGCTGTCCAACTCTGGCAAACCAATACGCAAAAAGAAGAGTTGGAATTTGTTGCTAAATCCATCCGTCAGCGTCTTCATGATGGGGCACGCTATCGGGATATTCGGGTCTTGTTAGGCGATGTAGAAGCTTATCAACTGCAGCTCAAGACCATTTTTGACCAGTATCAGATCCCCTTTTACTTGGGACGAAGTGAGGCCATGGTCCACCATCCCTTGATTCAGGTCATTGAATCACTAGGCCGGATCAAGCAGTTCAATTACCAGACAGAAGACGTCATCAATCTGTTAAAAACGGGTCTGTATAGTGATCTGACGCAAGCAGAAGTCGATGCTTTTGAGCAATACCTTCGCTTTGCGGAAGTAAAGGGTGCTACAAAATTTCACAAGCCTTTTACTAGCAATCGTCAGGGTAAGTTTAATCTGGAAGAACTCAATACTTTCCGGGAACGCGTCGTCGAACCTCTAGTCCCTTTCTTTTCACAGCGCAAACAAAAGGTGACCCAACTCTTAACCGCCTTTACAGAGTTTCTGCAAGAGGCCCAGCTTTCTCAGAATCTACAAGCTTTGATCAAGGATCTAGCCTTGGAGGAGCAGGAGCGCTATGACCAGGTCTGGAAGGCCTTTCTCCATGTTTTAGAGGAGTTGAACCTGGTCTTTGAGGACCAAGAGCTGACCGGAGATGACTTTTTGGCCCTCCTCTTATCGGGGATGCAATTGTCTCAATACCGGACAATTCCTGCTACGGTCGATGTGGTGACCGTTCAGTCCTATGACTTGATTGAACCCTTGACAGCGCCTTATGTCTACGCGATCGGGCTGACCCAGGAGCGTTTTCCAAAGATCGCTCAGAACACCTCTCTGCTCAGTGAAGAAGAGCGCCAGCAGCTCAATGAGGCCACCCAAGAAGGAGCAGAGCTCCAGGTGGTGACCAGCGAAAATCTTAAGAAGAATCGCTTTGTGGCAGTTTCGCTCCTCAATGCGGCGACCAACCAACTGGTTCTATCGGCCCCTAGCTTGGTTAATGAAATGGAAGATAGTGTCTCTCCTTACCTTGTAGAATTGGCCAAGGAGCCCATTGCCATCGAGTGGACGACCAAACAAGCCCAAGCTTCGAGTGATGATATTGGGACCTACCGAGCCCTCTTAGCACGCGTGATCGAACTCCTTCAAGAAGAGATTACGAGTGAGCTGTCTCCTGAAGAAGCCAGCTTTTGGGGTGTGGCGGTACGGGTCTTGCGCAAGAAATTAGCTACTGAAGGCATCCAGATTCCTCAGATTTCAACGGAATTAAAGAGCCGTCAGCTTCAGTCGGATACGCTTCAAGCGCTCTATCCAGAGGGCAAAGCCTTGACCTTATCCGCTTCTGCCTTGAATGAATACTACAAGCACCAGTATGCCTTTTATCTGCGCTATGTTTTGGGCCTACAAGAAGACGAAACCATCCGGCCAGATGCCCGCAGTCATGGGAATTTCTTGCACCGGATCTTTGAAAAAGTCTTAAAAGATTGCTCCGATCAAGCGTTTGATCGGCGGTTAAACGAGGCGATTCGAGAAACCAGCCAAGAAGCAGAGTTCCAGCAATTGTATGGAGAAAGTGGAGAGACCAAGTTTATTCGCAACTTGCTTCTTGATACCGCGAAAACGACGGGGCGTGTCCTCGCCCAGCAAAATGGGATCGAGACCATTGGTGAGGAGACCCTCTTTGGCGGAAGCACCCATACCTCTTATCCATTGTCCGATGGCCGTCTCCTGCAGCTACGAGGCAAGGTGGATCGCATTGATCAATTGAGGGATCGGGGAGCCCTCGGAGTCGTGGACTACAAGTCTAGTCTGACGCAGTTCCACTATGACAAGTTCTTTAATGGACTGAATTCTCAATTGCCGACCTATCTCTCTGCGATTCAGGATTTGAAGGAATACCAAGAGGAGCAAGGGATTTTTGGAGCCATGTATTTGGAAATGGGAGATCCCATAGTGGATCTGAAAAAGACAAAGACGGTCGATGATGCCATCAACCAAACCATGAAAAGTCAACAGTACAAGGGGCTCTTTATGGCAGATCAGGCCCCTTATCTAGGCGAGGATTATGATAAGAACAAGGCCATGATGCTGAGTAAGGAAGAGCTGGATTTACTTCTCTTGTACAACGCTTATCTCTATAAAACAGCAGCAGAAGGGATCCTCAAGGGGAAATTTGCCATCAATCCCTATAGTGAAAATGGGCGCAATATCGCACCATTTGTGGAGCAGTTTAAATCCATCACAGGATTTGAAGCGGATCGTCACCTCGGTCAGGCACGGTTCTTGACCAAACTAGACCAAAAAGGAATACGCGGTGAAAAGGTGAAAGCCGCTTGGATCGAGAAGATGAAGGAGGTCTTGAACAAATGATCAAACAAGCATTTTTGACAAGAAAAGAAATCAAGGCCCTTCAGGCCCAAGAGGTAGCTTCTACCAAAGAGCAAAAGCGGACACCAGAACAGATCGATGCCATCTATAGTTCGGGTACCAATATCCTGGTGTCGGCCTCTGCTGGATCAGGAAAGACCTTTGTCATGGTGCAGCGGATACTGGATCAGATGCAGCGAGGCATCTCGATTAAGGAGCTCTTTATCTCGACCTTTACGGTCAAGGCAGCAGGGGAGCTCAAGGAGCGTTTGGAAAGTGAACTTGGAAAAGCCCTGCAAGCGAGCGATGACCCAGAGCTCAAGCAACACCTGGCCCGTCAAATCGCAGATGTCGCCACCAGCGATATCGGAACTATGGACTCTTTTACCCAAAAGGTCTTAACACGCTATGGTTATTTGCTTGGGTTGGCACCTCAGTTTCGCATTTTACAAAATGCCAGTGAGCAGCGCCTCTTACAAAATGAAGTCTTTCAAGCTGTTTTTGACCGCTATTACCAGGGGGAAAACCAAGAAGCCTTTGTCCAGATGGTCAAGAATTTCACAGGCCAACGCAAAAATTTGTCCTTGTTTAAAGAGCAGGTCTACCAGATCTATGACTTCCTTCAGTCGACCAGTGATCCGGAAAAATGGCTGGAAGAGCATTTCCTAAAGGGCTATGAAGAAACCGATTTTGATCAGCTTGAAGGCGAGTTGATGGAGAGCATCCAACAAGCCCTTTATGAGGCAGAGAACTTTTTTGCCTTCCATTTGTCCAATGAAGGCCAAGCATTTGGCAAGGCAAAGTATTTGGAAGCTGTAGAAGAGGTGCTCGATCAGATTGGAAGCCTGACAGGTCCCACCAATAAAGAACAACTGACCTCTGTCCTAAAGTCAGTCGTGGCGATTAGCCGGGCTTCAAATGGGGGAGCCTTGACCAATAGAGCCCGGAAGGAAGAGCTAAAAGACCTAGTCACGGCTTATAACCAGGATAAAACCATACATATCAATCGCCTTAGAGACTTGGAAAATCACCTCTATCAGCTGGAATTTCAACAAACCTTTCACCAAGAAGAAGGCCCCATGCTATCCTTGCTTCGGGACTTTATCAGAGACTTTGCTCGCGCTTATCTGGAGCGAAAAATCCAAGAAAAAGCTTATGAATTTGGGGATATCAGTCATTTTGCGATTCAAATTTTAGAGCAATTCCCAGAGGTGAGACAAGCCTTTCAAGAGCGCTATCATGAGGTCATGGTCGATGAGTACCAGGATACCAACCATACTCAAGAGCGGATGTTGGATTTGCTGTCAAATGGCCACAATCGCTTCATGGTGGGGGATATCAAGCAATCGATTTACCGCTTCCGTCAGGCAGATCCACAGATTTTCAATGATAAATTTAAGACCTACCAGGAAGAAGGGGCAAAAGGGCGTTTGATCCTCCTCAAGGAAAATTTCCGGAGTCATGTGGAGGTATTGGACGCGACCAATAATGTCTTTCGCCATTTGATGGACGAAGAGGTGGGCGAGATTGACTACAATCAAACCCATTATCTGGTTGCAGGAAGTGACAAGCAGCGGATGGCCTTGCCACAACATCGGGCAGAATTTTTGCTCTATGATGGCTCCCAAGACCAGGAAGAAAAGACCGAAGACGAGGAAGCTGCTTCTGGACTCGAGACGGTTTCCAAGGGAGAAATTCTCCTAGTCATCAAAGAAATTTTACGCCTCCATCGGGTGGAAAAAGTGCCTTTTAAAGAGATCACGCTCTTAACGGCGACTCGAACGCGAAATGACGCGATTCTGGAAGCCTTTGACCAGTATCGTATCCCGATTGTGGCAGATAGTGGACAGGCGCATTATCTTGAGTCACTGGAAGTGATGGTCATGTTGGATACCTTGCGGACCATTAACAATCCCTTGCATGATTATCCATTAGTTGCTCTCATGAAATCACCCATGTTTGACTTTGATGAAGATGAATTGGCACGGATTTCCTTGCAGACGCTTCCAGAACAAAAACAAGTGGCCTTCTACCACAAGGTCCAGTTAGCCCTTGAGAAAACTGCAGAGCAGGCGCGGTTGATCGATGCCAAGCTTTCAGCTAAAATCAAGAACTTCCTCAAAGTTTTATCTACTTGGCGGGCTGCTGCCAAGACCTCTTCGCTCTATGATTTGCTTTGGAAAATTTATGAGGATCGCTATTACTATGACTATGTTGGCGCCCTTCCAAATGGGGCCCAGCGCCAGGCCAACCTCTATGCCTTGACGCTTCGGGCCAATGATTATGAAAAAGCCAGCTTTAAGGGTTTGTCGCGCTTCATTGCCATGATCGACAAGGTGATCGAAAATGAACACGATTTGGCTAGCGTCCCCCTTGCAGCACCAAAAGATGCCGTCCAGCTCATGACCGTCCATAAGAGTAAGGGGCTGGAATTCAAGTATGTCTTTATTCTCAATATGGACAAGGCCTTTAACCGTAAGGATCAATCGGGGCCGATTATCCTCAGTCGCCAAAAAGGGATTGGCTTTAAATACATTGCGAACTTGCCGGTTGAGACAGAAAATCCAGCTGCTCCAGAGACTATTCGTCTGCAGATCGAAACGCCTTGCTACCAACGCAATGTGGAAGAAACAAAACTGGCCACAATTTCTGAGCAGATGCGTCTTCTTTATGTCGCCATGACACGGGCTGAGCTCAAGCTCTATCTGGTCGGAAAAGGCCGAGAGGACAAACTGCGTGATACCGATTGGGGGACCAGTCGCAATGGCAAGCTAGATCCAGAGAAGCGAAAAGAATGGACCTCTTATCAGGACTGGCTCTTTGCCATTCAAGATGTGTTTACCAAGAATACTCTGGCCTATGACACGCGTTTTGTGACAGACGAAGACCTGACACCAGACCAGCTGGAACCGCTAGAGAAGGAGAAGGATTCCCGCATGGATCAGCTCAAGGATGTCCGTCAGTCCGAGGATATTCGTCGGGCCTTGGATATCTTGGAAAATGTTGATCGGCTCAATCAGCTCTATGCTCCAGCCATTCATTTACCAAGTGTACGTACTCCTAGTCAGATCAAGAAATTCTACGAGCCAGTCATGGATGCCAATGGCGTCCAGATCATGGATGCAAAGCTTGTTTCGCCTGACTTTGAGCTGCCAACTTTTGGTCAAGAAAAAGCTGTGACAGGAGCCCAAGTCGGTAGTGCTGTCCATGAACTCATGCAGCGCGTGCCTCTTGAAGAAGAAATCACGCTAGAGACGCTGCATCAAGCCTTGGAGCAAGTTCAAGCGGAGCCAGCGGTCAAAGCCCGCATCAAGCTAGAGGCCATCCTTGCTTTCTATGAGACACCTTTGGGGACCTTGCTTCAAAAAGAGGCCTCTCGAGTCCGGCGCGAAGCACCCTTTGCCATGCTGAAGAAAGATCCTGCAAGTGGAGAGGACTTTGTCGTGCGGGGGATCTTGGATGGGTATATCGTGCTAGAAGATCGGATTCTGCTCTTTGACTACAAGACAGATCACTACAAGGTCCCTAGCCAATTGGTCGAACGCTACCGAGATCAGCTCGATCTCTATGCAGAAGCTCTTCGTCGTTCTTATGGCAAAGAGCAAGTAGAAAAATACCTCGTGCTTCTAGGTGGTCCCCATCTAGAAGTGGTGAAAGTGGAGTAAATCATGGCAATTGCACAGGAAAACATCGAACGGATTCAAAGAATGGAAGGCTATTTGAATGACTATGCTAAGACTTTGGAAGATACAAAAAAAGCAGTGGATCGACTAAGAGAGCATCAAGAAAGCTATATCCAACTGCGCGATTATTATAGTAGTCAGGCCTATTTTGATGATTTGGACTTGTCCAATCAAGCTGACTTTCCGGCAGATCTTCCTTGTGGTGTCTTGTCCGAAGATGCCGTTTATGATTTATTAGACGAGCACTTTCAGATGGGAGTCGAACTCTTGGAGATCGCAACGAAGATGATCAAAGAACGGTGAAATTTCAATCTAAAAGCTCCGGGAAACCGGAGTTTTTAGATTGAAGACTAACGTCATCATAGAAACTTTCCTTAGGTGAGTACGGACGTCAGTGAACTTCTACGAAGTTCCATGACTTAGTTTTGAACCTAAAGTTTCAAAACTCCCGAGTGCTAGAAACAAAAGTGTTTCTAGCACTTTTCTCACGG
>NZ_KQ969689.1:493546-494910 GCF_001578955.1 Streptococcus parasanguinis
ATGTGAATTTCTCCTTTTCTGAACTTTAAATATTTATGTTATAATATATGGTAACGAAAAAACGTGAATTTTGCAAGGAAAAACGATGAAAACCAAGATAATTGTGATTGTGGGACCGACTGCTGTTGGAAAGACAGCTCTTGCGATCGATTTAGCACAAGCTCTCAATGGTGAGATTATCAGTGGCGATAGCCAGCAAGTTTATCGCAAGCTGGATATTGGAACAGCCAAGGCGACACCAGAAGAGCAAGTTGCAGCTCCCCATCATTTGATCGATGTGCGGGAGGTGACCGAGTCTTACTCGGCTTTTGATTTTGTAAGAGAAGCTAAGACTGCGATTGAGGATATCACAGCTCGAGGCAAGCTTCCTATCATTGCAGGTGGGACGGGTCTTTACATCCAAAGTCTGCTCGAAGGTTATCATCTAGGTGGTGAAGTTCCTCATGAAGAGATTCTGGCCTATCGTGCTCAATTGGACTTGCTGTCGGATGAAGACTTGTACCAAAGAGTGGCGGAGCAAGGACTTGTGATTCCTCAGCTCAATCGCCGGAGGGCCATGCGGGCTCTTGAAATTGCGCATTTTGGGCAGGACCTCGCAAACGAAGAGACCGATTTTGAACCCTATCTCATCTGTCTAGATGATGAACGGTCCTTGATCTATGATCGCATCAATCGCCGAGTAGATCGCATGCTAGAGGAGGGCTTGCTGGATGAAGCTCGGTGGCTCTATGATGACTATCCGGAGGTTCAGGCAGCTAAAGGCATTGGCTACAAGGAACTTTTTCCTTACTTTAAGGGAGAGCAGAGCCTTGAGGAAGCCAGTGAGATCCTCAAGCGCAATACGCGTCGTTTTGCCAAACGGCAGCTGACCTGGTTTCGAAATCGAATGGAAGTGACCTTTTACGCCATTTCTGCCCCCCACTTCAAGGAGCAGGTTCTTGCAGATGTAAAGGAGTTTTTACAGCATGATTGAAACAGAAAAGAAACAAGAACGCATCCTTTTGGTTGGTGTGGAACTTCAAGGCATGGACAATTTTGACATGTCTATGGAGGAGTTGGCGAGCCTGGCTAAAACAGCCGGTGGAGATGTTCGGGGCTCCTACACACAAAAGCGGGAGAAATACGATACTAAGACCTTTGTCGGCTCAGGAAAACTAGAAGAAATCGCACAAATGGTCGAAGCAGATGAGATTACAACGGTAGTGGTCAATAACCGACTGACCCCCCGTCAAAATGTCAACTTAGAAGAAATCCTAAGGGTTAAGGTCATTGACCGGATGCAGTTGATTTTAGATATCTTTGCCATGCGGGCTAGGAGTCATGAAGGCAAGTTGCAGGTGCACTTGGCCCAGCTCAAATACCTC
>NZ_KQ969689.1:494930-496489 GCF_001578955.1 Streptococcus parasanguinis
GTCGGTCAAGGGATCATGCTCAGCCGTCAGGCTGGGGGAATTGGTTCTCGTGGTCCAGGGGAAAGTCAGTTGGAGTTGAACCGCCGGAGCGTTCGCAATCAAATCACCGATATCGAGCGCCAGCTCAAGGCAGTTGAAAAGAACCGGGAAACCCTTCGTGAAAAACGTTTGGAATCACCTGTTTTCAAGATTGGTTTGATCGGCTATACCAATGCAGGAAAGTCGACCATTATGAATCAGCTGACCAGTAAGAGCCAGTATGAAGCCGACGAACTCTTTGCGACCTTGGACGCAACAACCAAGAGCATCCATCTAACAGGCAATCTGCAAGTGACGCTGACCGATACGGTTGGCTTTATCCAAGATCTACCAACAGAGTTGGTATCGAGCTTTAAGTCAACCTTGGAAGAAAGTAAGAATGTAGACCTTCTGGTCCATGTCATCGATGCGTCTGATCCTAATCATGAAGAGCATGAAAAGACGGTGCTTTCGATCATGAAGGACCTGGATATGCTGGAGATCCCTCGCTTGACGCTTTACAACAAAGCAGATAAAGTAGCAGACTTTACCCCAACCCAGACACCTTTTAGCTTGATTTCAGCGCGCTCTGAGACAGCCCGTGAAGATCTCCAGGCTTTGCTCCTAGAAAAACTGAGAGAACTCTTTGTTCCCTTTACCATTCGCGTTCCTTTTTCAAAATCTTATCGGACACATGATCTAGAAACAGTAGCGATCATTGACCAGCGCGAATTTGAAGAGGATGTCGAGGTCATTCAAGGCTATATCGCAGAGAAAAATAAGTGGAAGTTGGAAGAATTTTATGACGGATTACGTTGATTTAGCAATAAAATATGGAGGTTATACCAGCCTCGATCGGGTCTATCTGACCAATCTTTTAAGCACGATCCCTGAGGAATTGCGTCTCCGTGTGATTACGCCTCCCCCAAGTGTGATCAACGCCTATTTTGCTGAGCTCTATCAAAAGAAGAGCCCCAAGGAGGCAATGGATTATTTCTTGGACTTGAGTCGGGCATTTGACTTATTCACAGTTCAGCAAAGCTTTGATGAACGAAAGCCATTTATCCGCCTCAATTTATCAGGTAAGTCTTATGGCTTGGCCTACGTAAATGAAGAGCTAGCCTGTGTCTTTGCTGAACATCCAGCAGAGGATATCACCCCTGCCATTTTATTCGAAATTGCAGAGATCTTTCCGCATTGTTTGGTCTTTGAAAAAGATGGCAAGATCTGCTTGCAAGAGGCCGGCCCAGAAGTGGTCACCAAAACAGAAGTCCTCTCAGCCCTGACTGACTTGATGACCTTGGAAGATGGATGCTTGAAACTGTCAGGATATAACCAAGAGGAACTCCTCGAGCTAGCGCAAGCCTACCCAGGCAACCTTTCGTTCCGTTCAGAGAACCGGACGGCCATGATTTATATAGATAGAAAGTAGACAATGGACATTCAATTTTTAGGAACGGGAGCTGGGCAACCCTCAAAAGCCCGTAATGTATCGAGCCTAGCGCTCAAATTGCTGGACGAGATCAATGAAGTCTGGCTCT
>NZ_KQ969689.1:496522-499240 GCF_001578955.1 Streptococcus parasanguinis
GCTGGACGAGATCAATGAAGTCTGGCTCTTTGATTGTGGCGAAGCGACACAGAATCAAATTTTAGAAACGACCATTCGTCCGCGAAAGGTTAGCAAGATCTTTATCACTCACTTACACGGAGACCATATTTTTGGTTTGCCAGGTTTCCTCTCTAGTCGGGCCTTTCAGGCCAATGAAGAGCAGACGGATCTGGATATCTATGGACCAGCAGGGATCAAATCCTTTGTGATGACTAGTCTTCGCGTATCAGGCTCTCGCCTGCCTTACCGCATCCATTTTCATGAATTCGATGAACATTCTCTGGGTAAGATTTTAGAAACCGATAAATTCACGGTTTATGCGGAGGCTTTGGACCACACCATTTTCTGTGTGGGTTACCGGATCATGCAGAAGGACTTGGAAGGGACACTCGACGCAGACAAGCTCAAGGCAGCGGGCGTCCCATTTGGTCCACTCTTTGGTCAGGTCAAAAATGGACAAGATGTTACCCTGGAAGATGGCACCAAGATCATTGCAGCGGATTATATTTCAGCCCCTCGGCCTGGTAAGATTATCACGATCCTCGGAGATACCAGAAAAACTGATGCCAGCGTCCGCCTCGGGGTCAATGCGGATGTCTTGGTCCATGAGTCCACCTATGGCAAGGGTGATGAGAAGATTGCTCGTAAACACGGCCACTCGACCAATATGCAGGCGGCAGAAGTGGCGCGTGAAGCTGGAGCCAAGCGCCTTCTTCTCAACCACATCAGTGCTCGCTTCTTATCAAAAGACATCAGCCAATTGCGCAAGGATGCATCCAGCATTTTTGAAAATGTCTATGTCGTCAAAGATTTGGAAGAAGTGGAGATCTAAGATGCGAACCATTCTCATAACAGGAGCAAGTGGAGGCTTGGCCCAAGAAATGGTCAAGCTCCTCCCTGAAGATCGGCTGATTCTCCTAGGTAGAAATCAAGAAAAACTGGAACAACTCTATGCCAGTCATCCTCAAGCTGAATGTATCGGGATCGATATCACTGATTCCTCAGCCGTCCAAGATTTGGTAGAAGAGCTCTATCAGCGCTACGGGCAGATCGATATCTTGGTCAATAACGCAGGCTATGGGATCTTTGAGGCTTTTGATCGCATTTCTGACCAGCAGGTGCGGGAGATGTTTGAGGTTAATACCTTTGCCCTCATGCAGCTTTCACGCTTGATGGGTGCGCACATGAAGGAAGCAGGCAAGGGACACATCGTCAACATCGTCAGCATGGCGGGGCTCGTTGCAACTGCCAAATCCAGCCTTTATTCGGCTACTAAGTTTGCGTCCATTGGCTTCTCCAATGCCCTGCGGTTGGAACTCATGCCCTTTGGTGTCCATGTGACGACGGTTAATCCAGGCCCCATTCGGACTACTTTCTTTGACCAGGCAGACCCTGACGGAAGCTATGTCAAAGCTGTGGACCGCTATATTTTGGAACCAGACTTTGTGGCCAAGAAAATCGTGAAAAGCTTTGGAAAATCAAAACGCGAACTCAATCTTCCTTGGCTTTTGAACTTGACCCACAAGCTCTATACCCTTTTCCCTCGTATCTCGGACAAGCTAGCCAGCAAGATGTTCAATTTCAAATAGGAGGAGATAGATGGTCGCAAATATTCAAGCTTATTTAGAAAACCTCCAGCAACCCTGGGGACAGATCTATTATGATATCCTTTTTGAACAATTGAAGGACATCAAGGGAAAACGAGTGCTTGATTTCGGCAGTGGTTTTGGCCTTGTAGCCAACCACTTGGCGCAAGACAATGAAGTCCTTGCTGTGGAGCCTAATGAGGAAATGGTGGCTTTGCGGGCTCAGGACCATCCCTACCAGCAACTCGTTGGGAGTCTTGACCAGATAGAGAGCTTTGAAGATGCTAGTTTTGATGTCATCCTCTGTCACAATGTCTTGGAGTATGTAGAGGATCGCAAGGTGGTTCTCAAGGCATTCACCCGTCTCTTGAAACCAGGAGGCCTGATCTCTATCGTTAAGCACAATGAGGTTGGCCGCGTCCTGCAGACCGTCGTTTTTGAAAATGATACTCATAAGGCTCTCGATTTGCTAGCAGGCCACGATCTGGAAACCCACTCCATGGGCTTGGCTCAGGCCTATGATCTCTATCTAGCTGTTGAAGATCTAGCCCTCGAAGTTCAGGACTACCAAGGGATCCGTGTCTTTTATGCCTTACAGGACAATCGCTTCAAGGGCCAAGAAGGCTGGCGAGAGTCTATGCTCAAGATGGAGTTGGCGGTCTGTCAAGAGTCCCCTTACAGGGATATCGCCTTCTTCCAGCACTATACCTTAAAAAGGAGTTAAGATGTTAGATTACAAACAAGAGAATCCAGCGATGGCAGACTTACTCGCATTGTACAGCTCAGTCGGTTGGACTAATTATACCAACAACCCAACCATGCTAGAAGAAGCTGTCAAAGCCAGTCTCTGGCAGTTGGCAGTCTATGATGAGAAAGAGCTCGTCGCCTACATTCGCTTGGTAGGAGATGGCCACTCTGTTATTTTTGTGCAGGACCTTTTGGTACGGCCAGA
This sequence comes from Streptococcus parasanguinis, assembly GCF_001578955.1. Classification (GTDB taxonomy): domain Bacteria; phylum Bacillota; class Bacilli; order Lactobacillales; family Streptococcaceae; genus Streptococcus; species Streptococcus parasanguinis_U. The sequence goes on from NZ_KQ969689.1 coordinate 499,082, forward strand.
TCACCAGCACCAAGGCATTGGAAAGAAACTCTTAGAAGAGGCTTTAGGGACTTTCCCAAATGTCTACCAACGGCTTCTTGCCACTGAACGTAGCGAGAAAAATTTAGCCTTTTACCAGTCCCTCGGCTTTGTCGAACTTTCCGAGCAAGCCTGTACAGG
>NZ_KQ969689.1:499399-503993 GCF_001578955.1 Streptococcus parasanguinis
ATTTTGTATTTTTAAATATTTTGTATTTTTAAATATTTTGTATTTTCAAATATTCCAACTATTACCTGACCTTTTATTTCCCGCCATTTTCGGCTTTCATGATATAATATTCAGATAAGAAAAAGAGGAGACCAAAAGCTAGATGATCACTTCAAAATACGATTGGCAGTTAGCTTCGCCAAGTGCAGATGAGGCCTTTTTAGCTCTTACCAAAAAAGCAGGCCTGGAAGCGTCCGTAGCAACCTTGCTGTATGAGCGTGGCATTCAGACCAAAGAGGATTTAGAAGACTTTTTAGAACCCAAGCTGGAGAAGCTACACGATCCTTATTTGCTCCATGATATGGACAAGGCAGTGGAGCGCATCCGACGGGCCATCGAAGATTATGAGCAGATCCTCATCTACGGAGACTATGACGCGGACGGGATGACCTCGGCCTCCATTATGAAGGAAACCTTGGAGCAGATGGGGGCAGAGGTGCAAGTCTACCTACCCAACCGCTTTACAGACGGCTATGGTCCCAATGAGAGTGTCTACAAATACTTTATCGAGCAGCAAGGCATTTCCCTGATTGTCACGGTGGACAATGGTGTAGCGGGCAATCAAGCCATTGCCATGGCCCAAGCGATGGGGGTTGATGTCATCGTGACCGACCACCACTCTATGCCAGAGGTTTTACCGGATGCTTATGCGATCATTCATCCCGAGCATCCAGATGCGGATTATCCCTTCCATTATCTAGCAGGATGTGGTGTGGCCTTTAAGTTGGCCTGCGCCCTCTTAGAGGAAGTGCCGGTTGATCTCTTAGACCTGGTAGCAATTGGGACCATTGCTGACATGGTCAGCCTGACGGATGAGAATCGGATCCTGGTCAAATACGGTCTGGGTGTTCTCCAACATACCCAGCGCATGGGCTTGCAGGAGCTCTTGGAGATTGCGGGGATTCGTCCGGAGGATGTCAATGAAGAAACGGTTGGTTTTCAGATTGCTCCTCGTCTCAATGCCCTTGGCCGCCTCGATGATCCCAATCCGGCCATTGAACTCCTAACAGGATTTGACGATGAAGAGGCGCACGAGATTGCCCTTATGATTCATCAGAAGAATGAAGAACGAAAAGAGATTGTCCAAGCCATCTACGACGAAGCTAAAACCATGGTCGATCCGAGCTTATCCGCCCAGGTCTTGGCCAAAGAAGGCTGGAATCCAGGGGTTCTTGGTATTGTCGCCGGCCGTCTATTAGAAGAGCTTCATCAGCCGGTCGTTGTTTTAAGCATCGAAGATGGACGGGCTAAAGGGAGCGCTCGGAGTCCTGAGTCGGTCAATATCTTTGAAGCCCTCGATCCTCACCGGTCGCTCTTTGTCGCCTTTGGCGGACATGCCGGTGCAGCAGGAATGACGCTTGAGGTGGACCAACTCCCTGCCTTGTCTCAGGCTCTTACGGATTACATTGCAGAACAAGAGGTGGATCTCAGCAGCAAGTCTAGCTTAGCCATCGACGAGGAACTGCATCTAACAGAACTAACGCTTGAGACCTTGAAAAGCTTTGATCGCTTGAGTCCTTTTGGCATGGACAATAAAAAAGCCGGTCTTTCTGGTCCGTAACTTCAAGGTAGAAGGGGCGCGCTCGATGGGAGCCGGCAATACCCATTTGAAACTCAAAATTTCTCAAGAAGATGCGACCTTTGAGGTGGTTGCCTTTGGCTTGGGAAGCTTAGAGGCAGAGTTTGCACAGGCGCAAGACCTAGAGCTAGCTGTGCAGTTGTCGGTCAACCAATGGAATGGCCAAACAACCCTGCAGCTCATGCTGGTTGATGCGCGTGTGGACGGCGTGCAGCTCTTTAATATCCGCTCCAAAAATGCTAGCCTCCCCGCAGGTGTTCCCGTTCTTGATTTTACTAAAGAACTGCCAGATTTGACAGGGGCATCCGCTGTTGTAGTTGGAAATATTCCTGAGGATTTAGAGTCCTTACGGAAAATCTTCCAAGAGCATGATTTCCAGGCCGTTTATTTCAAAAATGAGATCGCCAAAGCCTACTATCTGACAGGATACGGTAGCAGGGACCAGTATGCCAAACTCTATAAAACCATCTACCAGTACCCAGAGTTCGATGTCCGCTACAAACTCAAAGACCTAGCGGCCTATCTCAAGATCCAGCAGATCCTCTTGGTCAAAATGATTCAGATCTTCCAAGAGCTGGGCTTTGTGACCATTGAAAATGGCATCATGAAGGTCAATAAAGAAGCAGAAAAACGGGAAATCGCAGAGAGCAGCATCTACCAAAACCTCAAACAAACCGTTAAAGAACAGGAGTTGATGGCCCTTGGAACGGTTCGTGAAATCTACGACTACCTGACAGGTCAGGCCTCATGAAAAAACACCTAATAAAATTCCTCTGGCTCAGCCCTTGTTGCTTTTAGCTCTTTATTGGTTGGGAATCTACCTGAGCCTAAAAAATCCCATGGAGGAGATTGTTTACTCTGAAAATGGTGGATGGATACGCTATGTAATGTTTAAGCCCTTTACAGAAACGATAGGAAATGATGGTATCTGGAAAGAAGATGAGGGATTTCAAATCTACCCTATTCAGATAAAATCGTTAGTGGTCAGGAAGACCTATCCGTCATGATGTTTCGAGACAGTTCTGAATGGGTTTACTGGTATGAATACCATCTAAACTAAAATGCATACGTTCGTATGTCTTTCAAATACGATTCTGCAAATAAGGTGTTCCTCCAAAGGGATGTCTATCTTTATGCAGATGATCAAGAAGTAGAGGGTAGTGATTTTCTAAAGAGACTTGCCGCCTACGGCAAAGACCGTACTTGGTTGAAAAAGCAAAGTAAGAAAGTTGCTGAACAATACATTCTTGGCACCTGGTTTAAGAATGGAAGTTCCCGTTATTCCCTGAAAAACTTGGGGAATATGAAAATTGAATACAACAAATTGATAGAAGAATAGTAAGTTTTTTGGAACCCAATCCCACATCTTTTTTGAATGTGGATTTTTGCTTTTGACGCGGGAGCTTGGGAAAATGATTTGGCAAAAAATGATGCAAGTTAGTGGAATTCATGATATAATGGAATGTAAAAAATTTTTTATGAAAGAAAGTTAACCATGAATTTAAAAGATTACATTGCAAGCATTGAAAACTATCCACAAGAAGGAATTACCTTCCGTGATATCAGCCCTTTGATGGCAGATGGCAATGCTTATAGTTATGCGATTCGTGAAATCGTTCAATACGCGACGGATAAGAAGATCGATATGATCGTTGGTCCTGAAGCGCGTGGGTTTATCGTTGGATGTCCGGTCGCTTTTGAGTTGGGAATTGGGTTTGCGCCTGTTCGTAAGCCTGGTAAATTGCCACGTGAAGTCATCTCTGCTGACTACGAAAAAGAATACGGTGTTGATACCCTCTGCATGCACGCAGATGCCATCAAACCAGGTCAACGTGTCCTCATCGTTGATGACCTCTTGGCGACTGGTGGTACGGTGAAAGCAACCATCGAAATGATTGAAAAACTCGGTGGGATTGTTGCAGGGTGTGCCTTCTTGATCGAGTTAGATGATTTGAAAGGTCGCGAAGCGATCGGCGATTACGACTACAAAGTCTTGATGCATTACTAATATAGTCTAATGCTATAACTAGCTACAGAAAAACCATAATTGAAAACTATAAGCTCCTATCATATAATGTAAGTTAAGAACTTGTAAGATGGGAGCTTTTTATGCCAATTACTCTAGATAAAAAATTACCAGCAGTCGATATCCTTCGTTCAGAAAATATTTTTGTCATGGATGATGTTCGGGCGACACACCAGGATATTCGGCCGATGAATGTTCTCATTCTTAATCTGATGCCGACCAAGGTTGCAACAGAAACCCAGCTCTTACGGCTCCTTGCCAACACGCCCTTGCAGATCAATGTAGACTTCCTCTATATGACGAGCCATGAATCCAAGAATACAGCGGCTGAGCATTTGGAGAGCTTTTACAAGACCTTTGAGGATATCAAGGATAATTACTATGACGGCTTGATTGTGACAGGGGCGCCTGTCGAAAAGATGGACTTTGAGGAAGTAGACTACTGGGAAGAATTGACCCAGGTCTTTGAATGGTCTAAGCGGCATGTCTTTTCGACCTTGCACCTTTGTTGGGGAGCCCAGGCTGGACTGTACCACCGTTACGGGATTCAAAAAGTAGAGCTCTGTGATAAGCTATCTGGTATCTATGACCAAGCAGTGGTGCGTCCCGAAAGTCTGCTCATGAGAGGCTTTGACGATCGCTTCCTTGCCCCTCATTCTCGCTATACAGATATTCCTTTGAAGGAAGTCCTTGAAAAGAGCAATCTTCAAGTGATCGCTCAAGGAAATGAAGTTGGGCTTTCCATCATTGCCAGTCCAGACATGCGTGAGGTGTATAGCTTTGGCCATCTGGAGTATGATCGCGATACGCTGGCAAAAGAATACCACCGAGATGTCAAGGCGGGCTTGGATCCGGACGTTCCCAAGAATTATTTTGATGGGGATGACGCTAATACAGAGCCTCGCATTCGTTGGAATCTAGCTGCAACGACCTTCTTTAGTAATTGGATC
>NZ_KQ969689.1:504013-505259 GCF_001578955.1 Streptococcus parasanguinis
TAATTGGATCAACTATGCGGTTTATCAAGAAACACCCTACCGCTTGGAAGAATTGGAAAAAGATATTTCATTTTATGGTTACCTATAAAGGGGAATTATGACATATTCACAAGCATTTAAGTATGGCAACTTGGTTCTTCCAAGTGCCTTGCTTTTTCATTATCATGAGTTGTTTGATCAAGCAGATGACTACTTGGTTTGGCAGTTTTTCTTCCTTCAAAATACGACTGGCCAAGAGGCTTTGACACCTAATCAGATTGCTAGTCATTTAGGAAAAACGGTGACAGAGGTCAATCGGATTATGTCCAATCTGACCACCAAGGGACTTCTTCAATATCGGACCATTGAGCTCAATGGCGAGATTGAAGCCATCTTTGATGCGACCATTGCCCTGGAGCGCTTGGATGAGATTTTAGAAGCCCAGACACAAGGGAAGGCACAAAGCGGGCCTGCGAAGGGAAATGTCATCAAGGACTTGGTGGAAACTTTCCAACAAGAACTGGGACGACTCTTGACGCCTTTTGAGATTGAAGACCTGACCAAGACCGTGCGCGAGGATCAGACAGATCCAGATGTGATCAAGGCAGCATTACGAGAAGCTGTCTTTAACGGCAAGCCTCACTGGAAATATATCCAAGCCATTTTACGCAACTGGCGCAGTGAAGGCATCAACAGCCTGGCCCAAGTAGAGGCGAAACTACAAGAACGCGAGCAAGCCAACCCACGCAATGTAACGGTTTCAGATGATTTCTTGAAGGCCATGGATTTGTGGAAGGATTAAGAGGAGACGATTGATCAATTGAAATGGGGAGATAAAAACAGACGCAGACGATTTAGATGGCTCTATCCGACTATGTTAGTGGTCGGATTGTTTTTATTGTTTGGCATGATCAGCTTTTACTACGTACGGACCAACCTATTAACTTCGGGCCTGTACCCAGTAGAAGAGACTCTACTAGAGGCTGGCTATACCAAAATGAAGACAGGATTTCGTAAAAAAGATGCCAATGTAATCATTGACATCCAGTGGAACGCAAAAACAAAGGTATTTGATAAAAATCATTATCGCTTTAAAGCCCATCAAGAGACAACTTTCTGGAAGAAAACCTATGTGGATAAGGAAACACTTGAACGTTTGACCAATGGCCAGCTGTCTAACCAATATGGTTTCGTGCAGTACACCAAGGTTAATAAGAAAGATTGGCTAAGGGTTTCTCCAAAACTAATAGCCCACGCTGGAGGGACG
>NZ_KQ969689.1:505293-509572 GCF_001578955.1 Streptococcus parasanguinis
GGAGGGACGGTCCGGGAGAAGGAGTACAATACGAAGTATACCAATTCCTTAGAGGCTTTACGGCAAAATTACAATCTCGGCCATCGCTTGTTTGAAATGGATTTTAATTTGACTAGTGACAAGAAATTAGCTGCAGTTCATGATTGGCACCATTTTGGAAACAAAGATGATGTCGCACCTTCTTCTAAGGAATGGAAGAAATTTCAGGGTTATGGTTCCCCAGAAACACCAAGTCGCTTTACGACCATGTTAATAGGGTATGTGTTTGATCAAATGATAATTAATCGAGATATGGTGTTGGTGACAGATACCAAATCGATGGAAATCCCTAAGGAAGATAGGATTACACAATTTAAAGAACTTGTTTCAGAAGCAAACAAGCGAGACGAAGAACTATTGGATCGTGTGATTCCACAAATTTATCATCAAGAGATGTTCGGAGAAATCGAATCTATTTATCCTTTCAAGCACGTGATCTATACGCTCTACGCCTCACCAGATAGTGGAGAAGAAGTGCTGGATTTTATCGCCAAGCACAAGGAAATCGAGGCGGTGACCGTCCCTATCGACGATTCTCGCTTAACTCCTAAGTTTATCGAACAGGTACATAAACTTGGAAAACGGGTCTATGTTCATACCATTCAAACCTATGAGAGCCTAACTAAGTATGCTGCGATCAATGTTGATGGCTTTTACACTGGCTTATTGACTCCACAGGATATGGCTGTGTATGAATCCGTATCGAAATAAAACAGAAAACTAGCCCTTTCATCAGGCGCTAGTTTTTTCATTTATAGATAGTCCGCGTAGGCTTTTTCTAGTTTGCTAAGGAGTTCTTGTTTTTCATCCTCACTAGCAAAGGAAGCCTGGATGGCATCAACATTATGTTGGTAAAAGTCAGTTTCCTTGGTTTGGAAGTGCTGGTGGTAGAGGGCGTATTCCTTGGTAAGATCGGTGTCAGATACAGTCCGGTTATCGGTATTGATACTGATCCGAGCTCCGGCTGCCTTCATCTTCAAATAAGGGAAATCTTCTATAGTCGGCGCTGCTTTTGTCTGTAGGTTGCTGGTCAAGCAGAGTTCACCAGTGACCCCATTTTCAATAAAGGATTGGAGTAAGGCTGGTTCATGAGATAGAGCCGTCACGTGGCCATTGCGTTTGATGTCAAATGCAATCGATTGGGCTACAAAGTGTGGGCAATGACACTCACCTGCGTGAAGCGTCATGGGCCGATGGTAACTCTTGACTTGCTCAATTAGAGGTCGAATATCTTCTGGAGAGTAGTTGTGCTCATCCCCGGCAAAGTCAAAACCAACAAAATCTTGATCGCTAACTTGGTTGGCTTCTGCAAGAATACGAGATGTGACTTCTTGATCTGACTGGCGCATGCCACAGACCAAGGCTTTTGCAACAATGCCAAATTCCTCCTGGGCTTGGCGTAGACCATCGCAGACAGCATCGATAGTTTCTGGAACGGTGAGTCCTTGGTCCATGGACAATTCTGGGGCAAAACGGACCTCGATGTAGACGACATTTTCAAGAGCAGCTTGCTTGGCCACATCGTAAGCAGCAAGCGTCAAGGCTTCCTTGGTCTGAAGAAGAGGTCGAATGTAGTCAAAGGCCTCCAAATAGTCCAAAAGATTCTCACAGTGTGCAGGCGCAGTGACATGGTGCTTGAGCTCCTCATCACTAGCAGGTAGGTCAATATTGGCCATGGCTGCCAGCTGGCGAATGATTGGAAGCGACAAGGAACCGTCTAAGTGACAGTGAAGTTCTGTCTTTGCCAAACTATGAAAATCGATCGTGGACATGGTTTTCTCCTTAAAATTGTATTTTTTCTATACTATCATTTTGACAAAAAAAGTCAAGTAGCCTTCGCGTAGCAGATCTTTGAAAGGGAGGCCGATATTTGATATGCTAGGAGTAGCGAAATAAAGGAGAAGAAAGATGTCAGACTATCAATTACCAGAAGTATGGGAAGCACCGAGCCAAATGGGAGGAGCCTGGGGTGGCTTGAACCAACCAACAGCAGGTGCCCGCTTTGAGCAGACCCTTCCAAAAGGCGACCAGCCTTTCCAACTCTATACCCTTCCAACACCCAATGGGATCAAGGCGACCATTATGCTGGAGGAACTCAAAGAGCTGGGAGTGGATGCAGGTTATGACGCTTATCGGATCAAGATTGGTGAGGGAGATCAGTTTGGTAGTGACTTTGTAGCCATCAACCCAAACTCGAAAATTCCAGCCATGTTGGATCAATCGGGCGATCAAGCCATTCGTGTCTTTGAATCGGCCAATATCCTCCTGTATCTAGCGGAGAAATTTGGCAAATTAATCCCGACTGATCTGGCTAAACGGACAGAGGTGCTCAACTGGCTCTTCTGGCAGACGGGTGCAGCACCATTTTTAGGAGGGGGCTTTGGTCATTTCTTCCACTATGCACCTGAGAAAATCGAGTATGCCATCAACCGCTTTGCCATGGAAGCCAAACGTCAATTGGACCTACTGGACAAGGAACTGGCCACTAAACCTTATATCGCAGGGGATGACTACACCATTGCAGATATTGCCATCTGGTCCTGGTATGGTCGTCTAGCCCAAGACAAGGTCTGGGACCGAGCAGGGATTTTCCTAAATGTGAAGGAATACAAGCATCTGCAAGCTTGGACAGAGAAAATCGCCAATCGCCCAGCAGTGAAACGTGGCTTGGAAGTAGAGTATAAGGAAATTGACTAAAGTCTAAGCATAGATAATTCAATTGTATTGAGATTTTCTTTAGGTGAGTACGGACGTCAGCGAACTTCGTAGAAGTTCCATGACTAAATCAAGATACAAAGGGAGTCTGCGGATAAAGTCAAAATAGGAAGTTTGACGAAGAATTTCTGGATTCTAGGAAAACTTATCTTTTTGACACGAGCCGCAGCCCGTGTTCAATTCGTTTTGAACCCCTTCGCTTTTCAATTTTTAGGCTCAGGCTAAAACAGTTCCCCGAACTGTTTTACTTTCAAAACTCCCGAGTGCATGAAACAAAAAGTTTCATGCACTTTTCTCACTGCAGAAAACTCAATACGTATTTTTTGGGCTCCAAAAATAAGAGATTTCTCGACTTATATAGCTAGCTAGAACAATTTAGCAACAATTTGATAAGGCGCCGTCGCGCCTTTTTTTAATGGTGCAAACATGGTATACTAAAGGGTGGAATAAAAGTTTAGAAAGTAGCACATGGAATTTACAAAATTATCAAATCGCTTGGACTTGGTGGCTAGCTTCGTCCCAGCTGGAGCGCGTCTGTTGGACGTGGGGAGTGACCATGCTTATCTTCCAATCGCCCTCTTACAAGAAGGCAAGATTGAGGCTGCCATTGCAGGGGAAGTGGTAGAAGGGCCCTATCAGTCTGCCCTTCAAAATGTTGCGGATAATGGCTTAGAAGACAAGATTGAGGTCCGCTTGGCCAATGGTTTGGCTGTCTTTGAACCAACAGATTGCATTTCCTGTATCACTATTGCCGGCATGGGAGGACGCTTGATTGCAGATATTCTAGCGGCAGGTCTTGAGAAATTAGCTGGTGTCTCTCGCTTGGTCCTGCAACCCAATAATCGAGAGGATGAACTACGGGCTTGGTTAGTCGACCATGATTTCCGCATTGTCGATGAAGCGATCTTGGAAGAAAATGAGAAGTTCTATGAGATCCTTGTGGTGGAAAAGGGTTCTCAAGAGTTGACAGCCAAGGAACTGCGTTTTGGTCCCTATTTGATGCGGAACCAAGCCCCAGCCTTTGTCCAAAAGTGGTCCAAGGAAGTGGAGAAATTAGCCTTTGCCTTGGAGCAGGTCCCAGTTGAGAATCAATCTGCCAGAGCATCGTTAGAAGAGCGCATCACTCATATCAAGGAGGTTCTACATGTTAGCTAGTGAAGTCATCAAACGCTATGAAGCCTACTGTCCTCAGGAACTTTCCATGGAGGGAGATGTCCGTGGGCTACAGGTCGGCACGCTACAAAAAGACATCCACAAGGTCATGGTGGCCTTAGATATCCGCGAGCAGACGGTGGCTGAAGCTATCGCCCATGGGGTAGACTTGATCATCGTCAAGCACGCACCGATTTTCCGTCCCATCAAGGATTTGGTAGCCGATCGGGCTCAAAATCAGATCTATATCGATTTGATCAAGCATGATATCGCTGTCTACGTCAGCCATACCAATATTGACATTGTCCCAGATGGGCTCAACGATTGGTTTTGCCAGCTATTGGACATTGAAAATACAGAGCCCCTCAGTATA
>NZ_KQ969689.1:509592-511089 GCF_001578955.1 Streptococcus parasanguinis
GGGAAGGGCTCGGAATCGGTCGCATCGGTCGGGTACCCGCTCAAACCTTTGGCCAGTTGGCTCACAAGGTCAAAGAAACCTTCGGCTTAGATGCTTTGCGCTTGGTCAGTTATGACCAGGCTGATTTGGAACGGGTCATTGAGCGCGTCGCCATTTGTGGAGGAAGTGGCCAGTCCTTTTACAAGGATGCTCTCGCCAAGGGAGCAGAGATCTATATCACAGGAGATATTTACTACCACACGGCTCAGGACATGCTGAGCGATGGGCTCTTGGCCTTGGATCCAGGACACCATATCGAAGTTCTTTTTGTGTCAAAATTAGTAGAAAAGCTCAATCAGTGGAAGGCTGAGGAAGCCTGGGAGATTGAAGTGATTGGCAGTCAAGCCAGCACCAATCCTTTTTACCATATCTAAGGGGTCATGATGAAAGTTGCGATTATTGGTGCAGGGATCGTGGGATCCACTGCAGCCTATTATTTATCCAAAGAAGCACAAGTGGATGTGACTGTCTATGACCATGGAGTCGGCCAAGCAACCAAGGCGGCGGCAGGCATTATTAGCCCTTGGTTTTCCAAACGGCGTAATAAGGCTTGGTATCGCCTGGCTCGTCTGGGGGCTGATTTCTACCAAGAATTGGTAGAAGACCTGGCCAAGGACGGAATTAATACAGATTTTTACCAGCAGACCGGCGTCTATCTCCTCAAGAAAAAGGAAGAAAAATTAGACGAACTCTATCAGTTGGCGCTGAGTCGTCGGGAAGAATCTCCCTTGATCGGAGACTTAGCGATTTTAAACAAAGAAGAAGTGTGCCAACAATTCCCAGGTCTACAAGGCTTTGAACAGCTCCTTTATGCCTCAGGTGGGGCCCATGTAGAGGGAGCCCTTCTAACGGAAACTCTCCTTGAAGCCAGTGGCGCAAGACTGATTAAGGAAGAGGTTGCTTTGGCTATTACAGAGGATGGTTTTCAGATAGCAGGAGAAAGCTATGACAAAGTCATCCTGGCAACAGGAGCCTGGTTGGGTCAAATGCTCGAGCCACTTGGCTACCAAGTTGATGTCCGTCCTCAAAAAGGACAGTTGAGGGATTATCAGCTAGACCGAGATATTGCTGATTATCCAGTGGTCATGCCGGAAGGAGAGCTGGATATCATTCCCTTTCAGAAGGGCAAGATCAGTATGGGAGCCACTCATGAGAATGAGATGGGCTTTGACCTGACGGTGGATCAGGCTTTGCTGAATCAGATGGAAACAGAAGCCTTGGCCTACTATCCAGAACTCGCTCAAGCCGAAGTTATCGGGGAGCGCGTGGGAACCCGTGCCTACACCAGTGACTTTTCACCATTTTGGGGAGCTGTTCCTGATCAAGTAGGCCTCTATGTCGCCAGTGGACTTGGTTCGTCTGGCCTCACAACTGGTCCCCTCATTGGGTGGCACCTATCCCAACTCGTGGTAGGAGGAAACCTGCGCTTAGATCCAGCAGATTATCCAGTTGAACAAT
>NZ_KQ969689.1:511659-515003 GCF_001578955.1 Streptococcus parasanguinis
CTCTTTTTTTCGAAAGATCTTCCTTAATTGGGCTAAAAATAGTAGAATAGAAGAAGTGAATCATCGAGAAAATGGGAGTTGTTATGAATTGGTTTCAATCGCAATCCGTGGTCTTGCAGGCCTTTCTCGCAGGATTGTTTACATGGGGCTGTACCATTGTCGGGTCAGCCATCGTCTTTTTCTTCAAGCATATTAGTCGCAAATTACTGGACATCATGATGGGCTTTGCGGCAGGGGTCATGATCGCGGCTTCTTTTTGGTCGCTCTTACAACCCTCGATTGAGTATGCGGAAACCTCTTATGGGAGCCTGGCTTGGTTGCCAGCGGCGATCGGTTTTTTAGCTGGAGGTTTTTTCCTTCGCTTGATTGACGCCATCGTCCCTCACCTTCATATGACGAAGGAGATTGAAGAGGCTGAGAGTATCCATACGCCGCGGGAGAAGAAGTTGTCTAAAACAATCCTCCTTTTTCTCGCCATTACCATTCATAATTTTCCAGAAGGCTTAGCAGTCGGAGTAGCCTTTGGAGCTCTGGCTAGCAATCCAAGTCCAGAAGCCTTTATCGGGGCGGTTGGCCTGGCCATTGGGATTGGCTTGCAAAATATCCCAGAAGGGGCTGCTCTTTCAATCCCAATCCGGACGGATGGAAAATCCCGTCTCAATGCCTTTTATTGGGGATCTATGTCAGCCATCGTCGAGCCCATCGGAGCCCTGCTAGGGGCAGTTGCCGTCTTATCCATGACAGCCATCTTGCCTTACGCCCTCTCTTTTGTAGCAGGTGCGATGATCTTCGTAGTGGTTGAAGAGTTGATCCCAGATTCCCAGACCAATGGCAACACAGATGTGGCGACCTTAGGCCTCATGGTTGGCTTTGTCATTATGATGATTCTAGACGTCGCTTTGGGATAAGGAACTGAAAAGGAGAGCATCAGGACAAGCTCTCTTTATGATTGGTATCATGGTATTTGAGAATGAAAAGATGAAGAACAATTCATCAGATTCAATTCAGAGGTAGACCTTAGTCAGCGAGGAAAATTATCTTATGGTAAAAATCAAGTTTAACAAGAAAAGCAAAAGGATAATGAGCGTCATCGCCTTGGCTCTCCTTTTGGTAGTTGGGATTTCTATGTTTTATATGAACAAAAAATTAGAGGAGAAGAGACGCAATAGAGAGTATGAAGTCAGCCTTGTAAGGACCTTGAAGCATTCTTACGAGGGAATTGAAGAAATTGAGATTAAAAACCCATCTTATAGCTCTACTCCTTCGGACGCATGGGGAGCAGATGTAAAATTTACATTTTCTGATGGGAGTTCCAAGGAACATGTACTAGCTTATGATAAAGATGCGAAAAAAAATTAAGATAGGGGTCTATCATAATGAAGATGAAGAATTTCAGAGCTTTATGGATTCTAGGAGAGGCACGACCAAATCGGGAGTAAAGGTAAGGTTTTCAGACGGCTCAGTCAAGGAGCAGTAATCAGTGAATTAAAGTATATTAAAGAGTCCTAGTCCGAGCGTCCTATTTGAATCACGATAATGAAGATCGTTAACGGGACTATAGAATCAACGTCCTGTCATCACCTTGTAACACAAATGCAAGGTGACTTTTTTATATAAACATGATAAAATAAGGGTAATGACTACGTAGAAAGGCCTAACATTATGAAAGGTATTATTTTAGCAGGGGGCTCAGGAACTCGCTTGTATCCATTGACACGTGCGGCTTCTAAGCAGTTGATGCCCATTTATGACAAACCAATGATCTACTATCCGCTGTCAACGCTTATGTTGGCTGGGATCAAAGATATCCTGATCATCTCAACACCTCAAGACCTTCCTCGTTTTGAAGAGCTTCTTGGAGATGGTTCTGAACTTGGTATTTCCCTCTCTTACGCAGAGCAACCAAGTCCAGATGGCTTGGCGCAAGCCTTCATCATCGGAGAAGACTTTATCGGTGACGATCATGTTGCCCTCATCCTTGGGGACAATATCTTCCACGGAAACGGCTTAACCAAGATGTTGCAACGGGCAGAAGCGAAGGAAAAAGGAGCGACTGTCTTTGGTTACCAAGTCAAAGATCCGGAACGCTTTGGTGTGGTAGAGTTTGACGCGGATATGAATGCCATCTCTATCGAAGAAAAACCAGAACATCCAAAATCCAACTTTGCAGTGACCGGACTTTACTTCTATGACAATGATGTGGTAGAAATTGCCAAAAACATCAAACCAAGCCCTCGTGGTGAGCTTGAAATCACCGATGTTAACAAGGCTTATTTGGAGCGTGGAGATCTCTCTGTTGAGCTCATGGGCCGTGGTTTTGCCTGGTTGGATACTGGAACTCACGAAAGTCTCTTGCAGGCATCTCAATATATCGAAACTGTTCAACGCTTGCAAAATGTCCAAGTGGCTAACCTTGAGGAAATTGCTTATCGCATGGGTTATATCACCAAAGAACAAGTCCATGAATTAGCGCAATCACTGAAGAAAAACGAATACGGACAATACTTGCTCCGTTTGATTGGAGAAGCTTAATGACAGAACAATTTTTCGAAAAAGAATTAGCAGCCCGCAAAATTGATGCTATCCCAGGCTTGATGGAGTTTGATATTCCAGTGCGCGGGGATAACCGTGGTTGGTTTAAAGAAAACTTCCAAAAAGAGAAAATGCTTCCCCTTGGTTTCCCTGAAAGCTTTTTTGCAGAAGGTAAGTTGCAAAACAATATTTCATTCTCTCGTAAGAATGTTTTGCGTGGCTTGCATGCAGAGCCTTGGGACAAGTACATCTCTGTAGCAGATGAAGGCAAGGTTCTTGGAACTTGGGTAGACCTTCGTGAAGGCGATAGCTTTGGGAATACCTACCAAACCGTGATCGATGCTTCAAAAGGCATCTTCGTCCCTCGTGGTGTAGCCAATGGGTTCCAAGTTTTGACAGACAAAGTTGCCTATACTTACTTAGTCAATGACTACTGGGCACTGGAACTCAAACCAAAATATGCTTTTGTCAACTATGCAGACCCAAGCCTAGATATCCAATGGGAAAACTTGGAAGAAGCAGAAGTCTCAGAAGCAGACAAGAACCACCCATTGCTCAAAGACGTCAAACCCCTAAAAGCAGAAGATTTGTAAAATATAAATCTTAAAACAATCAAGAACATCATTATATAGTTTTTAGCTTTGCTATAAACGAGCGAAGCGAGCTATGTACTTAGCTTTCCGCCGTGAGAAAAGCACCTGAACTACTTTTGTTTCAGGTGCTCGGAAGTTTTGATACACTAGGCTCAAAACTTAGTCATGGAACTTCGAAGAAGTTCGCTGACGTCCGTACTCACCTAAGGAAAGCTAAAA
>NZ_KQ969689.1:515390-515969 GCF_001578955.1 Streptococcus parasanguinis
AAGGAATAATCAAAACTAAAAATTATTTGGAGAAAAAATGTCAGAATATAAACATATCATCGTAACCGGTGGAGCTGGTTTCATCGGTTCAAACTTCGTCCACTATGTCTACAACAACCATCCAGACGTGCATGTGACTGTCCTTGATAAACTTACTTATGCTGGTAACCGTGCCAATATCGAAGAAATCCTTGGAGATCGTGTCGAGTTGGTGGTGGGAGACATCGCTGATGCTGCATTAGTTGATAAATTGGCTGCTAAGGCTGATGCCATCGTTCATTATGCGGCTGAAAGCCACAATGATAACTCCCTCAAAGATCCATCTCCATTTATCTACACAAACTTTGTTGGGACTTATACACTCTTGGAAGCTGCTCGTAAATACGACATTCGTTTCCACCACGTGTCAACAGACGAAGTGTATGGAGACCTTCCATTGCGCGAAGATCTTCCTGGACATGGGGAAGGTCCTGGTGAAAAATTCACTGCTGAAACCAAATACAACCCATCATCACCTTATTCATCAACCAAGGCTGCTTCAGACTTGATTGTGAAAGCTTGGGTACGTTCATTTGGTGT
>NZ_KQ969689.1:515989-518987 GCF_001578955.1 Streptococcus parasanguinis
ATTTCAAACTGTTCAAACAACTACGGGCCATACCAACACATCGAAAAATTCATCCCACGTCAAATCACCAATATCTTGTCTGGCATCAAGCCAAAACTTTATGGTGAAGGGAAGAACGTCCGTGACTGGATCCACACCAACGACCACTCAACTGGTGTTTGGGCTATCCTCACTAAAGGCCGTATCGGTGAAACTTACCTGATCGGTGCCGATGGTGAAAAGAACAACAAGGAAGTGCTGGAATTGATCCTTGAAAAAATGGGTCAACCAAAAGATGCTTATGACCGTGTCACAGACCGTGCTGGTCACGATTTGCGCTATGCCATCGATTCAACAAAATTGCGTGAAGAATTGGGTTGGGAACCACAATTCACCAACTTCGAAGCAGGTTTGGAAGAAACCATCAAGTGGTACACAGACCACCAAGACTGGTGGAAAGCTGAAAAAGAAGCTGTCGAAGCCAACTACTCGAAAACACAAAAAGTTTTGAAATAATGAAGAGAGTCCAAGTAGAAAATCGCTTGGACTTTTTCAGATATTTTTCTGAAAATGAGTGATTGCCTTTTCATGTATGGTATAATAGGATCAGTTTGAAAACAATCATCGATTAGGAGGAATAGATGAATCAAAAAGATTGGGTTGACTATTTTGAAGCACTCCATAACCGTAAGCCGAGTCTGCAAGAGTTTCAAAATGCACGAGCGAATGGTGAGTTTGTAGTGGAACGAAAAGAGACCGTTCCTGAAGCACCAGTTCCATCAGCGGTAGCCTCACGAGAGAAAAGTGAGCAGGTTCAAATGCCGTCACAAGTGGAGTCAGGGTATGAGACTCTAGCTATCAAACGCTTTAGTGTGAAATGGAATAAGCAGACCAAATGGGCTTTATCAGGTGTGGGAATACTAGCTGTTATTGTACTGGCTTATTTCTTTTTCTTCCAACCGACTCCAAGTTTGGAAGGAATTTGGGTTGGACCTGCTGATTCAACAGCAGTGGTTTATGAGTTAAATCAAGAAGATCCACGATCGTATGGTAAGTATAAGATTGAGAAAGTTTACAAAGGTAATGAAGCAAAACAAGAGTTTCAGAAAGCTTTAAACCAGTTAAACTACTCCAAGCTGAAAAACTTAGCAGATGTTGATAGAAAATTTGACCTCCACACGAGGGAAGTTATCATCATTAAAGACGAGCATGGGCTTGTTTATAATCTACTCCAAAGCAATGGGACCAATGTGATTTTAGCCAATGACTTGATGGATTTGGTTACCTATAGTGATCATTCAGAAAGCTTTAAGAAGAATGCTATTTTTCACAAGACAGAAATTCCTAAAGTGCTAGTTGGGAAATGGAAAATTGAGCGTTCTTATGATGATGAAACCAATTATCTTGAATTAAATGATCGTGGTATTCTTACTTATAGTGAATTTGATAGTAGCGAAGGTACGGCTTTTTATAGTCTAGAAGAGCTCCAAAAGATGCCTTCAACTAAGTTTGATCAAGAAAAGACAGCTGACAAAGTGAAAGAGGTCTATGAAGATCTTCAAGATGCGGTCGATTCCCAAGATTACCAGCTAACTAGTATGAAAGACGTGTACAAGCAACTAGGATCTGATTTTTATTATGTCCCTGTAAATGGAGGGAAGACAGTCCTTGTTTTCACAGAAGACTATCATTTAGTTGAAAAATTGGAAAAAGTGAAATAAATTAGAAGGACCGTAAGGTCCTTTTCTTTTATTTTCTGAAAATCAAAAAATTAACCATTGATTTGTGGTATAATATGATTAGTTTTTTTAATGAATCAATAAGGGGGATATGATGAATCAAAAAGATTGGGTTGAATACTTTGAAGCGGTCAATGGTCGCAAGCCAAGTATGCAAGAATTTCAAGAAGCGCGTGAAAAAGGGGAGTTTGTCGTAGAGCGAAAAGAAGCGCCAGCTCCAACAACTGAGGCACCAGCTTCGGTAGCTGAAGCGCAGGCTCCTGCTCAAGAAGCACCTGTTGCACCTAGCGCACCTCTTTCACAAGAGCAGCAAGCTTTTGTCCAACCACAACCATCTGCGAAAACCTTGCAACCTGTTCCAAGACCGAAAAAATTTACATTTTCTTTCAATAAACAAACAAAGATTGGGGTCGTAGTTGCAGGACTTGTCGCAGTGATTGCTTTTGCTTGGTTCTTTTTCTTTTCAGGTGGACCAAGTCTGGATGGGGTTTGGTTGAGAAATACGGATTCAAGTCCGGTCACTTATGAACTAAGTGGAAAGAAACAAAAAGTCAATGGTAGCGAGACCATCAAAAAGGTTCTCAAGGGCAATGAAGCGAAAAAAGAATTTAATACCGCACTTTCTTTGTTAAATGCGACGGACTTGCATTCACTTGTGGATGTCGATAAGAAATTTAACCTGAAGACGACTGAAATAGTTGTTATTAAGTCTGGTGGGAACACACGCTATAACTTGCTCCAAAAAGACGGAAGCAATATTATTTTAAGAAATGATTTATTCGACTTGAAAATTTATAAGTCATACAAAGGAAACTTTGAAGATAATTTGGTCTATCACAAGGTTGAAACACCAAAGGCCATGGTTGGAAAATGGAAGAATGTGACAGAAGGAGATAATACAACTGTTCAGATTTCAGATCATGGAATTATTAGTGATAAGTATTACGATAGCAAGGCTTACGCATTCTATTCTCTAGCTGATTCAGAAAAGTATGATGGAGACACGACTTCTAAAGAGGAGATTGAACACACATTTGAAGTCATTCAAGAAGCGGTGAAATCACAAGGCTATCAAGTGAAGAGCGCTAAGGAAGTCTATATACAAGCTAATTCAAATTATTGTTTCGTACCTGTCAACGGTGGAAAAAACATACTCGTCTTACGTGGTGGTAATGAATTTGCCGCAAAATTAGAAAAAGTAAAATAATGAAAGGACCGCAAGGTCCTTTTAGATTGAAGACAAAGTCATCTTCATCTTAGAAACTTTCCTTAGGTGAGTA
>NZ_KQ969689.1:519730-520967 GCF_001578955.1 Streptococcus parasanguinis
CGGACGTCAGCGAACTTGAAGAAGTTCCATGACTTAGTTTTGGACCTAAGGTTCCAAAACTCCCGAGTGCTAGAAACAATCGCGTTTCTAGCACTTTTCTCACGGCGGAAAGTTTCAGTATCTTGATTCATTTAAAAAATTAGAACTCATTATTATTTCTTTGCAAGATTACTTGGCTTTTTTACTAAAGAATTAGTTTATCTAAATAATCAAAGTACCGCAAGGTCCTTTTCTACTCTAAATTTCATCGGAAAAAATGATTCAAGTCTAGGCAAAAATATGGTAAAATGAATAAGATATAGTGGAGAGGTTAGGACCTTTTCAAGCGATTAGAGGTAATGGAGTAGAAAATGCAAAATAGACCTATTATTATTGGTGTTACTGGTGGTTCTGGTGGTGGAAAGACCAGTGTGTCTCGTGCCATTTTGGCTAATTTTCCGAATGAAAAGATTGCTATGATTGAGCATGATTCTTATTACAAGGACCAGAGTCATTTGACCTTTGAGGAGCGGATCAAGACCAACTATGACCATCCTTTTGCCTTTGATACGGACTTGATGATTGCGCAGATCAATGAACTCTTGGCAGGTCGTCCGGTGGATATTCCAACCTATGACTATGCAGAGCATACGCGCAGTAGTAAGACCTATCGTCAGGAACCTCAGGATGTTTTCATCGTGGAAGGAATCTTAGTCCTTGAAGACAAGCGCCTTCGAGACTTGATGGACATCAAGATTTTCGTTGATACGGATGATGATGTTCGGATCATTCGCCGGATCAAGCGCGATATGGAGGAGCGTGGACGGAGTCTCGATAGCGTCATTGAGCAGTACCTTGGAGTGGTGAAACCCATGTACCATCAGTTCATTGAGCCAACCAAGCGCTATGCGGACGTGATCATTCCTGAAGGAGTGACTAACACGGTAGCGATTGATTTGATCACAACCAAGATTGAAAAAATCCTCAACGAAGCGCGTGAGGGAAAATAAAAAAAGGAGAAAGAGAGCAAGTGATCTCCAAGTGTCTATGGATATGAGGAGTGACGGAATGTCTCAGTAGTTAATGAGACTCTTCATTCGCTAAAAGACTCAGAAGAGTTCTCAATCAACTTTGTGGGGGTGGTATGGGAAATGTTTATTTAAACATTTTCTACCACTCCCTCTTTTTCCTAAGGAGAATGGAAATGAAAAGGGAGTTTCATTCGCGGACCAAGGCGTTCGCTTGTTTATTGACCATG
>NZ_KQ969689.1:520987-521669 GCF_001578955.1 Streptococcus parasanguinis
AGTTTCATTCGCGGACCAAGGCGTTCGCTTGTTTATTGACCATGTGTGCTGGTTTTTCAGATGCTTATACCTTTATTTGTCGGGGTGGGACCTTGGCGGCAGGCCAGACGGGGAATGTGGTCTTTCTATCGGTTGGTTTGATCGGCCAGCAGATCTCAGATGTAGAAGTGAAGTTAGCCACGATGCTGGCCTTTATGCTGGGGATCTTTTTAATGACGGTCTTGCGTCGCTTGATTGATAATTCAGTCTGGCGCTTGAGTACCCTAGTGCCCTATATCCTCACAACTTTGGTGACGGGATTTTTGCCAGCATCGGTAAAAAATGTCTTCATCGTGCCTTTTTTTGGCCTGAGTTTGGGAATCGTAGCGACCTCATTTGGAGAAGTAGGTAGCTATGCCTACAACCACTCTTTTATGACCGGAAATCTCAAGAAAACCATGGTAGCTTATGGAAATTTTGTTAGAGACAGGGAGATGAAATTCCTCTGGGAAGCCATCTTTATGACCTGCTTGATCGGGAGTTTCGTCTGTGGGGCCATTTTTTCGACCTACTTGATCCAGTTTTATGGACTAAAGACGATTTGGCTGGTGGCCATCATCTTGACCATCTTTTTAATCTATCGGGCCATTCAATATTTTGAAGTCTTTCACTTCAATCGGCGGCATGAATAGATAATGGAGGC
>NZ_KQ969689.1:521822-527797 GCF_001578955.1 Streptococcus parasanguinis
TTTTTGGATTGTCGAGCAAGACGCAGTGGTTGAGTGGGCTCTACTACGCTGAATTCATCAGCTTTTACAGCCCTACTCAATTGTGCGGAGGTGGGACAACGAAATCGAATTCTAACGAATGACCGATTTCTGTCCCACTCTCTTTTCTTTCGCTGTTTGAAGCTTAATTTTTGGGCAAAGATTTGGTATAATGGAAGGTATGAAACATTCGGAAAAAGAATCACAATACCAGCTCTTGCTGGCTCAATTAGATGCTCTCTTAATGGGAGAAACCAATGCCTTGGCTAATCTGTCCAATGCCAGTGCTCTCTTAAATCAAGCCCTGCCTCGTTCGGTCTTTGCGGGTTTTTATTTGTATGACCAAACGGAATTGATCTTGGGACCTTTTCAGGGAGGTGTTTCTTGTGTCCATATCGCTCTCGGAAAGGGTGTCTGTGGAGAAGCAGCTCAAGAGCAGAAAACCATGATTGTCGATGATGTCCGCCAACATGCCAACTATATTTCCTGTGATAGTCGAGCCATGAGTGAGATTGTGGTGCCTATGGTTAAGGACGGTCAGCTCCTTGGGGTTTTAGATCTGGACTCAGAATGTGTCTCTGACTACGATCAGCTGGATCAAGAGTATTTGGAAAAGTTTGTCACCATATTGATCGAAAAGACAAACTGGGACTTTAAGATGTTTGGAGTTAAGAACTAATGTATCAAGCTTTATATCGGAAATACCGTAGCCAGACTTTTGGCCAATTGGTCGGCCAGCAAGTGGTGGCACGGACATTGAGACAGGCCGTCGAGCAGGACAAGATCAGCCATGCCTATCTCTTTTCGGGTCCTCGTGGTACTGGGAAAACCAGTGTGGCCAAGATCTTTGCTAAGGCTATGAACTGTCCTAATCAAGTCAATGGGGAGCCGTGTAACGACTGCTATATCTGTGAATCCATCACCAATGGGAGTCTAGAAGATGTTATCGAGATCGATGCAGCTTCCAACAATGGGGTCGATGAGATTAGGGATATTCGCGACAAATCCACTTATGCTCCGAGTCTAGCCAAGCATAAGGTCTACATTATCGATGAGGTCCATATGCTCTCAACAGGGGCCTTTAATGCCTTGTTGAAGACGCTGGAAGAACCAACGGAAAATGTAGTATTTATCCTCGCAACGACAGAGTTGCACAAGATTCCTGCGACCATTCTGTCACGGGTGCAACGCTTTGAATTCAAATCTATCAAACTACCAGATATCGTTCACCATTTGGAAAGTATCTTAGCTACTGAAGGCATTGCCTATGAAGCAGATGCTGTCCAGATCATTGCTCGGCGCGCTGAAGGTGGAATGCGGGATGCCTTGTCCATTTTGGACCAAGCCCTGAGTCTGACTGCGGGTAGTGAGTTGACGACAGCAATCGCTGAAGAGATTACTGGGTCCATCAGTCTTGCTGCGCTCGATCAGTACGTGGCTGCCATCCTGGCTCATGATGCGACAGCGGCGCTGGATCAGCTGGCGATTATCTTTGATAACGGGAAGAATATGGCCCGTTTCGTCACGGACTTACTTCAATATCTGAGAGATCTCCTGATTGTCCAGACAGGCGGAGAAAATACTCACGCTAGTGACTTGTTTGCGACGAATCTTGAAGCTGATCAAGCCCGTCTTTTTGCCCTGATTGACCAGGCGACGACCAGTCTTGCGGACATCAAAAATAGTCTGCAACCGCGTATCTATACTGAAATGATGACCATTAAATTGGCTGAAAGAACAGGCCAAGTTTCTAAGTCAGCTGCTGTGGAGGTTCCTTCCAATGTGCTAGCTCAGCTGGAAGACTTGAAGAAGGAAGTCGCACAGCTCAAGCAACAGTTAGCGCAATCGGGTAGCAGTCTTCCTGCTTCAAAACCGACAGTAGCTCGTCCAACCAAGTCTAGCAAGGGCTACCGTGCAGATCGAAATAAGGTCAACGCCATTTTACAAGAGGCGGTCGAAAATCCAGAGTTGGCACGGACCAACTTGATCCGTCTTCAGAACGCTTGGGGGGAAATCATCGAGAGCTTGGCAGGTGCGGATAAGGCCCTCTTAATCGGATCCCAGCCAGTAGCTGCCAATGAAAATCACGCTATTTTAGCCTTTGAGTCTGCCTTTAATGCTGAACAGACTATGAAGCGGGACAACCTCAATACCATGTTTGGAAATATCCTCAGCAATGCTGCGGGCTTCTCGCCAGAAATTTTAGCTGTTTCGATGGAAGAATGGACCCAAATCCGGGCAGAGTTTTCGGCTAAGGCGCGTGGACAAAAAGCGGAAGTGGTAGAAGAAGAGGAAAGCGTCATCCCTGAGGAATTTCACTTTTTATCCGATAAAATCACCCTGCAAGACGATTAATACATGAATTTTTTACTGAATCATGGTAAAATAATTTTATGAATAGAAAACAATTTGCAGTGATAGCAGTCTTTACTGCTATGGAGACATATTTTTTCAATGAAGCGACCATGGCGGGTCAAATGCTCTTTGCATGTTTTTGGGCCCTCTTGATCTTGCGCAATCTCCAGATGGCCTATATGGTGGAGAAGATTGCTAGTGCGATTGAAAAAGAAATTAAGAAGAAAAGAAAATAAAACCTTTGAAAAGGAATCCTTTTCAAAGGTTTTTTTCTTGTTTTAAAAGGCTTCTTGGCATTGCTTGCGGTAATCTCCTGGGGAGAGGCCGACCTTTTGTTTAAAAGCCTTTGTAAAGTAGGAGTAGTTGTCATATCCCACCTGGAGGGCAACTTGGTAAATGGGGGTATCGCTTTGCGATAGCATCTCTTTTGCGGCGGCCATCCGTTTATCGGTGATGTATTTCACCAGTTTTTCGCCGGTGTCGCGCTTAAACATCCTCGCTAGATGATCTGGACTAAGAAAAACCATTTCTGCCAGCTTGGTGCGACTGATATCCTCCTTGTAATGGTGATCGATGTAGTCAGTGATCCGTTGGATGAGATTGGATTGGTGTTCTAGATCGATCACATAATGGCGAGCAGAGCTCCAGTAATCTCCGATATAGGCTTCAAAAGCTTCGATGGCATGAAACCGCCGTTCGAAGAGAAATTGATGGTGTTTGTTTTGAAATAACTTGTGGGCGAGAATGCCGTTCTTGTCCAGATAAATGCCAATTTGCTGGGTCCAGTCTAGCTGGAGTTCACTCAGAGCTGAGAGCGGGATGCGATCTTGAGTCTCTAAGCTATGGATGATTTGGAGGAGCTGTTCTGTCTCTAGCTGATTTGTAAAAGTGAGCGATGTCCGATGAGCAGGCTTTTGAGGTTGTGGAGCCAAAGAAGCATAGGAGTGGATACTGTCCCAATGGAAGACTTGTTCTTCACTGTATTGGCAGAGTTGCAGAGCCTTCATCAAGAGCGTCTTAAGGGAAATGGCATCTGAATAGAGAAGGATAGAGGATCGGTCTAAGTCTTGCTGGATCTTCTGCTGGATAGCCTTTAGGAAGTCTGCACACTCTGTAGTCTGATTCTTTTTGAAGAGACAGAGGTAGCGATCGGTCTGGCTTTCGATTTTACTGAGGGCACAGTAGTGGACAGGGAAATCTAGGGAGAGATCCTTGATACAATGGCGGAGCTGCAAGCGCCAAGAAGGGACGCTGGGGTGAAAGTCTTCTTCAACTAAGTGGAGAGTGATGAGGAGCAAGAGGTAGTCTTCATGTGGTTTGGGGCTATAACCCCGTTTTGTTACTTCTTGAAGGAGCTGTTCTGCTTGAGATGGACGCGGTTTTCGCAAGTAGTCATGCCAAAATTCAGCTTCTTTTTGTCCTTGCTGTGCTAATTGGGCCGCACTCTTGTGGCGCTTGATCTTATTGAGGGCTTTTTGAATGATAAACTCTAAACGGTCGGGGTCAATCGGTTTGAGGTAGTATTCAAAACTTTGGAGTTCAATGGCTTTTTGGGCATAATTGAAATCAGCATAATTGGTAAGGAAGATCGTTTGAATGTCATATTTTTCTGACCGGACCCAGGCTAGGAGATCTAGCCCACTGCCTTGTGGCATCTCGATATCACTGATCATGAGGGCAATCGGGTGGCTTTGAATGATGGCTTGGGCTTGGCTCAGACTGGAGGCGGTATATACCTGCTCAATGCCCAAGGCTTCCCAATGGATGGTTTCCTGTAGGGCTTTAATGATAAAACGATCATCGTCAACGAGTAGGATATTCATGTGTGTCTCCTTTGTAGGGTTCATAAGGAAGTCTCAGTTGGATGCGGGCACCTCCTTGGGATCCATTTGAAAATTGGAGCGTGTAGTGATCTGGATAGAGGAGATCTAGTCGCTCCCGTGCATTGGTCAAACCAATGTGGTGGCCATTTTCAGTGACTAAGGATTTTTTCTCTGCTAGATCTTGTAAGATAGCGGAGCTAAAACCGGGTCCATTATCCTGAAGGGAAATGGCAAGGTGTTGGTTTGCTTCTTCATGAATGGAAAGCTGAATGTGGAAGGAATCTTGGAAAGAAAAGCCGTGTTTGATGGCATTTTCCACAAAGGTTTGTAAAAGCAGAGGGGGAATAGCCGCATCTTTCAGACCAGGATCCCAGTCCAGGTCAAAGTGGATGCTGTCCCCATAGCGGATTTTCTGGATTTCTAGGTAATTTCGGATATGTTGGATTTCATCTGTTAAGCGATTGAAATCTTGATTGGCTTGAAAGAGGTGACGCAAGTAGTTGGAAGTCACCTTGGTCAACTCCTCGATTTCCTTATAGTCCTTGGTTTGGAGCATGCTGTGAATCATGGAAAGCATGTTGAGGTAAAAATGGGGTCGAACTTGATTTTTGAGGTAATTGAGTTCGACTTTTTTGAGATTGAGTTGCGCGTGGTAGGCTCGAATTTGGAGGTCTTTCATATGGATCAGAACCTGATTGAGCTTGTGATTGGCCTGATCGATCTCTAAGATCCCTTGGTCTTCGATTACATCTAGCTTGGTAGAAGCAGCATCTAGCTGAGAAAGGCGTTGGGTGAGTCGTTTCATCGGTTGGATCATCCGTTGACGAATATAAAGGATCAGAATGGTGGAGAGAACGGCGATGATCAAAGGGACCAAGGAGAGAAGGGTTTCCAGTACGATATTTGTACGGAAAACGTCTCCGTAATCGACCGTCACATACAGATCAAAAGGCAGGTGGGTTTGATTGCTACCGGCTTGAATGACGGAATCTGTAGCATGGATCTGGTTGGGGCGATCGATGGATAAGCGCCCTTTTTTCCCGATATTGAGCTTTTGCAAGGGTTTTAAAATATCCTGGGTAGAAATGATGGCATAGATAGCTTTGCCCTTGTAATGGAGGGATTTTAAGAGATAATCATGCTGGTTCAGGCTGATTCGTTGCCATTTTTGACGGGTCTTGTCTGTTTCTTTGTCATAGGTTTTAAGATGATCTTTCAATTGTACATAGTCCAGGTAGGGCAGTTGAAGACTGGAAGCGTTGAAAAAATGTGGGATATCTTTTGTCTCTATGAAAAAGGTAATGGGGCTATCCATCTGGTACTGAAACT
The DNA here is from genome assembly GCF_001578955.1 of Streptococcus parasanguinis. Taxonomy (GTDB): domain Bacteria; phylum Bacillota; class Bacilli; order Lactobacillales; family Streptococcaceae; genus Streptococcus; species Streptococcus parasanguinis_U. The sequence goes on from NZ_KQ969689.1 coordinate 527,348, forward strand.
CCGTGAAATCAATCCGCAGTTTTTTTAGATTTTCATGAAAATCCGTGAAATCAAGCGGAGTATTGAGCTCTGTCAAATAGTCATTGTGACTAATGGTACTGTACATAAAACGCTCAACGGAGTGAAGCTCTGTATTTAAGGAATCCGCATAGATATGAATCGAGTCCTCTAAATGGAGCATATTTTGGTGTTTAATAAAATTTCGGCTAATCCCACCTATCAAAAGGTTGATCAAGGTATTGACGACTAAGAGGAGAAAGAGTAGGCGCGAAAAAAATTGAATCGAGTGATCTCGTGTACTTCTGTGAATAGCTTTCATAATGAGCACCTCACATATATTATAGCACTATTTGAAAACGGATTCATGAACAAAACCGATATTAAAGTAAAAAAAATCGGGAAAGTGCATGTTTTTGTGTGGAGAAAACGGAAAAGTGAATGAAGATGCAC
>NZ_KQ969689.1:527817-533076 GCF_001578955.1 Streptococcus parasanguinis
CAGAGCAAATTTAAGAAAAATATTCCTTTATATGTGCTGCTCCTGCCATCGATTATTTTATTGATTTTATTTGCCTATATCCCTATGGCGGGTCTAGTCATCGCTTTTAAAGATTACTCTCCCGCTACTGGGATATTTGGAAGTCCTTGGGCTGGTCTTAAGTATTTTAACCAGTTCTTCTCATCCTTCCAATTTGCGACAACCATGAAGAATACCTTGAAAATTTCTATTTACAGTATTCTGGTTGGTTTTCCCTTGCCGATTGTTCTAGCCATCATTTGCAACCAAATTCGTGTGGGCAAGTTCAAAAAAATCTTTCAAGTAACAACTTATTTGCCTCATTTTATCTCGACCATGGTCATGTGTGGGATGATTATTCTTTTTCTCTCTCCAAGTAGTGGACTGTTAGCCAATGTCCTCAAATTGGTCGGCTTAAAGATGCCTGCCCTCTTATCCAAACCGGGTAGCTTTGCGGGTGTCTATGTCTGGAGTGATGTCTGGCAACATATCGGTTGGGATAGTATCATTTATCTAGCCGCTCTATCAGCCATTGATCCAACCTTTTATGAAGCAGCGACTATGGACGGGGCGAGTCGATTGCAAAAAATCCGTCATATTGACTTACCCTTACTGTTACCAACGGCGATGATTCTCTTGATTCTCAGAGCAGGCAGCCTACTCAGTGTTGGTTTTGAAAAGGTCTTGCTCTTGCAAAATCCACTCAATCTGGCAGGAAGTGAAATCATTTCGACCTATGTCTACAAAGTGGGGATGATTAATTTTCAATATAGTTATTCGACAGCGATCGGTCTCTTTAATACCTTGGTTAACTTGATCATCTTACTGTCGGTCAACTGGTTTGCGAAACGCTATACCAAGACAGGATTGTTCTAGAAAGGAGGAGAAATTGTGAAATTGTTTCAACATGCGAGAAAGACCAAGTCAGAAATCCTCTTTGATGTTTTTATCTATGGTCTAGCGATTTGCTTGATTCTCTTGATTGTCTACCCTTTGTGGTTTGTCATTATTGCCTCCTTCAGTAATCCGTCTGATGTGGCAACTGGTAAGGTTTGGTTTATCCCGAGGGAATGGCGACTAGATGGCTATCAACGCTTGATTGAACAGCCTTTATTTCTAAAGAGCTATCTCAACACCATCCTTTACACGGTTGTGGGAACCATCGTTGCCCTGGTCATTAATATCCCGGCTGGTTACGCCTTGTCGCGAAAGGACCTCTTTGCTAAGAAATGGGTCAGTGTCTTCTTTATCGTTCCCATGTTTGTCTCTGGAGGCTTGATTCCCATTTATTTGACAGTCAAACAATTGGGTTTGGTCGACACCTTCTGGGTAATGGTCGTACCATTTGCAGTTTCTCCTTACAATATCGTTGTAGCTCGAACTTTCTTTAACAATAGTATTCCAGAAGGGATGTGGGAAGCCGCCCAGATCGATGGTTGTGGAACCATTCATTACTTCAGAAAGATCGTGCTCCCCTTGTCCAAGGCTATTATTGCCGTTATTGGACTTTGGACAGCAGTAGGGATCTGGAATTCTTGGTTCAATGCCTTGATTTATTTGACCAATGAAAATCTCCAACCCCTACAACTGATCCTGCGCCGTCTCTTAATTAGTAATCAAATGTTGCAATCGCAAGCAACAGGGGAGGTAGCTTCTGACCTCCGTATCAAGGCTGATATGATGAAATATGCAGCCATCGTTATCTCAACAGCACCGATTATGATGCTGTATCCATTCGTCCAAAAATACTTTAATCAAGGTGTCATGATAGGGGCCTTGAAAGAATAGGAGAAGATCATGAAAAACAGGAAATTTGCCTATCTGCTCCTTGGAGCAGCTGCTTTAGCTGGCTTGACGGCTTGTGGAGCTTCCACAAATAAATCAAGCAATGACAAGAATGATGGAAATACCTTCAAGATCACGACCGTTCGTTGGTCGGATTGGGGGGAAGACTATCACAAAGGTTTTCTAGATGATTCAGCCAAGGAATCAGGTATCAAGATCAAATGGGATACCATGGTGGCTGCAGACTGGTCTGATAAGAAATCTGTTCTTGTTGCCAGTGGAGATTTACCAGACGCTTTCTTGGGATCCAATGCCTTCACGGATTCTGAAATCGCTCAGAACCAAAACATGTTCATTCCATTGGAAGACTTGATCAAGGATAATATGCCAAACTTGAACAAGGCCTTTGAAAAAGAACCGAAATTAAAAGCCATGGTGACCAACCCTGATGGTCATATTTACAGTCTGCCTAAGAAATTGCCAATGCGGCCAATCGTCGGCAACCAACTCTTTATTAATAAGAAATGGTTGGACAACCTTGGCTTGAAGATGCCGGAAACCTATGATGAATTGGTGACTGTTTTACAAGCCTTCAAGGACAAAGATGCCAATGGCAATGGGGATGTCAATGATGAAATTCCATTTGGCTCTGGTAACTTTGATCCGACCTTCTCTTATATCTTGCCATTCAACAACCGTCTGGGTGGAGATAATACCTATGAAATGTCCGTCAAAGATGGCAAACCGGTCTACCTCCGGACGGAAGAAAGTTATAAACAAGGGATAGCTGCTATGCATGAAGCCTACAAGAAAGGCTTGATCGACCCTGAACTCTTTACAGAAGATACCTCTATGTCTGTTGCCAAACGGATGGACAAGGGAGTGGCACGTGTCGGTGTATCAAGTGGTTGGACAGCAGATGCAACCTTCGGCCAACATGCCAGCGAATATGCTCCTCTTCCAGCATTGAAAGGCCCTGATGGCAAACAATATGTCATTTCTGACCCAGATCATTTGAACTATGGACGCAATGAAATCTTGATCACGAATAAGTGCAAGGACCCTGCAAAATTGCTCAAATGGTTGGATAAATTCTACACGGATGATGCCAGCATTCAAAACTTCTATGGATCCTTTGGCATTGCGACTGAAAAAGATGGTGACAAGTACAAGGTTTTGGCTCCAAAAGATGGTAAATCTGCCGATGAATGGGCTTGGATCAATTCCCTTCGTGACTTTGGACCAAAATATGTGTCAGATGATATCAATAGTCATGTCGACATCGACCAAACGCAAGGTGATGGCCTCAAATTGAAGATGGACAAAGAATTGAAACAGTACGCTTTGCCAGCATATCCAAATGTCATCTACTCTCAAGAAGAATTGAACAAATTGTCCTCTATTTATGTCGATATCAACTCCTATGTTACCCAACAAGCTTCTAAATGGGTAGTCGAAGGGGGCGTCGAAAAGGATTGGGACGATTACAAAGCAACATTGAAGAAGATGGGCATTGATGACTTTATGAAGATTCAACAGGATGCCTATGATCGTTACCAAAAAGAAGTGAAGTAACAGGAGTCTAAATGGATTCAAGTAAGTAACTCAGGGGCCTAAAGCCCCTGAGTGCTTCCTTGGAGGAAGTAGCAGAAATTGAGATGAAGAACAAGGAGAAGAAGATGCAAAAATTATTTTCATTGGATGGACGCTTGGTCAAGACCTTGACCCGGTTGACAGACATCATTATCTTGAACACCTTGTTTATCGTTTGCTGCCTTCCGATTTTCACGATCGGTGCATCGCTTACCGCTTTAGCAACCATGTGGCACCGCTTGTTGAAAGGGGAAGATACGGATCTCGTCTTTCATTTTTTCCGTCTCTTTCGAGCTAATTTCAAGCAAGCGACGGTGATTTGGCTGACCTGCCTAGGACTATCTGCCCTTCTTTATCTGGATTACTGTCTTTTTTCAAATACGGCCTTTTTAAGTGAGTATGGGATTTGGATCTTGCTTCCCTTTATCGTCCTTCTATGTGGAGGGATGACCTTGATCTTCCCTTATATTGGCCTCTTTGAAGACCCTACAAGAAAGGTCTGTCTGAATAGTTTCCTCATTGCTCTCTTAAATCCTATTCAAACCATCTTTCTTATCTTCTTCAATCTGGCAGTGGTTTATATCAGTCTCAGTAGTCCTGAACGGTTACTGACAGCTATTTATCTCTTTACCTTTGGAGGTTTCGCTCTTTGGAGCTTCTTAAATGTTCGACTGACCGATCAGATCTTTTCAAAGATTCAAGAAGGAGGAGTCTTTGAAAAATAAGGTCAAGCAAGTGGGACGTATGTTTTACATAATATTATTTAAATCGAATAAAGTTTCCTAGAAAATCTAGGAAACTTTTTCTATTTCATAAACATTTCACATTTCTTTTCTATAATAACTATAAAAAATGATGAAAACGTCCACATTGTATTGTCGTGGACCTTGAAATGGAGGGTGAGATCATGCTCTTACAACAGGCAATCGCCTATATTTCTCGAAAAAGAACGAGGAATCTGGTTCTCTTTCTGATTCTCCTCTTGATCCTTTCTTGCTTGTATTTCTGTTTTTCACTGATGCAAGTGGGAGGAAGACTGGAGGACCATATCAAGCAGTCGGCTGGGACCAGTTTTGCCCTGACCAGTAAGCAGGGGGCTACTCCCTTTGCACTGAAGGAAGCTGAAAAGGTGCAGCGGCTAGCTGGAGTTGGATCTATGGTTCCTCAATATGAAAGTCCTGTTCGTATTCTTGGTAAAGAAGTGGTGACGGGGCAGCAGTCGGTAGAGCGGGATGATCTGGGTCAGGAAGCCAAGCAAGCGCTAGGCGCTGTCTTCACCCAGAAGACAGACCAGCACCTGGATTTCCGCAGTGGCAGTTTCCAACTGGTGCAAGGCAAGCACTTATCCGACAAGGCTCGCGGCCAGATCTTGATCCACCAAGAGTTGGCTAAGAAGAACAAGCTAAAGGTCGGGGATTCCTTGACCTTATCCAGCTTTCAGATGGGAGAGACTCCTGCCAAAGAGCAAACCTTTAAAATCGTTGGGATCTTTTCGGGTAAGAAACAGGAAAAATTCACAGGAATGACCTCTGATCTGAGTGAGAATCAAGTCTACCTCCCTTATGAGGATACGACCAAGCTTCTTGGTCTCAGTCAGCAAGAAGTGACCCAGGTCACCTTTGGGGTCAAAGATCCTGAGAAAATCGATGCCCTCTTGAAGCAAGTCAAAAGCTTGGATCTGGATTGGCAATCGCTACGCGTGGTCGAAGATCGCAAGGCCTTTGACCAGATGAAGGAATCCTCTCAGACCCTAGAAGGCCTGGTGCGGATCATGATGATCGTCCTCCTGGTGACGGGAGCAGGTGCCCTATCGCTCTTACTCAGTCTCTGGACACGAGAGCGGATTCATGAAATCGGGGTCCT
>NZ_KQ969689.1:533245-537783 GCF_001578955.1 Streptococcus parasanguinis
AGCGGATTCATGAAATCGGGGTCCTCTTATCCATTGGGAAGAGCAAGGGCCGGATCTTTAGACAGTTCCTCTTGGAAGTGGTGCTGGTATCCTTACTAGCAGTGATCCCAGCCTTTCTCATCGGGCGGATGGTCAGCCATCGTTTCTTAGAGCAGTTTGTCGGACAGACCGGTCAACAGCAGACCCTAGAATTACTCAACCAAATCCCTCAAGGCCTTTCCTTAGGAATCGCCTATGCTAGCCTCTTGTGCTTGATCCTTCTATCACTCGGTGTAACTACCAGCATGATCTGGCGCAAGACCCCAAAAGAAATATTAACAAAAATGAGTTAAGGAGAAATAACACCTATGTTAGAACTCAAACATGTATCTTATAGCTACCAAAGTTACCAAGAAGAGATCTTCTCAGACGTGAACTATCAGTTCAAAAATGGGACATTTTACAGCATTATCGGTCAGTCTGGAGCAGGGAAATCGACCCTCCTCTCCCTCCTGGCTGGTCTGGACAATCCCAAGAAGGGGCAGGTTCTCTTTGATGGGGAGGACATCCAGACCAAAGGGTCTAGCTACCACCGCAAGCATCATGTCTCCCTGGTCTTTCAGAATTATAATTTGATTGATTATTTGACGCCACTGGAAAATGTCCGCCTGGTCAACAAACAAGCTGGGAAAGACATTCTCTTGGAATTGGGGCTGGACGAAACGCAAATCAAACGCAATGTCCTGCAACTATCCGGCGGGCAGCAACAACGGGTGGCTATTGCGCGTGCGCTCGTTTCAGAAGCACCTGTCATCTTAGCAGATGAGCCGACAGGAAACTTAGATGAACAGACAGCTGGTGACATCATTGCCATTTTAAAGAAACTGGCCAAGGAACGCCAAAAATGTGTCATCGTCGTCACCCACAGTAAGGAAGTGGCAGAGGCCTCCGATGTGGTCTTGGAATTGAGTCGCCGTAGCCTCGTTGAGAAGAGTAAGTAAGGAGGGAATGTTATGTTGCGCAATGCTTTTGCTTATATCACACGGAAATGGCCCAAGTCCCTCTTGCTCTTTGCCATCATTCTCCTCATGGGGACCTTGAGCTTGATCGGACTCTCCATGAAGGGAGCGACCCAAAAAGCTTCATCGGAAAGCCTGGGATCCATTACCAATAGCTTCTCCATGCAGATCAACCGCAGGACTAATCCAGGAACCCCTCGGGGAGCTGGGAATCTCAGAGGAGAGGATATCGAAAAAATCAGCCAGGTAGAGGGGATCACCTCCTCCATCAGGCGGATCAATGCTATTGCAGATATCCTAGACCACGAGATCATTGAGACCGAAGAAACCCTGCAAAATCAATCTCCAGAGCGGGCAAAATACTTCAAGAATACCTTGATGGTGACGGGGGTCAATGACTCTTCAAAAGAAGATAAATTTGTCTCTGGAGCCTACAAGCTGGTCCAAGGGGAGCATCTGACAGACAAGGATAAAAACCAAATCCTCATGCATGAAGATTTGGCGAAAAAGAATGGTCTTAAGGTGGGCGATAAGGTGCGTCTCAAGTCCAATCTCTACGATGCTGACAATGAAAAAGGGGCTAATGAAACTGTCGAAGTGACCATTAAGGGTCTGTTCTCAGGGAAGAACCAAGCTCCTCTAACTTACGCCCAAGAATTGTATGAAGATACCCTCATTTCTGACCTGGATACAGCTGCCAAACTCTACGGCAATACCGTCCAAACAGCTACCTATGAGGATGCAACCTTCTTTGCCAAAGGGGATCAGGACCTGGATGCCTTGATCGAAAAAATCAAAGCACTCGATATTGACTGGAACCTCTATGACCTGGTTAAGAGCTCTTCCAACTACCCAGCCTTGCAAAAATCCATCAGCAGCATGTTCCAAGTGGCGGACTACTTGTTTATCGGTAGCCTCATCTTTGCTAGCTTGCTTCTCACCCTTCTCCTCGTCTTGTGGCTCAATGCCCGTCGCAGAGAAGTGGGTATCTTGCTAGCTCTGGGACTCTCCAAGGTGCAGATTGCGGGACAATTCGTGGCAGAATTAGTCATGATTTCCATCCCAGCCTTCCTCCTCTCCTATGGAGTTGCAGGACTTCTTGCCAAAGCAGTGGGAGATACGGTGCTTAAGAACGTAACCAGTGGCATTGCCAAACAAATGGCTCAAGAATCCTCTGCAGCCAACCTTGGTGGGGGAGCTGAGGCAGAAAGCTTTAGTAAGACCTTGACAGACCTCCATATGGACATCCAACCGAGCCAATTGTTGGTGATTGTCTTGGTTGGCGGCCTCCTCTTGATTCTGGTGTCCATTCTTTCTTCACAATGGCTCTTGCATAAGAAACCAAAAGATCTCTTGGTGGATGTCGAATAAGAGATTGTTTCCTAAAATAGAAATAGGGTATAATAGGAGGTAGAAGAAATTTCTTAGATAAAAGGAAAGTGTATGAAGATACTAATCGTAGAAGATGAAGTCCTGATTCGCGAAGGGATGAGCGACTATCTCATGGAATGTGGCTATGAGGTCTTTGAAGCAGGTGATGGGCAGGAGGCCTTGGACCTCTTTCACAGAGAAGCGCCGGACCTGGTCTTGCTGGATATCCAGCTCCCTATCCTCAATGGCTTGCAAGTGCTCAAGACCATCCGGAAGACCAGCTCGGTGCCTATCCTCATGCTGACGGCCTTCCATGACGAGGACTATAAGTTGACGGCCTTTGGAGAGTTGGCAGATGGCTACCTGGAAAAACCCTTCTCCTTGTCCCTCTTGAAGGTCCGTATCGAAGCTATTTTTAAAAAGCTCCAGCCTTCCCGGGTCTTCACCTATGGAGAGGCACGGGTGGATTTTGAGAGCTACACAGCCAGCCTAGCTGGTCAACCTATCTCCATGAATGCCAAGGAGTTGGAGATCTTGGAATACTTGCTCCAGCATGAGGGCAAGGCCCGGACCCGCTCTCAGATCCTCGATGCCGTCTGGAAGGAGACAGAGGAGATTCCTTTTGACCGGGTGATCGATGTCTATATCAAGGAACTACGAAAAAAATTAGAGCTGGACTGTATCGTAACGGTACGCAATGTCGGCTATAAATTGGAGAGACCATGACCAAACGAAGTATCTTTGCAAAGATCTTTCTGATCACCTTTGCCCTATTTAGTGGCTTAGTCATCCTTCTACACGCTTCGGTTTACTTTATTTTCCCATCGACCTATATCGAGTCCCAGCGCCAGACGATTTTGAAGAAATCCCAGGCCCTGGCCAAGAGTTTCCAAGGCCAGGAAGAAGGAACCATTGAGTCGGTCATTGACCTTTATTCCAAGACCAACGATATCAAGGTCTCGATCAAGGGCAAGGAAAAACAGAATGCCCTAGAGGTTAAGGATGACCTGCTCCTGAACCCTAACAGTCAGAACAATTCCCTGGTCATTGAGGAGCGAAAGATCCAGACCAAAGAGGGAAAAGACTTGACCTTGCAATTCTTAGCAACCGTCGATTCGCAAAAGGAAGCGCGGGACATCAGTCTGGGCTTCCTTCCTTATAGTCTTCTGGCTTCCTTTGTTCTGTCACTCCTTGCCTCCTATCTCTATGCCCGCCTGATTTCTGCTCCGATCCTGGAGATCAAGCAGATGACCAAGCGGATGAAGCGCTTGGATCGAACAGCCAGTCTTCCTATTCACTCGCAGGATGAGATCGGCGTTCTCAAGCAACAGATCAACGATCTCTATCACCATCTCCTAGAGGTGATCGACAATCTAGAGCAGCAGAAACAGGAAAATCTGAAGTTGGAGCAGATGAAGGTCGAATTCCTACGGGGAGCCTCGCATGAGCTCAAGACGCCTCTGGCCAGCTTGAAGATTATCCTAGAAAATATGCGGGATAAGATCGGCCGCTACAAGGACCGGGACCGCTATCTGTCGGTCTCCCTCGATATCGTCGATGAGATGAACCAGATCGTCCTAGAAATCCTGTCCCTGTCCTCTGTCCAAGAATTGGCCGGAGACAAGGAATGGATCCAGTTGGATCAGGTCGTAGAGCAGATCCTCGACCAGTACAAGGTCTTGGCTCAATCTCGCTCGCTCATGATTGACAATCAAATCCCTGACAAAGCCGTCTATATGGACCCAGCGATTCTAAAATTGGTTCTCTCAAATGTTATCAGTAATGCCGTCAAACATTCGGATGCCGGTGGAGAGATCCAGCTCCGTCTCGAAGAGGAAGGGACGCACTTGGCGATTGAAAATACCAGCCAGGAAATGGTAGAGACCGCTGAAATGCCAATGACCGCTAGCCGTCAGAAGAAGGAAGGCGGCTTGGGGCTCTTTGTGGTCCAACACTTGCTAGACCATGAAGAGCTGGCCTACCAATTTGATAAAACGGCTATGGGCTTGCGCTTCCGTATGGAACTGCCCAAGGAGCCACAAGAATAAAAAGAGGCTGGGACAAAAGTCCTAGCCTCTCAATTATTTTTGGTTTGTTGAGCAAGACGCAGTGGTTGAGTGGGCTCTACTACGCTGATTTCATCAGCTTTTACAGCCCTACTCAACTGTG
>NZ_KQ969689.1:537908-538409 GCF_001578955.1 Streptococcus parasanguinis
CGGAGGTAGGACGACGAAATCGAATTCTAACGAATTACCGATTTCTGTCCCACTCTCTTGTATTTAATCAACCTTTTCTACCTTTAGCAATTGGCCATGTTTTAATTCATAAATAGTATCTACATAGGTCAGGATGGAGCGGTCATGGGTCACCATGATGGCGCTCTTGTTTTTGGATTTGACTTCTTTCCGGATCAATTGGGCGATTTCTTGCCCTCGATCTGGGTCTAGGCTAGCGGTTGGCTCATCAGCTAAAATGACCTGCGGATTTCCGATAAAGGCCCGAGCGATGGCTGCCCGTTGTTTTTGCCCACCAGACATCTGATTCGGGTATTGGTGGTAGCAAGCTTCGATGCCCAGATCTGCCAGCAAGGCTTTGACTTCCTCTTGGCGTTTCTTCTTGTCCTTTTCCCCCTTCAATTTGGCCACCAGTTCTAACTGGTCACCGATTTTCATATAGGAGAGGAGCTGGTGATCTTGAAAGATGAAGCCGAGCAATTC
>NZ_KQ969689.1:538491-539710 GCF_001578955.1 Streptococcus parasanguinis
TGAAGCCGAGCAATTCCAGCCGTTTTTGCGTCCACTGGCCTTGGTTGAGGTTAGTTAAATCTTGGCCAGCGATAGAAATCCGCCCCTCATCCGCTGATAAGAGTAAGCCAGCGATAGCTAAGAGAGTGGATTTGCCTGATCCTGAAGGGCCCAAGATGGCGACAAATTCGTTGGGTTCTACGCTTAAATTCAGCTGGTTGAGGACATGGTGCATCTGGCTGCCATCGGCGTAGGATTTTCTGATATTTTCTAATGCGATAATGGCCATCTTATTCTCCATTTCCACCAATGACTTCGATTGGATCTACTTTTTTGATTTTGACAAGGGACAAGGCACCACACAAAATAGAGGTCAGGATAAAGCTAACCGAGATGTTGAGGTTGTCTTTCAGGGTCATAAAGGAAGGGACACTATTAGGTAAAAATGGCGCCATCATAGTTGCCAAGCCAAGCCCCAGCAGCACTCCTATGAGGGAGATAATGGTGAGCTGGGATAGTTGGACATAGGTAATCTGGCTCATGGACATGCCAATGGCCTTCAAGACGCCGAACTGTTTCAACTTCTGCAGGGTCAGGATATAGAAGAAGACCCCAAGGATAGCAGAAGAAGCAAGCAAGAGAACCCACGTAATCATCCGTAGCGTCAGATTTTGAGCCTTGTAGCCAGGAATTTTATCGATCACTTGCTTCTTATCCGTCACCATTAAGTTGCTGGCTAGATCACTAGAAGTGATGCTTTTCTTGGTCACAAGGGTTTGGGCTCGCCATTGATAGCTTGGATCTGTTTTTTGCCGCATGCCTGTGTAGGTATCCGAGCTGATAAAGCCAATCTCGCTATAGCCGTATTTTGCATTTTTCGCAAAGGCCACGACCTTGAGTTTTTGCTTAGAAGTTTTGTCGATCACTTGGTCGCCGACTTGGATCCCTTCATCTTCTTTGAAAGAACTGTCCAGAATGACCTCGTTTTTCTTTAAGTCGGAGATCTTGAGGTCGGTATCCTCCATAATTGGATTAAGGATCTCTTCTTCGTTGTGATCGGTCGCGAAGTAGGTGATATCCAGAGTGTTGGAATCCTCTGTTTTTGAGACGGTTGCCCGTTGGATGGACAAGCCAGAATAGTCCATCCCCTCTATCTTTTTGACCTCATTTAAATCTTTCGCCGTAATGGTTGAAAAGGGGATAATCCCTTCTGAATCCGTCGAAAGGATATAGTGCAGGG
>NZ_KQ969689.1:540310-542478 GCF_001578955.1 Streptococcus parasanguinis
ATTATTAATTATTAATTGTTAATATATACAAAAAAAGAGATATGCTATAGACAAACAAAAACGCCTTGATTTCAAGGCTTTTCCTGTTGTCTTTGATGCCCCCTGCATGAAATCCTTCATTTTAGTGTAGAAGAAAATAGCGATAGATGCTTGAAATAGAGGGATTCTTATTAAAGATATTTTTCGAATAAAAGTGATTTGAAATACAACTTGGTACAAATAAACTTCAATTTTATGAACATATAAGTTTATAAAGTTTATAATTATATGTTTCCGAAAAACATATCTTTTACAGAAAGTGGAACAATAAGCAAAAAAATAGCCCCAACGGTTGGGGCTGTTGGTGTTTCTGATGAAATATCTTAATCATTTCATTTTAAAATGTTCCAAAATAATTATTTCAACATTAATTTTTTATAATTTATACAAAAAAATTCTCAATGAGAAAAAATAGTTTGAAAAAATCTGTTTTTTTGTGTATAATGTACACAAAAAGATGAGGTGATTTAAATGGCTATTACAACTACAAAAGCAAGATTGAATCTAAGTATTGACTCTGAATTAAAACAGGAAGTTGGTGAGGTCTTGAAGGAGATTGGGCTTGACTATACTACAGCAATTAATTTATATTTCAATAAAATCAGACGTGATCGTAAAATTCCATTTGAACTTGAAGCACGAAAAAATTTAACTGTCGATGAATTTCTTGGTTCAAATTGGCGTGAAGGTTTGGAAAATGTAGAGGACGGTTGGGATTGAGTTATAAAGTTGAATTGATTCCTGAAGCGCAAGATGATTTTTATAAATTAGATAATAGTCAACGTCTTCATGTTAAAAAGTCACTTATCAAGTTAGAAAATCAAGGGATGCTTGCCGGAGAGGCTCTTCACGGTAATTTAGCAGGTTACAGGAAGTTAAAACACAAAAAATTGGGCCTGAGAATTGTTTTTCATGAAACTGTCAATGCAATTGAAATTATTGAAGTCATTGCTATTGGTAAGAGAAGTGATAACGAAATTTATACAATTTCTGAAAAACGTATAAAAAACAGATGAAGCTATTTTAACCAACCTGCATAAAAGAAAGAAACACCTACTAACATATTCAAGAAATTAAAAGTAAATGAGATAAGAAAACTGGAACTACTTTCACATATAAAAAAATGAAATTTCATTCAAATTAAAGTATAATAAAATAAGAAAAAGTTGTTACTAAAGATAAAATTTTTAGAATAAAAAATTACCGTAACTAATTAATATTTATATAAGAAAGTGGATGATTCCAATGTGCAAACTATAATTATCAATTCTTAAGCTGTAAATAGTAATGCTTCAGGTCAAATTAAAGCAGAGTTGTTAGGAGCTGGTTTTAATTTTGGAGGTACTGTTGGAGGCAAAACTTATTATAGAGTCCCATTTAATCAAAACGGAACTATTAGTCTATACTAACTTAGGAGATAATCGATATTATGAATGAAAAAAATCGTACATATTTTATTTGTGCAAGTATTATTATTTCATCTATAATTTTAGGACTCTTTATTTATAACGGAATTTATAACGGATTTGACGTTCTGGGTCAATATATAAACGATGGCCTCAGGGTAATTAATAGTAATTTACCTAATATTAATAGGTAGTTAATAGTAATAGAATTTAAATAAAAAACGGTAATTTAGTGAATGCTGATTGCCGTTTTTTGTTTGCTAATTCCAATAACCATTGATAGTGTAAAAAAGAATGTAAATGTTTAACAAAAGATTTGACAAATGGCTTGTACCGAAAAAGTCAGATTGGTTTTAGGAAATTATTCAAAGAAAATTAAAGCTACGTTGAAACATGATGATATTGGGGGGACATCAAATCTTTCTTCTTTTAAGTTTTACAAAACAACATTTCAATATGTTCTACTAATTAACGGCTGTCTTTTTTTGAAAACAACCGTTGCCACCAACTCTTTTTAGTTTCTAGCAATAATGTTTCATTCTTCATTGTGAGAGCTCCAATAAATTGCAACTGACTGTTGCTTATCCAATCATGACGAAATATTAAAAAAAGCTTCCAACACTATTCAAGCAATTAAAAGTGGGAAAACTTAATCCGTTTAGAAAGATAAACATTTGTCTTTTTTCGCACTTTTGCATCGTCTAAATTAACTATTAAATAGTG
>NZ_KQ969689.1:544362-546493 GCF_001578955.1 Streptococcus parasanguinis
AGTCTAAGTTGTTAGTATTTTAAAAAAAGACAAGGTGTTTTATCCTTGTCTTTTTCGTTTTAGTATTGCCTTTGTTTCAATTCCAATAAGTGTGTTCTTTTTAGAGTATTCTATATATTCGAGGTAACATTATCATGGTATAGATCAGGAGAGAAACCCCTCCAAATATGAATATCAGACCTCCGTTTATTTCTTTTTGGAATAGATAAGTAAATACAATGGTACCTATCGGCATAATAGACGTATTTAGTGTGAATAAAGTGCTCATCACTCTTCCTAAATAATTTGTTTCAATGCTACTTTGAAGATAAGTCATGACGACAATATTTAGAATAACAAGAGTGAATGCGATAATTCCCATAAATAAACCGCCAACGGAAGAAATAATCACCTGGGTGTTAGTAGTTGCAAATGTGATACCCAAACCAATGATAGCGATGGTTAGAAGAAAAAGTGGAATGCGGATTCTATTAGTGAGAAGTGTGTTGGTTTCTTCTTTGTATGGTAGTAGTGACATAGACACACTGGCTAATAACATTCCAACTGCAGACATTGTTTCTAGGATACCTACTGTTGCATTATCTAATAAGAGTTGCTCTTTGACTACAAATGGTACTCCAATGCTAATGGAAGTATAGAAAAAATTCAGTACAACACTAACAAGAATAATATATTTGATAATCTGATTTTCTTTTAAAAATCGGATAATTTCTTTAACCCCGTGTTGATGGTTTTCATTCTGTTTGATCTCAGCTTCCTGCCCATCGTGTTCATAGAAGAATTTCATGGTAAGTAAGACACCTAAAGCAAGGAGATTTGCAATGATTTCTAAGAGAATAAAGCCTGAGAAACCTAACCAATTATAAAAAATGACTCCAATAGCTGGCGAAAGCATGGTTGCGATAGCAATGGCAGTTTGTGTAACAGAGCTTAATCGTTGAATTTTTGTATCATTTACTAACTCGTGGATAGAGGCTGAATAACAAGTATCATTAATGTTAACTGTAATAGAGTGGAGTATGACAAACGGGATTACGAGGTATAAGATAGTAGATGAATTCGTTAAAAAATAAAAAGCATAAAACAGAAGAAAAATTATAAGCCTAAAGATGAAATTATAAATTAAGATCTTTTTATGACGGTATCTGTCTACTAAATTACCGATTGGAACCAAGAAAATCAAACTAACTAAAGGATAGATGATCATATTGATTCCAAAACTCATTGCCGATTTTGTTTGGTCCAGTAACATTAATCCTAAAGCAAAATTAAAAGCTTTTCCACTTAAAGAACTAATAAAACTACTAATAAAGTCTTTGATGATTTGTCTATTAGACATTTGATCACTTATTAAATTCTTAATATTAGCCCCCTCCATTCGTTTCAACATTACTTCGGTTATCTAATCCTATTCAATCAACCTGTGTTGTAAGGTAATTGGAATATTAGATAGACCATAATTTTTATTAATTAAGATTTTACCAATTATACTAATAAAAGTATAATAAAAAATGTAAAAAATATTGTATTTATGTTTACTAATTATATTTCTCTCTTGCTTTGACTTTATCTAAATTGATAACTTCTTACGTACCTCTTCTAAAATAGGATATAATTTACAATCGTTAAAGGATTTCAAAATGAAACAGATTAATTTATTTTGCTTTTTGTAGGCTTTACATTTATTCCAGATGTTGATACTATTTATCATAGCGCTTGACTCCGCTTTCAAACGGGAGTACAATAATATTGAGGACAAGATGGTTAATCTCTTTTATTTAGGAGGTGTCAGATATGCAAATCTATTTTGTTTATTTTATTTTCTATCTATTATCACGCGTAGTAGCACTTGTGGTTCTAGCTTATCTTATTAAGTTACTCATTGCTCGTTTAAAAAGAAACTAAGTAACATTTTGCCCAAATAGTAGTTATTTGAGCTTTTTGCTATACTTTAGCCTAGTGGATTAAATTTATAAAGATAGGATTTAGCATATTCTTGTTGAGTGATTTTATTTTATGAAGGTTGTTTATAGTTGAAAGGGGAAAATAGATGGTATCTAAACTTGATACAGCTTGGGACTTGTTTCTTGAGGGAAAAACATCAGAAGCTAAAAAGTTGGTTGAACAAGAT
>NZ_KQ969689.1:547519-548763 GCF_001578955.1 Streptococcus parasanguinis
ATAGCCGTGTTTTTGTATGAATGTACAATTGAAAAATTTTTAGTTTTCACTTAAATAAAGGACATAATTGACAATGATTTAGCTCAAAATAATTTTTGGTTATGAAAGGGTGCCAAGAGATTTCGGAATAAGATTGAATGGACTAAAAAACAACATAAACCGTTGGGGCTGTAAGGAATTTTAGCGATAGATTGTCCACCCTCTAAACTGAAATCAGCTGAGAATGGCAATCTCAGCATGATTTTTAAACATTTTATGCAAAAAAAATAACTATTCGGTATCAAAATTTCGAGAATTTTACCGAATAGTTAAAAAAAGAGCAGAATAGAATTTTTTTATCGTATCTAATTTATAGAGTTTGTTGGAATAGTTACTGAGTTTTTTGTTTAACATTCAAACTTTAAAATTATATCATAAAAATAATTAGAAAAACAGACTTGTATTATTTTGAAATTGGTATATGATGAAGGTGTAAGAACTATAAAATAGCCTATTAGAAAGGGGAATGAAAGAATTAATTAGGCTATATAAAATTGGTGATTGGTAATTAATGTTGTCAAACAAGAAAGGAAAAGGTAAAAAATGCAATTACATAAAAAAATTTTTATAGTGGCGTTAGTTTTATCCATTTGTATCTCACTTTATTTTCTTATCAGTCCGTCTAAAATTCTCACCTTTCCGATCCGTGTGCATTCATTTGATGACACATTTAAATATTACATGTTTGTGAAGATTGGAATTGTATTATTATTTATCAAATTCTTACTGGATATATGCTTAGAGTATATCAAGAATTGGTTTAAAAAGTTTTGATGTATCTTCACACAAAAGAGTCTGAGACAGTGTTTTGTCCCAGACTCTTTTGTGAGTTGTGAGCTCTGTTTTATAGATTCCACTGCTTGAGGGAAATTTCGCCACTATTGAGCCAGATTTCTTCTTGATTTTCTAACTGGACCAAGAGTTGGCCGGTATCGGAGATGTCTTTGGCGAGGCCCTGATAGGTATGCTGGTTCTGCTCAAAGGTGACAGTTCGTCCTAAGACCAGGGAGCGCTCTTTGTAGAGGTAGACCAGTTCATCGATATCCGTATGAAGAAATTCCCTCCAAATCTCGCTGATGAGGTCATTGCGGGTGATGGGACAAGGGCCTTCAAATAAGGAACCAGCCTTGCTTTCTAGCTCATCTGGAAAAGTAGAGATAGCCAAATTGAGACCGACTCCGATAATGACATCCGTGACAAGGCCG
>NZ_KQ969689.1:549636-551603 GCF_001578955.1 Streptococcus parasanguinis
CCTTGTGATGATGCTCAAGGAAATGCTCGAGAGCGGTGATAACAGAATCTTCTAAATCTGTCGTCACGCAAGAATGCCCTAGATAGAGGGTATTGCTATCGACAAAGATCAGGGGTTTGCCGTAGCTTTCTAGATCTTGAATGGTCTTTGGACTGAATTTTCCAAGAGCAATAATGCCGTCTGCCTCCTGAATCAAAGACCAATCGTCCTTGTTAAAGATACGAAAGATCTCATAGCCTAATTCCTGGGCTTGTTTCTCCAAGCCCATGCGAATGGCATAGTAGTAGAGGTCCTCTAATTCTTCTTCGCGCGTGTACCATTCAAAGATGACGATTTTATGAGAATCTTCGACTGGTTGAGGCGCTGTTTTGCGGCTTTTCTTTTGGTAATGCAGGTCCTCAGCGATGCGAAGAATCCGACTGCGCGTGTCTTCACCAACCGATAAGGTCACATCTTGGTTGAGGACGCGAGAGACCGTTGCCTGAGAAACGCCTGCTTTTTCTGCAATGTCTTTAATCGTTGCCATAGTTCATCCTTTATTGCTTACTAGTTCCAGTATACTCTAAATACTAGTAAAAAGAAATAAATATTTACTAAATTTTATGTTTGCTGCGATATTGGCTAGGAGTCAGGTGGCTATAGGCCTTAAAGGCCTTTGAAAAATAGAGGGGATCTGAAAAGCCAACCGAGTAAGCCACGATCTTGATGCTTTCGTCTGTATTGGTCAGTAACTGCTGAGCACGTTGCATGCGGACCGAGTGCAAGAATTCCTTGGGAGAGATCTGGTGAAACTCCTTAAAAACAGTTGTTAGGTAGGAGCGATGGACATTGAGGTCATCAGCGATCTCTTGAATACTGAGATGTTCTTTAGCGTAATGCGTCTCAATCACATGCTTGCAAGTCAGGTAGAGTTGATAGGTTGGAGATGGGTGGCTCCGATGGATATCGGGTGCCACTTCACTGATAAGAAATAGCAGTTCATAGATCTGAGAGAGAAGGTGGAGTTGGTAGTGCGAGGTCATCTTAGAGTCCTCTGCCTTGTGGACAAGCTGCTCCATAAACAGCCCGATCCGCTCTGTGTCCACCTCTGTTTTCTTTAGAAAACCTTTGGCATGTATGGTTGAAAAGCGCATGAAATCACTCACCTTGGTGCCACTAATCCCAATCCAGTAGTAGGACCAAGGATCTTCCGCGTCTGCCTGGTAGTAGGTCACCATATTTTTAGGGAGAAGGAAGAGATCCCCGGCTTCTAAATGGATTTCATTTTTATTGATGTGAAAGACACCTTTTCCCTTGGTGATAAAATGCAGAACAAAATTGTCTCGAAAGCTAGGACCAATTTCATAATTCTTGGGGCAATCTTCGTAGCCGTAAAAATCAAGGGCTATATCAATGGTGTCAGTTTGGTATTCTGAAAAGACTAACATAGGTAAACCTCCTACCTAACATTTTACCATATAAGCCCAACAAAATTCCATTTTCGGAAGCGTTTACAACGTTTAAAATAAAGACATGTGAAAAAAGAAAAATATTGGAACTGAATATAAAAATACATAGTGATATTTTTAGGGTCCAATGGAGGAAGATATGGTAATTCGTATCGAACAAAATTTGTTCTATGTAGAAAGTAAGGGACTGAGCCTCATCCTTGAAAATCGAGATGGCTACCTGATGCTCAAGCATCTGGGACGTCCGATCCCGTCTTATCATTTTTCCAATACCGTGCATGAAAAAGATCATGCGTTCTCTGGGAATCCAACACCTGACAATCGAACCTTTAGTCTAGATACCCAGCGACAGGTCTTGGGACAGCACGGACTAGGAGATTTTCGAAAACCGTCGATCAAGATTCAACACGGTGTTACTGAGGTGACGGATTTCCTTTATGTCGGAGCCAACATCTATTCTGGTAGTGTCCAGGCGACCGGTCTTCCGAACCCTCACTCAGTAGATCAGGCTGAAACCTT
>NZ_KQ969689.1:551636-570605 GCF_001578955.1 Streptococcus parasanguinis
AGCCCTGCGTTTGACCCTCTACTACACCGCCTACAATGATCGGGCAACCATCACTAGCTTCTCAAAGATTGAAAACTTGAGTGATGAAAAGGTTGTAATCCACAAGGCTCTCAGTGTTTTGGCCGATGTCCCAGCCAGTGATTACGATATCATCACTCTGCAAGGAGCCTATGCGAGAGAAAAAACAGTTCGCCGTCAGCAAGTAGAGCAAGGAATCTTCTCCATCAGCTCCAACCGTGGTGCTTCCGGACACGCCCAGACTCCAGCCCTGATTCTTGCTGAGCATGAAGTGACAGAAGATGCGGGTTCAGCCCTTGCTTTCCAACTGCTCTATAGTGGGAATTTTGAAGGATTTGTTCAAAAGAATCAACTCAATGAAGTTCGCGTTGGATTGGGAATCAATCCAGAAAACTTCTCCTGGGAGTTGGCACCGAATCAGAGCTTTGATACGCCGGTAGCCATGATTAGCTACTCCCATAAGGGATTGACTGGTCTCAGTCAAGAGAGTCAAGCATTTGTCCAAGACCATATCATTCCTAGCCAGTTTGCCTATAAAGAACGTCCAATTCTCATCAACAACTGGGAAGCCACCTACTTTGATTTTAAGAAAGAAAAATTATTGGAGCTAGCAGATGAGGCTCAAAAAGTGGGAATCGAACTCTTTGTTCTTGATGATGGCTGGTTTGGCAATCGCTATGATGACAATCGGGCCCTCGGTGACTGGACTGTCAATGAAGAAAAATTAGGAGGCAGCCTAGCAGAATTGATCCAGGGCATCCACGGCAAGGGACTTCAATTTGGCCTTTGGGTGGAGCCAGAAATGATTTCTGTTGATAGCGACCTCTACTGGGCTCATCCGGACTGGGCTATTCAAGTCCCAGGCTATGAACACACCTATTCACGGAATCAACTTGTGCTTGATTTCTCTAATAAAGAAGTGGTAGCTTATATCAAGCAGGTCTTGGATGACTTGCTTGCAAACCATGAGATCGACTATATCAAATGGGATATGAACCGCAATATCACCAAGCTTGGAAATGGGAAAACCTACCTGGAAACCAAGATGCAATCCCATGCGTATATTTTAGGTCTCTATGAAGTGGTTTCTTACTTGACAGAGAAGTACGACAACATCCTCTTTGAGTCTTGCTCCGGTGGTGGTGGCCGTAATGACCTTGGTATGATGCGCTACTTCCCTCAGGTATGGGCGAGTGACAATACGGATGCCATTGCCAGACTTCCGATCCAGTATGGTTCTAGCTACCTCTATCCTACCATTTCTATGGGGGCTCACGTATCAGCTGTTCCAAATCACCAGATGGGACGGATGACACCGCTTGATACGCGAGGTCATGTAGCCATGATGGGAAATCTGGGCTATGAATTGGATCTAACCAGTCTTCCGCAAGAAGAGTTGGATCGGATCGCAGCTCAAGTCGCTCATTACAAAACGATTCGACCACTGGTTCAATTCGGAAAACACTACCGCTTGATCAATCCAAGCCAAGGTAGCAATCAAGCAGCCGTCCAGTTCACTTATCAAGATCGCACGGTTGTAACTTATGTACGGGTCTTATCAACGGTTGAGGAGATCGAGCCGACCCTGAAACTCAAAGGATTGGAAGAAGATGCGCTCTATAGCTTGGAAGGGACCAACCAAGTCTATTCAGGAGCTGAGCTCATGTACGCCGGCTTAACCGTCGTTCTTCCTCAGGGAGATTTCCTCACTAAACAATATGTTTTTGTCAAAAAATAAAAGGAGACAGCCAAATGAAATGGTATAAAAAAATCGGACTTCTTGCGACTACAGGCCTAGCCTTGTTTGGGCTCGGTGCTTGCTCCAACGATGGTAAATCTGCGGATGGCACAGTGACCATCGAGTATTTCAACCAGAAAAAAGAAATGACCAAAACCCTAGAAGAAATCGCGCGTGATTTTGAAAAGGAAAACCCAAAGGTCAAGGTCAAAGTCGTCAATGTACCGAACGGTGGTGAAGTATTGAAAACGCGTGTCCTCGCAGGAGATGTGCCTGATGTGGTCAATATTTACCCACAGTCCATCGAATTGCAAGAATGGGCGAAAGCGGGTGTCTTCGAAGATTTAAGCAATAAAGACTATCTGAAACGTGTGAAAAACGGCTACGCTGAAAAATATGCTGTCAACGGAAAAGTCTACAACGTTCCTTTCACAGCCAATGCTTACGGAATCTACTACAACAAAGATAAATTCGAAGAATTGGGCTTGAAGGTTCCTGAAACTTGGGATGAATTTGAACAGTTAGTCAAAGACATCGTTGCCAAAGGACAAACACCATTTGGAATTGCAGGTGCAGATGCTTGGACGCTCAATGGGTATAATCAATTAGCCTTTGCGACAGCAGCCGGTGGAGGAAAAGAAGCCAACCAATATCTTCGTTATTCTCAACCAAATTCCATTAAATTGTCTGATCCGATTATGAAGGATGACATCAAGGTCATGGATATCCTTCGCATTAAAGGTTCTAAGCAAAAGAACTGGGAAGGTGCAGGTTATACAGACGTTATCGGAGCCTTCGCGCGTGGGGATGTCCTCATGACACCAAATGGGTCTTGGGCCATTACAGCGATCAATGAACAAAAACCGAAATTTAAGATTGGGACCTTCATGATTCCAGGGAAAGAAAAAGGACAAAGCTTAACCGTTGGTGCGGGAGACTTAGCATGGTCTATCTCAGCTACTACCAAACATCCAAAAGAAGCCAATGCCTTTGTGGAATACATGACCCGTCCAGAAGTCATGCAAAAGTACTATGATGTGGACGGATCTCCAACAGCGATCGAAGGGGTCAAACAAGCAGGAGAGGATTCACCGCTTGCTGGGATGACCAAATATGCCTTTACGGATCGTCACTTGGTGTGGTTGCAACAATACTGGACCAGTGAAGCAGACTTCCATACCTTGACGATGAACTATGTCTTGACAGGTGATAAACAAGGAATGGTCAATGATTTGAATGCCTTCTTTAACCCGATGAAAGCGGATGTGGATTAGGAGTAGAGAGACGATGAAAAAAGTATTACAAAAATATTGGGCATGGGCTTTTGTGGTCATTCCCCTCTTATTACAAGCAATTTTCTTCTATGTGCCAATGTTCCAAGGAGCCTTTTACAGTTTTACTAACTGGACAGGTTTGACCTATAACTACAAATTTGTTGGCTTGAACAACTTTAAGCTCCTCTTTATGGATCCAAAATTCATGAATGCCATTGGCTTTACTGCGATCATCACGATTGCTATGGTAGTTGGTGAGATTGCCCTTGGGATCTTCATTGCGCGTGTTTTGAACTCTAAAATCAAAGGCCAAACCTTCTTCCGTGCTTGGTTCTTCTTCCCAGCTGTTTTGTCTGGTTTGACAGTGGCGTTGATCTTCAAACAAGTCTTCAACTACGGTCTACCAGCCATTGGGAATGCCCTTCATATTGAGTTTCTCCAAACGAGTCTTTTAGGGACTAAGTGGGGAGCGATCTTTGCGGCTGTCTTTGTCCTTCTTTGGCAAGGTGTGGCCATGCCTATCATTATCTTCCTAGCTGGTCTACAATCTATTCCAACTGAGATTACAGAAGCAGCAAGGATCGATGGCGCGACGAGCAAGCAAGTCTTCTGGAATATTGAATTGCCTTACTTGTTGCCAAGTGTCTCTATGGTCTTTATCCTAGCCCTAAAAGGTGGGCTTACCGCCTTTGACCAAGTCTTTGCCATGACTGGTGGGGGTCCAAACAATGCCACAACCTCACTTGGACTCTTGGTTTATAACTACGCCTTTAAAAACAACCAATTCGGTTATGCTAATGCCATTGCCGTAATCCTGTTCTTCTTGATTGTAGTGATTTCGATCATCCAATTGAGAGTATCTAAGAAATTTGAAATTTAAGAGGAGAAGCACGATGAAA
Source organism: Streptococcus parasanguinis (assembly GCF_001578955.1). Taxonomy (GTDB): domain Bacteria; phylum Bacillota; class Bacilli; order Lactobacillales; family Streptococcaceae; genus Streptococcus; species Streptococcus parasanguinis_U. The sequence goes on from NZ_KQ969689.1 coordinate 555,566, forward strand.
CAAGATGAAAGAAAAGCCTTGATTGGCAAATACATTCTATTGATTCTAGGATCGGTTCTGATTTTAGTGCCACTCCTTGCCACCCTCTTTAGTTCCTTCAAACCCACCAAGGATATCGTAGACAATTTCTTTGGATTCCCGACGAATTTCACATGGGACAACTTTAGCCGTCTCTTGGCTGATGGGATCGGAGGCTATTATTGGAACTCTGTCGTCATCACTGTCTTGTCTTTACTTGCAGTAATGATCTTTATCCCCATGGCAGCCTACTCAATCGCCCGCAATATGAGTAAGAGAAAAGCCTTTACTATCATGTACACCCTCTTGATCCTTGGAATCTTCGTACCTTTCCAAGTCATCATGATTCCGATTACGGTTATGATGAGTAAACTCGGTTTGGCTAACACCTTTGGTTTGATCTTGCTCTACTTGACCTATGCGATTCCACAGACCCTCTTTCTCTATGTAGGGTATATCAAAATCTCGATTCCAGAAAGTCTGGATGAAGCAGCAGAGATCGATGGGGCTAATAAATTCACAACCTATTTCCGCATCATCTTCCCAATGATGAAACCCATGCATGCGACAACCATGATCATCAATGCCCTTTGGTTCTGGAATGACTTCATGTTGCCACTCCTTGTCTTGAACCGCGATTCAAAAATGTGGACCTTGCCTTTGTTCCAATACAACTACGCAGGACAATATTTCAACGACTACGGACCAAGCTTTGCCTCTTACGTGGTCGGCATTATCAGTATCACCATTGTTTATCTCTTCTTCCAACGCCATATCATCGCAGGAATGAGCAACGGCGCAGTGAAATAAGATACAAAGGGACGATTCAGCTTGCTGAAAATTTCTGTAGAAAAATAGGAAATCGACGTAGTGTGCTTGCACACAAGGAGATTTATCTTTTTTCCTAAGAAATTAGTCCCGTGTTCAATTCCGTATACAAAGGGACGATTCAGCTTGCTGAAAATTTCTGTAGTACCCTAGGGCATCCACATCCGTAAACTACTGAAGTAGTAACGGCTGTGGAAAACCAGGGAATCTGAATAAGAAGCCTCGGCTTCTTGGAAGATTCATCTTTTTCACACAGAGCTTAGGGCGTGTTCAATTAAGATACAAAGTAACGATTCAGCTAGCTGATTTAAATCGTATCCTATGAAGCAATTATTTAAAAATATAAACTCAAGAAAGCCAGGTCTCTTCAGACTTGGCTTTCAAAAAAAAGAAAAGGAAACCATTATGCCAATTCAAAACAAAACCATGTTAATTACTTACTCAGATAGCTTAGGAAATAACCTCAAGGATCTCTATGAAAATCTGGAGAAGCACTTTGGGGATGCAGTAGGTGGAGTTCACCTCTTGCCATTTTTCCCATCAACTGGTGACCGTGGCTTTGCGCCTGTAGACTATGACCAAGTGGATCCAGCCTTTGGAGATTGGGAAGATGTCAAACGCTTGGGTGACAAGTACTATCTTATGTTTGACTTTATGATCAATCACATTTCTCGTCAATCTAAATACTACAAGGACTACCAAGAAAAGCATGACCAAAGTGCCTACAAGGACCTCTTCCTCAACTGGGACAAGTTCTGGCCGGAGAATCGTCCGACTCAAGCAGATGTAGATTTGATTTATAAGCGCAAAGACCGAGCTCCCAAGCAAGAAATCACTTTTGCGGATGGGACGACTGAGCATCTCTGGAATACTTTCGGGGAAGAGCAGATTGACCTAGACGTGACCAAGGAAGTGACCATGGACTTTATTCGCAAGACCATCGAACACCTGGCAAGCAATGGCTGTGACCTCATTCGTCTAGATGCCTTTGCCTATGCGGTGAAGAAATTGGACACCAATGATTTCTTCGTGGAGCCAGACATTTGGGATTTGTTGGATAAGGTGCGCGATATGGCAGCAGGCTACGGTGCTGAGCTTCTTCCAGAGATTCATGAGCACTATTCCATCCAGTTTAAGATTGCTGACCACGATTATTATGTCTATGACTTCGCGCTTCCAATGGTGACCCTCTATAGCCTCTATAGTTCAAAAGTGGATCGCCTTGCCAAGTGGCTGAAGATGAGTCCCATGAAGCAGTTCACGACGCTGGATACCCATGATGGAATTGGAGTGGTCGATGTCAAGGATATCTTGACAGATGAAGAGATTGACTATGCTTCAAATGAGCTCTATAAGGTTGGGGCAAATGTTAAACGAAAATATTCAACAGCAGAATACAACAACTTGGACATCTACCAAATCAATTCGACCTACTATTCAGCGCTTGGAGATGACGATCGTAAGTACTTCCTAGCTCGTTTAATTCAAGCTTTTGCACCAGGTATTCCACAAGTTTATTATGTTGGATTCCTAGCCGGGAAGAATGATTTGGAACTCTTAGAAAACACCAAAGAAGGCCGCAATATCAACCGTCATTACTACAGCAATGAAGAAATCGCTCAAGAAGTAGAGCGACCAGTCGTGCAATCCCTTCTCAAACTCTTTAGTTTCCGGAACAACTCGCAAGCTTTTGACCTAGAAGGAAGCATTGAAGTGGAAACACCAGATGATCATACCATTGTCATCACGCGCCAAAATAAAGACCAAACTGTCACAGCAGTAGCCCGAATCGATCTTGCTGAGGGCACTTACCAAGTGACAGAAAACGGTCAAGAAATGGTGTTTTAAAAACGATTGAAGTCAGGGCGAGACAGTTTTTCTCCAATATTTTTAAAACAAAGGATTTGGCAGATCTTTCTAGTAGCCTATCTACCCTGCAAGTAATCCTTTTGCAACTTTGACCTTGTCAGGGGCTGATCATTCAAGATCTACTTTGATCTGCGCAAATTCTGTCTCATTCTGTCTTATTAGCCTCGTATGATACTAGGAACTCTGATACAAGAAAGGATAAATATGAGGGACCTCATTCTCTACCAGGAAACATACAAGCAGTTTCATCTGCGAAATGATTTTATTTCTTATATCTTTATGATTTCCCATGATGGGAAGTTGCTCCATCTTTATTATGGACCGACCTTGCCAGAAGGGGATTATCGTCATTTGGTGGAAATGAAGCACCGCCCGATGACCACTTACCGGCAAGAAGGGGATCTTCTGTATTCACTCGAACACTTGCAGCAAGAATTTCCAGAGTATGGGGCGACAGATTTTCGCCATCCTGCCTTGGAACTGTCTTTTGAAAATGGTTCTCGGCTGACAGATTTTATCTATAGAGATCATGTGATTTTAAAGGGAAAACCAAGATTAGAAGGTTTACCAGCAACTTATGTTGAAAACGAGGATGAATGCCAGACCTTGCAAGTGAATCTGATCGATTCGGTATCGGGTGTGGAGGTGAGTATTCAGTATAGTATTTTCCGAGATTTCCCTGTGATAACGAGAAGTCACCTGATCAACAATCAAGGCTCAAGGCACCTTTCCATTGAAGGAGTCACCAGTCTTTCTTTAGACCTACCTGATCGAAACTATGAGATGATACAGCTTTCTGGAGCGTGGGCTCGTGAAAGGCACATTCATTCCACCTTGTTACGTCAAGGAATCCAATCGATTGAATCAACCCGTGGAATCTCTAGCCATCTGCACAATCCATTCATTGCTCTAAAACGGCCTGAAACCACCGAGAATCAGGGGGAAGTTATTGGACTCAGCCTGATTTACTCAGGAAATTTCCTTCTTCAAGCAGAAGTGGATACCTTCAATGTCACCCGCCTTCAAGTGGGAATCAATCCCTTCCAATTTTGTTGGAAATTAGACCCTGGTGCTAGCTTTACAAGTCCAGAAGCAGTTCTAGTATACAGTAGAAATGGTTTAAACGATATGAGTCAAACTTTCCATCGTCTTTATCGTACCCGTCTAGCTAGGGGAGAATGGCGAGATAAGGAGCGGCCGATTCTACTCAATAATTGGGAAGCAACTTACTTTGATTTTGATCAGGAAAAACTGCTCAGGATTGCGCAAAATGCCAAAGAAGTTGGTGTCGAATTATTTGTATTAGATGACGGCTGGTTTGGAAAACGAACCAATGATCGAACGGGTCTTGGAGATTGGGTTGCCAATCGCGAGCGATTTCCAGATACAATCGGGGCTTTATCAGAGAAAATTCATGATATGGGCTTGAAATTCGGCCTTTGGTTTGAACCTGAAATGGTCAACAAAGATAGCGATCTTTATCGTACACATCCAGACTGGATCCTAGAAGTAGCAGGTCATTCACCACGTCATGGACGAAATCAATTTGTCTTAGATTTTAGTCGTGAAGAAGTAGTAGATGCCATTTATGAACAAATGGCACGTGTGATTGAAGAGACGAAATTGGACTATATTAAGTGGGATATGAACCGTCCGCTTACGGATGTCTTTTCTAAATCCTTGGCTCCAGACCAGCAAGGAGAAGTGTTTCATCGTTATGTTCTTGGATTATACCACTTATATGATCGTTTAACGACAGCATTCCCTTCTATTCTCTTTGAATCTTGTGCTTCAGGAGGCGGTAGATTTGATCCAGGTTTGCTTTATTATGCACCCCAAACGTGGACCAGTGACGATACAGATGCCGTTGAACGGCTTAAGATCCAATACGGAACCAGTCTAGTTTATCCACTCTCGACGATGGGAGCACATGTGTCCATTGTCCCTAATCACCAAACCAATCGGATCACCCCGCTTACGACGAGGGGAAATGTCGCTTATTTTGGGGTCTTTGGTTATGAGTTGGATCTAGATGACCTGACGCAGGCTGAGAAGGAAATCGTAAAAGAACAAATTGGCTTTTACAAAAAAGAGCGATCCCTGATTCATCAAGGAAATTTTTACCGTTTGCGCTCTCCTTTTGACTCAAATCAAGTCGTATGGTCGGTTGTCAGTCAAAATCGTTCCCGAGTGATTCTGGCTCAGTATAAGCTATTGAACGAGGTGAACCGTGCTTATGATCGTGTGTATCTTCAAGGACTGAATGCAGACGCCCTCTATGAAGTGGATGGGAAACAGTATAGTGGTGCGGAACTGATGTTAGCAGGCTTTAGCCTTTCAGACGCTTCCTGTGGCCAGCCTTTAGATCAAGAGAAACTGAGTTGTGATTTTGACTCTCACATTTGGGTTTTTGAAGAAGTAAAATAATCAGAAAAAGCAAATAGCTATTGATAGGATGCCTCTTAAGTAGACAGGGTAAATGACCAAAATCTACTTAAGAGGTCTTTTTATGACGAATAATTGCAATCGTTTACAAAACTATAAAACAATGGTACAATATCTATTGAAAGAAAGGAGGTCGCTTTATGAAAAAAATCATTTATCCATCTGCGGCCCTATTAACGGCTTTTGCTCTATTATCCGTTCAAACAGCAAAAGCAGACACAGCTCAAGCGTCGGATCAAGCCAATGAACCGGCAGCAACAGTAGAAGAGGTGGTGGCTTCTCCAACGCCAGAAAGCACCACAGAAAATCAGGGAGAAGTGGCCGAAACGCCGACTTCAACAGACCGTGCTGCTGTCCCTGCTGCCTCCCCAACGGTAACATCGACAGAGACGGCCTCTCCTGAAGTGGAAAAACTGATTGAAAACATGCCACTCAAACAAAAGGTGACTCAAATGATCATGCCGGACTTCCGTAAGTGGCAGGAGGCTAATCAGGAGTCACCACAGGATCTCACCAAGGTCAATGCTGAAGTAGCAGATGCGATTGATAAATATGATTTTGGAGGCGTCATTCTTTTTGCTGAAAACGTCAAAGAGACCAAGCAAACTCTGGCTCTGACGCAAGATATGCAAAAGGCAGCGATTGAAAACAAAGCCAATAACGGGAAGATTCCGCTATTGTTAGCCATCGACCAAGAAGGAGGGATCGTCTACCGCTTGGGTACGGGTACAGCCCTTCCTGGTAATATGGCCATTGGGGCTACCAATGATCCCAAACTAGCGAAAGAGGCCGGTCAAATCATCGGACGTGAACTTTCTGCACTAGGATTGAATGTGGACTTCGCTCCAGTTCTAGATACCAATAATAATCCTCAAAACCCTGTGATTGGGCTTCGTTCCTTCTCATCTGACCCGAACCGGGTTGCCTACTTGGGTATTCCGATGATGAAAGGAATTCAAGACTACAATGTGGCTGTGGCAGCCAAGCATTTCCCAGGTCATGGAGATACAGCGGTCGATTCCCATACGGGTCTCCCATTGGTGGATAAATCTCTTGCCGAACTTGAAAAATTGGAACTCCTTCCATTCAAAAAAGCCATGGATGCTGGCGTAGACCTCTTGATGACGGCTCATATCCAATATCCGCAGATTGAAAAAGATCAGGTCGTTTCAAAAGAAACGGGTGAGAAAATCTATGTTCCAGCGACTCTCTCTGATGATATTTTAACGGGCTTGGTACGGAAGAAATACGGCTATAAGGGCGTGATTGTCTCCGATGCCATGGGAATGGATGCTATCGCTAAGAACTTCGGTGAGGTGGAAGCTGTGAAGATGGCCATCAAAGCCGGAGTTGACCTAGTCTTGATGCCAACGACCCTTCGCAGCAAAGCCGATTTGACCAAGATTGATACCATTGTCAATGCAGTGGTAGATGCGGTCCAAACCGGTGACATTTCAGAAGATCGCTTAAATGAGTCGGTTCGCCGGATCCTGACCCTCAAAGAAAAACGTGGGGTCCTGAATTTTGATCCAAGTGCTCGAACAGCTGAAAAAGCAGAGGAAGCAGTTGGATCTACCCTCAATCGTGACTTGGAACGCAAGATTGCAGCGGCAGCGGTGACGGTTGTAAAAAATGAAGACAATACCTTGCCATTTAAGGTGCAAACAGGGGACCATGTCCTATTATTAGGAGCTTTTGAAAATGAAGTCCCTGGACTAAATTTGGGTATGCGTCGCTTAATTGCTGACGGAGTGCTTCCAAAAGATACCTCCTTTGTGGCCAAGAACTTCACCAAAGAATCCACCCTTGATAGTCTAAAAGAAGACCTAGAGAAGGCCACTCATATCGTAGTGATTTCAGAGATCGGTTATGAAGGGCAACTGGATAAAGATTTCTGGCGAACCAAGATCCCAACTGAAATCGTCAATTATGCCAATACCAACCATAAGAAGGCAGCTGTCCTTTCTATCTCTAAACCTTATGATGTAGCCAACTATCCAACAGCCAAAGCTATTTTAGCAGTCTATGGAAATAAGGGAATGGATCCAACGGAATCCCTCAAACCAGACAATGCATTTGGTCCTAATATTCCTGCAGGAGTGGAAGTCATCTTCAATGGCAAGGAACATCTAGGTACCTTACCGGTGGATATTCCAAAAATTGTAGATGGAAAAATGTCAGAAACAGAGTACGCCTACCGTATTGGTCATGGACTCTTCTATCCAGCACCTGCACCATTGCCAACACCAGAAACCCAAGTTCCAACTCCACCAGTTTTAGATCCAACCCATCAAACAAAACCAGTAGAGATTGGAAATACGGGAACACAGGTCCTTGGTAGCACTCAAGAAACAGTTCGTCCTCTTGATCGTCCACAAGTTCGTCTGATCTCTGTGTCACATGACACTGATCAGGCTCCTGTCAGAGAGTCAGCCAGCCCTGCATCATCAGTATTGCCAAAGACTGGTCAAACAGAAAACCTCCTAGCCCTCATGGGTGTCAGCCTCTTAACCTTCCTTGGATCTTTTGTCTATCCAAGAAAGAAACACTAAGGAATGAAGAATCTCAATTGGGTGATTTCCCAATTGAGATTTTTGGTAAACTTTTACTAAAATTAACTTGAAATAGCAATGATGGAACAGAAGTTGTAATCGGAGGAAAACCCTTTGTTATAGCCTTTTTGGACATAAAATAAAAAATAATAAAATTTTACTAAAAACACTTGAAGTTTTACTTCTAATCAGATATAATACAAGTATAAAAACGTTTACAAAAACTAAAGGAGTTTCTCATGACGACAACAATCACATCTCAAGATTTACAAGAAAAGTTCCAGGCTGTCTTTGGGGAAAAGGCTGACCATACCTTCTTTTCACCAGGGCGGATTAATCTGATCGGTGAACACACTGACTATAATGGAGGCCATGTCTTCCCGGCAGCTATCACGCTCGGGACTTACGGAGCTGCAAGAAAGCGTGAGGATAAGGTCTTGCGTTTCTTCTCAGGAAACTTTGAAGACAAGGGGATCATTGAAGTCCCACTTGAAAACCTCCATTTTGAACAAGAGCACAACTGGACCAACTATCCAAAAGGTGTGCTCCACTTCTTGCAAGAAGCGGATCACGTCATTGATAGCGGAATGGACGTCTATGTCTACGGCAATATTCCAAATGGATCTGGTCTTTCTTCTTCAGCTTCGCTTGAGCTCTTGATTGGCGTCATCGCTGAGAAACTATATGATCTTCATTTAGACCGCTTAGATCTAGTCAAGATCGGGAAACAAACCGAAAATCACTTCATCGGAGTTAACTCGGGCATCATGGATCAATTTGCCATCGGAATGGGAGCAGATCAACGGGCAATTTATCTCGATACCAACACCCTAGAGTATGATCTGGTACCGCTGGACCTCAAAGACAATGTCGTAGTCATCATGAACACCAACAAACGCCGGGAATTAGCGGATTCAAAATACAATGAACGCCGTGCGGAATGTGAAACTGCCGTCTCTGAACTCCAAGAAAAACTAGACATTCAAACCTTAGGAGAATTAGACCTCTGGGCTTTTGATGCCTACAGCTACTTGATCAAGGATGAAAATCGCATCAAACGAGCTCGCCATGCTGTACTTGAAAACCAACGGACCCTCCAAGCTCGTAAAGCACTTGAAGCAGGTGATTTGGAAGGCTTTGGCCGTCTCATGAATGCTTCCCACGTATCCTTGGAGCATGACTACGAAGTGACTGGTCTAGAATTAGATACCTTGGTGCATACAGCCTGGGAACAAGAAGGTGTCTTGGGCGCTCGTATGACCGGAGCAGGCTTTGGTGGTTGCGCCATCGCCCTTGTAAACAAAGATAAGGTTGAAGCCTTTAAAGAAGCTGTCGGCAAACGCTATGAAGAAGTTGTTGGCTATGCGCCTAGCTTTTATATTGCCGAAGTTGCGGCAGGAACACGGGTGCTTGATTAAAAAGGAGATAGGATGACAGAACAGGTATTAGATGCATTTGTCACAGCCGTCATTGCGGCGAGTGACTACGAAGAGATGGATCGGATTTATCTTAAAAATCGCGTCATGAGTCGCGTCGGAGAAGAAGGGCTAGACGCTCCAGCTCATATGGCAGACTTGATTGCACTAAAAGATCAACTGGTGGAGATTGCGGCTGCGAATAATAAGATCCAGGACAGCATGGCCGCAAAAGACAGCCTGGGTGCGGAGCTGATGGATTGGATCACCCCTAGCCCTAGTCAGGTCAATCGTCGTTTCTGGGAGACTTACCGTCAGTCTAAAGAAGACGCGATTGCTGATTTCTATGCTCTCTCTAAGCGCAATGATTACATCAAGGTCAAAGCGATTGCGCAGAATATTGCTTTTGAAGCAGAGACTCCCTATGGCTCTCTTGAAATCACCATCAATCTGTCAAAACCTGAAAAGGATCCTAAAGACATTGCAGCGGCCAAACTTGCAAAAAACAGTCATTATCCAGCCTGCCAATTGTGCTTTGAAAATGAAGGCTATCAAGGTCGCCTAGACCATCCAGCTCGGGCCAATCACCGGATTATTCGCTTTGACATGGACGGTCATGATTGGGGCTTCCAGTATTCCCCTTATGCCTACTTCAATGAACACTGCATTTTCCTTGATAGCCAGCATGTTCCCATGGCCATTAGCCGCAAGACCTTTGAGCGACTCTTGACCATTGTCGAGACTTTTCCAGGCTATTTTGCGGGCTCCAATGCAGATCTGCCCATTGTAGGAGGATCTATCCTGACTCATGACCATTACCAAGGCGGACGCCACACCTTCCCTATGGAGCTAGCTCCTGTTGAGGAAAGCTTTACCATTCCGGGATTTGAAGCGGTGTCACTAGGAATTGTCAATTGGCCTATGTCAGTTCTCCGGTTACAATCAGATGACAAGGCGCAATTGATTGCCCTGGCAGACCATATCCTAAAGGCCTGGCGAAGCTACTCGGATCCAGCCGTTCAAGTCCTAGCGACATCCGACGGTCAGCCCCATCACACCATTACCCCCATTGCACGAATCCGTGATGGACATTATGAACTGGACTTGGTGCTCCGTGACAACCAAACCTCACCAGAGCATCCAGATGGCGTTTACCACCCACATGCGGATGTGCAACACATCAAAAAGGAAAATATCGGCCTGATCGAAGTCATGGGTCTAGCGATTTTGCCACCTCGTCTCAAAGAAGAGCTCAAGCAGGTTCAAGACTATCTGCTTGGACGTGAATGCAGTGTGGTTCGTTACCACCAAGACTGGGCAACTGACTTGAAAGTTCAGCACCCAACCGTCACGGACGAAGCAGAGGCGGAGGCCATTGTCCGTGAATCGGTTGGCCAAATCTTTGCGCGGGTGCTGGAAGATGCGGGTGTCTACAAGCGAACAGCAGAAGGGCAAGCAGCCTTTAGACGCTTTGTCGCGACACTTTAAGTGTGGAGAAGACACGGAAATTTGGTACAATAAGAGAGAAGACAAGGAAGCGAAAGGAAAACAAATGGCAATACTCGTACTCGGAGGAGCTGGCTATATCGGTTCCCACATGGTGGACCGCTTGGTCAATGAAGGACAGGAAAAAGTCGTCGTGGTCGATAGTCTGGTCACAGGCCACCGTGCAGCGGTGCATCCAGATGCCGTCTTTTACCAAGGAGACCTGGCGGACCAAGACTTTATGCGCACTGTTTTTAAGGAACATGCAGATATTGACGCCGTCATCCACTTTGCGGCCTACTCACTGGTCGCGGAATCCATGGCCGATCCATTGAAATATTTTGATAACAATACAGCAGGCATGGTCAAACTCTTGGAAGTCATGCATGAATGTGGGGTCCACTACATCGTCTTTTCTTCAACTGCTGCCACCTACGGCATTCCAGAAGAAAATCCGATTCTTGAAACCACTCCACAAAAACCGATCAATCCTTATGGAGAAAGCAAGCTCATGATGGAAACCATTATGCGCTGGGCCGATCAAGCTTACGGCATCAAGTACGTGCCCCTTCGTTACTTTAATGTAGCGGGTGCTAAGCCAGATGGATCCATCGGAGAAGACCATGGACCAGAGACCCATCTCTTGCCGATCGTCTTGCAAGTGGCCCAAGGCAAACGCGAAAAGATCTCTATTTTTGGAGATGACTACCAGACACCAGATGGCACCAATGTTCGGGACTATGTCCATCCATTTGACTTGGCAGATGCCCATCTTTTAGCAGTGGAGTATCTCCGAAAAGGGAATGAATCGACCGCCTTTAATCTGGGCTCATCGACTGGATTCTCCAATCTTCAAATCGTTGAAGCAGCCCGTAAAGTGACGGGACATCCGATCCCACTTGAGATGGCTGATCGCAGACCAGGAGATCCAGATACCCTAATCGCATCATCTGAGAAGGCGCGCGCCATCCTCGGTTGGCAACCAAAATTTGACAATATCGAAACCATCATCCAAACAGCCTGGGCTTGGCATTCTAGCCACCCAGATGGCTACAATGATCGATAAGGAGGAGACTGCGAACATCATTTTGAGGCTTTTCTAATAACACCTAACACGACAGTTGATCTTGCTACAGGACTCATTTCAGACGTCAGTCATTTCCCTAACCATCAAAAAGTGAGGTATTCAAGATGAATAAAACCACAAAAATGTTAGCCGTCTTCTTGACAGCGGGTTTTCTTTTAGTTGGTTGCGCACAAAAAGAGAGTACAAAATCTACTACTCAATCGTCCACTAAAGCTACAACTAAATCATCCGCTAAAGAGAAGACAAAAGAGTCATCAACTGATGAAAGCAAAAAAGAAGATGCACTAGCAGGTGCACAAAAAACCGTTCTTGAAACGAGTGATGAAGCAGGTAAGTCCACTGTAACCTTGTATTACAAGGGAGATACCTTGTTATTACAAGAAAAAGTTGATGATTACGACGTCTCAAAAGTGCCTGGTGAGAACCCTCTTGAAACCATGAAAGAAGCCGTTGCCAAGAGCCAAGAAAAATTCAAAGATCTGATGGGCCATGGATTTGAACTAACATCAGAATACAAAGACGGAATCTTTTATATCCGCAATACCATTGATTACACAAAAATCGATTTTAATAAATTAAAAGAAATCGTCCCAGGCTTTAATCCCCTAGATGACAAAACAGTCAGTTATTCAGTAACGAAAGACAGTCTTATCAAGGGCGGTATGGTAGAAAAATAAACCAAATGGGGAGCAGCTCAGTTTGCTGCTCTCTTTTTGTTTTAGATGTTGCGGAGAAATTAATGATTATTGTGGAAAAAAGAATGGATAGATGAAGATGTCAAAGAAGTGGAGATTACTTTATCATATAACCAATACGAGTTTGTATGTTTTTCAGACGAGTACTATAGAAGATTTGTGGGGCAGATAACTTCTCTTCTTGAGCTATTTCACTTAACCCCCTAGGCTTTGTAGGGCCACCAACCAGATGATTACAATGATCCATAAGAAGGAACTCAAGTGAGTCAGCTTGAGTTTTTTTATGTGGGTGAATGACCTGGGAATACCACTAACTAGGCTTTTTTCTAGCTTTGAAAGATGTTATAATATGAAAAAAATTAAAGGAGAAATGAATGGGAGATAAATACACAGTAAAAAGTGATCTTTCGGTGGCTGCTCAGCATGCTACTGCAATAGGATCTGCCAATGCTCATCCAGCTATTACAGTTCAAAGAGATGAACAAACGACAGTTGCTGGTAATATTAGTGCTAAAAATGGTATTAGTCAATTTGAGACTCTTCAAGATCAATTATCGAATCATATTGTGAATATGATTCAAAATATCCATAGCTTGGCCGATCAATTTGAAGATAAAGATGCCATGATTCGTCAAAATTTAAATATTTTGAATACTATGCAGTCTAAGCCGTCATTCTCGAATGAAGCGAAATCAAAATACTTAGATGTATTAGAGGATTAGATATGAGTGCAGAAGATACTTGGAATAAGCTCCATAAGAAAGAACGACAACTTTCAGAGAAGGAGTGGGACTTATATCAGCGGATAGAAAAATTAGATTTGAAAAAAATGGAAGTAATGGATCAGCTGTTGAATGATTCACATTGGTTAAATGATCTAGATTTTCTTTTCGAAGGTAGCAGATATCAAAGTCAAATGATAGATGACCAGTTAGAATTTCAGCATCAAGTGAGAATAATGGAATACAGTTTGGATGAAGAATTAGAAAAACTTCGGAAAGAACATAAATCTATTGAAATGAAGTTAGATTCAATTCACCAAGAAAAAAGACGATTAGTGACGGAGGAAATCACATGAGTATAGATATGTATCTAGAATCCGCCAGAAGTCAGGCAACTAGTTTATCTAGTATATCCACCCAGTGCGTGCAACAGAATATAGGATTGATTAAAGTTCTTGAAAATTTTGTCGCTGAAGAAAAGTTAAAAGGTCATGCTTACGATTCAGCAAAGGCGCATATTACAAGTACGGTTATTCCTTTAATTCAAGGAATTGTCTTATACCAAGAATCTCTGGCGGAGGAGTGTCAAAAATTTGTCAGTCAATATACCTCTGACGTAGATAGTAAAAGTTGGCGTCAAGTGGATTTAGAAGAAAAAATTAGGGAAGCAGATCAAAAGATTTCCAGTCTACGACAGTTAATGGAAACAAAATCGGATAATAAGATTTCAGCTTTTCTAAATCTTTCGGTATCCATAGCCGTATTTGAGGGAGTAAAACAAAAATTACAGAAAATATTAATTAGCCTGCTTACTTTTAATGCAGTCTCTCCAACTATCTTTTTAAATTCAGAGCGGTATTTATTGGCCGTTCAAAATGGTTTTGCCCAAGCTGCACAATCATGGGATGCTGCTAGTGGAACCTACTTGCCTCCAAGTAGTGGAGTGGATCTATCGTGGAAGCAAACAGTCTCTTTAGGATGGCAAAAACGTCAAGCAATCCTAAACAAAGTGAAGAATCCGAAGGTTGAAACATTAGAAGACAAACTCTCAAAAATGTCACATGCAGAACTGGAGGAAGAGTATGGAGGGGTGATTCAAGCCTATAAAAGATTTACGACTATGGGGCAGGGTGATGTGATTCTCTCCAAGTGGGATATGAATGATCTCAAATTGTTATGGAAGAGATATAATGAAGTTAAGGATGATCATTTAGGATTATCACCTTCAGAATTAGCCAAGGTGGACCCAAAATTTAAGAAACGTATCGATGCAATGGATCAAGAAGCGTTAGAAGAGGCCTACCCAGAACTTAAAACATTGATCTCCATGGCTCATGTGAATCCATATGCACAACTATTTAAATCTGAAACAGAGCGAGCTAATTATCATTACCTACTAGACCGTTATTTCTTTTTAGATAGTCAAAAAATGCTCAGTTGGCGAGATCCTGCTTTTCAAACTAAGTATGATTATTATATAATTGAAGAAGGTATTGATCCTTTTACAGGCAAACCTGCTACACAGGAAGAAATCAATCGTGCAAAAAATATCAAGAAGGTAAGAGCTTTTACTGATAGCCTCCAACTAGCAAGTACCTTGTATACATCTTATGTTGGATATAATCAGTATTACAATAAACCCTACACAACTTTCTCAGATGTATTTAGGAAGGTGAAAGGGAAAATTCCTGTCTTCAATAGGAATCCAGTAATTCCTGTTTTTTCAAATCGATATTCAAAAATAGATTTTACTCAAACTGACTTTGATGTTGAGTTAATAAGAGGTAGATTGAAAACTGATCCAGATACAGCTTTTTTCTGGTCAGGACGAACAGATGGCATTGGAGGAATGGATGTTGCGAAAAAAATAGCAAAAAATAAAGGAGGAGTTACGTTAGAATCTACGATTGATGATACGAATATT
>NZ_KQ969689.1:570732-571402 GCF_001578955.1 Streptococcus parasanguinis
AATGCCTGAATGGGATTTTAATACTCCTTCAAGTGTAACAGCTTGGGAGGAAGCTTCGAATGTTTACGCAGAGCAAGTATCTGGTGAAATAAGAGCTGTAGTTGGTAGCGAACTACGACCGGGAAATATTTGGGAAAACATCGAACTACCAAGATTGAAGGCAAATCCAAATGTTACTAAGGTTACAACAATAGATCCTAAAACAGGGGTAGAAAAAATTATATTCGAGAGGTAGAAATGAAAATTACAGGAACAAGATCAACAATTACTTTTGATTTAGAGAATGGTTTCCTCTTAAGAGCACAAGGAGAATTGCTGATCAATAAAAAATTTGTTGTTTATAAAGATAGTATGACACAATGGGAGCCCCCTCATGAGAATCTTCCGATAACTCAAAGAGAAATAGAAGATATTATTAATACAGCAAAAAAAATGGAGAGCAATCAAACTATTCAATTAGACTTTGTATAATTATGTTGTATTCAAAGAGAAATGTTGAATAGTCCACCCTGTAACCTCTCCTCTAGCTATTCCACCTATTTCATGCTAGAATAAAGAAAAACACATTTGGAGGCATTATGAATCAGACAGTGACTTATTTGCAGGAATTAACAGCCATTCCTTCACCGACCGGTTTTACACGAGAGATTGCAGACTACTTGGTCAAAAC
>NZ_KQ969689.1:571422-572154 GCF_001578955.1 Streptococcus parasanguinis
GGGTACGAAGTAACTCGGACTGCTAAGGGCGGCGTGAATGTAACCGTGCCTGGTGTGATCACAGACAAACAACGCTATGTCACAGCCCATGTGGATACCTTGGGGGCTATTGTCCGCGCGGTGAAACCAGATGGCCGTCTCAAGTTGGACCGTATCGGTGGTTTCCCATGGAATATGATTGAAGGGGAAAATTGTACGGTCCATGTAGCCAATACAGGAAAGACCCATTCGGGGACGATTTTGGTCCATCAGACTTCTTGCCATGTCTACAAGGATGCGGGAACTGTAGAGCGGACCCAGGACAATATGGAAGTCCGTCTGGATGAAAAAGTGACCAATGAAAAAGAAACCCGTGCCCTTGGCATTGAAGTGGGTGATTTTGTCAGCTTTGATCCCCGGACCATTGTGACAGACACCGGCTTTATCAAATCTCGTCACTTAGATGACAAGGTGAGTGCGGCTATTCTCTTGAATCTTCTGCGCGTGTACAAGGAAGAACAGATCCAATTGCCAGTAACGACCACCTTTGCCTTTTCAGTCTTTGAAGAAGTGGGGCATGGGGCTAATTCTAGTATTCCGGCTGAAGTGGTCGAATACTTGGCAGTGGATATGGGGGCTATGGGAGATGACCAAGCAACGGATGAATACACGGTATCCATCTGTGTCAAAGACGCTTCAGGACCCTATCACTACGAATTCCGTCAGCATTTAGTAGCCTTGGCAAAAGCTCAA
>NZ_KQ969689.1:572174-578123 GCF_001578955.1 Streptococcus parasanguinis
AGCAGAAGTCAAACATGCTCTTCTTGGAGCAGGGATCGAATCTAGCCACTCATATGAGCGGACTCACTTGGATTCTGTAGTCGCAACAGAGCGCATGGTCGATGCCTACCTCAAGAGCGACTTAGTAGATTAAAAATTGGAACTACTTTTCGGAGTAGTTTTTTCATAAACTAAAATTTTCTGAAAATTCCTTTTCTTCTGAAAATCATTGTGGTATAATCTTAAAATAAACTTAAAATTTCTTAAGGAGTTTTACATGAAAAAAAGAAATGTCATTGCACTTGCGGGAGTTGCCCTCCTTTCGGCAGGTATCCTAGCCGCTTGTTCGGGTGGTTCTAAATCATCTAGCTCAAGCAACGGTCAAAAATTCTCATATGTCTATGAGACTGAGCCAGAAAACCTAAACTATATCACATCTGGTAAAGCAGCAACCCACGATATTACAGGAAACTTGATTGATGGTTTGTTTGAAAATGACAAATACGGTAACTTGATTCCATCTCTTGCAAAAGACTGGACAGTTTCGCAAGATGGCTTGACTTATACTTATAAACTTCGTGATGATGCTAAATGGTATGATTCAGAAGGCGAAGAGTATGCGGATGTAACAGCTAAAGATTTCATCACAGGGATCAAATATGCGGCTGATAACAAATCAGAAATGCTCTACATCATCCAAGATTCTATCAAAGGCTTGAATGACTACGTCAGTGGTAAAAATAAAGATTTCTCAGCTGTAGGAGTAAAAGCAGTTGATGATCATACCCTTCAAATCACTTTGAACCAACCAGAATCTTACTGGAACTCTAAATTGACTCTTGGGATCACTTTCCCTGTCAACGAAAAATTCGTGAAATCAAAAGGGGATAAATTCGCTCAAGCAAGTGACACCAGCTCCCTTCTTTACAATGGTCCTTACATCTTGAAGAGCTTTACTTCAAAATCTTCTATCGAAATGACCAAGAATGAAAACTACTGGGATAAAGACAAGGTCTACATCTCAGATGTGAAATTGGAATTCTACGATGGACAAGACCAAAGTAAATTGGCCAAATCATTCGGTGAAAATGCTCTTAGCTTGGCAAAACTCTTCCCAACTGGATCTGGTTACTCAGAGCAAGCCAAAGAATTCAAAGACGAAATCACCTACACTCCTCAAGACGCCGCTTCTTATGTTATTGGTACCAACATCGACCGTCAATCTTACAAACACACAGCTAAGAAGACCGATGAAGAAAAACAATCTACTAAGAAAGCTCTCTTGAACAAGGACTTCCGTCAAGCGATCAGCTTTGCCTTCAACCGTGAAGCGTATGCTGCTCAATTGAACGGAAAAGACGGAGCAAGCAAGATCATCCGTAACCTCTACATTCCACCAACATTTGTCCAAGCTAATGGCAAGACCTTTGGTGAAATGGTGAAAACTCAATTGGATACCTACGGAGATGAGTGGAAATCTACTAAACTAGACGATGGTCAAAATGGTCTCTTCGATGCTAAGAAAGCGAAGGAAGAGTTTGCAAAAGCGAAGACTGCCTTGGAAGCAGAAGGTGTGAAATTCCCAATTCACATCGATATGCCTGTAGACCAAACCACACCATCAAGAGTTCAACGGGTACAATCATTCAAACAATCAGTTGAAGAAGCACTTGGTAAAGAAAATATCGTCATCGATATCCAAATGCTTTCGAAAGAAGACCTTCAAAATGTGACCCTCTTTGCGCCAAATGCGGCCGGCGAAGACTGGGATCTCTCTGATAATGTTGGATGGAGCCCTGACTACCAAGACCCATCAACTTACATGGATATCTTGAAAGCTTCATCTGGTGAAAATACTAAGACTTTCCTTGGATTTGACCCAAGTGAAAACAATGAAGCAGCTAAAAAAGTTGGTCTGTACGACTTTGAAAAGATGATCAAAGATGCTGGTGCAGAAACACAAGACGTCAACAAACGCTATGAAAAATATGCGGCAGCGCAAGCTTGGTTGACAGATAGTGCCCTTGTTATGCCAACTTCTTCATCAACTGGACGTCCATTCTTGACACGTATCGAACCATTCTCAGCTCCATTTGCATGGACTGGTGGTAAAGGAAAAGACCATGTGATCTACAAAGGAATGAAACTCCAAGATAAAGCTGTGACAACTGCTGACTACAACAAAGCCCTTGAAAAATGGCAAAAAGAACAAGCAGAGTCAAACAAAAAAGCACAAGAAGATCTTAAGAAACACGTCAAATAAGGATCGATAATCGAGGCTGATGCCTCGGTTTTTTTTGGATCAGATGAACATCTGTTTGATCTAAAAACGCTTACATAGTATAATAGGAGTGTTGATTACAAAAAGTGAGGAGATTGACATGAAAAAAAAAACAATGGTTTCCATTGTCGCATCAAGTTTATTGATCGCGCCGATGGTCTTGCATCAAGTAGCAGCAGCAGATGAGCAGACAAAAGAGCTAGCCCCATCGACAGAAGTGGTCCATGCTCCATCTACTGAAGCAAGACCGACAACAAGTGACACAAGTACTGCCACTAGTGAAGAAGTTGCAAGTTCAAATGAGGCATCGCTGGATAGGACAGCAGTTGCCAATCAAGCGGCCCACGCAAGAGAAGACAGTGTAGCACAAAGTGAGCCTACTGTCCCAGCAGCAACCAACAGGGAAGCTGCACCTCAATCTGCTCCTACTTCAGAAGCTCCAGCAACAAGTCAGGATTTGGCAAAAGTCACAGGTAGCACCCTTGCAGCGGATCAGGCCTCTAAAGAGTTGACGGTCCAAGATGCTGTTAATGGCTTGCTTCAATGGGCAGCAACGGATCCAAACCAATTGGGCCAAAGCCAAGCAGATCGGGAACGCTTTGCCAAAAGTTTAGGCTTGATTGAAAAATCAGAAGATCTAAGCCGTAAGGTCAGTCAGCCAGAATTGGCCAAGATGTATGAAACAGCTAAGAAACTCTACGATGCCTACCGGGCTGAAAAGAAAAGCCCGCTCTTTTTAAATGGTCGGGCCCAGCCGATTTTCCCTTATACGACGGGAGAAAAAGCAGATGAAGATTACAAATATGAAGACAGCCAAATTGTACGTTTCCCAGTCTATGTCGAAACGGACTATGACACCGATGCAGATGGCAAGCCTGACTTAGTCAAAGCCATTGTTCAATTACCAAAAGCCGTAGCGCAAGGGGATTTTAAGGCTGCAACCATTCTGGAAGCGCGTCCTTACGTAGCGGGGACGCTAGACGAAAACTACGTGACCCTCGAAAGTCTGGGCCTTCCAACAGACGGTAGCTATGATATGAAGAAACTGCACAGCCAACCTGCAAAGAGACAGCCAGTAAGCAGTGAAACAACAGTAGAAGCAGCGAAAAAAGCCAAGGCATCGGATTGGTATTACTACAGTCCCTACGAGTATATTTATGACTACGAAGATCTGAACTGGTACGACTATTTCTTGGTCAGAGGCTATGCCTTTATCTCCAGTGCTGGACTTGGTACCAAGGGATCAGAAGGATTTAACACGACGGGATCTGATCTCGAAATCAATGCCTTCAAGAATATCATCGAATGGGTTAATGGCAAACGCAAGGCTTACACCGACAAGACCAGCAATGTCGAAATCAAGGCAGACTGGGCAACGGGTAATGTTGCTATGACGGGTCTCTCCTGGGCTGGAACCACGACCTTTGGTGTGGCAGCGACAGGCGTAGAAGGCCTAAAGACCATCGTTCCAGCAGCAGGGATTGCCTCTTGGTATGATTATTTCAATAGCCAAGGAACCCAGTTTGGCAATGCACCTTATAGTGACCTTTCATGGCTCTCCCTCTACGTTAGCACACGGATGCTGGACCAAGACGACTGGGCAGGTATTTGGCAAAACTATTCCAACTACATCAACCAATTGAACAAGGACCAGTACGCCCATGATCGTAACTACAGTGATGTCTGGAAGGAGCGGGATTATACCCTTCATCCAGAAAATCTCAAGACCAGCGCCCTGATCGTCCATGGCCTGAATGATGACAATGTCAAGACCAAACACTTTGAACTTATGTACGATGCCCTCAAGAAAGCAGGACAAGATGTCAAGCTCTATCTCCACCAAGGAGATCACGTCTACCCAGCGGCTATGTCACGGGGATACGGCATCACCGCCAATGGTCAGGACTTTTATGACCTGCTCAATACCTGGCTGACCCATTACCTCTATGGAGTGGACAATCACGTCGAAAGCTTGCCAGCGGTTCTAGCTCAAAACAACTATGATCCAAGCAAGTGGACCAGCTATGATAACTGGAAGAGTAGTCAACGTCTCTTCTTGAATGCAAGCTCTAAACGTCTAGAAGAAACCATTTCTAGTGACTATGCGGCTGCGGGTGTCGAGATCGCTAACCGTAATGAAACAGTCAGCAAAGCCTCCTCTAAGGCCAATCTGACCTTTGTTTCAGATGTTACTGAGGACACTACGATCAAGGGCCACATCCCCGTTCATTTCAAGGCAGCTCTTGCCAAAGGTCAAGGAAAGAATTTCCAAATTAACGCCCTCTTGGTAGATGTGGCAGATGAGGACTTTGACGTGGTAGGAAATGGTAGCGTCAAGCAAGATAAAACAGCAGACGGTTTCTGGATGGGAAGCAATTTAAGCAACCTATCTGTTGCCGAATACGAAACCATCAAGACCAAGTACAAGGTGATTGCGAAAGGCTGGATCAACCTTGCGAACCCTGAGTCTGGCTACGATTCAGCAAGTTCACGAGATAGCATCGAGCCTAAAGTGGGAGAATACCACGATTATACGGTTTATCTCCAACCAAATCTCTATACAGTTAAGAAAGGTCACAAGTTAGCCCTAGTTTTTAACACCTATGACCCATCTGATTTAACGGTGGAGCATCCCTATGAAGTGACCTTTAAGACAGATTCTATCCAGGCAGCGATTCCAATTGTCGAAAAGACCCGCGCCCAAAAGGCAGCCTATGTACCAAGTGCAACAGATACAGACTATGCGAACTTGCCAGAAGTTGAGGGGGTGCTTTAGTAGCGGCAGAGGTTCACTATAAGGAGGAATACATACTTCCAAGTCCAGAACATTTTGTCCAACCAAACCAAACTGTTCCTGAAATAGAAGAACAGATGCAAACAGGATCAGCAAGACAAGAGCAATCTCATCTTACACTAGCTGTATCCTATGGAACTCAATTTGTTTCACAAGGATTGGCAGAAGATCCTCAAGCTGCAACTCTTGTAGTCGGAGGAGAGAAAGCGGACCCTACGCTTCCTCAAACAGGGAGCAAAGACCATTCTCTGGGTCTCTTAGGGGTGATCAGCCTTACAGCTTCTAGTCTCATCTTTTGGCGCAAAAAGAGAGAAGATGTCTAAGGAGTCCCCGTAGCAAATATTTCTAAAATGGCATCATTTAGTGTAAAATAAAAGTAGAAATGCAGAATCAGTAGTCACTACTGAAAAAGGAGGAAATATGGCACACGTAATCACAGATGCAACTTTTGAACAAGAAACCAGCCAAGGCCTTGTCTTGATTGACTTTTGGGCAACTTGGTGCGGTCCATGCCGCATGCAAGCTCCAATCTTGGATCAGTTGGCAGAAGAAGTACATGAAGATGATTTGAAAATCTGTAAGATGGATGTCGATGAAAATCCAAATACAGCACGTCAATTCGGTATCATGTCGATCCCAACTCTTCTCTTTAAAAAGGATGGACAAGTTGTCAAACAAGTGGCTGGAGTTCATACGAAAGCCCAATTGAAAGAAATCATTGCAGAATTGAGCTAAAAAGAAGGGAGTGGGAAAGAACTCCGACTAGTTAAAAAAGAGTTCGTTTTCCCACCCCCGTATAGCTTCAACAGTCTGGGAGACTGTTGAAGGTTGTGGATAAAGGAAACTTTGTTTCCCTCATTAGGTATCTTCGGAGCTTAATAAGCGAACGAAGATA
>NZ_KQ969689.1:578143-578709 GCF_001578955.1 Streptococcus parasanguinis
TGGATAATTTTTTCCAGCTTTTTTTTGATGCTCTTTATTTCTTTCAAATAGACGCGATACCCATTGACAGCGTTTTCTTATAGTGCTAAAATGAAGCTGTATTTCCTATAAAATTTTTACAGGAAAAAATTCTCCTAGGAAAATGTAGATCCTAGGAGAAAATCATATATAAAGGTTATTGGCCCTCTGTATCTTGGGCTACCCAGACACTGACGGAGCGTTCTGCCACTGGGAATTCGGCAGTACCGTCTTCTTGGACTTGGACGGTTTCGCTACAATTTTCTAGGACATCATAGTAGGTGAGGCCTGCGTAGGATGAGCCGATCTCCATGACTTTTGTAGCAGCTTGGTTATTCGAAACTAAGCAGGCGATTGGTGCTGATTCTTCTGTACCTGAATGTGTCCAACCGATGCAATTAGGATCATCGAAGTAGTCCGTTTGTTCCCCATAGGCCAGATCTTTACGAACCCATAAGAGGCGATCGAGGACCTCTTGGAAACTTTCTTGCGCAAATTTGCCATCGATCCCGTAGTAGTCTCCATAGAAGACACAAGGCAAACCAGCT
>NZ_KQ969689.1:578729-588836 GCF_001578955.1 Streptococcus parasanguinis
GGCATAGGCTGCAGGCTTAAACCATTCTTGGATCGTAGATTCCAAGGCTTGCCCTCGCTGGGTATCATGGTTGTCCACAAAGGTCACGGCCTGTTCAGGATGATTGAGCGCTAGTGTTCCATCAAAAATAGTTCGAAGGTCGAAATTTTCACCCTCTTGACTAGCTCTGAAGAGATTTTGGTGGAGGGCCACATCGATCAAGTCGTATAGGTAGTCAATGCTTTCCAAGTACTCATCGTTGGTTTCTGTGTCGCCATTCCAAAATTCACCAAAGACGTAGAAATCTTCACCATATTTTTTGGTAATATTGTGGATGAAATTCTTCATAAAGAAGGAGTCAATGTGTTTGACTGCGTCCAGACGGAATCCCTCAACCCCTGTCGTTTCGATAAACCATTCAGCCCATTGATCGAGATTTTCTACAACCTCGGGATGTTTGAAATCGATATCGGCGTACATGAGGTAATCGTAGTTTCCGTTTTCCTTGTCAACCAGATCTCCATGAGCCCAACCTTTGTTGTCCCCTTGGATTTGGTAGATCCCATTCTTATTACATGAAGCATCGTAGTCCGTACCGGTAAAGTGGTACCAATGCCAGCGGAAGTCATTATAGGCGCCATTTCGGCCATCAAAGGTGAATTTGGTCCATCCTTGAATGGTGAAGGGTTCAGTGAGAACCTTGTTTCGATCCATAGGATCGACCTCAACGACCTCGAATTCCTCTAAGCCATCAGCAGCAGCCTTATGGTTGAGCACGACATCGGCCATTGGTTGAATCCCTGCATCTTTGAGGGCTTGAATGGCTTGAAGATAATCATCTTTGAAGCCATATTTGGTGCGAACCGTTCCTTTTTGATCGAACTCGCCCAAATCAAAGAGGTCATAGACTCCGTACCCAACGTCATTGTTAGAAGTAGCTTTAAAAGCAGGCGGCATCCAGACTTTACGAATACCCAAGTCTGCTAAGTGTTGCGCATCTTCAGCAAGACGCGTCCAGTGGTTCCCATCAGCAGGCAAATACCACTCAAAATATTGCATTAAGGTTTGATTTTCCATCGTTATTTCTTCTTTCATGTGAATGTCCTTATTTTACCAAAAATAGTTGGATGCGACAAACGTTTGCGCTGGAAGCAAGCCCTTTCTAGAAAAGAAATCGCATACATGAAAGAAATAAAGTGAGAATATAAAAAGTAGCATTTTATTTACGTAGAAATATCAGTCTGATACATATATTTCTATTCATTTTATAGTTTGATCATAACAAAGGAGGATTGGTTTGAAAGTGAAAACCACCAATAGAGAGAGCATCGAAACGATTTTTACTGAAGCCTTGGCAATCCCAAGCTTTACCAACACGGAGACCGAGCAAGGGATCGAAGCCTACCTGGATCAACGGATTGCCCAGATCCCTTATTTCAAGGAACATCCGGACCACTTTGGGCGCTATCAGGTGCCACAGGATCACTTGCATCGGTCGGTCAATTGGGCCTTGGTTGATAAGGGCAAGAAAAAAACAGTTATCCTTTTCCACCACCATGATACAGTCGATTTAGAAGACTATGGTAATTTGGCAGAAATCGCACTCGATTCTGATCAAGTAGCAGAAGCCTTGAAAATACTGGATAGGCGACCAGATATGCAGGAAGATTTAGCTTCTGGGGAGTGGAAATTTGGCAGAGGGTCTTGCGATATGAAAGCAGCTTTGGCCCTTCAATTAGGGGTTCTAGAATCCTATGCGGCGGATCCCTCAGGAGGTCAGGTCAACCTGCTCTATCTCTCTGTTGGAGATGAGGAATCCTATTCCCGTGGGATGCGGGGAGCCTTGGGCCTCCTCACTGATTTACAGGAAACCTTTGATCTGGATTATGTATTAGCAGTGGATTCAGAGCCCTTTGAATCAGAATTAGGAAAAGAAAAGGTTCTTCACATCGGTACAGTCGGTA
Organism: Streptococcus parasanguinis; assembly: GCF_001578955.1. GTDB lineage: Bacteria > Bacillota > Bacilli > Lactobacillales > Streptococcaceae > Streptococcus > Streptococcus parasanguinis_U. The sequence goes on from NZ_KQ969689.1 coordinate 580,673, forward strand.
AACTAATGCCAGTCGTTGTGGCGCAAGGTGTCTTGTCCCATATGAAGGAACCTCTTAAAGGGATCAATGCCTTGTCCCTCTTAGTAGCCATTGCAAGCCAGCTGGATCTTCATCCCGATCTGGCAGATCAGGCCTTGGGAGAAACGTCTCCTCTTCCTTCTTGGTCCTATCTCAGAGATTTGAAGGAGCAGTACGATGTATCGACCGTGCTCTATGCGGCTGGTTATTTCAGTGTGTTGCATTTGAAGAAAACACCCCAAGAGCTCCTACAGCGGATTTATGAGCTTAGTCAGGAGGCCTTGGACGCCTTTTACAAGAAGTACGAGCACTTGCAGGATCAGGCAGGCCAAGACCATATTATTGCAAGGCCAAGAGTCATCACCTATCAAGAACTAGAGGAACGTTGCCAAGCCTTAGAGGGCTACCAAGACTTTAGAGAAGCTTCTAATAAAAAAGCGGAGCAAGATTTTCGTAATGGGACCAGCTACCAGAGCCTTGCGATTCAGCAAATCCAGCGACTCCTTGAGTTTCTCGGAGATAAGGATCCTATGGTGGTCATCGGTTTTGCGCCCCCCTATTATCCTTCCATGAATTGCCGCTTTTTAGACAATACCGATTTCAATATTGTGTCCCTCATCACTGATTACCGCGAGTATCTGGACACAAGAGGTTACCTCTTAAAAGTCGAAGAATACTTTATGGGGATTAACGACACCAGTTATTGTGCCTTGGAAAAGGATGTGGCCTCTTATCAAGTCGTCTTGGATAGCCTAGCCACACCAGCCCAGGTCTATGATCTGGATCTGGAAAAAATTGCTCACATTCAGGTTCCAGCGGTCAATCTAGGCCCTTGGGGCAAAGAATTGCATAAGCGAGGAGAGCGGGTCTACAAAGAAGACTTCTTGGAGACCATTCCAAACTATCTGCTAGAATTGCTCTACCATTTCGATGATCGCTTATCAACAGAATAAGAAAAAACGGTCCCTGTGAGGATCAATTAGGGAGTTAACATGATTACATTTCACGGAGTTACCAAAGATTACGATGGGCACATTGCCCTCAACCACTTGGATCTGACCATCGAAGATGGGCAAATTGTCGGACTGATTGGCCACAACGGAGCTGGCAAGTCCACAACCATCAAGAGCCTGGTCAGTGTCATCACCCCAACCACTGGTTCCATTGAAGTGGATGGTCAGGACCTCTATAGCCATCGACTGGCGATCAAAAAGAAGATCGGTTATGTGGCAGATTCGCCAGATCTTTTCTTGCGTCTCACAGCCAATGAATTTTGGGAGTTGGTTGCGACCTCTTATGATATGAGTCAGAAAGACTGTGACCAACGCTTAGAGGAGCTTCTTAGGATCTTTGATTTTCAGAGCCACCGCTATGAAGTGATTGAATCCTTTTCACATGGGATGCGCCAGAAGGTCTTCGTCATTGCAGCCCTCTTGTCCGATCCAGATATCTGGGTCTTGGACGAACCAATGACCGGTTTGGACCCACAGGCTTCTTACGATTTAAAACAAATGATGCGCCAGCATGCGGATCGGGGCAAGACGGTTATTTTCTCTACCCACGTTTTAGAAGTAGCCGAACAACTCTGTGATAAAATCGCCATTCTCAAAAAGGGTAATCTCATTTTCTATGGGACGATCGAGGAATTGAAGGGCCAACATCCCGAACAAAGTCTGGAAAGTATCTATCTCAGCCTAGCGGGTCGTAAGGAAGAAGGTGGCGATCATGCGTCTTAAGATCATCCAGCAGCTGGTCAATGTTAATATCATCTATGCCAGTCAGCCCGCTCAGATCGCAAAATTACGTGCCAAACAGGCCAAAAAACCGGACGTCAAACTCAATGTTGCCCGCAAATCGGTGCTCAACTATCTCTTTTTAGGCCTGGTCTATTTCCTCATATTTGGCTTGCTCTTTAGCATCTATGATTTTGTGAACCAACCAGCCTTCTTTGTCAATATGGTCGCCCTTTTTTCCTTGATGACCATTTCTCAAGGCTTTATGAGCTTTTACAATGTCTTTTATGAAAGCAAGGACCTCCAGTTTTACCGGCCCTATGCCTTCTCAGATGCGGAAGTCATTGCTGGAAAGAGTATCTCTGTCATCCTGACCCTCCTCATGGCTATCCTTCCCCTGGTCAGCTATTTTCTGATCCTGCCTGTGCAAGCAGGCGGCTTTAATCCGTTAGGGATCCTGCTAGGCCTCTTTTGTGCCTTGATTCTCTTAGGAGTTCTCTTTTTAGCGACGATCATCCTAGCTCATTTGATCACTAAGACCCTCTTTTTCAAAAAACACACGACCCTGGTCTCCAACATCATGGTCGGAATTGGTTCCCTTCTGAGTCTAGGAGCTTATCTCTATCTGAATCTAGTCCAGACCCATCGGGTAGAAGTGACAGGGGGCGCAGATATTCCCATTCTATTTCCACCTTTTACTGCCTTTCATCAGTTCATTCTCCATCCTTTTGATGGAGAAGCGATCCTTGGCCTTCTGGGCTGGATCCTGCTCCTTCTGGTCTTGATCGGCCTGGTTCGAAAAATTGTGATCCCGCAGTTCTATGATGCAGCCCTTGCAGTTGCGACCAACCAAACCGTCAAAGAGCGCGTGAAAGTGCTCCATGTTGGTCAGAAAGATTCCTTTAGGCGATTTGTCATTCAGTATCATCGCAGACTCTTGAGCGATGGAACCCTTATGGTGCAAGTCCTCTTGATGATGAGTATTCTGCCATATATTTTCCTCCTCAGTGGAGCAGCAGGAGCGTCTAAAAATATAGGAGGACTCAGTTCTTACTTGACGCCCCAGTATCTGGTGCCACTGACCCTTGTTGCCATCTTGATCGGTGTTTTCAACAGTTTTGGAGGTTTGACCAGTATCGGTATTTCGCTGGAGCGCGAAAACTTTGAGTACCTGAGATCGCTCCCTATTGATTTCAAACGCTATCTCTTTATGAAATTTTGGTTGCTCTATCTGGTGCAATCCATTCTTCCTGTCATTCTTCTAGTTGGCGTTTGTCTCTATTTTGGCGTCCATCCCTTGGCTATCCTAGCTATGTTATTGATCTGGGTGGTAACGACTATTCCGATCTGTATTCGAGACTATGTCAAAGATTTTCAAAATTTTAGCACCAATTGGACCAATATCACAGAGTTGATGACCCGCCATCGTGGGAATGCAGTTCTTCAGTCTATTCTCTTGATTGTCTTTCTCTTTTTGATGTTTCTTTTGATTATTGTCAGCTTCATTTGGACCTATCATTCTGTCAGCACCCTGCTGGCTGTGATCCTTTATAGTATCATCCTGTTAATCGGAGCAGGAATCAGCTACACCATCTACCGCAAAAAAATCCGCACTCTCTACCAAGAGATCGGAGAATAAAAAGAGAGAGTGGGACAGAAATCGGTAATTCATTAGAATTCAATTTCGTCGTCCCACCTCCGCACAGTTGAGTAGGACTGTAAAGCTGATGAAATCAGCGTAGTAGAGCCCACTCAACCGCTGCGTCTTGCTCGACAATCCAAAAACAATTGAGAGGCTAGGACTTTTGTCCTAGCCTCTTTTTAGTCGTAACTTAAATTTCATAGCCCATGAGGAGGCCGCCTTCTTCGGCGTAGAAACTACAAAGTCCAGAAGTGGGAAGAACTTCAATCATTGCACGGGCAAATTTTTCACGGACCAATTCAGAGAATTGCTCGATAAATTTTTCATTGTTGCGGTGGGCGATGGTGATATGTCCACCATTATAGCCTGCCTTGATCAATTCATCAAAAGCTGCCTTGATCGCTTTCTTTTGGCCCCTTGCTTTTTGAAGCAGCTCAAGGGTACCGGTCTTACTAGCTTCGCCGACCATACGGATATTGAGGAGTCCGACAACAGTTCCGATCAATTTGCTGAGACGCCCATTTTTGACCAGATTATCAACCTTGGCCAAAACAAAGAGCAACTTCGTCTTAGACTGATAGGTCGTGATCACATCGACCACTTGATCAAAATCGAGGCCTTCAGCGACCAACTGATTGAGCTTGCGAACGATCAGGTCCACCTCACCCCCAGCTGATAAGCTATTAATCACGTGAATATTGGTATTCGGATGCTCTTCCAGATAAATCTTCTTAGCTACCTCAGCACTATTGTAGCTACCTGAAAGGGTTCCAGTGATGGTGACTACAACAATATTTTCAGCCCCTTCAAAAGACTTCATGTAGTCATCAGGACTCGGGCAGGCAGACTTAGAAGCAGTCGTAGTCGCATACATCTCCTCCATCATCTGATCGATATTGAGTTGGGCATCATCTGTGTAGATGGTCTCTCCCACTTGGATGGTCAATGGGACACTGGCAAACTCCGTATCCGGTGCCAGATTGTCCAAAGAGCGGTAGTCACAGCCTGAATCCGCAATAATTTTCCATTTCATCAGTTCATACCTCATAATTGTATAAAAATGTACATTGACAAGTAGTATGTCTTCTTTTACAATTATATCATGAAGAGCAATGCTATCCAAGCAGATATCATCAGGTGAGACAGATAGAAAGTAAATGTTATGGCAGAAAGAAAAATATCCGAGAAATCCTTGGAAAATCTCAAACGATTTAACCGAGAAAACAATGCGATTACACGAGAATCCATCGAAATCTCTCTCCTGCAATTGTTGGAGAAAAAAGATCTGAAAAAGATCACTATCTCTGAGCTGGTTCAGCGTGCAGGTGTCTCTCGCGCAGCTTTTTACCGTAATTATGACTCCAAGGAAGAGATTCTAGAGTCCATCTTTCAATCTAGTATCGCAAAGATTACCAAGTCTTTAGATGGCTACAACCTCAAGACAGACCTCTACCAAGTCTGGGTCTACCTCTTTAAGGAAGTCAAGAAAGAAGCCAAGATCATTAGCCTAGCCATTGATTATAATTTCGAGCGGCTCTTGACCAAGGCAGTCTATGATTTTTTAGAAAAACGAAATGGCAGCTCCTCGAATGGCGCTGGCAGCTACCTCAATTCCTTCTGGAGCTCCGCCATTGTTTCTGTCATCTCCAAATGGATCAAGGATGGCATGAAGATCCCCGCTGAGAAGATCGCGACCTTAGGCCTGCCCCTCTTTCCACAAAAGAAGAAGTAAACACCACCGAGAGGTGGTTTTTTTCTTGCAACTATTACCAACTAGTGAGGAAGTTGCCCCAGTCGCAAAATTTCGGTATCATGGTAGGAGTTAACTAGGAGAGTGGAGGTTGAAATGAAACGAGTGAATAAGAAAATAATAGGAGTGCTAGTCCTTTTAGTAAGTATAGGATCTTTCTACTTGTTGAAGCAAGTTCAAAAGCATGGAAAAACGAGTCAGCAAGAAACCAAGCAGAAATATATAGATGCGAAAACTCAGAAACCTACAATTCATCTTTTTGATGACAATAAATTTGTATTTGTTGCGCAAAAAGATGGGATAGGTGGGATAGCATTTGGTCAAGATTATATTTCGGTTTTGGATGTCCATCAAAAAGAGATCAATCAAAGTATGATTGATAGAGAGAAAAATGGTTCACCTAAAATTGCAAAAGATGAGTATTTTAATATTATTTCTTATGATTTAAATGCTACTGGATTTCCAAGTAAAAAGACGGAAGTATATCAATTATTAGGGAAAAAAGAGTATCGAGGTGCGTACGATATCAGTCAGTATTATGCAGATAACAAGGATTACATACCGGTAACTTTGTATAAAGTTGGAAATAATGATAGTAGAAAAATCATAGTTGGTATTACGAATCAAAAAATTGAAGACCTTGAAAATTTTGAGGATTATGGTAAATCACTTTTTTCTGCCACTGAACAGGAAATGTCTAAGGGGAATGTTTATAATAACATTCGGCAAGCTATGAAAGAAAAGTACCATTTGAAATTCACAGCTGGTTATATTGATACCTCACTTTCAAAAGAAGATCGTGAAAAGATAGATATTTCCAATACAAATTTTGCACAAGACTATCCGGAAATGGCTAAGGATATAAAGAATTTAGCTCGTTTATATATGAGACCTAAGCAGTTTTCAACCAAAGAGTGGTTTGATACAGTTCTTCATTGGTTTGCGCCAAAGGGACAGGACGTGTTAGAGGTCTATGCGACGGATCCAAAGACCGGTGAGAAAACACAAATAAAATCCTACGATGAACTGCAGGCTTGGTCTACTAATCATCCAGAGTAGTGTGTGAAAGAAACAATATGAAAAGAAAAAGTTACGTTGAAAATATTAAAAATAAAAATGAGTAAACAAATGGAATTAAAATTTAAAAATTCAAATATGACCTGTATTCAGATTGTCCAGATAGATCAAGAATCGAAAAAGTATATCATGGATACGAGTACAATGAGTCCTAAGAGTTACTACTGGGGAATTAAAACAGATACGATTATAGTGGATATGGTGGAGATTGAAAAGAATAATACCCAGTTCGAAATCAAACCTACAACACCTATCAGTACGACAATGGCAGCCATCATTGTCCAACCAATTGTCAAAGTTGGTTATGATGTTCTAAAGCGGCTTTTTATTCAAAACAATCTTAGTGAGCAAGTATTATTAAAGTTATTACTCTTTGCAATTTCTATGCTGATTTCTTATTTTGCTATTCTGATTTCATTAAAGTTGGCCCATAAAAAAGCAGATAAATGGATTCCTAAAAACAGCCGTAAATACACAGTTACCTTTACAACTATTAAGAAAAGTAACGGAGGAGTATATCCTTTAGTTGGAGCAATTTTCATTTGTTTACTTTTCTTTCTTGGTTTGAATAATGGAACAGAAGGAGCTTTTTTGGTAATCAATGGAATCGTATCCTTATTCTTTTTCATGTTTACTCTAGGAAGTTACCCAATTGCTCTTCCCTACAAGCAAGGTCAAATTATTCTTGAAAAAATAGAAGAACAGTAGACGTTTTGTGATATCGTAGAAGTTACTTAATTGGCAAATAACATTAATTCAGAAAGTGATCAAATAAAATAAATGGCAGTTAATTTTAAAGCCTTGGATGTCTATTATTTTGGCATCCTTGAAATGGATGGAAAAAGGTATGTTTTAGATTCAAATTCGTTGACCTCTAAAAGTTACTATTGGGGATTTGCTCCTAAGGAGTTCAAGTTGGATATCATAGAGTTAGAGGATTCAAATAGAAACTTTGATAAAAAAATTAAAATGGCTCCTTAAGGTAGCCATTCGTTAGCGGTAAGTCTTGGAATTGGACTTAGTTTGGTCCTCAATAGAATCTGGGCTGGAATTTTTAGATATTATAGCATTAGTCAGAATCTCCATTTAAAAATCCTATTTTTTTTATTGTCAATTCTGCTAGCTTTTGTTATTTATAGATTCATCCTCTGGAGATCACGAAAAGAAATTGCCAGACGCCTTACACCCAATCGTCCAAAATATAAGATCGTCTTTCGAAATGTAAAGAAGCAGCGCCAATTTCATGCTTATGTTTTTCTTGTTCCAATTTTTATTGTGTTTGGAATCTATATGAAAATTCATAATGGTACTGAAGCTGGTTTACTTTTTGTCAATGGAATGTTGGCTTATCTTTATATTTGGATCGAATCAGGTAGTATTCCACTGGAATATGCCTATAGAAAGGGACGGATTGAATTTGAGAGACTGGAAGCAGTGGATGAGGATAAATCTGTTTACAAAGAAAATTAGAAGGAACTATGCATGCTAAAAAAAGCAAAAATAGAACAATTATCAAAAATTAATCTTCGTTACCGGATCTTACAAATGGATGGTGAGTCTTATTTAGTCGATGCCGATCGTCCCTTTCTCATTAGCTATTTCTTTCCATGGATTTTAAGCTTCATCCCTCATCGTGCCTATCCTTTAACTAAGGAAGAAGTGCAGACTCTAGCTCCCTCGGATCTTTCTAAAGTTCTCAATAAAAAGGGTACTCGGAAGAAAGGTTTTGCTTCAGCTTTTGGTATGGGTACAACTGCCGTGCTGTTATCGAAGGCCTTTCCTGTTGAAAAATATCTTTATTTTACTTCACATGTGCTAAATTTTGGAATGTTGGCTCTAGTTTTTAGCCTTGTAATAGGGATTCGGATATGGACAAGCATTCGGAAACCAATGCCCAACATTGTAAATAGCAACCACCCTATAAAGATATACCTCGTCGCAAAT
>NZ_KQ969689.1:588983-590295 GCF_001578955.1 Streptococcus parasanguinis
TTAGTAATATTGCACAAAACTTTATCCTTCATATAGCTTTGTTGGTATTTTTATCGCTGTTTGTGTTTTCTGGTAATGTGCTATTTTTTTCACCAGTGGTGGATTACAAAGTGAACATAAAATCTCTTAGAAAGGATCTGTTTAAATCGTGAAAATGACAAAGAAAAAAATGGTGCTTGCTTTACTAGTTTTGTTCTCGCTCATTGCTGGTATTTAGCTCTATATACGCTTTTCAACTGAGAGTTATTATAAACAATTTACTGATTATAGTGGAAAAGCGAAAATTGATGACTATGAGATGATTGCGGATGGTGCAGGCATTATCACTCACTGGAAATCAACCGATCCCAAGGAAGATCGGTTGATGAGGGAATATGGGTCTTATTATTATTTTGATCCTATCAGAGTCGGTTCAAAGCACATTTTGCATATGAATGTGAAATTTAGAGAAAATTATTACTATCGTACAACTCCTCCAGAAAAGGATGAATATTGGACTGTTAGTGTCTACAAGGTTAATGGTGAACGATTGAAAGAAGAGAAAGAGCTTGATTTGTTTAAAGTTGTAGAACAATTTGATCCGGATTATATTCCTACAGAATTAGGCTCAGTATATTCATGGAATGGACGTGAGTTAGTTTCCTTACAAATTCGCAGTACCAAAGATAACTCAGTTCGAAAAATGATGTACTTGAATCTAGACACTCGTAAACTTGAAAGAAATGAGACCTTAGAGAATGATCACCAAAGAAAACCGATTCCAGATTTCAATGTACCAATTGATCGTGAGAAGAGCAGTATTGAAGAATTGAAATTTTTTAAAAATTGGTTTTCGATTGATCCCAAGGATCTCTCAAAAACGCAATTTAAGAAGTCTTCGAAGGCCTATAAACTCTTAAATCAAAAAGATACGAAAGTCATAGTAATAAAACCCCAGAATAGTGCGGATCAATATGCAAGAAGTATTGCTGTATTTGAACTCTTTATGAAGAAGGGTGTGAATCTCTATCAAGATGTCACGATTCCAGCTGAGCTATCAAGAGATGGGCAGACCCATACTACGCAGACAAAAGAAGAATTTGATCACTATTACGATCTAGAAAAGGCTCATAAGGTGTATAATGAGATTGATTGAAGTAAGAAAGACAAAGGACAAGAACGATGATCGAAGAACGAATCCAAGCTGCTAAGCAGTATGTTAAAACCTTATTTGCTGATCGAGCGGATGGCCATGATGTGGAGCATACTCTCCGCGTCTATACCAATGCTATGAGAATCGCACAAGCAGAAGGTCCATGTGATCTGGAGATAG
>NZ_KQ969689.1:590315-590863 GCF_001578955.1 Streptococcus parasanguinis
ATCGCACAAGCAGAAGGTCCATGTGATCTGGAGATAGTGGGCTTGTCGGCTCTTCTTCACGATGCTGATGATGATAAATTGTTTCAAACAGAGAATAATGCAAATGCTCGTAAGTTTCTAGAAGAGATTGCTACTCCTAAAAACCAAATCGACCAGATTTGTCGGGTAATCAATGCTGTTTCTTTCAGCAAAAATCGCGGTAAACATCCAGAAACCTTAGAAGGCAAGATTGTCCAGGATGCAGACCGCCTCGATGCGATAGGAGCTGTAGGAATTGCGCGAACTTTTTCCTATGGTGGCCACAAAGGGAGGTCCCTTACTGATACTGTCCAACATTTCCATGACAAGTTGCTTCTCTTAAAAGATGAAATGAACACGGAGACTGCCAAACAAATGGCAGAAAGTCGCCATCAATTTTTAATCATCTTTCTAAATGAACTAGAAAAGGAACTCTAACAAAAGAGAGTGGGACAGAAATCGGTAATTCGTTAGAATTCGATTTCGTCGTCCCACCTCCGCACAGTTGAGTAGGGCTGTAAAAGCTGATG
>NZ_KQ969689.1:591324-597590 GCF_001578955.1 Streptococcus parasanguinis
GAGAGGCTAGGACTTTTGTCCCAGCCTCTTTCTTTAATCTTGCATCATAGCTAAAAGGTCCTCTCCTGTAGTGGTTGGAAGGATCCGAACTCGTTTGAGGGAATAGAGTCCATCAGCGGAGCTGGCTAGTCCATTTTTAGTGGTGAGGCCTAGTTTGTAGTCAGCTTTCTTGGCTTGGTCGATTGTGACCTGGCTGTAGCGACCAGATGGGTAGACGATAACGCTGGTATTTTGATCCAGCACCTTATCCAGCAGGCGTTTAGAAGCGACCAGCTCATTCTTTTGGGTCTCAAGACTGGAATTGGCTAGGTCTGGATGATTGACCGTATGGCTTTCAAAGGTCAAGCCAGCACTTTTCATCTCTTTGATTTGGTCAAAGGTCAGGACATTTTCTTTTTCCTTTTGGGTAAAGTCCGTGATGATATTGTTAGTGGCGGTCATCTTGTACTTCTTAAGAAGCGGATAGACGATGGTATAGAAATCCTCGACGCCATCATCAAAGGTCAACCAGACATATTTCTTTCCTTTTGGCACTTCATTTTTTGCGAGGATCCGATAGGCTTCCTCAGGTGTCAGGGTGTAATAACCTGCTTTTTTCAGGGCCTTTAGTTGGCTTTCAAAGGTCTCTGGATCGACAATCAGATTGGCATTGGCAGCTTCTGACTCGTCCATATTGTGCACTGAGTGGTACATGAGGATGGGCAGTTTGACCGGCTTTTTCACCCGAGTCCACTCGATAGAGGAACTGTGTTCATCTAGCGAGCGCGTCATGGCAGTGCCGCTGGTATTTCCGTCACTCGGCTGAGTGATCCGCTTGATTAGAAGAAAGCTACAAATAAAGATACAGACCAAGAGGAGGGCATTGATTCCAAGTAGGGCTTTGATTTTTTTAGGTACTCTTCGTTTACTCATAGTGTCACCGTTTTCATTATTTTCTTTATTGTACCACAAATTCTATGTTCTTTTCCAGAACTTGCTACAGGAAGATCCTGTCATGAAAATTCAGAATTTTTAAGGCAATTGGCTGTCAAACGCTCAAGTTTTTGTTATAATGGAGCTACTATAGAAAATTCAAGGAGTCAATAGGATGTCTGTTAAGATTGCCTTACTAGGATTTGGTACTGTTGCTAGTGGCGTACCATTTTTATTAAAAGAAAACCATGAAAAAATCACCCAGGCAGCTCAAGATGAAATCGAGATCGCTAAGGTCTTGGTTCGAGATGATGAGGAAAAGGAAAAATTACAAGCTGCTGGTCACGACTACAACTTTGTGACCAATGTCGATGAAATCATTGAAGACAAAGACATTGCCATCGTTGTGGAATTGATGGGCCGTATCGAGCCAGCTAAGACCTTTATCACCCGTGCGCTTGAAGCGGGTAAGCATGTGGTCTCTGCTAACAAAGACCTTCTTGCCGTTCATGGAAGCGAGTTGCTAGAGATTGCTCAAAAACACCAAGTGGCCCTTTATTATGAAGCTGCCGTAGCTGGTGGGATCCCAATCCTTCGGACCTTGGTGAATTCCCTTGCTTCCGACAAGGTGACTAAGGTTCTTGGTGTGGTCAATGGAACATCTAACTTCATGATGACCAAAATGGTCGAAGAAGGCTGGACTTATGAAGATGCTTTAGCAGAAGCGCAACGCTTAGGTTACGCTGAAAGTGATCCAACCAATGACGTCGAAGGGATCGATGCTGCCTACAAGATGGTGATCTTGAGCCAATTTGCCTTTGGGATGAACATCCAATTTGATCAAGTGGGTCACAAAGGGATCAGCCAGATCACTCCTCAAGATGTCTCAGTCGCTCAAAGCCTTGGATATGTCATCAAGCTTGTCGGATCCATTGTTGAAACAGAGTCAGGGATTGCAGCAGAAGTGACACCAACCTTCCTTCCAAAACAACACCCACTTGCTGGCGTGAACGACGTTATGAATGCGGTCTATGTGGAATCCATCGGTATTGGTGAGTCTATGTACTACGGACCAGGTGCTGGCCAAAAACCAACAGCGACAAGTGTCGTAGCTGATATTGTGCGCATTGTCCGTCGTCTAAAAGAAGGAACGATCGGTAAAGCCTTCAATGAATACAGCCGCCCTCTTCAATTGGCTAAGCCAGAAGACGTGAAAAATAACTATTATTTCTCAATCAAGGCACCAGATGCGACTGGTCAAATCTTGCGTCTTGCGGAAATCTTTAATGCAGAAGGAGCTTCCTTCAAGCAAATCCTCCAAGAAGACTCAGATGGTCAATTTGCAAGTGTCGTCATCATTACCCACCAAGTCAACCAAACACAATTCAAGAACTTGGTTGAAAAATTGGATTCAGAGGCGAATTTCGAACTTTTGAATACCTTTAAAGTCTTGGGAGAATAAGCATGAAAATTATTGTTCCAGCAACCAGTGCCAATGTAGGGCCAGGGTTTGATTCTGTTGGGATTGCCGTGACTCGCTATTTGACTATTGAAGTCCTTGAATCAGCTGATGCTTGGTTTATTGAGCATGATCTAGGAGCAGGGATTCCGACAGATGAGAAAAACCTCTTGCTCTCAACAGCTCTTTCTATCTCAACGGATATGCAGCCCCATCGAATCAAGATGACCAGTCAAGTGCCTTTGGCGCGTGGTCTTGGATCTTCTAGCTCGGTCATTGTCGCAGGGATTGAATTGGCCAACCAATTAGCCAACCTCCAGCTATCAGACGCTGAGAAATTACGCATCGCGACCGAGATCGAAGGTCATCCGGATAATGTAGCTCCGGCTATCTTTGGAAATATGGTCATCGCTAGCTACATCGGTGAAGATGTCCAATATGTCACTGCTGACTTCCCAAGCTGTGACCTTGTGGCCTTTGTACCGAGCTACCAATTGAAGACCAGTGATAGTCGAAATGTCCTACCGAAAGAATGGTCTTATAAGGAAGCTGTTGCAGCTAGTAGCGTAGCCAATGTCGCTATCGCAGCTCTCCTCAAGGGAGATTTGCTGACGGCTGGTCGCTCCATCGAGTCAGATCATTTCCACGAACGCTACCGTCAATCTCTTGTCAAAGAGTTCCCTCAGGTCAAAGAAGTAGCGCATGCGCATGGGGCTTACGCTACCTATCTGTCAGGAGCAGGCCCAACGATCATGAACCTCTTAGCGCCAGAGCATACAGCAGCCTTTGTCGCAGCTCTCGAAGAACTCGGGCTAGATGGTCAGATTTTCCAACTTAAAATCGACACATTTGGCGTTCGTGTTGAGAAATAAACCTCAATGTAACACAAATGAAAGAAGGATGTATACGAATGTATATGTCCTTTTTGCTTCTTCTATGGTAGAATGGGAATTGTATGGGGAAAAGCTCAAGCTTTCCCGAAAATCTAGGGGGAAACATGAAACCAGAATATTTATATAGTATTGCTACCGATCTTGGTCTGCAATTTGATGGCGAAGCCCGTGTGATGTATGGAGAGCGTGAAGGCTTCTTGTTAGTCATTGAAGGCGCTCAAACCAAGAATGTATTTACCATTTCACTCAGTGTGAAACAAGGTTCCGAAGGAGACTTGATCGAAGATAGTGAAATTCTTTGGAATGAATTAAAAGAACAATCAAAAGCCATTAATGCCATCTCTTCTGATGGTTACTTGACCTCGATCGTCGTCAAAGGTGGAATGACCAAAGGGAAGGCTGTCGAAACCTTATGGACAGCTATCCAAGATATTGTTGATTTCTTGCTCAACCACCAATTTGTGCAAGTGAATGCGCAAACGGGTGAGGAAGGACCAATTGGTCTGTATCAAATTGGAGATGCGATCTTTTTAATCGACGATGAAACCTTTAGAGCCTACCAAGCCGAAGTGCAAGATACAGTTGAGGCTTATGAAGCGCGGGAAGAAAACTTCCTTTTAGGGATTGTAGGTGCTGTGATTGGTGTGATCATCGGTGGAGCAGTTGCCCTCTTAGTAGCGCGTGTTGGCTATGTATCTGTTTTAGCAGGGGCTGCCCTCGGTTATTGTACTATCAAAGGTTATGAGATCCTTGGTAAGAAATTGACTAAAAAAGGCGTGGTAGTTTCAGCTATTTTGATGGTCTTGACGGTCTTTTTGGTCAACCAATTAGATTATACTTTGGCGCTCATGAGTGAACTGGATTTGCCATTTGGTATGACCTGGACGCTTCTCAATGAAGCGACATTCTCAGGGGACGTCCCAGATAAATTTTACTTGAATCTAGGACTCTTAGCTGTCTTCACTCTTGGTGGTGCTTGGATTTCGGTCAAATCAGCTCTGGATGGACAGAAGAATCGTACTATCGCTCGTAAAATTGCATAGTGAATGATAAAAGGAAGGCCTGAATATTATAGGTCTTCTTTTGTTTTTTAGGGTCGAAAAATAGTCAAAAATTTGGTATAATAGTTTGTATTTTTATAGAGAGAGAACAGACAGAAAGATGAATGAAAAAATGAATCAAATTCTTGAAGGGATTGATATCCGTTTTCAAGAACCCTTAAAACATTATACCTTCACAAAGGTAGGTGGGAATGCTGAATTTTTAGCCTTCCCTCGCAACCAATACGAATTAAAGCGCATCGTCCAATTTGCTAACCAAGAGCAAATCCCATGGATGGTCCTGGGCAATGCGTCCAATATCATTGTCCGAGATGGGGGCATTCCGGGATTTGTCATTATGTTTGATCGCTTGCGTGACATCAGTGTGGACGGTTATGTGATCGAAGCAGAGGCAGGTGCTAAACTTATCGACACCACTCATGTGGCCTTGCACCATAGTTTGAAAGGTTTTGAGTTTGCCAGTGGCATTCCAGGCAGTGTCGGTGGGGCTGTCTTTATGAATGCGGGAGCCTATGGGGGAGAAATCGCTCATGTCCTAGTATCCTGTAAGGTCTTGACCAAAGACGGAGAGATCGAAACTCTGTCAGCGAGTGAACTGGCTTTTGGCTACCGTCATTCTAAGATTCAAGAGACAGGGGCTGTCGTCATCTCTGCCAAATTTGCTTTGTCTCCAGGCAATCACGAGGCGATCAAGCAGGAGATGGATCGGTTGACCCATCTTCGTCAGTTGAAACAACCCCTTGAATACCCTTCTTGTGGATCTGTCTTTAAGCGTCCTGTTGGCCATTTTGCAGGTCAATTGATCAGTGAAGCAGGTCTAAAAGGCTATCGAATCGGTGGTGTGGAAGTTTCTGAAAAGCATGCCGGCTTTATGGTCAATGTCGACAATGGAACGGCTAAGGATTACGAAGACCTGATCGCCCATGTCATTGAGGCAGTAGAAGCTCACTCAGGCGTCCGTTTAGAAGCAGAAGTTCGCATTATCGGTCAAGCCTAAGAGCTTAAGTATTAAAGAACAATTGATAGTGAACCATCGATAGCATCAGTAGGAGAGGGGGTGAGTGCCTATCGATACCGTAAATAGGTGGGGCAGTCTAGTAAGTCCCCGAGAGGTATTGGTGGTCTGACAGGTCTTCCTGTCAGCCGCTGCATTTTCGTATGAAAAGCAGTTTGGTAATCGCAGTAAAGAAGGAATTTATGTGAATTGAAAAAACCAATTATTGAGTTTAAAAATGTTTCAAAGGTCTTTGAAGATAGCGGAACCGTTGTCCTAAAGGATATCAATTTTGAATTGGAAGAAGGGAAGTTCTATACCCTGCTTGGTGCATCTGGATCAGGAAAATCGACCATCCTTAATATCATTGCCGGTCTTTTGGATGCGACGACTGGAGATGTCTACCTTGATGGGGAACGGATCAATGATGTCCCTACCAACAAACGTGACGTCCACACCGTCTTTCAGTCCTATGCCCTGTTTCCACATATGACAGTCTTTGAAAATGTGGCTTTTCCCCTTCGTTTGAAAAAGGTGGACAAGGCTGAGATCGAACGTCGGGTTTCAGAAGTCTTGAAAATGGTCCAGTTAGCTGGATTTGAAAAACGCTCGATCCAAAAATTATCTGGTGGTCAACGCCAGCGGGTAGCTATTGCCCGGGCTATTATCAATGAACCACGAGTGGTCCTTTTAGATGAGCCCTTGTCTGCACTTGACTTGAAGCTTCGGACAGACATGCAGTATGAGTTGCGGGAATTGCAACAACGTTTGGGGATTACCTTTGTCTTTGTTACCCACGACCAAGAAGAAGCCCTTGCCATGAGTGACTGGATCTTTGTCATGAATGAAGGAGAGATCGTCCAATCTGGTACACCGGTTGATATTTATGATGAACCGATCAACCACTTTGTAGCCACCTTTATCGGTGAGTCCAACATCCTTTCAGG
>NZ_KQ969689.1:597878-601175 GCF_001578955.1 Streptococcus parasanguinis
CGTAAGGCCATCGTGGGAGAAGTCATCGGGCTAGACTTTGAACCAGAAGATATCCACGTTATGCGTCTCAATGAAACCGAAGAAGAATTCGATGCGCGGATCGAAGAGTACGTTGAAGTGGAAGAGCAAGAAGCTGGTTTGATTAATGCCATTGAGGAGGAAAGAGATGAAGAAAACAACCTCTAATCTATTTATTCTCCCCTATTTCTTGTGGATTTTTCTCTTTGTCTTGGCTCCTGTAGTCATGATCATCTTTCAATCGTTTTTCAACGTTGAAGGGCAGTTTTCACTTGAAAACTACAAAGAGTTCTTTACTTCGCAAAATTTGACCTATTTAAAGATGAGCTTTAATTCGGTCCTCTATGCTGGAATCGTCACCCTGGTGACGCTCTTGATCTCCTACCCGACTGCTTACTTTTTGACGCAGCTCAAACACCGGCAGTTGTGGTTGATGTTGATCGTCTTGCCAACTTGGGTCAATCTCTTGCTCAAGGCCTATGCCTTTATCGGAATCTTTGGTCAAAACGGCTCCATTAATAGCTTTTTAAGCTTTCTCGGAGTCGCTCCCCAGCAGATCCTCTTTACCGATTTCTCCTTTATCTTTGTAGCCAGCTACATCGAGTTGCCATTTATGATTTTACCGATCTTTAATGTCTTAGATGACTTAGATCCAAACTTGATCAATGCCAGCTATGATTTAGGAGCCAATCGTTGGGATACCTTCCGTCATGTGGTCTTCCCCTTGTCCATGAATGGAGTCCGCTCAGGTGTACAATCTGTCTTTATTCCTAGTCTGAGTCTCTTCATGTTGACACGGATGATCGGTGGAAATCGCGTCATTACCTTAGGGACTGCGATTGAACAGCACTTCCTGACAACACAAAACTGGGGAATGGGTTCTACCATCGGAGTTGTTCTGATCCTTGCTATGCTCTTTACCATGTGGGCAACAAGAGAAAGGAGAGAACGATGAAAAAAGTATCTCATTTCTATCTAGGTTTCGTCTTTCTGATCCTCTATCTTCCTATCTTTTATTTGATCTTTTATGCCTTCAATAAAGGGGGAGATATGAATGCCTTCACGGGCTTCACGCCTGAGCATTTCAATGAATTGTTTGCAGATAGTCGCCTGATGCTGATCTTGTCAGAGACCTTCCTCTTGGCCTTCTTGTCAGCCTTGATTGCGACGGTGATCGGAACCTTTGGAGCCATTTATATCTACCAATCGAAGAAGAAGTTAGAAGGACCTTTGCTCTCCATCAACAACATTCTCATGGTAGCGCCAGACGTTATGATCGGGGCCAGCTTCTTGATTCTCTTTACGACGATGAAGTACCAGCTAGGTTTCCTATCTGTTCTGGCTAGCCACGTTGCTTTCTCGATTCCCATTGTAGTCTTGATGGTCTTGCCACGACTCAAGGAAATGAACCGGGATATGGTCAACGCTGCCTATGACTTAGGAGCTACCCAAGTGCAAATGCTTAAAGAGATCATGTTGCCGTATCTGACACCAGCCATTATCGCCGGTTACTTTATGGCCTTTACCTATTCTCTTGATGACTTTGCCGTGACCTTCTTTGTAACCGGAAATGGCTTTACAACCTTGTCTGTAGAGATCTACTCACGTGCGCGTCAAGGAATTTCTCTCAGTATCAATGCCTTGTCCGCCCTTGTCTTTCTCTTTAGTGTGCTCTTGGTCATCGGTTATTACTTTATTACCCGTGAAAAGGAGGAAGCAGCATGAAAAAACTTTATTCATTCCTAACTGGGATTGTTCTTGTCATCCTGGTCCTCTGGGGAATTAGCCACCAGATCGAAGCGAGCATGAATACCAAGAATAGCGACAAGTTGGTCATCTACAACTGGGGAGATTATATCGATCCAGACTTGCTCAAGGAATTCACAAAAGAGACAGGGATTCAGGTGCAATATGATACCTTTGATTCCAACGAAGCCATGTACACCAAGATCAAGCAAGGGGGAACCACCTACGATATTGCGATTCCTAGTGAATACATGATTGCCAAGATGATGGATGAGCATCTGGTTGAAAAGTTGGACCAATCCAAGATCAAAGGGATGGAAAATATCGATCCAAAACTCTTGAACCAATCGTTTGATCCGGGCAACCAATATTCAGTACCTTATTTCTGGGGGACCTTGGGGATCGTCTACAATACCAAGATGGTCAAAAATGCTCCGGAACATTGGTCAGATCTCTGGCGTGAAGAGTACAGAAATGACATCATGATGTACGATGGTGCGCGTGAGGTCATGGGAATTGGTCTCAATACCTTGGGCTATAGCCTCAATGAAAAGGATCCAAAGAAATTGCAAGAGGCAGTAGATAAACTCTACACCTTGACACCAAACATCAAAGCTTTGGTGGCCGATGAAATGAAAGGGTATATGATCCAAAACAATGCAGCTATTGGGGTTACCTTCTCAGGAGAAGCCAGCCAAATGCTGGATGCCAATAAGGATCTTCGCTATGTTGTTCCAACTGAAGCCAGCAACCTTTGGTTTGATAACATTGTCATTCCAAAAACCGTGAAAAACAAAGAAGCAGCATATGCCTTTATTAACTTCATGCTTCGTCCTAAAAATGCTTTAAAAAATGCTCTTTATGTCGGCTACTCTACGCCAAATAAAAAAGCAAAAGCCATGTTGCCAAAAGAAATCCAAGATGACCAATCCTTCTATCCAAGCGATGAAACGCTGGACCATTTGGAAGTCTATCAACAATTAGGCAAGAAATTGCTTGGAGTCTATAACGATCTTTACCTTCAGGTCAAGATGTATCGGAAATAACACAAAAGGAACCTTCGGGTTCCTTTTTGATTGAAGATAAACTCCTCTTAGAAACTTTCCTTAAGTGAATACGGACGTCAGCGAACTTCTACGAAGTTCCATGACTTAGTTTCGGACCTAAGGTTCCAAAACTACCGAGTGCTAGAAACAATGGTGTTTCTAGCACTTTTCTCACAGCGGAAAGTTTCATTTTATTTTTAGATACTCTACAAAAATGCAACATTTGAATTTTTAGCATCACCTAGGTTTTATTTTTAAAAAAGGATTGTTTATATTCTAGCAGAACCTCGTAAGTTCTTTTGTGATTGCTGCATAAAGTCTCTAACTAGTGAGTTGGATTGAGATTCAAATGAAAGATGCTATAATAGTAAGAAAAGTGACTAGCTCATTCAGTCATGAAAGGAAGGATTGGAGAGAATTGAATGAAGAGACAAATGGAACTATTTTTGATTATTTTGTTACCGATCCTAGGACTGGTTTTTCTTGT
>NZ_KQ969689.1:601369-602594 GCF_001578955.1 Streptococcus parasanguinis
ATCAAAATAGCATACCAACTATCAAAAAAATGGGGATGCTAAATGATATCTATATCGAGGAAAATGGTGGCTGGAAAATTTTTCCTAAGTAAATAGAAGTATAAGTGTTAGGAGGAAACATGAAAAGTAAAATGAAATGTTCACTTAAGTTAATAGCTTTAATGCTAATTTTTACAAGCATTGGAGGCTGTACTGTAAAACCAAAAGAACAGATGAAACAAGATAAAATGAATGTTTCTTCCTCCACCAAAGGAGATACAGAAGTGCTCAAACAAAAGCAAGTAAACTTTTTAAAAAAACACGAGTCCGAAATTACGAACTACATAAAGTCGAATGATCCAGAAGTTGTTCAGGTTAAGTATGACTGGGATAGTGTGAAAGTAGGAGATAGTGGTGCTTTTACGGAATCTGGGTTTGACATCCGTTTAAAGGTCTATGGGGCAAATAATAAGGAACTCAATGGCTATTCATTCTTTATTGTACCAAAACCAAATGTTGAGAATCCAAGTTCAATTGATTCAATCTCTGGTTCGAATTTTCCTTGATAAAATCAACAGATCATTCTATCCATTAAGAGGAAAGAATTTGAGCTATGAGTCCATAATAGCTCAGGGAATGACAGGTGGACATTTTAAAGAATAATCTGTACAGAATGATAGGAGGACTCATGAAAAGTCGAAAAATCATGCTAACAATTGCTTCAATTGCAGTACTGCTAAATGTAGGTGGGTGTACCGTGAAACAGAAAGATGATACAAAACAAGGAAAAACGATTGCTGCTTCATCAACGAAAGACCTAAAGGAAGATGAAGAAACTATAAAGAAAAAACAACTGGACTACCTAAAAGAACACGAACAGGAGATTGTTGATTTAGTCAAAGCACAAAATTCAAAAGTTGAATCCGTTCAGATTGATTGGGATCAGACGCAGTGGGGAGTAGCCGGAAATGGGACGCCTCAAGGTGGTGACGAAATGATTCTCATTTTTGGTGGGTTTAATCAAAATTCTGAATCGAGTTGGCGAGTTGATGTAGTGGTGGAAGATGGAAAAATTAATTTAAAGAAGATGTCTTTGGGCCAATACTTAAGGATAGGTGGAAGAATTTTCGAATAAATAAGTTGATAGATCAATTAAAAGTGTGTAGATTGGAGGGAATTGAATGAAGAGACAAATGGAACTATTTTTGATCATTTTGTTACCGATCCTAGGACTGGTTTTTCTTGG
>NZ_KQ969689.1:603286-606289 GCF_001578955.1 Streptococcus parasanguinis
AAATGCTATAATAATTAAAATAATATTTATCTAGTTTCCAATCTTAGAATAGAAATTAGCAGATAATAGTATGAGTTGATAAAATGACTATTATAATGATCTTGTTAAAAGAAATGACAGGTGGAAATTTTAGAGAATAAACTGTACAGAATGACAGGAGGACTCATGAAAAGTCGAAATATCATGATAATAGTTGCTTCAATTGCAGTGTTGCTAAGTATAGGAGGATGTACTGTGAAACATAAAGATGATACAAAACAAGGAAAAACGATTGCTGCTTCATCTACTAAAGACCTAAAGGAAGATGAAGAAACTATAAAGAAAAACAAGTTGCTTTCTTAAAACATAATGAACAAGCCATTATAGGGTTTGTGAAATCGAAAAACTCAAAAATAGAATCCGTTCAAATTGATTGGAGTGATATCCGATGGGGAGAAGCTGGCAATGGAACACCTCAAGGGGGTGGTAAAATAATCGAGATTTATGGTGGTTTTAATCATATAGAAAAATCAGGTTGGAATGTAACAATTGAGATTATCGATGGAATGCCTGATCTTAAAACAATGATGTTAAGCAATGGTTTTGGCATTGGAGGAGAAGTATTTGAGTAATTGGAATTTAGATAATTTTAACAATATACATGCAGATCTTGCCCAAGCTGCTTATACAGGAAGACCAATTAAATTTCCATATAAATATTTAAGAAAAGATCAATTAGATCTTCTAAAATCTGGAAGGGCTGTAAAATTTGACTTTTCGGAAGATAATATAGATGATGGTCAAATTACTAAAGGAGGAGGTACGGATCTACCGAATGGTGGCAAGGTTTATCTTCAACCGGATAGTAAAAAGTTATTAGAAGATGAAGAAACAGGATACAATGCCTATTATGTCACAGATACTGAGACGATCAATGCGAATACGCACCAGACGTATTTTTCGATTCGTGGAAGTGACGGTTTTGGTATTGATTTCTCAAAAATTTTGGATGAAAATTTAAAGGAGTTTAATTCCAAAGATTGGATCAATAATGATGCAGCTTTTGCTCTTACGGATGCGATCGTTCCCCAAGCACAGTATGCTACAAAAGGCATGAAAGCAAAGATCGCTGAATTAGAAGAAAAAGCTGCACCGGATGCTAAAATGGATGTAACGGCTCATTCGCTTGGAACAATGGTATCCGTTCAAGGTTTAGCAGGATTAGATGATTCGGAATTGAACCACATTGGAAAAGCTGTTCTTTTTGATGGACCAGATACAACGTTGAGCTTGATAAAAGCAGGATATAGCCCAGAAAAACTGAAATTATTGGATGAAAAAATTGTTTATTATGTGAACCCTTTTGATCCAGTTAGCATGCTCAATCGGGATAGACCTTGGGATCAACAACTTGGCCAAGTCAATGTAGTTGTCCCGATTAAGTATACTAGTATGACGGACAAGTATTCTTCCCATGATTTTGGTGCCTATCAAATAGATAGTTATGGGAATATCTTAACGGCATCGGAATCCTATCATCCAGAGTTGTTAGTTGCAGGTCAGAGACTTGCAAAACTTAATAGAGAAAAAATTGATAAACTGAAGGAATACATTCCTGAAAAAACGATCAATCGAATCGTAACGATGAGTCCAGAGGAATTTAGTAAATTTGCTTCCTTAATACAAAAAGGAAGTAAAGATTTTTCGCATAATGCCAAAGATTTTTTTGCTGGACTTTCTGGTTTAGGAATAGACGGTGAAGCGATCGTAAAAATTGCTAGTAATCTCCCAGCTTTGGCGTTGCTTTACTATGATTATCAAAATCAATATGCTAAAATTATAAAAGATGCTCAGAAAGCTTCTTTGGAATGGGATCGAAAAAATTTAGACCTTAAGAATCCCAATAATTTGCACAACAAAATTAAAAGTGCTGGGAGCTATGCGGAACGAATCTTACTTCGAACAGAATTGTTATATGCAGCAGTTCAATTGGCAGATGCAGATATTGAGCAGAAGGTGTCAGAAACAGAGAAAATGATCACGACTGCGGAAAAAAATGTAAAAGCTTCGGTTGAATCATCCAGAAATACTGTTTATGCATTAGGATGGGCATTATCGGCAAGTGAAAGAGAAAGTTTAATGACTGACTTGACTTTTGAACATTTGTGGGATAGCGGAATTGCGGAGACCGATAAAAGTAATTTAAAGAACTACAAAGAAAAAATGAGTGGCTTCTCAAAGAGTATGATTCAATGTGCGCAGAAACTTGTAGAGGTTGATGAACAAGGTGCTGCTGATATTTTTGGATCCTTATCATAAAAGAAGGAGGAAACGATGCCAATAAGTTTACTGTTTATGAATGAAAAACTGATGGAAGTACTGAAAGCACAGCAGAGATTAGCAGTAAAAGCGGCTGTTGCAGTGGCAGTAAATACTATAAAATTTACAAATGCTCCTCTTCAACGAAACTTGAAAACAAAAGCAGAGGAATTGGAAAACTATGCTAAAAAGACTTATAGTCAAAATATCACGGATGGTCTTGAGGGGCAAGCCGCAACTGCAGCAAAAGACTATTTATCTAAAGTGAGTAAACCAGAACTTACTAGTCCGCTAAGAAATTGAGAATTGACAGAAGATGAAGGAAGATCTTTATAAATTAGAACTTGAATTTGATAGCAAAATGAAACAGTTAAAGAAAAAAGAGGAATCTCTTGAAGAAGATCTCTCTTATTTTCTACAGCAAACGGATCAGTTGAAAGAAGAAGTCTATCGCATGGCAGAAGGTGAGTTACCTGCCGAAGTTCATACTTATTTTTTCCAAATGGATGAAAATAGTGAACGTTTTCGACGTGACGTCTTTGAACAATTGGATCAAATCCAGGAAGAGCGTTCAAAGCTCAAATGGGAGTATGACAATGAGATAGATGCTTTCTATAAAAATCAGAAAAAGCTGGAATCGAAAGCCAAAAAAAAATCAGTAAGGTTGTCCTTACTGTTTTTTTAGTTGGTTCCAGATGATGCTGT
>NZ_KQ969689.1:606564-607716 GCF_001578955.1 Streptococcus parasanguinis
TTTCTGTAGCAGATGAGCTATCGGTTTCTTTTTGTGAACTTGTTTCTGTATTACTTGAATCGGTCTGCGTATTGGTGTTAGCATCTGTATTGGTAGCGCTTGAGTCAGATCCCTTATCGTGGACAACGACGACGCTGGTGCTACTAGATGGTTTGTCTTCTGTTTTTTGATTGTCTTTATTGAGCAGGCTCATGATGGTAAAGGAAGTGACGATAATCCCTAGGAGACTGGCAATCGTAGCTACAACGGTTTGAAATACGGACAAACCTTGTTTGACTTTCTCACCGCGAGATGGTCTTGTATCTACTTTTTCCTCAGGTTTTTGGTTTTTGTTACTTCTTGAATATTGTGACATGTTCTTTCTCTTTCTATCAAAAATTGTTTTTTAACACTTTCCTATTATAAGTCATTTTCTGAAAAATGTCTAAAAAGAACTGAATTTTATAGAGTGATTTTGCCAACTCTCTCTTTATCAAATCCTTGTCCCAAGCGGTCAGAAATGATAAAATAGAAGTTACGTAAAAAGAAAGTGATGGATGCGTAGGACATGATCTATTTTGACAATTCAGCAACGACTAAACCCTATCCAGAAGCCCTTGCGACTTATACAGAAGTAGCGACTCGGATCTGGGGAAACCCTTCTAGTTTGCACAATCTAGGTAGTCAAGCTACTCGTATTTTAGAGGCTTCTCGGAAACAAATTGCGGAGCTAATTGGCAAGAAAGCTGAGGAAATTTACTTCACGTCTGGTGGGACAGAAGGGGACAACTGGATCCTCAAGGGTGTCGCCTTTGAGAAATCCCCTTATGGCAAGCATATCATTGTCTCTGACATCGAGCATCCTGCCATCAAGGAATCAGCTGCTTGGTTAAAGACGCAGGGATTCGAAGTGGATTACGCTCCAGTGGATGCGCGTGGTTTTGTCAAGGTGGATGCCTTGGCTAACCTACTCCGTCCGGATACGACCTTGGTCTCTGTCATGGCCGTCAACAATGAGATTGGTTCCATCCAGCCCATCCATGACATTGCGGCTCTCCTGGAAGATCGCCCAACGGTTAGTTTCCATGTCGATGCGGTTCAAGCCTTGGCAAAGGTAGCAACAGAAGTTTATCTACCAGAGCGCGTGGACTTTGCGACCTTCTCTAGTCACAA
>NZ_KQ969689.1:607743-612009 GCF_001578955.1 Streptococcus parasanguinis
CGGTGGGGGTCAAGAAAAAGAAATGCGCTCGACAACTGAGAATGTGGCAGGTATCGCAGCAACAGCAAAAGCCCTACGCTTAGCTATGGAAAACCAAGAAGCTTTTGCCAGCAAGACCCAGCAGATGAAAGAAGTCATCCGCAAAGAATTGTCTAACTATCCAGATGTCACTATCTTTTCTGGTGAGGATCACTTTGCGCCTCATATCTTGACTTTCGGGATCAAGGGGGTTCGTGGAGAAGTAGTAGTCCATGCCTTTGAAGAGTTTGATATTTACATCTCGACAACCAGTGCCTGCTCGTCCAAAGCTGGTAAACCAGCTGGAACCTTGATTGCTATGGGAGTGGATAAGAGTATTGCACAGACAGCTGTTCGCTTGAGTCTCGATCTTGAAAATGACATGAGCCAAGTCGAGCAATTCTTGACCAAGTTCAAACTGATTTACGAACAAACACGAAAAGTACGTTAATTTTAGAAGGAAATCAACATGACCTTAACCTATTCAGAAATTATGATTCGCTATGGAGAGCTTTCTACTAAAGGAAAGAATCGCATGCGTTTCATCAATAAACTTCGCAATAATATCCAATCTGTTTTATCTATCTATCCAGCTGTCAAAGTGACAGCGGATCGTGATCGAGCGCATGCTTATCTACATGGGACGGATTATGAACCGGTAGCCGAATCCCTCAAGCAGGTTTTTGGAATCCAAAATTTTTCACCTGTTTACAAGATTGAAAAATCAGTACCAGCCTTGAAAGCGGCGGTGCAAGAGATTATGAAGGAGATTTACAAGGACGGCTTGACCTTTAAAATCTCAAGTAAGCGCAGTGACCATACCTTTGAACTCGATAGTCGCGAGCTCAACCAAACCTTGGGAGGTGCGGTCTTTGAAGCGATCCCAACGATTCAAGCTCAGATGAAAAAACCAGATATCAACTTGCAAGTTGAAATTCGAGAAGAAGCAGCCTACATCTCTTATGAAACTATTAAGGGAGCAGGTGGCCTTCCGGTTGGCACATCTGGCAAGGGCATGCTCATGCTTTCTGGTGGAATTGACTCTCCAGTAGCTGGTTACCTAGCCTTGAAGCGGGGTGTGGATATCGAGGCGGTTCACTTTGCTAGCCCACCTTATACCAGCCCAGGAGCTCTTAAAAAAGCTCATGATCTAACACGGAAGTTGACCAAGTTTGGGGGCAATATCCAATTTATCGAGGTGCCCTTCACGGAGATCCAAGAGGAAATCAAGGCAAAAGCACCAGAAGCTTACCTCATGACTTTGACCCGTCGCTTTATGATGCGCATTACAGACCGCATTCGCGAGGTTCGCGGTGGTTTGGTCATTATCAATGGTGAAAGCTTGGGACAAGTGGCTAGCCAAACCTTAGAGAGTATGCAGGCCATCAATGCAGTGACCAATACGCCGGTTATCCGTCCGGTAGTGACCATGGACAAATTGGAAATCATCGATATTGCCCAAGAGATTGATACCTTTGAAATCTCTATCCAGCCATTCGAAGATTGTTGTACCATCTTTGCACCAGATCGTCCAAAGACGAATCCGAAACTCAAAAATGCGGAGCAGTATGAGCAACGGATGGATGTGGAAGCTTTGGTTGAGCGTGCGGTAGCAGGTATCATCGTAACAGAGATCACACCAAAAGCAGAAAAAGATGAGGTCGATGACCTGATCGAGGATTTGCTATAGGAGAGACTGGGAGTATCCAGCTTCTTTTTCTAACCAACTTAAAGGAGACAAGATGAAAAAAATTATCGTTTTAATGACAAGTTTGCTTCTGTTGACAGGCTGTGTCAAAGTATCATTTACTGGCCCGAAAAAAGAAGAAAAGACCAGCCAGTCAACCAGCAGTAAAAAAGAAACGCTCACATTTGTCAGAGCCGACCAGTACAAAGATCAGGACAACGAAGTCTTGGAAGCATCTGAGAAATTTATCAAGGAACATCCAACGCTTGGAGAACCTGGAAAATTATTTGTCTTTTTCCCAGGCTATACCTTTGGAAATGAGGAAAATCGCTTCGCCTTATTCTTTATTGTGAATCGTACCACCACAACCATCGATCGTGATGGATCCTTTGTCCTGAATTTGGAATATGATGGAGAGCCGCTTTTTAAAGATGTTACAGTTGACTATGAAGTGAGCGAATCGGGTGTGTTAAAACCAAATACTGCTGCAGCGATTCCGATAAAAATTACTAAGGAACAAGAAGAAAAAATGAAGGGGATGAACGATTCGTCTAAAGCCAAAATGAGCTTCAATGACTTTAAATTTAAGGATAAGTAGATGAAGGCAGGTTTTGAATGCGATCTTAAACTACAAGATACAAAAAATAGATTTTTCAAAGAAAATTCGCTTTCAAAGCGCAAAAATACTTGTCTTTGTCTGATAGAAGTGATATACTTAGAGAGTTGACTATGCACATGCCTGTGCAACCGCTCGAACATCGTCGCTCATTTCCATGAGAGTAAGTGGTTCGTCCCACGATGCTAGGCGAGTCTTCACAAAAATACGGGGAAACCCAAAAATACATAGGAGGTGCATAATGAGCACATACGCAATCATTAAAACTGGCGGAAAACAAGTTAAAGTTGAAGTTGGTCAAGCAGTCTACGTTGAAAAATTGAACGTTGAAGCTGGTCAAGAAGTTACATTTAACGAAGTTGTTCTTGTTGGTGGTGAAAACACTGTTGTCGGAACTCCACTTGTTTCAGGAGCTACTGTTGTTGGAACTGTTGAAAAACAAGGAAAACAAAAGAAAGTTGTTACTTACAAGTACAAACCTAAAAAAGGTAGCCACCGTAAACAAGGTCACCGTCAACCTTACACTAAAGTTGTCATCAACGCTATCAACGCTTAATTTTTAGGAGAACACATGATACAAGCAGTCTTTGAACGAGCCGAAGATGGCGAGCTGAGGAGTGCAGAAATCACTGGGCACGCTGGAAGCGGTGAATATGGCTTTGATGTCGTGTGTGCATCGGTTTCGACTCTAGCCATTAACTTTGTCAACTCTGTTGAGAAATTTGCAGGCTACGAACCGGATCTAGAATTAAACGAAGAAGAAGGTGGCTTCCTTCGGGTCACAATCCCGACAGATATTCCACCACATCAAAGAGAAATGACCCAACTATTCTTTGAATCATTTTTCTTAGGGATGGCAAACTTATCGGAGAACTCTTCAGAGTTCGTCCAAACAAGAGTTATCACAGAAAACTAACATGGAGGAAAACAATTATGTTGAAATTGAATCTTGCTAACTTGCAACTTTTCGCCCACAAAAAAGGTGGAGGTTCTACATCAAACGGACGTGATTCACAAGCAAAACGTCTTGGAGCTAAAGCAGCTGATGGACAAACTGTAACAGGTGGATCTATCCTTTACCGTCAACGCGGTACACACATCTACCCAGGTGTGAACGTTGGACGTGGTGGAGACGATACTTTGTTCGCAAAAGTTGAAGGCGTAGTACGCTTCGAACGTAAAGGTCGCGATAAAAAACAAGTTTCTGTTTACCCAATCGCAAAATAATCGCTCTAAGTAGCATTAAAAGAGGCTTTCCGAGTTTTCGGAGAGCCTCTTTTTTTGTTTTGATACCCACCGTGATACCCATATTTCAAAAACCAATGTAAGAAGCAAACTTGTCAGCTACTTCATCCTTTGCTTTTTGCGTGACGTGAGCATAGATGTCCATAGTGGTTTGAATATTCTCATGACCGAGTCTTTCCTGGACCTCCTTGATAGTAGCACCAGCTTCGAAGAGTAGTGAGCAGTGTGTATGCCTAAATCCATGTGGTGTGATTCGTTTGAAATCAGGGTACTTCCTCCAGATTCTGTTCAACATATTGTTGACATGGACAACACTCTTAGGTTCTCCACTCTCATTTTTAAACAGAAGTCCTTTTGTACTATACTTGTGCCAATCTTTTAAAACCTTGATTGTTTTTGAATCGAGGGTAATTGTTCGGGCACTCTTTTTTGTTTTTGGAGTCTGAAAGATAAGTTTATTATCTTCACCCTTGGCCAAGGTTTGATTGACAGTAATCTGTCCTTTTTTAAAATCGACATCAGACCATCTTAGAGCGCTAATCTCATTTTTTCGCATTCCGGTAAAAGCTAGTAATCTAAAATACGTCAGCATTTCATTATCGTCGAAGCCTTTAACGATTTTAAAAAATTCCTTAAGTTCTTCTTTGTTGTAGAACTTTTCAAGCTCATCTGTATTATTTTTTTGTCGTTTAGGCTTCAG
>NZ_KQ969689.1:612143-615295 GCF_001578955.1 Streptococcus parasanguinis
TTTTTGTCGTTTAGGCTTCAGTGTCTTTTTCATTGGATTCGTTTCAATCAACTCCATTGAAATAGCATAGTCAAAGATTTGGTTTGCTATGCTGATGATCCCGAAAAATCGCTTATATTCTTCAGCCCATTTATTAACCTGAGTTTGACACATTGTCAAACTTATTTTATTTATAGGTTTGTCTCCAAAATGAGGGATAATAAGTCTGTCTGCTTTATCAATTTGGCTAACATAGGTTGATTCTTTTACGGTATTTCTATAATGCTCTTTCCAAGTTTTATATACCTGTTTGAAAGTAGCAGTGGTATTTCTGCTTCTAAAGGTTTTCTTTTCATAATCAGACAAACACTTAGCTTCAGCCAGTCTAGCTTCACGTTCAGTTTTAAACCCTCGCCTAAGAGTTACAATCTTTTTGCCAGTCAATGGATCAATTCCATGATAGGCTTTAAAATAGTAGGCGAAACTATCACCTTTTTTATATTTTTTGATCATTGATTTTTACCTCATTTCTTGTTAAAATGGGTATAGTAAAGAGGGCTTTTTAATGCCATTCTTTCTATACAGCACATCCTCACATTTTAGCTTGCAGGCGATTGTGGGGATTTTCTAATTTCTAATGACTTTGATTTTTGATCAAGTACTAAATAATCTTTTCAAACACCATTGTAGCCTGGATGCGATCTCCTCCACCTAGCCCCTTGCTGCCCCCGTTAGCAGTGCTAATGGTATGGAGTCGGTATCCTTTGGCAACTTGTTTGTTAATCACATCTTCAAGTTCAGTGAGGTTTCCAGAACCAGTACCAAATAACTTTTCTTTAAGTGTTACTTGAAGCACAACATAGTTCAATCCAGTTGCTCCTGAAGCTCCAGAAAAAGAACTTTCTTGTTTAACATTGTCAAAAAATCCCATAATAATTTCTCCTTTTTTAATCAATTAAAGACCTATATTCATCAATCACCATCGTTTCGTTAGCGATGGTTTTTAAATTATACCGTTCCATAAAATGGATGTAATTAAATTCTGACACATCATCCATAGTTTTTAATTCTTCTTCTAATAAATGATGAATCATGCTACGATCAGCTTGAAGTTCACACAACTCCCTATTTACCTCATACTGGACTGGAGTATGTTCTTTATGGCCCAATTCATGTAGAGCTACTTGTTTTTGATCTTGCTCTGATAGATTAATATTAATTGCAAGAACCTTCAACGCTGGATTAAAGAAGCCTGGGCTATGCCATTCGCTTCCATCAAAGTAGCATAAGCTTACACCCTCAAGGGCACAAAGCTCTTTCACAGTCATATAAATGCACCTCTATTTATTTTTTAAGTGTGCCTCCAAGACTGCTGTAATAAAATCAATATCTTCTTCAGTAAGTGGTTTACCATCGAACAACATAGATTGCGCAGCAATGTCTCGAAGGTCAAGCGGTGCAGAAGCATCACCGCCTGTTGTAATTTTTGGATTATCAGTGCGTCCCAATAGGTAGTCGGTGGACACGTTGAAGTAGTCAGCGATTTCCGATATTCTCTCAGCGTTAGGTTTTTGAGATTTCAACTTATAGAGTGTATTTCTGCTGTAACCTAAATCCTCTTCTAGTTTCGTGAGAGAAATTCCCCTTTTATCGGCAAGTTCTTTAATTTTTTCGTATGTCGGAAACATTGTTAAATCAACCTTTCAGAAGCATAACAAAAAATATTTCAACTTTTTAGGTGTAAAACTGTTGACAAGACACCTAATTGGGTGTAAAATAGTTTTTGTAAGTTAATGAGTTAGTAAAAAACGAAGTTAAAACTTATCTAAAAATAAATAGCTTTGGCGAGCAAGATAATTGATAGATGTAAGGTTTTATCAAGTTTTTAACTATGCCTACATTTTAACCTTTTGGGTGAAAGTTGTCAAGCGTTTTATAAATTAATTTACTAACTATTTAACTTTGTCCCTTGACAATTGAATAGAGCATGTGAGATAATATAGGGGAATTAAGGATTAGTTCTATATCATGGACTAGAAAAGACCCCAGGCTAACTTCCACATTAAGCTTGGGGTCTTTTTTGACACTATTTGTCCTTGTTCAGCCATTTATCAGCTAAACGAAGAACGACACCGACCACAATCGGTCCGATGATAGTTTTAAGGATTAGTTCCATCATGGGCTATCTCACCTCCTTTCGCAGGCGGTGTAGAAGTGCCATTAAATATTATATCACATGCTCTATCAGTTAGATAGGGCATTTTTTATTTTCAAAAAGGAGGAAGTTACATGAGCCAACAACATCGCAAGTGGATCGAGCTTGTAAAAGATCGAATTGAAAAACGTGGATGGTCACAGACAGATTTGGCTATTGTTGTAGGTGTTAGTCCATCAGCTATCACACAACTTTTCAAAGATGGAAAAGGTAGTGATGACTTGAAACTTCGTATCAATAAAAAGTTGCGGATTAACGAGTCATGGGAGAAATTCGAGGAGTAGGAGAAAAGAATGAACGAACTGAAAATAAGAAAAGACGGCGTTTATTTGAATAACCAAAAATTAAAAGGTGTGCAAGCAATCAAAACAAAAAGCACGGCTGAAAGCAACCATGCTACTGTCTACTTAAAATTTACTGCCAAGTTGATTTGAAATGAGGTTGGTAATAACTTGTGATGAAATATCTTTCAGAACATCCAGTGAAAAAGAGCCGACACTTTTGGCAATTTCCTTTGTTTTACTCCAGTTATTATCTTGACGTATATCATTTATAAACTGATGTCCATAAGGAGACAAATCTTGGATAGAAAAACCGCCAAAGTAGTGTACCACTTGTAGGAAGAGTCCACTATGTTCGCATTGTCGAACATGGTAGAGAATTTCTTCTCTAGGATATTTTGAATCGAGTTCTTTAAAAATTGTTTCTTCAGAAACATCATTTGAATAAGTTGCATTATTTTCTACAACAAAGAGAATATCACGAATACAATCAGGATTTAATTTCATCAGCATTACCTCGTTTTATTTTATTATACCAAATTTAGAAAGGAATACTATGAACGAAATATTTAATTTTCACGGACAAGAAGTCCGTACTATGACAATTGATGATGAACCATGGTTTGTCGGGAAAGATGTCGCTGACATATTAGGATATAGCAAAGCAAGAAATGCAA
>NZ_KQ969689.1:615315-618278 GCF_001578955.1 Streptococcus parasanguinis
AAGATGTCGCTGACATATTAGGATATAGCAAAGCAAGAAATGCAATCGCTCTTCATGTTGATGAAGATGACGCCCTAAAACAGGGCCTCACAGATAATCTTGGAAGAACACAAGAAACAATCATCATCAACGAATCAGGATTGTACTCGCTTATCCTATCAAGTAAATTGCCACAGGCAAAAGAATTTAAACGCTGGGTTACATCAGAAGTCCTTCCAGCTATCCGCAGAAAAGGCGGTTTCATCCGTGAAGATTTAGACGAAGATGCCTTCATTGCCCTATTTACTGGACAAAAGAAATTGCGTGAACAACAAGCTAACATGATTGAAGATATCGACTATCTCAAAAATGAACAGCCAATTCACCCAAGTTACGCTCAATCACTATTGAAGAAACGAAAAGCTCGTGTAGTTGCTTGCCTGGGTGGCGTTGACAGTCCAGCTTATGCTGATAAGATATTCGCTCAATCAGTCTTCAGACAAGCTGAGATTGATTTCAAGGATCATTTCAATATTAGTAGATATGACTTACTGCCAAAGAAATTTGCAGAAGCAGCGCTTGCTTACTGGATGACTTGGGAACCAAGCACCAACACTAAAATGAAAATCATGGAATTGAATGCTTACAACGCATAAAAAGCACCTAACAGAAGTCAGGCGCTCAACAAAAGAAACTATTTACATTATATCACAAATTGGAGATGACAATGAATATTCTAAGCGAAGAATTTGAAAACGGAATAAGATCAGTGGTTCGAGTTCAATTTAAAGAATCTTTCACTGAATTCTTAGACCAGGAGATAGCAGAAAAACGTTGGTTGTCACTAGAAAGTGCAGCACACTATGCGGACTGCAGTTCAAATACCATCAGAAAATGGATCAAGATGGGATTGAATCTCTATAAAATCGACGGAACAAAACGCATTGACAAGAATGAATTAGATCAATTCATTCAAAGTAATATCGTAATTTAGATGAATATAAGAGGTTTAAATAATGACGAAAATTAATATTACTTTAGATGATCAAAATGAATTAAATGAAATCTTGAACGAAGTTTCAAAAAAAGCCAAGGAATTGCAAGAAGCAATTACTCGGCTAGAACAATTTGAAATTAAAATTTCAGTTTCTCCACAACAAATCGAGAACTAGCATCATTAAGCATTTCTTGCCATGTTGAGAAATTCGTATTCTCTGATACAAACACATCAAGAACCGCTTCATCAGCTTTTTCGAACTCTTCAGCATTCGTAATAGTCTCTGGACTTGCCTTTAAAAAGTCCTCGATTGAGTCATATTTACTTACTGATTGCATATATGATTTTGGGAAAATTTCATCAAAATCATAGCTACCACTTAATTGCTCAGCTTTCTGATTGAGTTCATCAAACACTTTGTCTAATCCTGAAAAATCAAAAGTCATAAGTTGTCCTCCTTTCTCGGATATTTGACATGCGATTTTCATAAGGAGTAAGAGGTCTTATTTAACCGTTTTTTGTCAGTAGTAACTTACCAAAATAATATAGAAAGGTCATCGGTCTTGAGATGGATTTTGAAGATGAAATCATAAAAGTATCTGATTGGCTAATTGAACAATCAGAGACTTATAGAGAAGCTTTAATCAAATTAGAAAAGCTTACTAAAAATATAGCTCATGAAATAATTTTAAGAGCTATAGAACAAAAGAAAAATAAAGAATAGAGAGGATTTTGAAATGGATCCAATTAAAAAATATTGAATCGGAAACTATTTCCAGAAAAAGAAACAAAAGAGGTAGAAGAAAATGACAACATTTGAAATTATTTTAGCAGTAGCTCTTGTAACATACATTTTACTTTCAGTATTCGCAATCTATGTGATGCGTGAAATAATCGTTCGCCAAAAGACAAAAATGAAGCATTACAAATCAGCAAAATATCAGCGTGAAATGTGGAATAAGAGAATGTCAGAAATTCATCAAAAAAGAACTGTGAAAGGAATGTCAGAATTATGAGCGACAACGTACATAATCCAAAACACTACCAAGGACGGAATGGTTTAGAAGCCATCGATGTCCATCGCAACTTTATGAATGATGAGCAGTTGACCGGATACCATTTAGGTAATCTACTTAAGTATCTGCTTCGTTATCGTAAGAAAAATGGCATCGAGGACTTGGAAAAAGCCAAGGTGCACATGGACTGGCTGATTGAAAAAGAAAAAGCCATGATGCTACAGCTAGAGGCACTGACAAAAGTAGAGTCACAGCTAGAGGCATTGACAAAGACAGAGGCATTGGTTGGAGGTACAAATGATTAATAATGTTGTACTTATCGGGCGTCTGACTCGTGATGTAGAACTTCGATACACTCCTCAGAATCAAGCGGTCGGGCAGTTCACACTTGCTGTGAATCGGAATTTTAAAAACCAAAATGGTGAATATGATGCTGACTTTATCAACTGTGTTATTTGGGGCAAGTTGGGCGAGAACTTTGCAAACTGGACCAAGAAGGGTAATCTTGTCGGCATCACCGGTCGTGTCCAGACTCGCAATTATGAAAATCAGCAAGGGCAGCGTGTGTATGTGACAGAAGTGGTTGCTGAAAGCTTTCAGATTCTTGAAAAACGTGACAATTCAGCCAACCGGAACTCTATGGCTGAGCAGATGCCACCTTCATTCGCAGGAAATCCAATGGATATCAAGGATGATGATTTACCATTTTAGGAGGTGATGAAATGGCAACAAGCAATAAGAGGTATTACTGGCTACAGTTAAAAGAAAACTTCTTCAATTCAAAAGAAATGAAACTCATGAGGAAACTTCCTGGAGGGGAAGAAATCACAATCATTTATTTAAAAATAATGTTGACAAGTTTGGAGAATGAAGGGGTTATTTTTTATGAAGGACTAGCTGAAGATTTAGCGGAAGAACTAGCCTTAGAAATCGGAGAAGATGTAGAATCTATCAGGATGGCTCTTATGTTT
>NZ_KQ969689.1:618617-619597 GCF_001578955.1 Streptococcus parasanguinis
CTCTTATGTTTATGGAAAAGAAGAGGCTAATAACTACTAATGATAGTTACTCCTATAAACTTGAGCAAGTCCCAGAACTTGTAGGAAGCGAAACAGCTAGTGCCCGTAGAGTTCGAAAGCATCGAGAAAACAAAAAAGCGTTACAAGGTAACACTGGTGTAACAAAGTGTATCGGAGATATAGATATAGAGAAAGAGATAGATATAGAGATAGATATAGAGAAAGATTTAGAGAAAAATACGCTCAAAATCATCGTAGATGAATATCAGTCTCGTATTTCACCAATTGATGGAATCCAATTTGAAACTTTAAAAGAATTCATCACTCTGGATGGTATGGAACCAGATGTAGTCTTAAAAGCTATCAGTTTAGCCGCTGACAATGGTAAAAGAAATTTCAGCTATATTAGAGCTATTTTGCAAAATTGGAAAAATGATGGATTGTTATCAATTGCAGCAGTAAACGAACGAGAACGGAAGTTTCAGGAAAGTAAAACAAAAGGACAACCAACAAAGCAACAATCAAATGTTCCAGATTGGTCAAAACCAAATTATACCAATCAAACAAGTGATCAAGAAAAAAAAGCTTTGGAGGAAGCAAAAAATAAAATGCTACAGAAATTAGAAAAGGATGGGAAGTAATGTTTATTTTAAAACATGGATCAAAACAAGAAAAACCATTTGTAAAATCTGTAGTGATTGGGACCACTGGTCTGGATGTCTCTTTCTCTGAGGAAGCGAAAGCAATGAAATTCGCATCTCGTGGGGTAGCTATTCAGGTAGGAAATGCTTTAAGAAAGTCATTCGGTACATTCTATCCAGTAGAAATTGATAATTGAAAAAGGAGTTGTAATGTATCATGGCAGGCTACACCAAAAATCAGATAGAACATTTCAAAGAGCAACTCAAGCTCTTAATGAAAAGCCATAACTTAACAGCTAGAAAATTATCCGAAGAAATAGGCTACTCAATGACTACAAT
>NZ_KQ969689.1:619617-625538 GCF_001578955.1 Streptococcus parasanguinis
AATGACTACAATAAGCAGTCTATTGACTGGCAAAAAAAAGTACACGAACGTCACATACTACTGATTTGCCAATATTTTCAAATCGGAGAGAACTCTCTCATGGGTGATGCGGATGAGTTAGCTGATTATAAGCTATATGAGAACGGACGTTATTTATGTACCGGATCATTGAAGAAGTTAAGCAAAATTACAGGGAAAGATAAATTGCTATTGAAATTCTATGCAGATTTAAACAAAAAAGGCAAAGAGACTGGCAATCTAAAACTTGTGAAAAAATAGAAAGAGGTAAAAATGGAGAATTTAATTTTAAACAAAGTGAAAAAATGGTTTGTTGATCGAGATCTAGAAAATGGGGGCCGGCTAGATAAACAGTCATTAAAATTAAGTGAGGAATTCGGTGAGTTATGTGCAGGATTTTTGAAAAAGAATGAAGCGTTAACAAAAGATAGCATTGGTGATTGTGCTGTAGTTGTTGTAGGTTTAGCATTGCTGATCAAAGAGGATGTACAGAGCATCTTTGAAGAGTCTAATAATATTAGGCGAAAAGGAGCAATGGACTGTTTCAAACTACTAAATGCAAACATCAGTGAGTTTCAACTATCTCAAGATTTAGCAAGTAAAGAAATGTGTCGACATAACCTTGTGCACATTGTGGCTTACTTGAAATCAATCAGCAATATTTTGGGTTATGAATTTCTAGAATGTTTCACTGAGGCCTATAACGAAATCAAAGATCGAAAAGGTAAATGGATTGATGGTTCGTTCGTAAAAGAAGAGGATTTGCCAGGTGAAGTATAAAATCATTGAATATGTATCGGACATGCAGGAAGAGCAGACGGGTACTTGTGAATTATGTTTTGGAATAGCAGGAGGAAAAAATGAATAAGCAAGATCTTATTGAGAAATATAAAAACCTTGAGGGCGTGTGGAATGCAAATGGGGCGGAAATAGCTCGTCAATGCTTTTTAAGAGATTTGGAACAATTGAATGAAATAGATACGAAAAAAGTCACAGTCCCTCAGTATGTTGCGGATTGGATCGAGTGCTGTAAAACCAATGGAATTGCTCTAGGATATGCACTATATTGTTCAGGACAAGCAAGCGACAAAAAAGCCTATGATTGGATTGTTGAAAGCTTGGAGAACCAAGAAACATTCGCTAGAGCTTGGATTGACGGCTACGAGGTCGAGAAAGAGAAGCGGTATACGGTAAAGATGAGAGCAACAAAACAACCGCTATTTTATAATAATATGTACGAGAAAATATTTTTTTCTTTGGGGGATTTAGCTACTCGATTTACACGTAAAGAACTAGAAGGAGTTGGGTTGAGTTGGGTGTTTGATTGCCCAGGTGTAGAAGTAGAAGAGGTGGAAGAATGACAAAAACTATAGAATTGCCAGAATACTATGCACCATACGGAAGAAATGCACGTTATGGAACTCTGGAAGAGTTGAAAGAGCTGCTACTCTATAAACGCATTGTGAAATGGGATAAAGAATTTCTGCTGCTTGAAGATGGCACAAAGGTCACTATTGAAACGTCTGAAAGTGACTGTTGTGCTTCTGCTGGAGGAGAATTCCAAAATGTGAAACTTGACGCAGTAATTACAGATGTCAAAATCGGAGAACAAGCAAGAGAAGAAGATGATTGGGGAACAACTACCAGCACAAACACGGTTACTATTTATCATAACCAGAACCCGATAGCTCTAGCCGAATGCGAGGCCAATGACGGGAACGGTGGCTTTTATTATAGCGTGGGTTCTCTAGTTATCGGGAATATCCATTTTCCAGTGGTAGATGCTTAGGAGGTGGAATGATGAATAAAAAAGAGATGATTGAGAGTATCAGTCATTTACCTTCAGATTGTAGCAGACCAAGACCGATGATTGATAAATTAACGACGTTGGAATTGATTAAGTTGCTAGACGAAACGCAGGAAGTAGAGATCCCAATGTTTGTGGCGGATTTTATCACAGAACAGAAAAAACTAGGTCATACTCTGTCCTACTCAATAGATGCATGCATGCCTGATATAACTGCAGAATGGTATTGGAATAATTCCGAACTCTTTGCTCGTGCTTGGCTGGACGGTTACACAGTCGAGGAAGAGAAGCGGTATTATGTAAGGTTTAAATTCATTGAAGATTCATATAGTTACTTAACATTGATTAAGCACCTTAGCGCTTGGACGTTACATTCAATAACACTAGATAAAAAATTTCGTACAGAACACACCAGAAAACAACTTGAAGATGCCAACTTCGGATGGGTGTTCGATTGTCCAGGGATTGAGATTGAGGAGGTAGATGATGAATAAAAAAGAGCTAAAAAAACATATTGAGGGCTTACCTTACAGCGCAGGCCTTATAGTAGATAAAATAAAGATTAATAGAAATGGATTGCTGAAATTAATTGAACAATTAGACGAACCGCAGAAAGTCACAGTCCCGCAGTTTGTTGCAGATTGGTACGAAGAGCATAAAGATAATCTTGAGTATAATATTTGGGATTGGATGAAGTATAATCTTGAGCCTAAAAAACGAGAAAATGTAATCTTCTCTCAGTGGTTAGGTAAGACTGTAAATAACCCCGTGGAAACACTTATCAAGATGAAGTTGTATGGCTACACAGTCGAGGAAGAGAAGCAGTATGAAGTGATATTGTGCAATGGACAGTCGTTGAAAACTGTGTACAGACAGGGTGAGGATCGTCTTGATTTTGAAAAGGTGTTTGGCGATCTTGAAAGATTTACTAGAAAACAATTGGAAGAAGCTGGTTTCGGCTGGGTGTTTGATTGCGAAGGAATAGCAGTGAGGGAAGTAGAGTAATGGGATGGAACTATTTTTATGGTTTGTAATCGGCCTTGCCCACATTTTAGCTATTATTTGGGCCATTTTAGTGGCTGTTCTATCAAATATAGAGGATGATAAAAAAAGATGAAATTAGAGACATTAGTTAAAACAAGAAATGCCTATCAAAAAAGACTAGAAGATGAGAAATTGTTCATATCTTTATGTAATCAAATAGGAAAACAAAATGCCACAGCGAACAAAGAATGGATGAAACGTAAAGTCAGAGATTTAGACAAGGAGATTGAAGAGTATGAACAAAAATCAATTACTGATTGTTAATATTGCAGCTCTATTTTTAATACTCTTTCTATCAAGCATAAATCTAAACACACGAATAAGAAAACTTGAGCAAGAAAATAGGGATTTGCAATGGGAAGTAGAAGAGCACGAATTAAGTATCCAGCGCATGGCTGAAAAAAATACAATGCAGGATACTATTCTAAATAAATTAAATCGTGAATATCAAATGCGTGAGCATGAACGTGCTCAGAAGTTAAAAGAAATTGCCGAACAGAACGGAGTAGGAGGATAAGAATAATGATTAACAATGTAACTTTGATCGGAAGATTAACAAAGGATGTAGAGTTGAAACGTACTCCTTCAGATATTGCAACTGCCTCATGCTTCAAATCCAATGGACATCAGCGACGATGATCTTCCATTTTAGGAGGTATATATGATTATATTTGATGATTTCTATCGTGAAGAAGTTCGACGATGCTACAAAGAGATTGAAGCTCTTGAGGTGGAAAATAAAAAACTTAAAGAAAGAATAAGTCACTTCATACATTCTTCATGTGATAACGAGTGGAAGAAGATCGTTAAAGATTTTAAGATTAAGAAACAAAATCGGAAGTGGAAAGCAAGATAAACTAACAGATATAGCGATTCAGGAAACGGAGGTGAAGAATGCAGCTTTTTGATGATATCGATGAAAAAGAAACAATAAGAAGGGCTAAGAAAAAGCTCTCAGAATATCCACGCTGGAGAGAAATAGCATGTGATGACCCAATTCAAAAAGTAACGCAGGAATTCACATTTCAACCAAGGGGAGGAGCAGGACCTAATAAAGCTGTTGAAAATTTAGCTGTTCGACGTGTGGATGCAATGATTGAGTTAGAAGAAATTGAACAAGCGGTAAGCAGGCTATTCAATCCTACTTATCGGTACATACTATTTTCCAAGTTTTTAAAAAATCAAAAAGATCTAAACTACGAAATTTACAACTATCTAGGTATAGAGAGGACTAAATTTCAGGAACTATACAATAATGCTTTGTTAGCATTCGCAGAACAGTATCGAGATGCTGTGCTAGTATGTAATAAAAAAACGGTATTTTTGCGGTAAAAATACGGTAAACATAACACAAATTATGACTTAAAATAGTATTATCAGAAAATGAAGGCGGTGGCCGGGTAGTTTTTTGTAAATCTCCTAATTGTATTTTTTGGTTAGCTGTTCACCAGGAGAAATTCGGGGTGGCATGGGTTCGAATCCCATACAGCTAATATTTTAAGTCAGTTCTAATGAGCTGACTATTTTTATTTGAAAGGAGTAGGTAAATGCGTAAAGTGGAACCGATTCGTGATACAGATGATATTGAACGCATGAAGGATTACTTAAAGAGTAAGAATGAACGAGACTATGTAATGATGGTTACAGGGCTGTATTCAGGAATGCGAGTTAGTGATATCCTGCCCTTGAAAGTAAGAAGTGTTAAAGGAACTCACATTGAAGTTACCGAACGCAAGACAGGCAAAACAAAGAGATTCGCTATAAACCCAGCTCTAAGAAAAGCCCTGGATCATTATATAAAAGAAAATGAATTAAAGGATTATGATTACTTATTCCCTTCGAGAAAGAAGGTGAGCAATGAAGGACTTAGAATAACACACATTGGTAGGGTGGCAGCATATCAGATCTTGAGAGATGCTGGAGAGCATATTGGATTAACAAACATCGGAACACATTCCATGAGGAAAACGTTTGGTTACCATCATTACAGAAAGAATCAAAATGTTGGAATATTGATGGAGTTATTTAATCATTCTTCACCAGATATCACACTGGGCTATATAGGGTTCAAGCAAGATGAGCTAGATAATAGCATGCTGAATTTTGCTTATTAAGGCTATGTATTTAACAAAATGAAATAAAGTAAATTCATTTATTGACGATGGCCCACTTAACTATGAGAGAGTAAGGTGGAAAGTCTTATGATTCAAATTAACAGAATATAAGATATGTTAAATTCAAAGACCCTCCCCCTCTAATAAAATAACACCTATCAACTTAAAAATACCAGGCCTAATTATTACACCCTCCCACATTAATTTACTCCCCCCTATCTAACAAAATAATACCCCCCACTATTAAATACCAGGGTATTGATACCGAATAAGGGAACGAGGGTAAGGTGTGTAGGATGATATAAAACAGAGAAGACAATCGAGGTATACAATGAAAGAACTACGGGCAGACCGTAACGGACCACATCGAGTAGCATTTGAAAAGAATAAGAAGATACTACTCAAGACTCAGAATACCTGTGGGATCTGTGGCCAGCCTGTAGATAAATCACTCAGGTACCCTCACCCACTATCCCCAGTGATAGACCACATCATTCCAGTGAATAGGAATGGACATCCATCAGACATCAAGAACTTACAGCTTGCGCATTGGCAATGCAATAGACAAAAGTCTGATAAGTTATATGCTGAACAAAATTTTGAAAAAAATGCAATTGTTGGAAATCGCAATTTGCCACAATCAACCAATTGGCTGAAATACCACAGTTGACCCAGAACTGATAGGGGGGTTACCCCCTCCCCTCGGTTCTGGCCGAGCTTCACGCCGTCACTGTACATATTTTCTCGTGCCAAAACGAAAGGATAAGAAATTGGAATTAAGAGGAATTGAATATCTCAGAAGAAAATTAGAATCTTGCAGGACCAGGGTTAATTTGAGGTATAAACATTATGCTATGAAAAACAATGACACTCCAATCGGAATCACTATCCCTCTAAATGTCCGTGCTCAATACAAATCGACGTTGGGCTGGACTGCT
>NZ_KQ969689.1:625610-631828 GCF_001578955.1 Streptococcus parasanguinis
AAGGGGGTTGATAGCCTTGCAGATCGTTTAGTATTTCGAAAATTTGAAAATGATGATTTTGAAGTTACTGAGATTTTTGAACAAAACAATCCTGATATTTTCTTCGATAGTGCGATATTATCAGCCTTGATTGGATCGTGTAGTTTTATCTACCTTTCTAAAGGGGAAAATGATGAAGTGAGATTGCAAGTGATTGAATCAAGCAATGCAACAGGAATCATTGATCCAATCACTGGTCTATTAGTCGAGGGATATGCGGTGCTGGCTCGTGATGATTATGGTCAACCAATCCTAGAGGCCTATTTCGAACCAAATGCTACTCACTTTATTCCAAAGGGGCAAGATCATTATTCAGTTACTAACCCAGCTAATATTCCATTATTGGTACCTGTCATTCATAGACCTGATGCAGTTCGTCCTTTTGGTAGATCACGGATTACTAGAGCAGGGATGTATTATCAAAAATATGCTAAGCGTACTTTAGAACGGGCTGATATAACTGCTGAATTTTACTCGTGGCCACAGAAATACATCATTGGACTAGATCCTGATGCAGAACCACTAGAGAAATGGAAAGCAACCGTTTCCAGCTTATTGACTATTTCTGCTAGTGATACTGGAGAAAAGCCAAGTATCGGACAGTTCACGACTGCCAGCATGACACCATTCACAGAGCAATTGAGAACAGCAGCAGCTGGATTTGCTGGAGAGATGGGCCTGACTTTGGATGATTTAGGATTTGTTTCAGATAATCCATCATCTGTAGAAGCGATTAAAGCTAGTCACGAGAACTTGCGTTTGGCAGGACGGAAGGCACAACGTTCGTTAGGAGCCGGTTTCCTGAATGTAGCTTATGTAGCTGCTTGTTTGCGTGATGAGTTTCATTATGAAAGAAGCCAATTCGTAAAAACAACCGTTAAATGGGAACCTTTATTTGAAGCTGATGCCAATATGATGACCATGATTGGTGATGGTGCTCTTAAATTGAATCAGGCGTTACCTGGCTACATCAATGCTGAAACAATTAGAGACCTTACAGGTATTGAGGGTGATATGTCTGCTTCTCCTGTGGTGAAAGAAGGAGATCCAGATGGAACATGATGTCTTACCTAGTATCCTAAAAGAAGTTCAGCAACGCTTTGAAAGTGAATACGGGAAGAGCGAGGTTGTTAGTCGAGCTTTTGCAGAATTACAAGCCAAAAAAGCAACTTATAAAACAGCAAATGAGTTTGCGATAGAAGTTGGAGAGATTCTTTCTTAAGCTCTAGGGGCTTCTCTGAGTGCCGATAAATTACCAGATGGTAAAATGTATTATAATATCGCTCAACGTTTGTTGACGGACGTGCTAGGTCGTAATTATGAGATAATAAGCGGTTATACTAGAGATGTTCAGAAAAAACTAAATACAGATGCAAAAATCAGTTTGAAAGTACAAGTTCCTGAATTGAATCAGGATAGGGTCGCTGGAATAGTTAATCGCTTGGCATCTGAGGAAAATTTTGAAGATGTCAGTTGGTTGTTTGGTGAGCCAATAGTTAATTTTTCTCAGTCTATCATAGATGATAGTATTAAAAAAAATGCTGAGTTTCATCATAAATCTGGATTACAACCTGAAATTATTAGAAAATCTTATCTCCATTGCTGTGATTGGTGTCAAGAGGTTCAAGGTAGCTATAAATATCCAAAAGTTCCAAGAAATGTTTATAGAAGACATCAACATTGTCGTTGTACTGTTGACTATGACCCAAAAAGCGGAAAAGTTAAAGACATTTGGAGCAAAATTTGGAGAAAAACTGATGAAAGTGATAAGATAGAAGCAAGAAAAGATATCAATGGGAAATCTCAAATGAGCGAAGTGAGAAAACTTGCGCTTCAAGAAGGAATTTCCTCAAACCCTATCAAAAAAAGTCGTAAAAAACTAACAGAGAAGCAAATCATTGATGCTGTTGGTGGTGGAGATAGAACCAAAGGATCATGTTCATCAGCAGCATTTGCTTACATAGGTAATAAAGGTGGTTATACCGTTTTAGATTTTCGAGGAGGGGAAAGCTGTGACTTTTTCTCTAGAAACAGTAGAATCCAAATGATAGGAAACCTTCCTGGTGTCAAAATGCATGTTGT
Source organism: Streptococcus parasanguinis (assembly GCF_001578955.1). GTDB lineage: Bacteria > Bacillota > Bacilli > Lactobacillales > Streptococcaceae > Streptococcus > Streptococcus parasanguinis_U. Next base: position 627,732 of record NZ_KQ969689.1, read on the forward strand.
AAAAAATACAAATGACTTTACTGCTGTCAGAGAATTGTTAGAAAAGGTAGAATCTGGGAACGAATATTATTTAGCGGCAGGTAGACATGCGGCTATCATAAGAAAAAATGAAGGTCGTTTTGAATATTTGGAATTACAATCCAGAATATCAAACGGGTTTAAACCATTAGATAACATTGTTTTGAAAGAAAGATTCAAGTGTAAAAAAACACATAGTACAAGACATGGTAAGTATGAAGTGGATAGTTGTATTATCGATTCGGATTCATTGAAAGATAATCCTGAGTTCCATAATATATTGAGTTTCATTAACACAGCTGGTTCTAAACAAATGAAAGGAATTGAAGGCCATGAAAGATGATTATGAAGAAATAAACTGGTCTGAATATTGTTATAAAGAAAATCATGATGACAAAATTTGGTGGGTTGATACGTCATGGTTTGCTAGAGGGTTGATGTTATTTACGTTTGATAAGGAAAAGTTCTATAACCTTTTTGAAGATTACCCTCAAAACATGACATCAGAAGAGGTTGAAATCTTCGATAAAGAAAATCCATTTTGGGCTGAATTCTTTTCAGACCGAAAATAAGAATACTGAAGCACTCGAAAGGGTGCTTTTATTGTGGCTTTGATTAGGAGGTGATCCAATATCTCCCAGCGATAGGGTTATCATGCGATTACGATTGAAAGGTTATAGTATGGCTAGGAAAAAACTTGGCAATCAGAATCCTACTCAATCGGTGATTTTAAAATACGTCAAGAAAAATTCATTAGCAAATGAAGCGATTGATCTTTACGAAAAAACTGGTCTTTCTTGCTACTCTTGGCAAAAAAACCTTCTACTACCCATGATGGCTGTTGATAAAACTGGCTTATGGGTGCATCAGAAATTTGGATACTCTATTCCTCGACGAAACGGAAAGTCAGAAATTCTTTACATTTGTGAAATTTGGGGGTTGCATAAAGGACTAAACATTCTTCACACAGCTCATCGTATTTCTACTTCTCATGCCTCATTTGAAAAGGTTAAACGTTACCTGGAGAAAATGGGATATGTGGATGGTGAAGATTTTAACTCTATCCGTGCCAAAGGACAGGAACGGATTGAATTATATAAAACTGGTGGTGTGGTCCAATTCCGTACCAGGACATCAAATGGGGGTCTTGGTGAAGGATTCGATATGCTGATCATTGATGAGGCACAGGAATACACAACAGAGCAGGAATCTGCTTTGAAATATACTGTAACCGATAGTGCTAATCCAATGACTATCATGTGTGGGACTCCTCCTACACCAGTTTCCAGTGGTACAGTCTTTACTAAGTATCGAGAAACGTGCTTATTCGGTAAAGGGAAATACTCTGGTTGGGCTGAATGGTCTGTGTCTGAAGAAAAAGAGATTGACGATGTGGATGCCTGGTATCATTCAAATCCATCAATGGGTTATCACTTGAATGAACGAAAAGTAGAAGCTGAGTTAGGTGAAGATAAACTAGATCATAATGTTCAACGTCTAGGTTTCTGGCCTACTTACAATCAGAAGTCCGCTATATCTGAAACAGAATGGAACGAATTAAAAGTATCTGATATTCCTGATCTTGTCGGACAATTATTTGTTGGGATTAAGTATGGACAAGATGGTACAAACGTTGCCATGAGCGTTGCAGTGCGGACGAAAGATGGGCGTTTTTTGTCGAAGTTATAGATTGTCAATCAGTGCGCAATGGGAATGACTGGCTAGTGGCTTTTTTGCGTAGTGCAGATGTGGCCCAAATCGTTATTGACGGTGCAAGTGGTCAAAAGATTCTAGATGAAGAATTGAAGGACTACAAAATTAAGAATGTCATCTTACCAACTGTTAAAGAGATCATAGTGGCAAATGCTCTTTGGGAGCAGGGTATTTATCAAAAAAATATCTGCCATGCTGGACAACCATCTCTATCAAAAGTGGCTACTAACTGCGATAAGCGTAATATTGGTTCAAATGGTGGTTTTGGTTATCGCTCTCATTTTGACGATATGGATATTTCTTTGATGGACAGCGCTTTGCTTGCGCATTGGGCTTGTGTAACTACTAAGCCTAAGAAAAAGCAAAAAATCAGTTATTAAAAAGTAGCAGTCTAAGAACTGCTTTTTTTGATGATAAAATTACCGAACTGCCGGGAAAGCAGGAGAAAGGAGACATGAGAATGTCAGAATTTAAGGTTATTGAAACGCAAGAGGAACTTGATGCAATCATCAAGAATCGTTTAGAACGATTAAAAGAAAAATACTCGGATTACGATGAGATAAAAGCTCTTGCTGTTCAAGTACAGGATGAAAATAGCAGTCTAAAATCTGCATTAGAAACTTCTAAGCAAGAGACAGAAAGTTCTAACAAGCAAATTGCCGATCTTGAGGCTAAAATTTCCGGTTATGAAACGGAAAACTTACGGACTCGAATTGCATTACAGAATGGTTTGCCATTCGACTTAGCTGATCGCTTGCAAGGTACCGATGAAGAAAGTCTAAAAGCAGATGCAGAACGCTTAGCATCTTTTATCAAACCTGTTGAACCTGTTGCACCAATGCGTGTTGTAGAACCACAAATTGGAGACAATAAAACATCGCAAATGAAGTCAATGCTTCGAGAATTAAATAATACAGGAGAATAATGTAATATGACAGACAATTCATTAAAACAAGGAACGCTTTTTAAACCAGAATTGGTTAAAGAACTCATTTCAAAAGTACAAGGACGTTCTGTTCTTGCTAAGCTCTCATCTCAAACACCAATTCCATTTAATGGAGTTGAGCAATTTATCTTTAATCTTGAAGGGAATGCTCAAATTGTTGGTGAAGGACAACAAAAAGGTGCTGGTAAAGCAATCATTGAACCAAAGGTAATCAAACCGCTTAAATTTGTATACCAAGCACGGATCACAGATGAATTTAAGTATGCTTCTGAAGAAAAACAACTTGAATATCTTTCACAATTTGCTGATGGATTCGCTAAGAAAATCGCAGATGCTTTTGATATCGCTGCTATCCACGGTTTGGAGCCAAAAGGGCTTACAGATGCAACCTTCCGTGACACTAACTCATTTGATGGTTTGATCACTGGGAACATTGTAACTTATGCAGAAGATAAATTTGACGATAACATTGATGCTGCTGTCCAACAAATCGTAGCTAAGGGTGGAGAAGTTACTGGTGTGGCCATCTCTCCAGTAGGTGGTCAATCACTTGCTAAGTTGAAAGTAAATGGTGTGGCTCAATATCCAGAATTCCGCTTTGGTCAAAATCCTGACTCGTTCTACGGAATGAAATCAGACGTAAACAAAAACTTGACTGTTACAGGTGGAAATGCTCAAACAGACCATGCAATCGTTGGTGACTTTGAGAACCGTTTCAAGTGGGGTTATGCTGAAAATATCCCAATGGAAATCATTGAATATGGTGATCCAGATGGAGCTGGTCGTGACTTGAAAGCCTACAATGAAATCTTGCTGCGTGCTGAAGCGTTTATCGGATGGGGTATTCTTGATGCTGATGCATTTGCTCGTGTTAAAGCGTAAGGTGATTTGAAATGATTTACGTTAATAAAGTATCAGGAGAAATAATCACCACTGATTCAGAGCTGGGAGGCGATTGGATCGCTGGTAGTGAATATAAAAACGGGACAGAAGTCCCAGAAATGAAAGTGGCAGATATTCGCTCTAAACTAGATAGTTTAGGAATCGAATATGACAAAGGAGCTAAGAAGGCTGACCTTCTTGCTCTTTTAGAACAACATGAAGGGTAAATAAAATGACAACATTTGCGACAGTTGAAGACCTTGAAACTTTGTGGCGTTCTTTGAAATTTGATGAACGAGGAAGAGCTAAGGCACTGTTGGAAATTGTGTCAGATTCTCTTCGTGAGGAAGCTAAGAAAGTCAGCAAAGATTTGGATAAGATGGTGCTTGACAGCCCATCTTATCAAAGTGTTGTGAAATCTGTTACCGTGGATGTGGTTGCTCGTACATTAATGACATCAACCGATCAGGAGCCAATGACACAAATGGCTGAGTCTGCTATGGGATATTCTTTTAGTGGCTCTTATTTGGTGCCTGGT
>NZ_KQ969689.1:632377-636132 GCF_001578955.1 Streptococcus parasanguinis
CTCAATCGTGCAGGAGTGGCTGAATTAATGAAATCTGCCCCTATGCAGAGTATCCTTTCTCAATATGCATCTGATATTCAAGCTAGATGTGGTGATGGATACGTAAAAGATATTCATGTAGGTAAAAATCGTGCTAATGCAATGGTTAGTGCAAAGACCTATAAAGCTAAGAAGGACAATATGAAAAACAATACTCTTTTGAAGGCGGTGAATTAAATGATTGAAATTGTTATCAAGAAATATCTTGACGGTCATTTATCGGTACCGTCTTTTTTTGAGCATGAAACAAACATGCCACAAGAGTTTGTAATCCTTGAAAAGACTAGGGGAGCCAAGAAGAACCACGCAAAGACTGCAACATTTGCTTTTCAGAGTTATTCAACCAGCATGCAAAAAGCTGCTGAATTGAATGAGAAAGTAAAACAAGTTGTCGAAAACATGATTGAACTGAATGAAATCAGTGGAATCCACCTAAACAGTGATTACAATTTCACAGACACAGAAACTAAAAAATATCGTTATCAAGCGGTATTTGACATAAATTATTTTTAAGAAATGGAGAATGGAATGGGATCAGAAGCTCAAACTACTCAAACAACATCGTCATCATTAGTGACGACAGCAAAACCTAAAATTGGGGGTGCAATCTATTCAGCACCTAAGGGAACTCCTCTACCAACAGATGCTACAACCGCCTTAAATGCTAAATTTCTATCTCTAGGATATATCTCAGAGGATGGCTTGGAAAACGAAAATAGCCCTGAATCTGAAAACGTCAAGGCATGGGGTGGTGATATCGTACACTCCTCACAAACAGAAAAAACCGATACATTCACTTATACATTAATCGAGGCATTGAACATCAATGTTCTTAAGGAAGTGTACGGTGCGGATAATGTGACTGGTGATCTTAAAACAGGTATCACTATCAAGGCTAATTCGAAAGAATTAACTAGCCATTGCGTTGTGGTAGATATGGTATTGAAGGATGGTACTATGAAACGTATTGTTATTCCTGAAGGAAAAGTAACGGGTATCGGAACTATCTCTTACAAAGACGCTGAGACAGTCGGATACCAAACAACTCTTACAGCATTTCCAGATGGAGAAAGCAATACTCACTACGAATACATCAAAGGAGCTTAATACATGTCAGAAACTAAATCATTTAAAGGGACTACTAAAACAGGTTTTCCATTCGATATCAGTATGGAACGGATGGAGAACTATGAGGTAGTAGAAACTATTGCTGAAATTGATGAAAACCCTCTTGTGCTACCTCGATTGCTTAAATTGTTGCTTGGTGATCAAGTGGCAGCGTTGAAAGATCACGTCCGTGGTGAAGATGGAATTGTACCAACTCAGAAGTTGATGGATGAAGTACGGGACATCTTCGAGTCACAGAATGTAAAAAAATAGTAACCCTTTCCAGAATGATCAAAACTGATGAAGATGCTTTGATTTGTGATTTAGCTGAGACGTATCGCATTTATGATTACAGACAGCTACCTGCATATCAGGTAGCTGTTTTTTCATTTGGTCTGCGTGATGATTCAAGGATAAAAGTTGCAATGTCAGGGCAGAATCTACCAACTGATCTATTAATCCAGGCAAGTATGTTGGATCGACTATCTATGCTTGTATGGATGAAAACCAAAGATGGACAGCAGGGTAAAAACCGTCCGGCTTCAATGGTTGATAGTCTTCTCAAGGTTGAGAAGGAAAAGGAACAGATGGTATTTTCATCTGGAGAGGAATTTGAAGAATACAGAAGTAAATTGTTAGAAAAGATTGGAGGTGGTAATTAATGGCGACAGAATTAGGTCAAGCATATATCCAAATTATGCCATCAGCTCGTGGAATCAAGGATATGATTAAGAAAGAGCTTGGCTCTGAAATACCACAAGCAGGGCAGGAAGCAGGAGAATCTTTGAGTTCTAAGATGCTAAGTGTCGCAAAAAAAGCAATAGCAGCCGCCGGAATAGGTAAATTCTTTTCTGCATCATTGACAGAAGGGGCCAATCTTCAACAGTCATTAGGAGGGATTGAAACCTTATTCAAAGGTTCTGCTGATACGGTTAAAAAGTATGCTAACGAGGCTTACAAAACTACAGGACTTTCAGCCAATGCCTACATGGAAAATGTAACAGGCTTCAGTGCCAGCCTCCTTCAATCGTTAGGCGGTGATACTCGGAAGGCAGCAGATGTTGCTAACATGGCTATGGTCGATATGGCAGACAATAGCAATAAGATGGGGACATCTATGGACCGTATCCAGGATGCTTACCAAGGATTTGCAAAGCAAAACTATACCATGCTGGATAACCTTAAGCTAGGGTACGGTGGTACAAAAACTGAAATGCAACGCTTACTAGCTGATGCACAAAAATTGACTGGTGTTAAGTATGACATCAATAACCTATCTGATGTGTACCAAGCTATCCACGCTATCCAAGAGAATTTAGACATTACCGGGACAACTGCTAAAGAGGCTGCGACTACTTTTAGTGGATCATTCGCATCAATGAAAGCAGCAGCTCAAAATGTCTTAGGGAAATTAGCTCTTGGTGAAGATATTATGCCTTCATTGCATCAACTTTTTGAAACGGTTAAAACATTCCTTGTAGGTAATCTTATTCCAATGGTATGGAATGTGTTAAAAGGTATCCCACAGGTTTTAGCTGGTGCACTCGGTGAGCTTATGCACACACTTTTCGGAGATCATATTGGTAAAAGCATTATGAATGATCTTAATGATGTTTTTGATAAAGTGGGTGGAGTTGTCAGCACTATCTATGATATGATTTTTGGATCATTGAGTAAGAAAGACAATATAGATTTTTTAAAGAATCTAGGAATCAATGAGAAAACAGCTAGTAGCATTGTGAACATTGGCGATAATATCCGGACCATGTTTGAAAATATTGGTGCTGTTATTAGTAACGTTGCTGGGATTGTTGGAGAATTTATCAGTGATCTTTTTGGACTTGCTAAAAGTAAAGATAGTGTTGGAGGAGTAGCCTCAGCTTTTGAAGCCATTACTAAAGTTTTAGCTGATGCATCAGGTAAAGTAAAAGATTTTACAAAGTGGATGCGTGAGAATAAAACAGTTATGGATATTGTTAAATCTGCTCTAGCAGGAGCCTTAGCAGGTTTTTTGGCATTTAAAGCAATTACAACTATTCAATCTATTATCACAGGTTTCGAATCAGCACTTTTAGCAGTCAAAGGCGCAGTTTTAGCTTTTAACGCTGCAATTGCTGCCAACCCAATAGGAGCCTTAGTAGTTGCTATTACCGCTGTTGTAGCTGCATTAGTCTGGTTTTTTACCCAAACAGAAACGGGTAAACAGATTTGGAGTGCTTTCGTTGATTTTGTAGTAGGCTTGTGGAATGGTCTTGTAGAGTTCTTTTCAGGTTTATGGACAACCATCTCAGAAGGTGCAATAAACCTTTGGAATGGGGCTGTAGAAGTCTGGAATAGTGTGATTGAAGGAATAAAAATAGCTTGGAATGGAATAGTAGAATTCTTTGTTGCTTTGTGGCAAGGTATTTCTAGTACCGCTACAGCTGCATGGACCACAATTACAGAAACAGTAATGGCCATTGTCCAGCCTTTTATTGATGTTTTTATGTCTATTTGGAATGGAATGAAAGATGGTCTGGGTCAGATTTTCGAAGGTATTAAAACGATTTTCAGTGGAGCCTGGGAATTAATAAAGAGCATTGTAATGGGAGCAGTACTATTTATCATTG
>NZ_KQ969689.1:636152-645452 GCF_001578955.1 Streptococcus parasanguinis
TACTATTTATCATTGATTTAGTAACTTTAGACTTTACAAAAATGGGTGAAGATCTAGGATTGATTTGGGAAAGTATCAAATCTGCAATATCAATGATTTGGGATGGTATCTGTACTTATTTTAGTGGGATTATTTCTACAATCATAGGATATTTCACTGGTGCTTTCGAAGGGCTTAAGACGTTCTTGTCTGGAATATGGGATTCTATAAAGGCAACAGCAGAAGCTATGTGGAATGCAATATGTCAAGCTATTCTCGGCATTATAGATGCTTTCGTAGCTAGCGCAAAAGCTCTTTGGGAAGGTTTTAAATCTTTCATGTCAGGATTATGGGAAGGTATCAAATCTACAGCAATCGGCATGTGGGAAGGCATCAAATCTGGTCTTGGAAGTATTTTCGATGGAATTGTCACTGGTGCACAAAAAGCATGGGATACCATGAAAAACGGAGTTAAAGACCTTTGTTCAGGTATTAAAGGATTTTTCTCTGGCCTAGCAAATATCAACCTTTGGGATGCTGGTAAAGCTATTCTTGATGGCTTCTTAGGGGGATTGAAAAGTGCGTATAATGGTGTTAAGAATTTTATCGGTGGTATTGCAGACTGGATCCGTAAACACAAAGGTCCTATTTCTTATGACCGCAAGTTATTAATACCTGCTGGTAAAGCTATCATGGGAGGATTTGATGCTTCTTTACAAAATAGTTTTAAAGATGTGCAAAGAACTGTTGGTGGAGTAGCTGGATGGATTTCAAATGCATTTACAGGTGATGATTTTGATTTTGGATCAGGAGCAGCTTTCAGTAAAGATATCACATCTACATTGCAGATGCCTAACGCTAAATATGACACAACTGAGTCTAGAATGGTGTCTGAGATGATGATTCTGAGATCAAGTTTAGATACTTGGCTTGAGAAGATATCAAACAAAGACTCTAATACTTACTTAGATGGAGAAAAATTAGCCATCAATGCCTATCAACGTCAAGGACGAATCATGGCTAGAGAGGGGATCTAATGGCAGTAAATTATCTGATTATCAATACTTTTAACACAAACACTATATCAGATAGTGTGGTGACTGATTTTGGAGATATTAAAGGTGCTATCCCTCGATATGATGAGCAAAAAAAACTATTTGGAATGAATGGCCAGTATAACATTGAAGATGGTGCTTATGATGGATATGAGCGTACTTTGAAGTTATTTGTTAAGCGATATGAAGATGCTCAAGCTATTATTAACGCATTCCAGAAGCAGGACAATGTATTGGAATTTAGTTATCAACCTGGCAGCATTTACTATGCTGATTTACTTGAATCAGAAATCTCGCTTCATGGCCAAAATAACTGGATTGTAAGTGTCAAGGTGTACCAACATCCTTTTAGATATTTAAAAAATGTCCAAGAGGTTGTGCTATCAGGACGTGGGACAATCACTAATCCAGGTACAATATACTCGGAACCAGTTATTACAGTTGAAGGGCAAGGAGAAGTAACTCTAACGATTGGAAACCAGACAATGGGATTAAACCTATCAGGTGGGGCTAAAATTGATTGTAGGCAGCGGAAACAAAACGTTTATACATTGAATGGGCAACTTAAGAACACCTTGCGAACAAGAGGCCCTTTTTTTGAACTGCCTAAAGGAGTTATAGGTGTAACTACATCTGGTAATGTTTCCAAAATCAAAATTCAAGGAAATTGGAGGTATATCATTTGATTTATTTAAAAGAGGGTAATATTCCTCTTAATTTGTGTACGGATGATGACATCAGCCAGCAAGAAAATAATACTTATCAACTCACCTTCAAGTATCCTGTTAGTGATGAAAAATGGAGCCTGCTACAAAACGAAGTTCATTTGTTAGCAGATGACTTGTCAGGAGAACAAGAATTTGTAATCATTGACATCCAAAAGGAGCACGGATATATCACAGTATATGCCAATCAAGTAGCAACGTTGCTAAATGGATATAGTATCCGCAAGATCAATGTAGATCGGGCGAATGGTTTTACTGTGATGAACAAGCTAGTAGAAGGGCTAAAGAGAGAATGCCCTTTTACTTTCTTTTCTGATATCTCTGAATTACATACTTTAAACATTGAGAATGTGTCAGTAATTGATGCACTCTTGAAAGGTCAACACTCAATTGTTGGTCAGTGGGGTGGTGATTTAGTTAGAGATAAATACTCAGTGAGATTGTTAAAAAATGGAGGGATTGAGAATCAATCTCTTTTTATGTACAAAAAGAATCTTTCTGAGTACAAAGAATCCACTACTACCAAATCACTTAAGACTAGAATTCATTTTCGTAAGGTCATTACTGCATCTGGAGAGGGAGAGAAGGACCAAGTTCTTGAGGCTACTGTAGATAGTCCACTTGTAGATAAGTATAAGCATATCTATGAGGATGATATGGAAGTACAAGACCAGGATGTTAAAACCATTGAGGATTTAAAAGAGTATGGTAAGAAATACTTTCAATCAAGTCTTTGCGATTTGCCAGATGAGAGCTTAGAGATTGATGTGCTGGGTCATGCCGATCAACCAGTAAAACTATTTGATACAGTATCAATCTTTTATGAACTCTATAATATTGATATTCGCAAAAAGATTACCAGCTATAACTACAGTCCAATGTCTAAAAAGTTGAAGAAAATTGGATTTGGCAAAATCTCACGTTCGCTAGGTGGTGCGATTGGCAAAATCGTTGAAGATGTAGTCAAAGAGAAAATTGCTAGTCATGATGCTGAATACGAGGCTAAGGTTCAAAAATTAGTTGATAATGCTAATGCTGAATATGATAAACGAGCTAAGGAGATTGAAAATAAGGTCACAGATGGCATTGAGGAAGCCAAAGCTCGTGCTGAAGTAGTCAAAGAAGAAATTTCAGCACAAGTCACTGAGAAGATCAAAGCAGCAAGCCAAGCAAACAAGAATGAAATTGTCGAAGAGTTTAAAGCTCAATACAATGGCATTGAAGTGAAGATGAAAGGATTGGAAGCTACTACTGATAAATTGAAGACCAGTGATGCAGACATCCAGAAGTTGATCAATGACTTTAAGGCTCAGACACAAAGTCAATTCGTTGGGATACAAGGCGCACAATCACGTTTTGAGCAGACCACAGAGAAAGCCATCTCTGACCTGACCAATGTGGCAAATGGCAAAGCTGATCGGTCATTTGTTGAGCAGACGGTGGCAGGAGTCAAAGAAGAGTTCACTACAATCGGTGTTGGTGGTGGCCCTAACATGCTCAGGAACTCAAGGGCAGATGAGGGCCTGAAATATTGGACAGAACCAAATGGAAGAATGAGCTTTACATCTCATCAGTTCTATTTCAACGGGCAAAAGCGGATGTTCTCCCTAAGACCAGGAGCGATGGTTCAAAGTCCACGTTTCATTGTTAAACGAAATAAAGACTACATCTTTAACATCACAGCATTTGATGCGAATACAAAAAATGTAAAGATTTCATTTTGTAAACGCAAAAAAGGATCTACATCAGACTTTGAAGAAAAACAAGAGATTTTCAACAAAACTGGCTCTCCTGCCTTTAGCTCTCATGAAGCTTTAAAACGCACTTTCAAATTTAACATTGGCGATTTTGATGAAGGTTATCTGCTAGTTGAATATCAAGGCAATCCTTCCGGATGGTCCGGAATGTTCATGACTGAATTGGACTTTTACGAAGGAAGCAATGACCGCTTGTGGCAACCTGCCCCAGAAGATCAAAACTATTTGGTAGAGCAAGCACAGGCTACTTTTGAGAAGACAGTGCAAGGCCTATCCATTCAATTAACTAAATTAGAGACCAAAACAGGTCCAAGCGGTGAACTTGAGCAACGCATGTTGACCTACTCTGAGAAAGCTGCTGTTGACGCTCTGAAAGCAACTAGGCAGATTCTTGAACAAGGGTATGTTGCTAAATCGCAATACACTGAGGACGTAGCTGGAATCACAAGAAGATTTGACGAAATTGTTCAGGCTGGTGAAAACCTGCTCAAGAACAGCGGAAATCCTCAAAATGTCGAAGGTTGGGGGTATTATGACCCCGGAGTGACTCCAATAGTAACGGTCTCAACTAATCCACTCTACTACAATGGATCCAGAAAGCTCTTTAAAATTGAAAATGCAAGTGATACTACTAAAGCAGCAGCATCCCAGCGCTTCAACATCAAGAGGAATACCACATACACAATTTCATTTGATGCAATTGGATCAGACAATCTTAAAAATGCCACATTCTACTTTTTAGCAAGAAAGAAAGGTGAAACAGGGAACTTCTCAAAAGTATTCACGCTTGCTGACAAGATCACTGTGCCACAAGATAGAATCACACGCTACTATTTCACAGTCAATTCTGAGGAATATGATGAAGCATTTTTGCGATTTGACAACACTGGATCATCAAATGGACAGCCAGCAAGTCTCTATTTTGGGGATATTGATGTATATGAAGGATCTATCAAGAGAGCCTACCAACCGCCCACAAATGATGGTTCATCCGTAATTGAAGCTAAACTCGCTGAATTCAAGCAAGGGATTGATGGCCAATTTTCAACATTCTCCACAGAATTTGGCATGAAGCTGTCCAGTCAAAATTCTGTCATCAATGACAAGTTAGACGATTTCAAGGATAGTATCAACGGGCGCTTTGCTAACTATCAACAAACAGTTGATGGGCAAGTGGCAACAATCATCAGTCAGTTTGATGGGGTTTTAAAGAAAACAGACATCAACATCACAGATGGTCAAATCTCATTTGGTACAGGTAAGACCATCAATGGAAGGACCATCAGCTCATTGCTGGTACAGGAACCAGAAGCTAATGCCTTGATAGCTAAAATGATCAAGGTTAAAGGTGACATGGTAGTTGATGGCTCAATCACAAGCAGGCATCTGGCATCCCAGAGCGTCCGAACAGGACACATGGAATCTGGAGCAGTAACCACTCAGATCCTTGCTAGTAATGCAGTAACAGCAGATAAGCTACAAGTTGACTATGCTTTGATTCAGAAACTGCTTGCTAATCAAGCATTTATTAGAGAACTGATTTCACAAAAAGCATTTATTACTGAGCTGAATTCAATCAAGATTGCTGCCGAAAGAATTCAAGGTGGACGAGTGACAGCTAATTCTGGTAAGTCCATCTTTGATTTAGATAGCGGGCGATTATCATTTTATGATAATTTTACTGGTGTTTTTCGAGATCAATCAAATGCGTCCAGTCAAGGACTCTTCTTCCGTAATGATGATGTGACGATAAATGGAAGACGCTACATCAATTCTAAAGCTATCATTGGGGCTGACCGCCGTGACAATGATATTAGAAACCACTGGAATCAAGGTGGTTTCAACGGAATGATCGTAGACACTATCAAGGGTGTCGGGACAGGAGACCATGACAATGCCGATAAAGTCACATTTGTAGGAGATAGATTTCACTTCACTCACTCTTACGATTACGATCCAAACACTAACACCAATCCTTACGGTTGGAAAATAACAACCTGGGGGCAAACTACTATATCACCGTTCGGGACAAATGGAAGAAATACCAATGTACAAGCAGGGGACTTTCTACTAATCAACAACGGAAATAATGGAGTATGGCTCAGACAAGCTTTGAGAACTCTCAAAACAGCATTACAACACTTTGTCAATGCCGGATTTGCCACAGATGATTTCACTCCACAAAATGGTAGATCTATGAGAATAGCTCTTCATAGCTCAATTAGGAATGCAGTAGCTAATTCTTTAAGAGAATTTGACAAATTCGGAATTTAGAAAGGTAACAAAAATGAAAGAAAACACTTATGTATCAATCATCACAGATCTAGCTAATCAATTAGCTAGTAAATCAATCAATGAAGCTGAGTTCAAGGCACGATTGACTGAATCACAGCAGGAAAAAGCACAGCTCATCCAAGAGCTGGAAATATATCGCTCCGTCCTAGAATCGGATAAGGATTTGATGGACCTTTTCAACGAAATCAAAAATAAAAATGAGGTAACAAACTAATGGATTATAAATTACAATTTAAATCATTTGACCCAGTTGTGAATGCTACTAAAGTAGCAATTAAACAAGATCATCCATATCGGGTATTCGAAGAAGTTTTGCCAAACAACCGCATGGCAGAGGAAGATTCTGCACTAGTTGAAGCGGTGCTAAACATCGTCCGGATGGAACTTGACACCTCTGGTGCAGTGGTTGCAATCAAAAAAGAACTGGATAAGTCTGTGGAAGCAAACAACGAGGCTATTACTAAAATCCAAGCCCTTACAAAAGACAATGAAGATAAAGCAGTCCAAATTAAGAACATCAAAAATGTAGCTGATTGGGCTGTGTTAGTCGCTGTTACCAATACCGATCATCCAATTGATCCTACATTATTCGCTCGTGGGCTTGAATTGGTTGATGTAGCTCAAAAAGGAAAGGTCTATCAACCTTACGATATCTTTGTTATCGAAAACCCAGGCTATACTCCACGATTTAAAGAAGGCAAATTAGTCATGATCCAGGTCAATGAGGAATTTACCTATAACGGTGAAACACTTGAAGAACTTGAGAAAGGACCTCGTGCCAACGGAAAATTAGAAGTCTGGAAATGGGAAATCCCAAAGGAATCAAACCCTTATAATAATCTTGAAACTCAACCAGTCGCACAGCCCGAATCTTAATTGATAGGAGTGTGATTGATGTATCAAGAAGAACCAGATGGTATTTTTGGAATTATCGAGGTAGTTCGTGATTTTTATGATCACGGAATTGACGAACATATAATTGTTTTTCTCTTGATGGCTATCGTTGCTCTAGACATCATTCTGGGTGTGTCTAGAGCATGGGCCTATCATGAATTTTCTAGTAGAAAATGGAGGAAGGGCCTAGTTAGTCACACAGCTATGATCTTGATTGTGGCAATCGGTTATCCTTTCACGTTATACATGAATCTAGCGCCTGTTATTGATGCATTCATCATTTCGATGATGGCAGCTTACGGTTCTAGTATTCTTGCTAGTCTATCAGCATTAGGGATAGAAATTCCCTTTATCGATCAATATATCCAGAGAAATGTTGATCGTGAAAAATTTCAATTAAATGAAGGTTTGGAAGAACCTAAGAAGTTAAAAAAAGGAGCAAAGAAAAAATGAATCAAATCACAGGAATTGTAGTTAATTCACTAATGGCTATTTTTGTCGCTTTCGTCGGAATCGCTGTTAAATCACTCAAAGAGTATCTTCTTACTCGTGGTGGCAAAAAGGCATTGGAAGTAGTAGAAATCCTGGCAAAAAATGCAGTAAATGCTACTGAGCAAGTGGCAGGAACATTAGGAATTCATGGAGCTGAGAAACTCGAGCATGCAAAAGGCTGCTTGATTAATGGGCTAGAATCTCAAAATATTTATCTGACAAACGAAGAACTTAATACTTTTCTTGAGGCAGCTGTAAAAAAAGCTAACGAAGAATGGAAAAAGTGAGGTATTCTTATGGCAACAAGACAAGAAATTATTCAATTTATTATTGATTTAGCAAATTCTGGTATGGGTGTAGATAAGGATGGTTTTGCAGGGACACAATGCGCTGATCTGCTCACATATCCTGCAAAGACTTTCTTTGGTATTGATCTATGGGGTAATGCTTCAGAATTGCTTGATTCAGCGGAACAGTCAGGCTTAGAAGTGCATCGTATGCCTACAGATAAAAATCCTAAAGCTGGTGCATTCTTCACAATGGATGCTTGGTTTGGCGGTGTAAACTTTGGACATTGTGGAGCTGTAATCGAAGATTCAGATGGTTACAGTATGAGAACTGTTGAGCAAAATATTGATGGCAACCTTGATGCTCTTATTGTGGGTGGACCTGCCCGTTTTAATAGTCGTGGATTCGAAAATGTGCAGGGATGGTTCTATCTTCCATACTCAGATACTCCGCTTAGCGAAAACTTCCAACCGCTTAGCGAAACTCCTAAAAATGATGAAATGGAACTTATCCAAGAAAATGGGACATTCATTGTTGGAGATGCTGCCATCAATGTTCGCCGTGGGCCAAGCCTAAATAGTGAGATTGTGGCTGTCTATGATGCTAACGAAAAAGTCCAATATGACTATAAAGGATCGGCAAATGGCTATAGATGGATTTCGTACATTGGTGAGTCTGGTAACCGTAATTACATGGCAATCGGACAGACAGATGAAGAGGGTAACCGTATCAGCTTGTGGGGGGATTTAGAATAAGGAGGATTTGAATGATTAGATCAAATTCAACTAATCTTAATCGGATAAAAGGGGGAGAAGTTATTAAACAAGGGGACTTCTCCTCCACTTTTGAATATGAGTTACTTGATTACAAGTATAATAAAATCACTAATCTGGATGGCCAAAATGCTTCAATTAAGCTAGCAAATCAAAAAGGTAAGTTGGTAATCGATGCAACCGTAGAAAATTCAAAGGTTAGTTTTAATATTGGAAAAATCTTACCTGCTGGGATTTACCTAGTAGAAGTACAATGTGGAGAGTATGTGTTTCCTAGTGATCAATCTGTAAGACTGGAAGTCACACAATCAACAGAACATTTCAATAACTTAGAAGATATTGAAATGGCACAGCTTGACATCAAAAAAGCTGTTGAAGACTATTTAAAGCGTATTAATTTTGTTGCCTATGATGACAGCAATATAAAGCGTGAAATTAGAGAATTAAAGGATAAGACACAAGGCCAGATTATTGATATCGCCCCTCTTGAAAGCAGAATTGCTAACCTTGAGAGCAGGGGACAAACAGAGACTATAGATCTCGTTCCTTACCTAAAAACCGAAACGGCTTACACCTTATTTCCAACTTACGCAACCCTTCAAGCACAAATGACCTCTAACATCAAGACAAAACACCTTGAATTGGGCCTTGATTCGTTAATCGAGACCAAGTTAAAAAATGGAGATGATCCATATATTACTAACCATCATGTTGAAACCTGGTATACAACTAAGGCTGAATTCAACAATCTGGTATCAAGGGTACAGGCTTTAGAAAGTAAAGAGTAATCTTCTAAAACTATAAAGTAGTTTGGTATTTCCATTACAATAGACATTTTTAAAAATGTCGGTTATAACAGCAAATAAGATATCGTGTTTTCAGAGGTATTGATACCCAAAATGATACCCAGTTTTTATAAACATCGCATTTTTTTCAGATTGATTTAACCGTAAAAGGTTGAATTATCTAGGGTTTTAAGGCTATTTCTCAAAATGTTAGATAGTGGTCATTAAACAAGTTTCTGTTTACCCAATCGCAAAAT
>NZ_KQ969689.1:645773-653554 GCF_001578955.1 Streptococcus parasanguinis
AAATCAAAGCTTTCCGGATTAACGGAAGGCTTTTTTTCTTTTATTTATTTAAAAATATCATGTTTACTCTTGTTAATATAATGTTTGAATTTGTGTTTTTTGAAAAATGTAGTATAATAGAGACAAATATAGTAGGAATGGAAGTAGTACCATGAAAGATAGCAGACATGTTGAAATTCTTCAGGAACTGGATCGAAAAAGTGTGGTATCGGTCAAAGAGCTCAAGGAACTTTTTGGGGTGACAGACATGACCATTCGTCGCGATCTGATCGATCTTGAAAAACAAGGTCTTTTAGTTCGTGTACATGGTGGGGCCCACAAAAAAGTCAAAGATAGCTTATTAGAAGCTTCTCACAGTGAAAAAAATCTGATCAATATTGATGAGAAACGAAGCATTGCCAAAAAATGTGCAGACTTGATCGAAAATGGGGATACCGTTTTTATTGGCTCTGGTACAACAACAGACTTTATCGGAGATTATTTGGAAGGGAAAGAAATTAGCATCGTCACCAACTCCCTCCCTATTTTTGAGAAGCTCAAGGATTTTCCAAATTATGATCTGATCTTAGTTGGTGGTCGCTACCGGGTAAAGACACAAACCTTTGTCGGTCAATTTGCCAATAAACTCTTGAAAGAAATCAAGGTTTCTAAAGCCTTCATCGGGGTGAATGGAATCGATGGCCATAGTGTCTCCACAGCTAATGAAGAAGAAGGAAATGGCAATGCCATTATTCTGAACAATGCGATAGAGAAATATGTGGTAGCTGATAACAGCAAGTTTGATAGTTATTCCTTCTACAGTTTCTATCGTGTGGAAGATCTAAATGCCATTATTACCGATGATAGCATCCCAAAGAAGATCAAAGACAAATATGGCTTTTATACGAAAATTATTTAAGATCAAGAGGCTGGGACAAAAGTCCTAGCCTCTCGATTATTTTTGGATTGTCGAGCAAGACGCAGTGGTTGAGTGGGCTCTACTACGCTGATTTCATTAGGTTTTACAGCCCTACTCAACTGTGCGGAGGTGGGACGACGAAATCGAATTCTAACGAATTACCGATTTCTGTCCCACTCTCTTTTTACTTTTTTAATAATGTTAGAAAATGACGGTTAGGAAGCGCTTTAAAGAGGAATATAAACAAAAATAAACAAAATACGACAAAAAATGATTGACATTCAATCAATATAGTGATATACTCTAACCATAAAATAAATAGTTAGATAAGGAGGTGGCAACAATGGGATTAAATCAACTCTTTAACAAAGATCTTGTGTTTTGCCTACATGCCAAGGATCAAACAGATCTCTTTGAGCAGGTAGCAAGCTTATTGGAAGAGCGACAGATTGTGACACCAACCTATCGTTCCGCTTTGATTGAGCGTGAAAAGTCTTTCCCGACTGGATTAGACATGGAATTTCTTGGTAAGGACTTACCAAATGTGGCGATCCCGCATACAGACATTGTCCATAATCTCACTGAGAATGTGGTCGTGGTTCGTTTGGATCAACCCGTAACCTTCCATAATATGATTGCTCCAGATAAGGAAGTTCAAGTTTCACTTTTATTCTTCATTATCAATAATACGAGCTCAAGCCAAACCAATATTTTGGCCCAACTGATGGATTTCTTTACATCCAATGGAAATCTCGAAGCTCTATCAAAATTAGATAGTGAAGATAAGCTTTATCAATACATTACGGAAACTATTTCCTAAAACATTCGTAAATATTTATAATGGAGGACATCCAAATGATTAAAATTTTAGCTGCCTGTGGTGCAGGCGTTAACTCTAGCCACCAAATTAAGAATGCGTTGGAAGAAGAGTTGTCAAACCGTGGTTATGATGTGCGTTGTGACGCTGTCATGGTCAAAGACGTCAATGAAGATTTGATTTCTGGTTATGACATCTTTACTCCAATTGCTGCAACTGATTTGGGATTCGATCCTGGTATTCCAGTTGTTGAAGCGGGACCAATTTTATTCCGTATTCCTGCAATGAGTGCGCCAGTCTTTAATAACATCGAAGCTGCCATTAAAGAACATGGATTAAGTTAATATTTTTTTAAACAAGTTTGTAAGCGTTATCCAATGATAAAATTGGGAACACTTTCTGCTGTAAATTACAAAAAATTCATAAATCGGGAGGATTTATTATGAATGGAATTATAGACTTTGCCAATAAATTTTTCAAACCCATCCTAGACATGGGTGGTCCGATCATCATGTTAATCATTTTGACGGTTTTGGCCCTCTTGTTTGGAGTGAAATTCTCTAAAGCCCTTGAAGGTGGTATTAAACTTGCCATCGCCCTTACTGGTATCGGTGCAATCATCGGTATGTTGAATGGTGCTTTCTCAGCTTCTCTTGCAAAATTTGTTGAGAATACAGGTATCCAATTGACTATTACTGACGTTGGTTGGGCTCCACTTGCAACCATCACATGGGGTTCTGCTTGGACGCTCTACTTCTTGTTGGTGATGCTGATTGTCAACATCGTGATGTTGCTAATTAAGAAAACTGACACACTTGATGTCGACATCTTCGATATTTGGCACTTGTCAATCACTGGTCTTTTGATTAAATGGTATGCCGATAAAAATGGTGTTAGTGCAGGGGTATCCCTCTTCGTTGCAACACTTGCCGTTGTCCTTGTAGGGGTTATGAAAATCATCAACTCAGACTTGATGAAACCAACATTTGATGATTTGTTGAATGCACCAAGTTCATCACCTATGACATCTACTCACATGAACTACATGATGAACCCAATCATCATGGTCTTGGATAAAATCTTTGACAAATTCTTCCCAGGTCTTGATAAATACGACTTCGACGCTGCTAAATTGAACAAGAAGATCGGTTTCTGGGGATCTAAATTCTTTATCGGTTTCCTACTTGGTATCGTCATCGGTATCATGGGTACTCCACAACCAGTTGCTGGTGTTGTTGATGCTGACAAATGGGAATTGGTTATTAAAGGTTGGTTGAGCCTTGGTTTGACTGCCGGTGTCTGCTTGGAATTGTTCTCATTGATCGGTTCTTGGTTCATCGCAGCGGTAGAACCATTGTCACAAGGTATTACAAACGTTGCTACGAAACGTCTTCAAGGACGTAAATTCAACATCGGTTTGGACTGGCCATTTATCGCTGGTCGTGCTGAAATCTGGGCTTGTGCCAACGTACTTGCACCAATCATGTTGATCGAAGCAGTGCTTCTTTCTAAAGTCGGAAATGGTATCTTGCCACTTGCTGGTATCATCGCTATGGGTGTAACTCCAGCCTTGTTGGTTGTAACACGCGGTAAATTGATCCGTATGATCATCTTCGGAAGCCTTCTCTTGCCACTCTTCCTTCTTTCAGGTACATTGATTGCACCATTTGCAACTCAATTGGCTAAGAGTGTTGATGCCTTCCCTAAAGGGGTAGCTTCTACTCAATTGATCACTCACTCAACTCTTGAAGGACCAGTTGAAAAATTGCTCGGTTGGACAATCGGTAACGCAACAACTGGTGATATCAAAGCTATCCTTGGTGTAGTTGTCTTCTTGGCATTCTATATCGGAATCTTCGCTTGGTACAGAAAACAAATGATCAAACGTAACGAAGAATATGCTGCAAATGCAAAATAATCGTTGCATGTAGTTTGAAAACTGACACCATATCTTTTCTAGATATGGTGTTTTTATTTTTAAAAAATGTTCGAAAATAAACAATTTAATGTTGACTTTCGTTCAAAATAGGTGTAATATAATATCAAAAGTAAGAAAATGTTTCTTTGTGAAAAATTAACAACAGGAATATTTGCTGAAACAAACAAAAGGAGGACAGGACATGTCTATTGTAATTGGTGCAGATGCTGCAGGATTAAGATTAAAAGATCTCGTGAAAGAGTTTCTTGTGAAAGAAAACTTCGATGTTGTAGATGTAACCGCTGAAGGTCAAGATTTTGTAGATGTGACACTTGCAGTTGCGAGCGAAGTGAACAAAAACGATCAAAATCTTGGAATCGTGATTGATGCTTATGGAGCTGGTCCATTTATGGTTGCGACTAAAATCAAAGGAATGGTGGCAGCAGAAGTTTCAGATGAACGTTCTGCTTATATGACACGTGGACACAACAATTCTCGAATGATTACCATGGGAGCTGAAATTGTTGGGGATGAATTAGCGAAAAACATTGCCAAAGGCTTCGTCAATGGTAAATACGACGGTGGCCGTCACCAAATCCGTGTTGATATGTTGAATAAGATGTGCTAATGAGAGGAGAATTCAAATGAGAATTGCAATTGGTTGTGATCACATTGTGACAAATGAAAAAATGGCTGTTTCTGATTTTTTGAAATCAAAAGGATACGAAGTGCTCGACTTTGGGACTTATGACCATACACGTACCCACTATCCAATCTTTGGTAAGAAAGTCGGTGAAGCCGTAGCAAGTGGCCAAGCAGATCTTGGTGTTTGTATCTGTGGTACTGGTGTTGGGATTAACAATGCTGTTAACAAAGTACCTGGTATCCGTTCTGCCTTGGTACGCGATATGACAACTGCTCTTTATGCAAAAGAAGAATTGAACGCGAATGTCATCGGGTTTGGGGGTAAAATTACGGGTGAATTGCTCATGTGCGATATCATTGAAGCATTCATCCACGCTGAATACAAACCAACTGAAGAAAATAAAAAATTGATCGCTAAGATCCAACATGTGGAAACCCATAATGCTCATCAAGCGGATGCTGATTTCTTTACAGAATTCCTTGAAAAATGGGACCGTGGTGAATACCACGACTAAGAGGTGACGTATGATATTAACGGTCACGATGAACCCTTCGATTGATATTTCTTATCCTTTGGATGTACTCCAGTTGGATACAGTCAATCGTGTAGCTGAGGTGAGTAAGACAGCTGGTGGAAAAGGTCTCAATGTTACCCGTGTACTTTCTGAGATAAAGGATCCAGTGGCAGCGACTGGCCTACTTGGTGGTCGGACGGGGCAATTCATTCTCGATCATTTAGGAGAAGGGATAGAGGAACGTTTCTTTGAAATTGCTGGAGATACACGTAATTGTATCGCCATCCTTCACGAAGGCAAGCAAACAGAAATCTTAGAAAAAGGTCCAACCATTTCTGAGAAAGAAGGCCAAGACTTTCTCGACCATTATCGTCACTTGGTTGAACAAGTAGAGGTTGTTGCCATCTCTGGAAGTCTTCCTGCTGGTTTACCAGTGGACTACTATGCTAGCCTTGTCAAGATTGCAAGGGAAGCTGGGAAACCAGTTGTACTTGATTGCTCGGGAGCTTCTTTAGAAGCTGCCATTCAAGCAGCTGTCAAGCCTACGGTCATTAAACCAAACAATGAAGAATTATCACAGTTGTTAGGAAAAGAAGTGAGTAAGAATGTGGAAGACTTAAAAGAAGTTCTTCAGGATTCTCTCTTTGATGGCATCGAATGGGTGATTGTCTCCCTTGGTGCAAATGGCGCTTTCGCTAAGCATGGGGATGTCTTCTATAAGGTAGATATTCCTAAGATCGATGTCGTCAATCCAGTCGGATCTGGTGATTCGACTGTTGCAGGGATTGCATCTGGTCTCTATCATCATGAGAGTGACGCAGACTTGCTCAAGAAAGCAAATGTTCTTGGAATGTTAAATGCGCAAGAAGCACAAACAGGACATGTCAACATGGGGCACTATGATGCCTTGTATCAACAATTAATCGTAAAAGAGGTATAAAATGGTATTAACAGAACAAAAACGCAACTATTTGGAACGTCTTAGTACAAAAGACGGTGTCATTTCAGCTTTGGCCTTCGACCAACGTGGAGCTTTGAAACGCTTGATGGCCAAATATCAAGACACAGAACCAACAGTAGCACAAATGGAAGAATTGAAAGTCCTTGTAGCTGATGAATTGACAAAATATGCTTCATCTATGTTATTGGACCCAGAATATGGTTTGCCAGCTACAAAAGCCTTGGACAAAGATGCAGGACTCTTGCTCGCATACGAAAAGACAGGCTACGATACGTCTAGCACCAAACGCTTGCCTGACTGCTTGAACCTTTGGTCAGCAAAACGCATCAAAGAACAAGGCGCAGATGCTGTGAAATTCTTGCTCTACTATGATGTAGACAGTGCAGATGAACTCAACCAAGAAAAACAAGCTTATATTGAACGCATCGGTTCTGAATGCGCTGCTGAAGATATTCCATTCTTCCTTGAAATCTTGGCTTATGATGAAGGAATTGCAGATGCAACCTCTGCTGAATATGCGAAAGTGAAACCTCGTAAGGTGATTGAGGCTATGAAAGTCTTCTCAGATCCTCGTTTCAATATCGATGTCTTGAAAGTGGAAGTTCCAGTTAATGTGAACTTCGTGGAAGGATTTGGAGAAGGAGAAGTTGTCTATAGTCGTGAAGAAGCAGCTGCTTTCTTCAAAGAACAAGAAGAAGCAACCAACCTTCCATACATCTACCTCAGTGCAGGTGTATCAGCTAAGCTCTTCCAAGAAACCTTGGAATTTGCTCATGCATCTGGTGCAAACTTCAACGGTGTTCTTTGTGGACGTGCGACATGGGCAGGTTCAGTAGAAGCTTACATCAAAGATGGAGAAGCAGCTGCTCGTGAATGGCTTCGTACAGAAGGTCGACAAAATATTGAAGAATTGAACGCAGTCTTGGCTAAAGTAGCAACACCTTGGACAGAACGCGTATAAGATTCAAATGATGATTGCCTCCTAAAGCAACAGTTAGAGAGTGGGACAGAAATCGGTCATTCGTTAGAAATCGATTTCGTCGTCCCACCTCCGCACAGTTGAGTAGGGCTGTAAAAGATGATGAAATCAGCGTAGTAGAGCCCACTCAACCACTGCGTCTTGTTCGACAATCCAAAGATGATTGAGAGGCTAGGACTTTTGTCCCAGCCTCTTCATTATTTCAAGGTCTTGTTTCTTTTTTATAAAAAAATGTTTAAAAATTTTCGCTGTAAGGGTTTACAAAACAAAATGTTTATGATAGAATAAGTTTATAAGTTGAATAGCAGTGAGCGTTACTAAGTTAGATTAGGCGTGACCACAAGTAGATGAACAATTAGTGTATGCTAGTTTTTTCAGTTGCTTCGTGGTCATTTTTATTTGCTTTTAACAAATTTTACAAAGGAGAGCCTCATGTATCGTATTATCCATCCAATGAACAATAATGTTGCTTTGGTTCAAAATGAACTACAACAAGAGTTGATTGTTATTGGGAGTGGGATTGCTTTTGGGAAAAAGAAAAATGATCTAGTAGCTGATGATAAGGTCGAAAAAGTATTTCGTTTAAATACGGATGAGTCAAGAGAAAACTTTATGGCCCTTCTAAAGGATGTTCCTCTTGATTTCATTACAACCACTTATGAAGTGATTGATACCTTGTCTAAGAAATATGCCTATCCTGTTCAAGAATATATCTATGTGACATTAACAGATCACATCTTTTGTTCTTACCAGGCAGTTCATCAGGGAAGATATAAACACAGTGACCTTCCTGATGCGTCTGCTATGCATCCGATTCCCTATAAAATCGCAAAAGAAGCGATTGAGATCTTTCGAAAGCGGCTCTTGGATCAATTTCCTGACGATGAAGTAAATCGCATTGCTTATCATTTCATTAATGCACAAGGGGAAATGATTCATGAGCAAGATCCAGATGTCCAGGACCGACAAGTTATTTTGAAAGCTGTAGAAGAAAAACTAGCTCAAAATGGCTTGAAACGGAAAGAAGAAAACAGTCATTTCTATGATC
>NZ_KQ969689.1:653711-662348 GCF_001578955.1 Streptococcus parasanguinis
AGTCCAATTACTTGGGTTTGAAATTGTCGCTTATGCCGGTGACGCTCGATCAAAATTAGTGGAAGCCTTAAAAGTTGCTGAAAATGGTGATTTTGCTAAAGCAGAATCCTTAGTAGAAGAAGCAGGGTCTTGTATCGCTGAGGCTCACAAATCTCAAACGACCATGCTAGCGCATGAAGCAGCAGGAGAAGAAATCCCCTATAGCATTACCATGATGCATGGTCAAGACCATCTCATGACAACGATCCTATTAAAAGACGTGATTCACCATCTGATTGAACTATATAAAAGAGGAGCTAAATAATGAATAAACTGATTGAACTGATTGAAAAAGGGAAACCTTTCTTTGAAAAGATTTCTCGAAACAAATATTTGCGAGCGATTCGGGATGGCTTTATTGCAGGGATGCCTGTTATCCTCTTCTCATCAATCTTCATCTTGATTGCCTACGTGCCAAATGCTTGGGGATTCCACTGGTCTAAAGATATTGAAACATTCTTGATGACTCCATATAACTATTCTATGGGCATCTTGGCCTTCTTCGTTGGTGGTACAACGGCTAAGGCTTTGACTGATTCAATGAACCGCGACCTTCCAGCAACTAACCAAATCAACTTCATTTCTACAATGTTGGCTTCTATGGTTGGCTTCTTGCTCATGGCTGCTGAACCTGGTAAAGATGGTGGCATTCTCACAGCCTTCATGGGTACAAAAGGTCTATTGACAGCCTTCATTGCAGCCTTTGTCACCGTTAATGTTTATAAGGTCTGTGTGAAAAATAATGTGACGATTCGCATGCCAGACGAGGTTCCACCGAATATTTCACAAGTTTTTAAAGACTTGATTCCATTTACAGTTTCAATTGTTCTCTTGTATGCATTTGAATTGATTGTTAAAGGTGCTATCGGTGTAACAGTTGCGGAATCTATCGGAACGCTTCTAGCTCCATTGTTCTCTGCAGCAGATGGATATCTTGGAATTACCCTTATTTTTGGTGCTTATGCCTTCTTCTGGTTTGTAGGTATCCATGGCCCTTCAATCGTAGAACCAGCGATTGCGGCAATCACATATGCAAACATCGATAACAACTTGCACTTGCTTCAAGCTGGACAACATGCTGATAAAGTCATCACATCTGGGACTCAAATGTTTATCGTTACCATGGGTGGTACTGGTGCAACCTTGATTGTTCCCTTCCTCTTCATGTGGTTGTGTAAGTCTGAACGTAACCGTGCAATCGGACGTGCATCTGTTGTTCCTACATTCTTCGGTGTAAACGAACCAATTCTCTTTGGGGCTCCAATTGTATTGAACCCAACCTTCTTCATTCCATTTATCTTTGCTCCAATTGCAAACGTATGGATCTTCAAATTCTTTGTTGATACTTTGGGAATGAACTCATTCTCTGCTAACCTTCCATGGGTAACTCCTGGACCTCTCGGAATTGTCCTTGGTACAAACTTCCAAGTACTTTCCTTCATCCTTGCTGCACTCCTTGTTGTAGTAGACGTGATCATTTACTATCCATTCGTTAAGGTTTATGATGAACAAATTCTTGAAGAAGAACGTTCTGGTAAAGCAAACGACAGCTTAAAAGAAAAAGTTGCTGCAAACTTTAACACTGCTAAAGCAGATGCT
This sequence comes from Streptococcus parasanguinis, assembly GCF_001578955.1. Lineage (GTDB taxonomy): Bacteria > Bacillota > Bacilli > Lactobacillales > Streptococcaceae > Streptococcus > Streptococcus parasanguinis_U. Next base: position 655,350 of record NZ_KQ969689.1, read on the forward strand.
ATTCTTGAAAAAGCTGGTGTTGAAGGTGAACCAGTTCAAAACAATATCACAAAAGAAACAAACGTTTTGGTTCTCTGTGCAGGTGGTGGTACCAGTGGACTCCTTGCTAATGCCTTGAACAAGGCAGCAGCAGAATACAATGTTCCTGTCAAAGCAGCAGCAGGTGGCTATGGTGCTCACCGTGAAATGTTGCCAGAATTTGACCTTGTTATCCTTGCCCCTCAAGTAGCTTCTAACTATGAAGACATGAAGGCAGAAACAGATAAACTAGGCATTAAATTGGCTAAGACTGAAGGAGCTCAATACATCAAGTTGACTCGTGATGGACAAGGTGCTCTTGCATTTGTTCAAGCGCAATTCGATTAACGATAGGAACTGTGAAACAGTCTCCTATCGTAACGGAAATCGCTATGGCGATTTTCCTAATCGACTTGTTAATTCGTCGGTAAAAATATATCGTTTTTACCTCCTCATGTCACAATTCGGTGGCTTGGAACAAGATGTGAGATGGAGATGGATGGCTCACTAACTCCTCTCCGCTCACTTTTCATTTGGTTCAATTAAGAAATAGGTGAAAAAATGAAAAAAACACTTCCTAAAGATTTTATATTTGGTGGTGCGACAGCTGCCTACCAGGCAGAAGGTGCGACTCATACAGATGGTAAAGGACCAGTTGCTTGGGATAAATACTTAGCAGACAACTATTGGTATACTGCTGAACCAGCGAGTGATTTCTACCATAAATATCCAGTAGATCTTCAATTAGCTGAAGAATATGGGGTCAATGGTATACGGATTTCAATTGCTTGGTCACGTATTTTCCCAACTGGTTATGGTGAAGTCAATCCAAAAGGGGTAGAATTCTATCATAAGTTATTTGCAGAATGTCATAAACGTCATGTAGAACCATTCGTAACTCTCCATCACTTTGATACACCTGAGGTCCTTCATTCAAATGGAGATTTCTTGAATCGTGAAAATATCGAACACTTTGTAGACTATGCTGCTTTCTGTTTTGAAGAATTCCCAGAAGTCAACTACTGGACAACCTTCAATGAAATTGGCCCAATCGGTGATGGTCAATACTTAGTCGGTAAATTCCCACCAGGTATTCAATATGACCTTGCCAAAGTCTTCCAATCTCACCACAATATGATGGTTTCTCATGCACGTGCTGTGAAATTGTACAAAGACAAAGGCTACAAAGGTGAAATCGGGGTTGTTCACGCCCTTCCAACTAAGTATCCATTGGATCCTAAAAATCCTGCAGACGTACGTGCGGCTGAGTTGGAAGATATCATCCACAACAAATTTATCTTGGATGCGACTTACCTCGGACATTATTCAGATGCAACTATGGAAGGGGTAAACCACATTTTGTCTGTTAATGGTGGTAGTCTGGATCTTCGTGACGAAGACTTTGCAGCGCTTGAAGCAGCTAAAGATTTGAACGACTTCCTTGGAATTAACTATTACATGAGTGACTGGATGGAAGCCTTTGATGGTGAAACTGAAATCATCCACAATGGTAAAGGGGAGAAAGGAAGCTCTAAATACCAAATCAAAGGTGTTGGACGTCGTGTAGCTCCTGACTATGTACCTCGTACTGACTGGGACTGGATTATCTATCCTCAAGGTTTGTATGATCAAATCATGCGTGTGAAGGCGGATTATCCAAACTATAAGAAAATCTACATCACAGAAAATGGTTTGGGATACAAAGATGAGTTTGTGGACAATACGGTTTATGACGATGGACGGATTGATTATGTGAAACAACACTTGGAAGTTCTGTCCGATGCGATTGCGGATGGGGCAAACGTCAAAGGCTACTTCATTTGGTCACTCATGGACGTCTTCTCTTGGTCAAATGGTTACGAAAAACGCTATGGTCTCTTTTATGTGGACTTTGAAACCCAAGAGCGCTATCCGAAGAAGTCAGCTCACTGGTACAAGAAAGTAGCTGAAACTCAAGTGATTGAATAAGGATCAACTGGGACTGTTTTAGTTCCAGTTTTTTTATTTTCACTTGATGAAGGTCTCTTAAACCCATCTCTTCTTTCAGCCCCTAATTTATGGTATAATAGATCGATACTGTAATAAGGAAAATAGAATGAATATACAACAATTACGATATGTAGTGGCGATTGCCAATAGTGGTACTTTTCGTGAGGCTGCTGAAAAAATGTATGTGAGTCAGCCGAGCTTGTCCATCTCCGTCAGAGATTTGGAAAAAGAATTGGGCTTTAAGATTTTTCGTCGGACCAGTTCTGGGACTTTTTTGACCCGTCGGGGAATGGAATTTTATGAAAAAGCGCAGGATGTGGTTAAGGGGTTTGATATTTTTCAAAATCAATATGCTAGTCCTGAAGAAGAGAAGAATGAATTCTCCATTTCTAGTCAGCACTATGACTTCTTACCGCCTTTGATGACGGAATTCTCGATTCGCTATCCGGAAAATAAAAACTTCCGCATCTTTGAATCAACGACGGTCCAAATTTTGGATGAAGTGGCTCAAGGGCATAGTGAGTTGGGGATTATTTATCTCAACCGTCAAAATACCAAGGGGATTATGCAACGGGTTGATAAATTAGGGCTTGAAGTGGTGGATTTGATTCCTTTTCAGACTCATATTTACCTTCGCAAGGGCCACCCTCTAGCCAAGAAGAAAAAACTGGTCATGGAAGATCTAGCTCAGTTGCCAACTGTTCGCTTTACCCAAGAAAAAGACGAGTACCTCTATTATTCAGAGAACTTTGTCGACACCAGTTCGAGCTCCCAAATGTTCAATGTAACCGACCGGGCCACCTTGAATGGGATCTTGGAGCGGACAGATGCTTATGCGACAGGATCAGGCTTTTTAGATAGCCAGTCAGTGAATGGCATTACCGTGATTCCTTTAGAAGACAACTTGGACAATAAAATGGTCTATGTCAAACGCGAAGAGATGGATCTCTCCCCTGTAGCAGAGAAGTTTGTCGAGGTCATGGTAGAGTATTTTGATCAAAAGAGGTAAGAAATGAAGAGAAAAACAATGGTTCCGGTAGCCATCGTGCTATTGGTCCTACTGGATCAGTTGGTCAAATGGTATGTAGTCAAGAACATTCCACTGGGTATCGTTAAGTCTTTTATTCCCCATGTGGTCAGCCTGACCTATCTTCAAAACACAGGTGCAGCTTTTTCGCTTCTTGAAAATCAGCAATGGTTCTTTACCCTCATCACTCTAGTCGTGATGGTGGGGGCCTTTTACTATCTTTATAAGTACCTCAAGGGGTCGCTTTGGATGGTGACGGGCTTGACCTTGGTCATTGCAGGTGGATTGGGGAATTTTATCGACCGCCTGCGTCAGGGCTTTGTGGTCGATATGTTCCACCTGGATTTTATGAATTTTGCCATTTTTAACGTGGCGGATAGCTATTTGACAGTTGGAGTTTTCTTGCTCCTGATCCTGATGTTGAAAGAGGAAACGCATGGAAATTAAAATCGAAGTAGCCGGTGCGCGACTGGATAAGGCTTTGGCGGATTTGACTCCCTTGTCACGAGCTGTAGCCAATGAGCATATCAAGGAAGGAAAAGTTCTGGTTAATGGAACTGTGAAAAAAGCTAAGTATACGGTCAAAGAAGGAGACATCATCCAGTATGAAGTCCCAGAAGTGGAAGAGGTCAGCTATGAAGCAGAAGATCTGCCCTTAGACATCGTCTATGAGGACCGGGATGTCGTCGTCGTCAATAAACCCCAAGGCATGGTTGTTCACCCGAGTGCCGGCCATACCAGTGGGACCTTGGTCAATGCGCTCTTATACCATGTCAAGGACCTTTCAGGAATCAATGGGGAATTGCGTCCAGGAATCGTCCACCGGATTGACAAAGACACGTCAGGCCTCTTGATGGTCGCAAAAAATGACCAAGCCCACGTCGCCTTAGCAGAGGAACTCAAAGACAAAAAATCTCTCCGGAAGTATTGGGCCATTGTCCATGGCAATCTTCCTAACGATCGGGGCATGATTGAAGCACCAATTGGTCGCAGTGAAAAGGACCGGAAAAAACAGGCGGTGACGGCTAAAGGAAAACCTGCAGTGACCCGTTTTCAAGTCTTGGAACGCTTTGGAAATTACACCTTGGTAGAGTTGCAACTGGAGACCGGTCGCACCCACCAAATTCGGGTGCACATGGCCTATATCGGCCATCCAGTGGCTGGAGATCCTGCTTATGGTCCTAAGAAGACACTCAAAGGACAAGGTCAGTTTCTTCATGCGCGGACACTCGGCTTTACCCACCCTCGCACAGGAGAAACTTTGGAATTTACGGCAGAAGTGCCAGCGATCTTTGAGAAAACGCTGGAAGACCTTCGAAAAGGATAATGAGAATGGCTGAATGGAAATTCAGTCACTTTCATTACATACGAAATAAATAGTATTAGAAAGAATCATAGCGATGAAAGCAAAACGAATCGTCTTTAAAGTAGGGACCTCGTCTTTGACCAATCCCGATGGGAGTCTCTCCAGACAGAAGGTCAAGGTCATTACCCAACAGTTGGCTCTCTTACACGAATTGGGCCATGAGTTGATCTTGGTCTCATCAGGGGCGGTTGCTGCTGGGTTTGGTGCCCTTGGTTTTAAGAAACGGCCGACTAAGGTGGCAGACAAGCAAGCCTCTGCGGCAGTTGGTCAAGGTTTATTGATGGAAGAATATACCTCTAATCTTCTTTTACGCAACATTGTTTCTGCACAAATTTTATTAACCCAGGATGACTTTGCGGATCAACGTCGCTATAAGAATGCCCACCAGGCCCTTTCTGTCTTACTCAACCGTGGGGCGATTCCGATTATCAATGAAAATGATACGGTCTCTATCGCTGAGCTAAAAGTTGGTGACAATGATACCTTGAGTGCGCAGGTTGCGGCCATGGCCCAAGCGGATCTTTTGGTGCTGTTGACGGATGTAGATGGCCTCTATACAGCCAATCCTTCTCAGGATCCAACAGCCAAGCGTTTGGAGCGGATCGAGCACATTTCTCGCGAGATGATCGAGATGGCTGGAGGTGCGGGTAGTAGCAATGGAACTGGCGGTATGCTGACCAAACTCAAGGCAGCGACCCTGGCGACAGAGTCAGGGGTTCCAGTCTATATTTGCTCGTCTCTCAAGCCTGATGCCTTGATCGAAGCGGCGCAAGAACAAGCAGATGGCAGTTACTTCCTAGCAGAGGACAAGGGTTTAAAAACCCAGAAGCAATGGCTAGCCTTTTATGCAGAAAGTAAAGGAGCTCTTTGGGTGGATGCTGGAGCAGCTGAGGCCTTGTTGGAATACGGAAAGAGCTTATTAATTTCTGGTGTGACCAAGGCAGAAGGGGATTTTTCTTATCAAGACATCGTCAGCGTCTATCATCAAGAGTCAGGACAATTACTAGGGAAAGGGAAAGTTCGTCTCGGCCAGTCGGCTGTGCGCGATATGCTCCAATCTAAAAAAGCCAAGGGAATCCTCATCCACCGTGATGATTGGATCTCGGTAACTCCTGAGATTGACTTACTCTTTACAGAATTCTAAAGGAAAATGTATGGAAACAACACAAGAACAATTAGCCTTAGCGAGATCTGCTAAAAAAAGCATCAATACGGCCAGTACAGCTCTTAAAAATCAGGCCTTAGAAGCTATGGCCAGCCAACTTCTGAAAGCGACGGAAGCCATTTTAGCAGCCAATCAAATCGATATGGAAGCGGCACGCGGGAAGATCTCTGAAGTCATGCTCGATCGCTTATTTCTTGATCAAGAGCGGATTGAAGGGATGGCACAAGGTATCCGTGCTTTAATCGATCTGCCAGATCCGATTGGGGAAGTGCTGGATACTGAAGTTTTGGAAAATGGCCTTGAAATCCAGAAAGTTCGAGTCGCTATGGGTGTCATTGGGATCATTTATGAAAGCCGTCCAAATGTAACGTCAGACGCTGCAGCGCTTGCCATCAAGAGTGGAAATGCAGTGGTTCTTCGTACTGGAAAAGATGCTTTTCATTCTGCCCAAGCGATCGTGACCGCACTCAAGGTTGGATTGGAAGAAGCCGGACTCAATCCAGATCTTCTCCAATTGATCCAAGATACGAGTCGAGCTTCCAGTCTTGCTATGATGAAGGCCAAGGGCTACCTGGACTTGCTTATTCCACGTGGTGGTGCTGGCTTGATCCAAGCAGTGGTTGAAAATGCCATTGTCCCCGTGATCGAGACAGGAACTGGAATTGTTCATGTCTATGTGGACAAGGAGGCTGACTTCCAGAAAGCCCTAGCGATTATTGAAAATGCCAAGACCAGTCGCCCCTCTGTCTGCAATGCCATGGAGGTCTTGTTGGTCGATCAAGCGATCGCGTCTGACTTCTTGCCCTTGGTCAAAGAGCGTTTAGTGGATGATCGAGAAAGATCGGTTGAGTTACGTCTAGATGAGCAAGCACAGGCTATCATTTCGGGGACAGCAGCACAGGAACAGGATTTTGATACCGAATTTTTAGATTATATTTTAGCAGTTAAGGTCGTTGATGGAGTTGAGGAAGCGGTGGACCACATTGAAGCACACAGCACCCATCATTCAGATGCTATTGTCACTGAAAATCCTGAAACAGCCACTTATTTCACCCAGCAAGTAGATTCAGCAGCCGTTTATGTCAATGCATCTACACGCTTTACAGACGGGGGACAATTTGGCCTAGGTTGTGAAATGGGGATCTCGACCCAAAAACTCCATGCGCGTGGACCGATGGGACTACGGGAAATGACCAGTTATAAATATATCGTCAGTGGAAATGGTCAAGTGAGGTAAGAAATGAAAGTAGCATTTATTGGACTAGGAAACATGGGAGCTAGTCTAGCCAAAGCAGTCGCAAAAGAAGTGGTTGCCACAGACTTGCTCTTGGTCAATCGTTCTCCACAAAAGGTGCAGGATTTTATCAGCCAGTATGGGGGAACGGCGTCTGAGCTTGAACAAGCCTTTCAAGAGGCTGAAGTAATCTTTTTAGG
>NZ_KQ969689.1:662643-663397 GCF_001578955.1 Streptococcus parasanguinis
GAGGCTGAAGTAATCTTTTTAGGGGTCAAACCCTATCAGATTTGCCCTCTTTTAGAAGAGTATAAAGGCATCTTGGCTCAACGCTCTAATCTCTTGCTGGTTTCCATGGCTGCAGGCCTGGAACTAGAAAAGATGACTGACGTGATCCAGAACGGCCAGCTAGGGCTAATTCGCATCATGCCCAATACGCCTGTGGCCATTGGTCAAGGTGTTATCAGTCTGGCCCGCTCCCAAGCAGTGACAGACCAGCAGATTGCCCAGGTCAAGCAGCTCTTAGCAGGCGCAGGGGCTCTCTACGAGATCGAGGAAAAATTAATGGATCCTGCAACGGCTGTCGCAGGCTGTGGGCCAGCCTTTGTCTATCAGATGATTGAAGCCATGGCAGATGCAGGAGTAGGGTTAGGACTTACACGAGAGCAAGCCTTGCAGATGGCTGCACAGACCTTCCAAGGCGCTAGTCAAATGGTCCTAGAGACAGGCGAGCACCCAGCCCGCTTGCGAGATGCAGTTTGTAGCCCAGGTGGTTCTACCATCGCAGGAGTCAACCGCTTAGAACAAGTCGGCCTACGGGGCGACATCATTGCAGGAGTGGAAGCAGCCTACAAACGCACCCAAGAAATGGGACAAGAGGCAGCGAAGGAATAGAAAAAGATTGGTTTTGGCCAATCTTTCAAATTGAAAATATAGTCCTCTTAGAAACTTTCCTTAGGTGAGTACGGACGTCAGCGAACTTCCTCGAAGTTCCATGACTAAA
>NZ_KQ969689.1:663844-667545 GCF_001578955.1 Streptococcus parasanguinis
AGGATTGGATAACTATGGATTTGTTAGATTTGTATAAAAGAATATTTCGTTAACGTTCTCTAAGATTGGTTTTGGCCAGTCTTTTTTACGTTAGAGAGCCTCTATCTCTACCAAACCATTTTCGGTCAGACGATAGATTTTTTGGCAGACTTCTTTGAGGAAGGTCCGGTCGTGGGAGACCGTGACTAGTCCGCCTGGGTAGTCTGTGAATAGGCGTCGAATTTCTGGTTGGGAAGTGGGGGAAAAATTGCGAGTAGGCTCGTCCAAGAGTAGAAACTGAGGGCTTGTGAGCACTAATTGAAGGAGAAAGAGTTTTCCTTGCTGGCCACCAGAAAGTTCAGAGATCGGATGGTGAATTTCAGAATAGGTAAAGTTGAGGGAGGCTAAATGCAATTGAATGGTGTTGATTTCTTCGCGATCGCCTGAATGCTGTAGAAATTGAACCGGTGTCTGAGTCAAAGGAAGGCGTTCAGTGTAATCTTGAGGCATATAGGCAGTGCGGATACTTTCATTCTTCCGTAAGATCTCCCATATCATTTTTAGAAAAGTGGATTTCCCCACACCGTTGGAACCGATAATCCCTATTTTATCCTGTCCTAGAAGAGTAAGGGAGAGGTTCTTGACCAGGACCCGGTCACCAATTGCGAGCTCTTCCTGATCTAAGAGAAGGACTCGTTTTTGAGGAGACAAGGGAGTGAGGGGAGAAAAATGCAGATTGATAACTTCCTCATCATAGGGTTGGGAAGTCATGGATTGGAATTCTCGCTCGTAGCGCTTTTCTTGTGAGAGGAGGGACTTCATTTTCTTTGCCAGGAGACGTCCAGCAGTGCTATCCTTGGTGTTTCGTAAGGATGTTTCAACTTGCTGACGGACGCGGCGATGCTTCTCCATTGTTTTCTTGTAGGTTCGTTGATCATTAGCAGCTTGCTGGGACTGTTGCTTGAATTGTTGCTCCCTCTGGCTACTGTAGTCTTGATAGCCTAGGTGCTCTACAATGGTTTCAGCCTCCTTGCGGTGTTTGATCTGTCTTAGGTGGATGATCGTATCCGCCGTCTGAGTCAAAAAATCTTCATGATGGGAAATAAATAGGATGGTTTGGGGACTTGTTTGGATCATCTGCTGGAGCCAGTCCAGGGTTTCCAAATCCAGATCGTTTGAAGGTTCATCTAAAAATAGCAATTCATGAGGACGACAAAGTTCGTGAAGCAGTTGGGCTTTGAGGGCTTCTCCTCCAGATAGACTTCCAATAGCTTGGTCGCTTGCAAAGCGGTCGCTATCAAAATGCAATTGATCAGCCAGTCTGTAGAGGGCTGCATAGTCTAACTCGTCTACTCCAAAAAAATATTCTTCCAATGTTTTTCCCTTCAATGCTTCCGGCAAAGACTGGGGAATATAGGCATAGGAGTGAAAGGAAGTGGTGATTTCGCCTTCTATTGTCAGATAATCTGGTAGGGATTTTGGGGACATGAGGACATGAAGCAAAGAAGACTTTCCATTTCCTTCTTCGCCAATAATGGCAACTTTTTCCCCTTCATGAATAGTTAGGGACAGATCGCGAACCAAATCTCGTAAATCTTTTGTATGGCGGATGGTGAGGTGGGATAGTTTTAGCATAAGATTCCTTTCTACTGGGACAAAAAACAGCTCTACCTATTTAGTAGAGCTGTATTCAAGTGGACCCAAACAGAAAAAGACCTTATTAAGCCAACAAAAAGTTGGAGAATAGGCGAGAGGGCACACAAAAAGAGATAGAACAAGCAGTCCACTAAATAAAGTATTTTATTTAACGAAACTTAGTTGTTCATATCTCCTTACCTCCGAATGTGATTAGCTTTATTCTATTCTTTTCATTCCTTCTTGTCAAGGAAATCCTTGCTTCATCCACCCTTTTCTTCTCGGACTTAGGGGGATTTTATGGTATAATTAAAGGTATGCATACAAAACCAACGTCCGCTTATGTCCACATCCCATTTTGTACCCAGATTTGTTTTTATTGTGATTTTTCGAAGGTCTTTATCAAGAACCAACCGGTCGATGCTTATCTAGATCATTTGATCCAAGAATTTCGTCGGGAGGAAATCACAAATTTACGGACTCTCTATATCGGGGGTGGGACACCGACAGCCTTATCTGCAGATCAGCTAGCGTATCTTCTCAAGGAGCTGACCAAGTCGCTTGATCTCTCTCAGATGGAAGAGTTGACTATCGAGGCCAATCCTGGTGATTTGGATCCGGATAAGATCGCTGTTTTGAAGGATTCACCGGTCAATCGGGTTTCTTTGGGCGTACAGACCTTTGATAATCGCTTGCTTAAAAAGATTGGTCGGAGCCATCAGGAACAGGATATCTATGACAATATCGAGCGTTTGAAGCTAGCTGGTTTTGATAATATTTCGATCGACCTCATCTATGCGCTTCCGACGCAAACCATGGAGCAGGTCCAGGAAAATGTCGCGAAGGCTCTTGCTCTCGACATTCCTCATATGAGCCTCTATAGCTTGATTCTGGAGAATCACACCGTCTTTATGAATCGGATGAGACGGGGCAAGCTTCCTCTACCAAAAGAGGAGTTAGAAGCGGAGATGTTTGAATACATCATTCAGGAGTTGGAGCGAGCGGGCTTTGAGCATTACGAAATTTCAAATTTCTCCAAGCCTGGTTTTGAAAGTCGCCACAACCTCATGTATTGGGATAATGCAGAGTATTATGGCTTGGGAGCTGGTGCATCCGGCTATGTCAACGGTGTTCGCTACAAGAACCATGGACCTATTCGCCACTATATGCAGGCAGTCGAAGAGGGAAATGCGCGTGTCCAAGAAGAACATCTGACTCAGACAGAAATGATGGAAGAAGAGATGTTTCTGGGACTCCGTAAGAAAACAGGCGTTTCCAAGAAGCGTTTCGAAGAAAAGTTTGGTGTGAATTTTGACCAACAATATGGACCAGTGGTCGATGAATTGACCCAGCAGGGACTTTTGGTGCCTGACAAGGACATTGTTCGCATGACCAAGAAAGGTCTCTTTTTAGGAGACACTGTAGCAGAGAAGTTTATTTTGGAGTAGAAGATGGCAAAAACATTTGAGTACAGCATGAAAATTCCTTTTGATATGAGCGATGTCAATGGTTATATTAAGATTCCCCAATTAATCTTGCTGTCTTTACAGGTATCTGGCATGCAATCAATTGAGCTGGGTATGAGTGATATGTACATTTTAGAGAACTATAATCTGGTCTGGATTATCACGGATTATAATATGAAGATCGATCGTCTCCCAGTGTTTGATGAGAAGATCACTATCGAAACCTATGCCATGAGTCACAACCGCCTGTTCTGTTACCGGGCCTTTAATATCAAAGATGAGGAAGGCAATACCATTATTGAGATGGTCGCAACCTTTGTCTTGATGGATCGTGATACTCGCAAGGTCCATCCTGTCATGTCTGAGATTACGGATGCCTTTGACTCAGAGTTTTCAAAAACCATGCTCCGTGGTCCCCGTTTCAAAGAATTAGAAGGGGGCGTGGAACAAGAATACCGGGTTCGTTTTTACGACTTGGATATGAACGGGCATGTCAACAATAGCAAGTACTTGGACTGGGTCTTTGAGGTGATGGGAGCAGATTTCTTGACCCATCATGTCCCTAAAAAAGTTCATCTAAAATATGTCAAAGAAGTGCTGGCAGGAGGTGTTATCACCTCT
>NZ_KQ969689.1:667853-677025 GCF_001578955.1 Streptococcus parasanguinis
ACTTATGGAAAGTAGAAGATTAAAAAATAAAAAACAAGAGCTAGCAGGCTACCAAAAACGGGTTGTGGCCTATGCTAAGCGTCAAAAGAACCCTTTGTACATGTTGGGAGATTGGCTCTTGACTCTTTGTGCTTTGGGCATCATCCTGGTGGAAGAAATTTATAAATTTTTCCGATACCGTTTGAATTTAGAGAGTTTTAGTCGTTTCTTGAAAGAAGATGTGCGTTGGTATCGGGTCTGGATCCATTTCACCTTGGCCTTTCTCTTGCCTGTCGTGATCTTTTCGGTCGGTATTACCAGCCAATCAGGCTCTTTCTGGTCTAATTTCTATCATCGTTTGTCTCAAGGCGTGCTCTTTAGCACAACAGTCAGCCTTGCTGCGACCTTGGTAACGGATTTTGTGGAGAATTTGCAACCAGAAACCAAGTCAGACGGCCGAAACCGGAGCACCAAACGCACGGTTTATCAAATCAGTGTGGATCAGGCAACCGTAATTGGCTTGTTATTGACCATTGTGATCCTCATGGTGGCTTCCTTCTTGTTTACCCAATCAGGAAATCAAGGGATCAATTTTACAGGGTTGATTTTACAATTTGTCCTCTATGCTGGAGCCTTGCTTTTGTATGGGTCTGGTGGAAGAGTCGATGCAGAGAAGTTGCATGAAAAAGCTGATACAGAAAGGAAAGAATAAATGCACTACAAGGGCTATTTAATTGATTTGGATGGCACCATTTACAAAGGAAAATCACGAATTCCAGCAGGAGAAGCTTTTGTCCATGAATTGCAGGCGCGTGAGATTCCCTATCTCTTTGTCACCAATAACACAACCCGCACACCAGAGACTGTTCGGGATATGCTGGCGACTCACTTCAATATTGAAACCCCTTTGTCGACCATCTATACAGCTACCCTTGCGACCATTGACTACATGAACGACCAAAACTTGGGCAAAAAGGTCTATGTGATTGGAGAAGCGGGGCTCAAAGATGCTATTGAAGAAGCTGGCTATATTATCGATGAAGAAGCACCTGATTATGTTGTGATTGGCCTCGATTGGCAAGTGGATTATGAGAAATTTGCTAAAGCAACCTTGGCGATTCAAAAGGGAGCGCACTTTATAGGGACCAACCCTGACCTTAATATCCCAACGGAGCGTGGCTTGATGCCAGGAGCAGGATCTCTGATTGCCCTTGTTGAAGCAGCGACACGGGTCAAGCCAGTGATCATTGGCAAACCAAAGGCCATCATCATGGACAAGGCCATTGAACACCTGGGTCTTGAAAGAGAAGAAGTGGTCATGGTTGGCGACAACTACCTAACAGATATTCGTGCGGGTATTGACAATGGGATTCCAACCCTTTTGGTGACGACAGGTTTTACCAAACCAGAAGAAGTGCCGACCTTACCAATTGCACCGACACATGTTGTTGCCAGTCTAGCGGAGTGGGATTTTGATGCTTAAAAGTCTGAAATCAATCAACCAATTTTTCTTTATCTTGTCAGCTGCCATCCTTCTCACCATTGCTCTAGCTTGGGTCCTCTATCCCATGGAGATTCATTGGTTGGGGATTCAAAGCCGGACTGGTTTTTCGTCATCAGTCATCATGAAGAATTTTAATGTCTTGATGAACTACTTGACCAATCCTTTTCAATGGGTGTTGAAAATGCCTCAATTCCCGTCTTCAAAAAATGGACTGCACCATTTTGAGGCCGTCAAGTACCTATTTCACTTAGTGACGGTCGTTTTCGTGGTCACACTACCTGGTTTTATCCAGTTTATGCGGACAGTCGTCAAAAAAGGCTACCTGGCCTTGTACCGTAGTCTCTTCTTTTGGATGATGGTTTTACCAGTAGTGCTTGCAGTGATGGCTGTTATGATTGGCTTTGATCAATTCTTTACGCTCTTTCATCAGGTCTTATTTGCTGGGGACAATACTTGGCTCTTTGATCCGCGCGTGGATTCGATTATTCTTGCATTACCAGAAGACTACTTTATGCATGCCTTTTTGATTTTCTTTGTCTTATACGAAGGAATGTGTGCGAGTTTTTATCTATTTTCTAGGAGGAAGAAATGAACCAATACAACCGATTATTAGACCCTAAAAAAGATATAGGAAGGTATTCCGGGACACTTGCCATTTATCTCTTGGTAATGACCTTGGTAACCGTCCTGTGGGAAGTCCTCCTTGGATTGACCATAGCAGGCTCTCTCAGAAAAGATCCAAGTCAAGTAACGGAGAAACTCAATGCCCTGAATGTTTGGGCTGGTATTCCCTACCTCATCTCTATTTCCATTGGACTCTTTCTCTTTAATGCCTATCGCAAGAAGGCCCTCTATAAATATGATCTTAAGCACAAGGGACGTAAGATGACTCTTTCAGTCTTCTTTATTCTTCTCGCCTTTCTTGGCTTTTCTCAAGTCTTTTCATCTGTGATGACACAAGTGATTGAGCGCATGTTTGAGACCATTGGCCTTCACTCTCCGACACCAGATCTTGGAGATACGATTGAGCGATCTTGGACCATGCTCTTGTATGCTGGCTTTTTTGGTCCTATCACAGAGGAATTCTTCTTCCGTGGGGCAGGCTTGCGAGGCTTGGAACGGTATGGCAAGATCTTTGCCATTGTCATGACGGCTATCTTGTTTGGTCTCTTCCATGCCAATTTTGACCAGCTCTTTTTCGCGAGTATCATTGGTCTAGGATTCGGCTACATTGCCTTTGAATACAATATCTGGTGGGCGATTTTCTATCACATTTTCAATAACTTTGTCATTTCCCAAGGCTTGCATTATGTGGCCTATCATGTGGACGAGGGACTAGCGAATTGGCTCCAAATCGGTGTTTTAGCCATTGGTTCTATTGTGATGATAGTGGTTCTTGCGACGAAATGGCCAGCTATCAAGGCTTATATTCAGGTCAATAAACCTCAGCCGGGAGTTTTCCAGCGTGCCCTCGCTTCCTTCTGGTTCTGGTTCTTCGTGCTACTCACTATCCTGATGTCTATTGTTCCTTATGTGATTCCGATCTTCCAGATGGCTAATCTCAAAGGATAAAGTTTATCGATTGCTAGTAAAGGGGGATCGTTTTAGACCCCTCTTTTTTGCTATGAAAAAGGGCAAGTGAAGATGAAGGATTGAGGATGAGGGTCTGATATACTATTTAATAATTATTTTTTACTTGGTGAAGGTGGATAACAATAATACAAACATACTAGAGAGAGGCTAACCCCTCCCTTTTTTGCTATAATAGAGAGTATGAATAACTTGATTAAATCCAAGCTCGAGCTCTTGCCGACGAGTCCGGGCTGTTACATTCACAAAGACAAGAACGGTACCATCATCTATGTGGGGAAGGCCAAGAATCTTCGCAATCGGGTGCGTTCCTATTTCAGAGGGAGCCACGATACCAAGACAGAAGCCCTGGTATCTGAGATTGTGGATTTTGAATTTATCGTCACCGAGTCCAATATTGAGGCCTTGCTTCTTGAGATCAACCTGATCAAGGAGAACAAGCCCAAATACAATATCATGCTCAAGGACGACAAGTCTTATCCCTTCATCAAGATTACCAATGAGCGCTATCCGCGCCTCATCATCACGCGCCAGGTCAAAAAGGATGGTGGTCTCTATTTCGGTCCTTATCCAGACGTAGGAGCAGCCAATGAGATCAAGCGGCTTTTGGATCGGATTTTCCCATTCCGAAAGTGTACCAATCCACCTTCCAAGGTCTGCTTTTACTACCATTTAGGGCAATGTATGGCCCACACAGTCTGCCACAAGGACGAGGCTTATTTTAAGGGCATGGCCCAGGAGGTTTCTGATTTCCTCAAAGGGCAGGATGACAAGATTATCGATGAGCTCAAGCTCAAGATGAATACCGCTGCGCAAAACATGGAATTCGAGCGGGCGGCAGAGTACCGGGATCTGATCCAGGCTATTGGGACCCTGCGGACCAAACAGCGGGTCATGGCCAAGGATTTGCAGAACCGGGATGTCTTTGGCTACTACGTGGACAAGGGTTGGATGTGTGTGCAGGTCTTCTTTGTCCGTCAGGGCAAGCTGATCGAGCGCGACGTCAATCTTTTCCCTTACTACAATGATCCGGACGAGGATTTCTTGACCTATGTGGGGCAGTTTTACCAGGAGAAATCCCACCTGATCCCCAATGAAATCCTGATCCCTCAAGATATTGATGAAGAAGCGGTCAAGGCACTAGTGGATACCAAGGTCCTTAAGCCCCAGCGTGGGGAGAAGAAGCAATTGGTCAATCTGGCCATCAAGAATGCGCGTGTCAGTCTGGAGCAGAAGTTCAATCTTCTTGAAAAATCCATGGAAAAGACCCAAGGTGCCATTGAAAATCTTGGAAAACTCCTGCAAATTCCAACTCCTGTGCGCATTGAGTCCTTTGACAACTCCAACATCATGGGGACCAGTCCAGTTTCAGCCATGGTGGTCTTTGTCAATGGGAAGCCAAGCAAAAAGGACTACCGCAAGTACAAGATCAAGACCGTTGTCGGACCAGATGACTATGCCAGCATGCGGGAGGTCATTCGCAGACGCTACAGCCGTGTCATGCGGGATGGCCTGACGCCACCTGATCTGATCGTTATCGATGGTGGTCAGGGCCAGGTTAATATCGCTAAGCAAGTCATTCAAGAAGAGTTAGGGCTGGATATTCCCATTGCAGGCCTACAAAAGAATGACAAGCACCAGACCCATGAATTGCTCTTTGGCGATCCTCTCCAAATCATTGAACTTTCGCGCACCTCACAGGAATTTTTCCTCCTCCAACGGATCCAAGATGAAGTCCACCGTTTTGCCATCACCTTCCACCGCCAACTTCGTTCTAAAAATTCCTTCTCTTCTCAGCTGGACGGCATCGAAGGCTTGGGACCAAAACGAAAGCAGTTGCTGATGAAGCACTTCAAGTCGCTGACCAAGATCAAGGAAGCTACTGTAGATGAGATCGTCACAGTCGGCATCCCACGGGCAGTCGCGGAGGCAGTGCAAGCCAAGCTCCATCAAGGAAAGAAAGAAGAAGCAAGTCCCTTGGTGGAAGTGGCGGAGGATTCTGAACCATACCAATCATAAGGAGTTTATAATGAACAATAGAATCGCTATATTATCTGATATTCACGGAGATACAACAGCCCTTAAGGCAGTGATTGCGGATGCGCGTGCTCTAGGCGCGACGGAATACTGGCTTTTAGGGGACATTTTGCTTCCGGGGCCTGGAAGAGAGGACCTTTTTGAGTTGCTAGATGCGATTCCGATTACAGCGGCTGTTCGTGGAAATTGGGACGATTGTGTCCTAGAGGCCTTGGATGGCGAGTACGGACTTGAGGATCCGCAGGAGATCCAACTTCTTCGCCTCACTCAGTACCTCATGGAAGGACTAGATCCTAAGCGGATCGATTGGCTTCGTTCGCTTCCATTGGTAGAGAAGAAGGAGGTCAATGGCATTCGTTTTTCACTGACCCACAACTTGCCAGAAAAGAATTACGGTGGAGACTTGCGTCCAGCAAATGCGACGGAGAACTTTGACCAACTGCTGGATGATCAGACGGATATGGCGATCTACGGTCATGTCCACAAGCAGTTGCTTCGCTATGGCAGCCAGGGCCAGCAGATCCTCAATCCGGGGACTATTGGCATGCCTTATTTCGACTGGGAACCAATTCAAAACCACAGAGCTCAATATGCTCTGATCGATGTCGAAGAAGATGGAGTGACCAACCTGCAATTTCGTAAGGTGGCCTATGACTATGAAGCAGAGCTCCAAGATGCTAAGGACAAAGGTCTTCCTTTTATTGAGATGTACGAAGAATTGAGACGCGAGGATAACTATCGGGGTCATAACATCGATCTGCTAACTGGCTTAATTGAGAAATACGGTTATGCCAAAGAAGTAGCTGCCTATTTCAATCTTTCCAATGAATCATAGGTTGATCTCTTGTGTATTCAACCTATAAAAAAGAAGCGGATCTTCAAAATGTCCGCTTCTTTTTTCACAATCTTAGGCTGTAAAACCCTGCAAGCTCTTTCATTTTGTGTTAAAATAGAGGTAACAGAAATAGAAAAGGAAGAAGCTTATGAAATTTCTAGAGCTCAATAAAAAACGCCATGCGATCAAGCATTTCACTGACCAACCGGTCGATCCAAAGGATGTACGGACCGCCATTGAGATCGCAACCTTGGCCCCTAGTGCCCACAATAGCCAGCCTTGGAAATTTGTGGTCGTTCGTCAAAAAAATGCGGAATTGGCAAAATTAGCCTATGGTGCAAACTACGATCAAGTCATGGAAGCACCTGTGACCATCGCCCTCTTTACAGATACTGATTTGCAAAAACGGGCTCGCAAGATTGCGCGTGTCGGTGGGGTGAAAAACTTCACAGACGAGCAGTTGCAATACTTTATGCAAAATCTTCCTGCTGAATTTGCGCGCTATGATGCCCAACAAACAAGTGATTACTTGGCTTTGAATGCCGGTCTTGTGGCTATGAACTTGGTACTTGCTTTGACGGACCAAGGCATTGGAACCAATATTATCTTGGGATTTGATAAATCAAAAATCAATGAAGTATTGGACATCGAAGAGCGTTTCCGTCCGGAAGTCTTGATTACGGTTGGTTATGCGGCTGAAAAAGTAGAGCCAAGCTATCGCTTACCAGTTGACGAAATCATTGACAAACGCTAAGCCAATTAGCAAATAGAAGATCGAGGAGGAATTCATGACAACAGTTGACTTTAAAGCAGAAGTAGAAAAACGTCGCGATGAGATGATGGCTGACTTATACAGCCTCTTGGAAATCAATTCTGAACGCGATGACAGCAAGGCAGATGCAGAGCATCCTTTTGGACCTGGTCCTGTAAAAGCTCTTGAAAAATTCTTGGAAATTGCCAAACGTGATGGCTATGAAACCAAGAATGTCGACAATTATGCCGGTCACTTTACTTTTGGTGAAGGAGAAGAAGAGCTTGGGATCTTTGCCCATATGGACGTCGTGCCAGCAGGTAGTGGCTGGAAGACGGATCCCTACAAACCAGAAATTATCGATGGTAAGCTCTATGCGCGTGGTTCGTCAGATGATAAAGGGCCTACAATGGCCTGCTACTATGGTTTGAAGATCATTAAAGACCTAGGACTCCCTGTTTCTAAGCGCGTGCGCTTTGTTGTCGGTACGGATGAAGAATCAGGCTGGGGCGACATGGATTACTATTTCAAACACGTCGGACTTCCTGAGCCAGATTTTGGCTTCTCACCAGATGCGGAATTCCCAATCATCAATGGGGAAAAAGGAAACATCACTGAGTACCTTCATTTTGGAAATGACAACACAGGAAGTGCCCATCTTCATAGCTTTACAGGTGGCCTTCGTGAAAACATGGTACCAGAGTCAGCGACTGCAGTCGTTTCTGGTCAACTTCCAGATCTTGCTGGCCTCTTAGATGCCTTTGCCAAGGAACACCAGCTCAAGTATGAAATCTCAACTGTTGACGAAGAAACCTATACCGTGACGATTGTTGGGAAATCTGCTCATGGATCAACTCCTGAAGATGGGATCAATGGTGCGACCTACTTGGCTCTCTTGTTGAACCAATTTGATTTTGGTGGTGCTGCTAAGGCTTACCTTCATGTGACAGCTTCACTTCTTCACGAAGATTTTGCTGGTGAAAAATTAGGAATTGCCCATACAGATGCCAAAATGGGACCATTGAGCATGAATGCAGGTGTCTTCCATTTTGATGAAAGCCAAGCAGACAACACTATTGCCCTCAATATCCGTTACCCTCAAGGTACAGATCCTGAAACCATCAAATCCACTCTTGAAAAGATCGAAGGAGTGGCTACAGTAAGCTTGTCCGCCCATGGTCACACACCTCACTATGTTCCGATGGATGATGAATTGGTATCCACCCTCTTGCGTGTTTACGAAAAACAAACTGGCCTCAAAGGACACGAACAAGTGATCGGTGGTGGTACCTTTGGTCGTCTCTTGAAACGTGGGGTTGCCTTTGGTGCTATGTTCCCAGACTATGTCAATACCATGCACCAAGCTAATGAGTTCGCAGATGTCGAAGATCTCTATCGTGCAGCTGCTATTTACGCAGAAGCTATCTATGAACTAATCAAATAATCCACTACTCGGCCAGTTTTTCTGGCTGAGTTTTTCCATAGAAGGAGGACTTATGTCAAGGATTGAAACCATTAAACAAGCCATTATGGCAGATCCTCAAAATAAAGAATATACGGATAAAGGAATCGAGCCACTCTTTGCAGCTCCAAAGACAGCTCGTATCAATATTATCGGACAAGCTCCAGGGATGAAGACGGAAGAAGCTGGTATTTACTGGAAGGATAAGAGTGGTGACCGCCTGCGCGAATGGTTAGGAGTTGACGAAGACACCTTTTATAATTCTGGTTTGTTTGCGGTCATTCCTATGGACTTTTATTTCCCAGGGCATGGAAAATCTGGTGACCTTCCACCTCGCAAAGGCTTTGCGGAAAAGTGGCACCCTCAACTCCTCAAGGAGTGTCCAGATATTGAGTTGACCCTCTTAATTGGACAATACGCCCAAGCATACTACCTTCATGAGAAAGTTAGTGGCAAAGTAACCGAACGGGTCCACCATTTTAAAGACTATTTGCCAACCTATTTTCCACTTGTTCACCCTTCCCCTCGCAATCAAATCTGGATGGCTAAAAATCCTTGGTTTGAGGCAGAGGTGGTGCCAGAATTGCAAACCTTAGTACAAGAGATCATTCAAAAATAAAGGAGAGCGAAGATGGATCCTTATCAACAAGTTAAAGAAAAATTAGATGAGTTAGGAATTTCATTTGATGTGGTGGAACACCCACCTGCATTCACGACGGAGCAGGCGGATTCTTATATTGAAGGCTTAGAAGGCGTCCGGACCAAGACCATGTTTTTGACCAACAAGAAGAAAACCCAATACTATCTGCTCATCATGGATGACCAGAAGCCATTGGATATGGATGATTTCAAAGAGCAAGTGGAAGCCAACCGGATCCGCATGGCTTCAGCAGATTCTTTAGCTGAAAAAATGCAATTACCGCCAGGAACGGTTTCTCCATTTGGTTTATTGAACAATGAAGAAAAAGATATTCGAGTCTATTTCGATAAAGACATTGTGTCAGAGGAAATCAT
>NZ_KQ969689.1:677541-678078 GCF_001578955.1 Streptococcus parasanguinis
AATTTCTAAATATGAGTAGAATTTGTATGTTTTTCAAAAGATATTACAGGGATTTTCCAGTCTTTCATTGAAAATGGTTCAGAAATTTTGTATAATACCCTAGTATAAACAATAGTTAAGGAGATTCATTATGTCAAAACAAGATTGGCTGGATTATTTCGAAGCCGTAAATGGTCGTTCTGCTAGTGCAGAAGAAATTGCTCAAGCACTGGCTGCAGGAGAATTTCAAGAAGAAGTAGTGGTTCCAGAAACCCCACAAGCCCCAGAATTTGTCGCAGCACCAACTGCACCTGTGGAAGAACCAGTTGCTGCTCCACAAGCCCCAGAATTTGTCGCAGCACCAACTGCACCTGTGGAAGAACCAGTTGCTGCTCCACAAGCCCCAGAGTTTGTTGCAGCGCCAGCAGCTCCTCAAGCTCCAGAGTTTGTTGCAGCGCCAGCAGCACCAGCAGCACCAACTGCTCCTGCAGAAGAACCAGTAGCAGCTCCAGTTCAAGAACCGGCCCCTCAAGCTGCTCCAGCGAATGGACCTGCTTT
>NZ_KQ969689.1:678279-681806 GCF_001578955.1 Streptococcus parasanguinis
ACAGCAAGCCTACCAACAACCTACTCAAGCAGCTTATCAACAAGCTTCTTACCAAGGTCAACCAGGACAACCTTATCCTGGCCAACCAAGTCAATTTGGTGTAGCCGTTGGTGGTTACTGGAATTGGTTCCTTTCAGCTTTGAAACGTCCAACTGCTGTAGAAAATTCAAAAGCTCTTAACGGAATTTTACAGTATGTCTTAACTGCCTTTGTCTTGACCCTATCAACTTTCTTCACAGCTAGTGGAGCTACAGGTGGTTATGGAATGGATTTCCGTGCCTTTATGTTGACATTGATTTCCCTATTCTTTAGCGTTTACGCCTTCCAAGTAGCAGGATTCTTTGTTCGTCGTGTGGTTCTTCAAGATAAGGAATACAGTTATGGTCATTCATTTGAAGAATTTGGACGTTTGTCTGTCTACACTTTGCCACTTGCCCTTCTTGCTTTCTTAGTAGGTCTTGTAAAGGTTTATGAATTTTATGGCTTTGTAAATTTCCTTATTTTTTTCTTGTTCTTTGTTGGAACATGCTATGTCGTTCATCAAGGATTGAACAAGACAAGCTTTAAAGCAGATAAATTCTTGCTTCTAGTAGCATCATCTGTTGTCTTGCTTCTCATTGCCATCTTTGTCATTTATGTGAATGCTCGTATTTTAGAACAAGTAGCTATTGGATTTATTCCAAGTGCTCCAAATTTCTCTAACTTTGGATTCTAACAATATCACAAAACGGAAGGTGGGGGGACCCACTTTCCCTATTTTATAATGAGGGAGAAGAGATCCATGCAAAAGAAATGGGTTGAATTATTTGAAAAAGTGATCGGTCGCAAACCGTCACCAGAAGAGTTTATGGCTGGGAAAGCTTGTGGATTTGATTTGAAACAAATTCAGTCTATCGCAGGAAATGCCCCAGCAGAGGAAGTCGCTCCTGTTGAGGAACCAGTGGTTGAACCAGTTGAAGAAGTGAAGAATGTCGATCCACTTCTAGCAGCTCGTCAGGCTTGGTTACAACATTTTGAAGAAACCTACGGCCGCAAGCCAAGTGCAGAAGAATTTACCGCTGCAAAAAGTCAAAACTTCGAGTTTTTTGTAGGACCTGTGCCTGAAGCAGAATTTGCGAACCCAGATTCAACAGAAGTAACACAGGAATATGTGCCTCAACAGCCGACTCAAGAGTATACGACTCCACTTGCTGCTGAGCAAACGCAGGTCTTTGCTGGTCCAAATGTCACAGAAGCAGGTCCAGCTCAGAAAAAACAAAAGGCCCCTAAAACGAAGGGTGGAAAGAAACTTTCCAAGAAGAAAATTGGGATTATTTCTGCTATCGCAGTCCTTGTGATCGCT
This sequence comes from Streptococcus parasanguinis, assembly GCF_001578955.1. Classification (GTDB taxonomy): domain Bacteria; phylum Bacillota; class Bacilli; order Lactobacillales; family Streptococcaceae; genus Streptococcus; species Streptococcus parasanguinis_U. The sequence continues at coordinate 679,622 of NZ_KQ969689.1, forward strand.
TTGGTAGCAGCCTTCTTTTACTTCCAGTCAACAACGCGTGTCGAAGTGACTGCAGATAAATTTATTAAGGCAGTGGACACCAAGGATTATCGCGAAGCAGCAGATCTGCTTTCAACCGATAACGATAAATGGACAAAGGATGAAGCCGAAAGCTTTATTACCAGCATGGAAGATCAAGGGGTTGATATCGGTACAGAGTTGAACAAGATCATTGATAATGGTGGAGAAGGCAGCTATACGGATAAATCTGGAAACAAGATCTTTGGTTTGGAGAAAGCCGACAAGAAATTTGGAATCTTCCAAGAATACCGTGTGGCCAGCTATCCAGTGCAAGTGAAGGTCAAGACCAATTTGGACCAAGCCAAACTCAAAGTGGCTGCCAATAAAATAGTGACCTTGAAGAAAGATGCAGTGACAGACCTTGGTTCTTTCCATTACAATACAAAAGAAATGGAATTGACTGCTAAAACTGAAGTCGGAAATGTTACTTCTAAGATCCATCTCAATCCTAAAAAAGCAACCAAGAATAATTTAGAATTGCAGTTGAATTCTGAAAAACGCAATTTAGAAGTTGAGTTCCCAGATGAAGTTGAAAACCCAACGGATGTGAAGGTTGTGGTCAACGGCAAAGAAGTCGGAACCAGCACGACCTTTGAGGTAGATAGCATCCCTTATCAAGAAATTGAAGTACATGCTGTCTTCAACATGAATGGGGAAACCTATACAACTGAAAAGGCTAAGGTGACGATTGAAGAGGGTGAGAACGATCCGATCGAACTTAAACTAGCCAAAGATACCCTAAAACGCATCAAGAGTGCGCAAGATGCTAAGAAAGCGCAAGCAGTCAAAGAAGAACAAAATCGGACCTTGGCGGAAGAGTTCTTGAAAGAGTACCGCGACGCAGTCTTTAGCTCCGTTTCAAATCGAAATAACACCTACTCTAAATACTATGACACACAAAGTCAAGCCTACAAGGACATGGTTGAATTCACAACTGGTGATGGTGTTCGAAAGGCAAAAATTGACTACTATACTCCAGGAGCATTGGACATTCAAAGTGTCACGGAAGAAAATGGTGTGGTGACGATCAAGACTTATGAAGACTTTACCGTGCATTATACAGATAGCCATCCAGATTCACAAAACCGCAAGTACAAGACCTACACCTTGAAAAAAGTAGGTGCAAGTTATGTGATTACGGATATTGTCGTAACAAAAGAATCATAGGAGATTCCTCATGAAAGCAAGATTTTCCAAATTAACTTTGGTGACAGTTGCCTTGTTAACCCTGACAGCTTGCTCCCAATCTCAATCTACTAGTTCAAAATCTTCTGCAAAAGAAGAAAGCAAACAAACGCAAACCAAGTCTTCCAAAGAAAGGTCTTCTGCAAAGGATACGTCAAAAGAGACTGGCAAAGAAGAGTCTTCAAAAGCTGGTAAGTCAGATGTGAAAGTGGATTCTGGTGTCAGCTATAATGGTTCCTACTATAGTGTCAAAGGGAAGTATGGTGAGGTCATGATCGCCAACAAACATTATCCCTTGTCGCCTGACTTTAACCCAGGTGAAGATCCTGAAGCTGTTTCAGCCCTTCATGAATTGATCGCAGCCATGCAGGCAGAAGGTTATCCGATCAGTGACCAATATAGTGGTTTTCGTAGCTACGACACCCAAGTTGGCCTCTACCAAAACTATGTCAATCAAGATGGTCAGGAGGCCGCAGATCGTTATTCTGCAAGACCGGGTTATAGTGAACACCAGACAGGTTTGACCTTTGATCTGATCGATACCAGTGGTAATTTGGTAACCGAACCTGGACCAAGTAAGTGGTTGCTCAAGAATGCTGCTAAATATGGCTTTGTGGTTCGTTACCAAGAAGGAAAAGAAAAAGTAACAGGCTACATGCCAGAGAGCTGGCATCTCCGCTATATCGGAAAAGAAGCGCAAGATATCGCTGACTCAGGTTTGAGTCTGGAAGAATACTATGGCTTCACCGGTGGCGATTACGTTGATAAATAAAAAAGGTTGGGATAGATATCCCAACCTTAAAATGTAGACAAACTATTTTAAAGTAAAATAAATTAAGCGATCCTGCTAAGAAATAAAATTGAGTTCCAATTTTTAGATTGGATCAAGAAAATACTGAAACTTTCCGCTGTGAGTAAAGTGCCTGAAACAATAACGATT
>NZ_KQ969689.1:682033-684921 GCF_001578955.1 Streptococcus parasanguinis
CATGGAACTTCGTAGAAGTTCGCTGACGTCCGTACTCACCTAAGGAAAGTTTTTAATATGACTTTGTCTACAATCTGAGGTTGGGGTTAAAATCTCCAAACTTTTTATTGGATTGTTTTTAGAAATGCATCCAGCTCTTTTTGATTCTTGAGAGAGATAAATTTGTCTGGATAGGTTTGGTTGACAGTCCGATAGCGTGTGACCTGTCTGGCTTGGCGACCGTCCCAAAGGATCCAACGGATGAATTCCCAGTCAAAGCGTTCGGGGCAGCCTGCTGCCATACTCTCTCGGACTCGGCCTTTATAACGGCGGTATCGTTTCCAGGCTCTAAAGAGGCAGTTCCAACGAGAGAAGTTGAGAAAGATAATCTGGTCGGCTTGCTCCATTCTCTCCTCATAGTAGCACCAAGAGTAATTGCCATCAATGACCCAGTCTCTATGATCGCTGAGAAACTGTCTCATCTCTTTCTCCATCCAATCCCGATCACTGTCTATCCAACCCGGTTGAAATTGAAGGGTGTCCATATGGAGCTTGGGAATGGAGTAGTGGCGGGATAAGTTTTCAGCCAAGGTGGATTTACCTGATCCAGAATAGCCGATAATAACAATTTTCATAAGCACCTCTCAAAAAATTAGGCACAAAAAAAGCTCCGGAGAGCTTGATTTTTATGCTGTTCTTGATTAACCAAGTTTCGCTGCAAGACGTGCTTTATCACGGCTAGCTTTATTCTTGTGGATCAAACCTTTAGTTTCTGCTTTATCGATAGCTGAGCTAGCAGCGCGGTAAAGTTCTTCAGATGGGTTTGCTTCAAAAGCTTTGATTGCAGTACGCATAGCTGATTTTTGAGCTGAGTTTTTTTCGTTTTGTTTAACGTTCAATTCAGCGCGTTTGATAGCTGATTTAATGTTTGCCAAGTTATTCACCTCCATTGATAATCTAACTATCTCATTATATATGAAAAGTTAAGATTTGACAAGCCTAAAATAGCTTTTCCTTAAAAAAGTACCGTTAATAGGCGATTTTCTCTAGCGTTTGAGATAAATTTCGTCGATTTCATGGTTGGTTGCCTTATGGAGAATCAGATCAGCCCGGTTACGGGTTGGTTGTATGTAATGTTGCAAGTTGACTAAATTAATAGATTCCCAGACCTGATGGGCCATGCTTAAAACTTCTTCTAGTGGTTGCTCGGTAAAACGATAGTAGTAGTTATTGGGATCATTTTGTGCCAAGGCCAGGAGTTTTTGGAAGCGATCGATATACCAGGATTCGATATCTTTTACCGCAGCGTCTACATAGATTGAAAAATCAAAGAAATCAGTCATATAAAGACTGTCGTTTTGAGGATTTTGAAAGACATTGATCCCTTCGACAATGACAAAGTCAGCTGGCAATATCGTTTGCTTTTGATCGGGAACAATGTCATAAATCTCGTGGGAATAGACTGGAATCTCTACACTTTTATTATTCTTGATTTGGTTAAGAAAATGAAGGAGTAATTCCATATCATAACTTTCTGGAAATCCCTTTCGATTGAGAAGCTCCTGTTCTTTTAAGACAGCGTTGGGATAAAGAAAGCCATCCGTTGTTACCAATTCCACGCTCGAGCCTTCGAAGGTCCGCGAAAGCAGAATCTGTAGAAGACGGCTGGTGGTCGATTTCCCAACCGCAACACTCCCTGAAACCCCAATGATAAAGGGTTGGCGTTCACTCGTTTTTTGAAGAAAAATACCTTTTGAGAAGGCCAAATCTTCTTTGGAACGCTTGTAGATTCCAATCAGGTTTGTCAAAGGCAGGTAGACGTCTCGTACATCTTGGAGGTTGATGCGGTCGTTAAAACTTTTAATAGAATTGAGCTCTGTTTGAGAGAGAGGTGGGGTGGTTTTGCGGTGCAAATTCTGCCAAGTTTCCCGATTAATTTTTTCAAAATGTAGAAATTCTTTGTCCATATGTCACTCCTATTGTAGTCTTTAGTATACCAATTTTTAGAGGTCGTGTAAACGATTTAAAAAAGGAATGAATTATGTTAAAATAACCTTATGAGTAAAATGTATTTCGATGTAAACCCAGATGCAGCCCATGATATTCATGATCTGGCTGTTGTTTTATTGGGACAAAAGATGAATTTCTATACAGATGCGGGCGTCTTTAGTAAAAAAATGATAGATTATGGAAGCCAGGTGCTCTTATCAACCCTGGATTTTCAAGAAGGGGAAAGTGTCCTCGATGTTGGCTGTGGCTATGGACCGGTCGGCCTTTCTCTAGCTAAAGCCCAGGGAGTTGCAGTGACAATGGTCGATGTCAATGAGCGGGCACTAGACTTGGCTAAGAAAAATGCTAGCCGAAACGGCGTGGAAACTCAGATCTTTTCTTCGGATGTCTATGAAGCAGTCGAAGGGGTCTTTGACCATGTGATCAGTAATCCGCCGATCCGAGCCGGTAAAAAAGTGGTTCACCAAGTGATCACCGGTAGTTTTGAACATTTGAAACCAGGTGGAGACTTGACCATTGTCATTCAGAAAAAACAAGGGGCTCCAAGTGCTAAGGCCAAGATGGAAGAGACGTTTGGCAATTGTGAGACAGTAAAAAAAGACAAAGGCTATTATATTTTAAGAAGTGAGAAAGAATCATGAGAGCAGTAGATATCATTCAGAAAAAAAGAGATGGTCTTGCCTTAAACAAGGAAGAAATTGAATGGCTGATTGAGGGGTATGTGGCTGGAATAGTACCAGATTACCAAATGTCTGCTTTTGCTATGGCCGTTTATTTTAAAGGGATGACGACGGAAGAAATCTCTCATATGAACATGAAGATGGTCCAAACAGGGCAACAGTTTGATCTGTCAGCAATTCCAGGTATTAAGGTGGACAAACACTCGACTGGTGGTGTCG
>NZ_KQ969689.1:685055-691958 GCF_001578955.1 Streptococcus parasanguinis
GGTTGCGAGTTTCGGAGTGCCGGTTGCCAAAATGAGCGGTCGTGGGTTAGGACACACAGGTGGGACCATCGATAAGTTGGAATCCATTAAAGGTTTCCAGATTGAACGGACCCAAGAGGAATTTATCCAGCAGGTGCAGGAAATCGGCTTATCGGTCATTGGTCAATCCGATCAACTCGTAAAAGCAGATAAACTCTTGTATGCACTGCGTGATGTTACGGCGACAGTGGATACCATTCCTTTGATTGCTAGTTCCGTCATGAGTAAGAAAATCGCTGCTGGTGCGGATGCTATTCTTTTGGACGTGACGGTAGGCGAGGGTGCCTTCATGAAGAATATTGAGGATGCTCGTCGCTTAGCCCGTACCATGGTGGATCTTGGAAATGCAGTGGGTCGGAAAACCATCGCTGTCATTACAGATATGAGCCAACCTTTGGGAACCAGTATTGGTAATCGTTTAGAGATTTTGGAAGCCCTGGATATTCTGAAAGGACAGGGGCGCGCTGATGTTACAGAGTTTATTTGTGAATTAGCGCAAATCATGTTGAAATTGGCCAATGTAGATCAATCGATCGAGGCCATCCATGAACACTTGACCAATGGTCAAGCCTTAGCGAAGTTTGAAGAAATGGTCGCAGCTCAAGGTGGAGACTTAGAAGATTTGCACCGTCCCGTCAAAGTAGATCAGGTCCTTGAAGTAACAGCGGACCAAGATGGCGTCATTGCTGCTTTACCTGCCATGGAGTTTGGCTTGTTCGCCATGCGCTTGGGTGCTGGCCGTGCTGTCAAATCAGATCCCCTCGATTACGAAACAGGAATTGTGTTTGACAAAAAAGTGGGAGAGCACGTCAAAAAAGGGGAACGCATTGCCCGTATTTTCATGAATGAAAAAAATTCACAAGAAAGAGTTACAGAATTCAAAAAAAATGTTAAAATACTAGAAAGGGCTGAAAGCGTTAAAGAAATTATTGAAATAATATCTTAAGCAGCTCAGGAGATTGTATGAAGTTAAATAAATATATCGATCACACTCTTTTAAAACCAGATGCGCAACAAGAACAGATCGAAAAGCTGATCGAAGAAGCTAAGGCTTATGATTTTGCGAGTGTCTGTGTGAACCCGACATGGGTGAATTTTGCGGCTGAGGGCTTGCGCGATTCAGACGTTAAAGTTTGTACCGTCATTGGTTTTCCTTTGGGAGCAAATACCCCTTTTGTCAAAGCGTGTGAAACAAAAAATGCTATTCAAAATGGTGCCGATGAAATTGACATGGTCATTAATATCGGTGCTTTGAAGTCTAAGAATTTAGCACTAGTTGAAGAAGATATCCAAGCTGTTGTCGAAGCAAGCGGTGATAAGCTGGTCAAAGTCATCATTGAGACGTGTCTCTTAACAGACGATGAAAAGATCGTCGCTTGTCAGATTGCAAAGTCAGCTGGAGCTGACTTTGTGAAGACTTCAACTGGTTTCTCAACTGGAGGAGCGACGGTAGAAGATGTAGCCTTAATGCGTCAAACAGTTGGACCAGACATGGGTGTTAAAGCTTCTGGTGGAGCTCGCTCTTATGAAGATGCTCTTGCATTTATCGAAGCTGGTGCGACCCGTATCGGAACTTCCTCTGGTGTAGCAATCATGGAAGGAAAAGTGGCTCATGGCGACTACTGAATTGATCAACTTAGCAGTTGAAGTGAGTCAACAAGCCTATGTGCCCTACTCTCATTTCCCAATTGGAGCTGTACTGCTAACGAAGGATGGAGAAATCTATACAGGGGTCAATATCGAAAATGCCAGTTTTGGTTTAACCAACTGTGGGGAACGGACAGCTATTTTTAAAGCAGTTTCTGAAGGAGCTCGTGAGTTCAAAGAGCTGATTGTCTACGGGCAAACAGAAAAGCCCATCTCTCCATGTGGTGCTTGTCGCCAGGTCATGGCTGAATTTTTTGAGCCAGACCTTCCTGTAACCTTAGTATCTAAAGATAAATCGACGGTCGTGATGACGGTCAAGGAATTACTTCCATATTCCTTTACAGACCTGACTTAATAGGTCTGTGAGGCGGTCTTTTGACCCTTTCAATACTTCGCAACAATGTTGCACAATAATTTAGGAGGTTCAGTAATGAACAAGAAACAATGGCTAGGCCTTGGTCTAGTAACTGTCGCTGCTATCGGACTTGCAGCATGTGGAAATCGTGCGTCTAAAAAAGATAGCGCAAACTCAGAATCTAAAACAGATTTGAAAGCTGCTATCATTACCGATACTGGTGGTGTGGATGACAAATCATTCAACCAATCTGCTTGGGAAGGTTTGCAAGCTTGGGGTAAAGAAAACGGTCTTTCTAAAGGGAACGGATTTGACTACTTCCAATCAACAGATGAATCTCAATATGCGACAAACCTTGATGAAGCTGTTTCTAACGACTACAAATTGATCTTTGGTGTTGGTTTTGCCTTGAGCGACTCTGTTAAAAAAGCTGCAAAAGACAACCAAGATGTGAACTATGTCATCATCGATGACCGTATTGAAGGACAAAAGAACGTAGCATCTGCTGTTTATGCCGATAACGAAGCTGGTTACCTTGCTGGTATCGCTGCTGCGAAAACTACAAAAACTAAACAAGTTGGTTTTGTAGGTGGTATGGAAAGTGAAGTTATCACTCGTTTCCGCGCTGGATTTGAAGCTGGTGTTAAATCTGTTGACCCATCTATCAAAGTTCAAGTAGACTACGCTGGTTCATTCGGTGACTCTGCTAAAGGTAAAACAATTGCTGCTGCACAATATGCTGCAGGTGCAGACGTTATCTACCAAGTAGCTGGTGGTACTGGTGCAGGTGTCTTCTCTGAAGCTAAAGACTTGAACGAGAAGAAAAATGAAGACGAAAAAGTTTGGGTTCTTGGTGTTGACCGTGACCAAAAAGCTGAAGGTGAATACACTTCTAAAGATGGTAAAAAATCTAACTTTGTATTGGCTTCAAGCTTGAAGAAAGTCGGAGAATCTGTAAAAGACTTGGCTAAGAAAACTGCTGATGGTAAATTCCCTGGCGGTAAAGTGATTACTTATAGCTTGAAAGATGGTGGAGTTGACTTGACAACTGACAATCTTTCTGCAGAAGCTAAAAAAGCTGTCGAAGACGCTAAAGCTAAGATCCTTGACGGGTCACTTAAAGTTCCTGAAAAATAATCATTGATTGGATCGGCCCGACCTTCAAGGGCCGTTCCTTTTAATAAATTGAGACATTTTTGTCTCAGTAAAATCTATTAGCTGTCTTAATAGGTTTTATTGAAATAAAAATTGATTTGAAAGGAAACACCCCACATGACACACGAATATGTCATCGAAATGCGTGAGATTACCAAAAAATTTGGTGACTTTGTAGCAAATGACAAGATTAATCTTCAGTTGCGCAAAGGTGAAATCCATGCACTTCTTGGAGAAAATGGTGCAGGGAAATCTACCCTGATGAATATGTTGGCTGGTTTGTTGGAACCAACTAGCGGAGACATCGTGGTAAATGGAAAAACTGTTAACCTAGACTCACCTTCAAAAGCAGCTTCTTTAGGAATTGGAATGGTGCACCAACACTTTATGTTGGTTGAAGCCTTCACTGTTGCTGAAAATATCATCCTTGGGTCTGAAACCACTAAACATGGTATTTTGGATCTTAAGAAAGCCAGTCAAGATATCCTTGATTTGTCTAAAAAATATGGCTTAGCAGTGGATCCAAATGCTAAAGTTGAGGATATTTCCGTCGGTGCGCAGCAACGTGTGGAAATTTTAAAGACGCTTTATCGTGGAGCCGACATCCTAATCTTCGATGAACCAACTGCGGTGTTGACACCAGCTGAAATCGAAGAATTGATGACAATCATGAAGAACTTGGCAAATGAAGGAAAATCCATTATCTTGATTACGCACAAGTTGGATGAAATTCGTGCTGTTTCAGACCGGGTAACGGTTATCCGTCGTGGGAAATCAATTGAGACAGTCGAGATTGGTGGAGCTACCAACCAAGACTTGGCCGAAATGATGGTCGGTCGTTCTGTTTCCTTTAAAACGGAGAAAGGTCCTTCTCAACCGAAAGAAGTCGTCTTGTCGATCGAAAACTTGGTTGTAAACGAAAACCGGGGTGTCCCAGCTGTTAAGAATCTTTCACTGGAACTTCGTGCTGGTGAAGTCGTGGGGATCGCAGGGATTGACGGAAATGGTCAGTCTGAGTTGATCCAAGCGATTACAGGTCTACGGAAGGTAAAATCTGGTTCAATCAAGATTAAAGGCAAGGATGTTGTAGGACTTCGTCCACGTCAAATCACAGAAATGAAGGTAGGGCACGTCCCTGAAGACCGTCATCGGGATGGATTAGTCCTTGACATGATGATCTCTGAAAACATTGCCCTTCAAACCTACTATAAAGAACCTCTTAGCAAGAATGGTATTTTGAATTATCCAAATATTACCTCTTATGCCAAGAAGTTGATGGAAGAGTTTGACGTTCGTGCAGCCAGTGAAGTGGTACCTGCTAAGGCTCTCTCTGGAGGGAACCAGCAAAAAGCCATTATCGCTCGGGAAATCGATCGCGATCCAGATCTCTTGATCGTTAGCCAGCCGACTCGTGGATTGGATGTTGGAGCGATTGAATATATCCACAAACGTTTGATTCAAGAACGGGATAATGGAAAAGCCGTTCTGGTTGTCAGCTTTGAATTAGATGAAATTTTGAATGTTTCTGACCGTATTGCGGTTATTCATGATGGGAAGATCCAAGGGATCGTAACCCCTGAAACAACGAATAAGCAAGAACTTGGAATCCTCATGGCAGGTGGACAAGTAAAGGAGGGAGCATCAAATGAATAAGAATTTAAAACAAATTGCCGTTCCGTTGGTGTCTGTCCTTTTAGGATTGGTCTTGGGTGCCATTATTATGTGGGCCTTCAGCTATGATGCCCTTTGGGGATACGAATTGCTGTTTAAGAAAGCCTTTGGTTCGATTAAGAGTTGGGGAAATATTTCCCGTGCCATGGGGCCACTGATTTTGGTTGCTCTTGGGTTTTCAGTAGCCAGCCGGGCCGGCTTCTTTAACGTTGGACTTCCTGGTCAGGCTTTTGCTGGATGGATCATGGCGACTTGGTTTGCCCTTTCCTTCCCAAATATGCCTCGCTTACTGATGATTCCGATGACCGTTTTGATTGCGGCTGTCGCAGGTGGATTTATTGGAGCGATTCCTGGTTTCCTTCGTGCCTATCTCGGAACCAGTGAGGTCATCATCACCATTATGATGAACTACATTGTTCTCTATGGTGGGAATGCCTTGATTCATAGCTTCCCAGCTTCCTTGATGAAAAATAAGGACTCAACCATTGATGTGGGAGCCAATGCTGTCTACCAGACGGAGTGGTTGCGTAATTTGACGGACAAATCACAAATGAACATCGGGATCTTCTTTGCCATCATCGCAGTGGTGGTCATCTGGTTCTTGATGAAGAAAACAACACTTGGTTTTGAAATCCGTGCCGTTGGTCTCAATGCGAATGCGGCGGAATACGCAGGGATGTCTGCAAAACGGACCATTATCCTTTCTATGATCATTTCTGGTGCTCTTGCTGGTATTGGTGGGGTAGCAGAAGGTCTGGGTATTTACTCAAATGTCTACGTTCAAACCAGCTCGATGAGTGTTGGATTTAACGGAATGGCCGTAGCCCTTCTTGCGATGAATTCACCAATTGGTATTCCATTTGCTGCCTTCTTGTTTGGTGCACTTCAAATTGGGGGAGTTGGTATGAAGCCAGCTGCAATCCCTGAAGAAGTCGTTCAAATTGTGACAGCATCTATTATCTTCTTCGTATGTGCCCACTACATTATTGAAAAGATGATCTCGATGCGTTCAGCTAAAAAAGGAGGAGCAAACTAATGAGTATTGTAACAATTTTAAGTATTCTTGTTTCCTCTATGATTGTGTATGCAGCGCCGCTGATCTTCACAAGTATCGGAGGAGCATACTCAGAACACGCTGGGGTTGTTAACGTTGGTCTGGAAGGAATCATGGTTATGGGAGCCTTCTCAGGTATTATCTTTAACTTGACTTTTGAGCCTGAGTTAGGAAGTTTGACACCATGGTTGTCCTTGATCGTTGCTGCAGGGATTGGAGTACTCTTCTCCTTGATCCACGCGGTGGCAACGATTCATTTCCGTGCTGACCATATCGTCTCAGGTACAGTATTAAACTTGATGGCACCTCCATTGGCAGTCTTTCTTGTCAAAGCGATGTACAACAAGGGGCAAACTGATAATATCAAAGTTGCCTTTGGGAAAACATCGATTCCGGTCTTATCTAAAATTCCGGTCATTGGAGATATTTTCTTCAACAATGCCAGCATCATTGGTTGGGTTGCGATTCTCTTTTCATTCTTTGCTTGGTTTATCATGTTCAAGACGAAGTTTGGATTGCGTCTTCGTTCAGTTGGGGAACACCCACAAGCAGCAGATACATTGGGAATCAATGTATATAGAATGCGCTACTTAGGAGTGATGATCTCAGGTGCTCTAGCAGGAATCGGAGGAGCCATTTACGCTCAGTCAGTTTCTGTTAACTTCGCGGTAACTACTATTGTAGGTCCTGGATTTATCGCCCTTGCGGCCATGATTTTCGGGAAATGGAACCCAATCGGTGCCATGCTGGCTAGTCTCTTCTTTGGAGCTTCACAAAGTTTGGCTGTTATCGGGAATCAATTGCCTTTGCTTAAAGGTATCCCATCCATCTACTTGCAAATTGCGCCTTACGTCTTGACCATGGTTGTCTTGGCAGCCTTCTTCGGACAAGCAGTTGCGCCTAAAGCAGATGGTGTTAACTACATTAAATCGAAATAATGCACAGAGAGAGGTTGGGACAAAAGTCCTAGCCTCTCAATTGT
>NZ_KQ969689.1:692182-697448 GCF_001578955.1 Streptococcus parasanguinis
GTAAAGGCTCCTCTTAGTCGCAATTTCTTTAGATTTAGGGTACAATAAGAATACAACTTTTCACGTATTGGAGGAGCAGATGTTTAAGTGGATGAGACGCCTGATTGGCATGGTGATCGTTTTATTTATTTTATTAGTGGTCCTATTGGTTCCTGGATCTATTCCTGAAGGGGAGCAGCTGAGAAATGTGCAGGCAGGGAGTTCTTTGATTGAGCTAGCTCAAAATGCTGTTTCAAATGCCTCTGTGAGCACCGAAGGACTCTCAACTGAGCTGAGTCTCAATTCTGTGCAATTGAGTCAGGTCGTAAAAACAAGTGCTGGTTCTGCCCTTGACAATTCTGACTATCAAAAGATGGCACTAGGAATGGATGGCAATGACCTTCACGTCAAAGTTCCTGTTTCCTTAGGGCCAGTTGATAGCTATCTAGATTTAACCATGACCGGTCAAGTTGAAAACAATGTCATGAATTTGACCGTAACCGGTGCTAAATTAGGGAAAATGCCCTTTCCAAAATTCTTGGTTCTCAATTATTTGAAGGATCAATCCAATCAAAATGGAGGCGGCTTTACAGTGAATGGTGATCAAATCACCCTTGAGATTCCTCAAGCAGCCTATAGTATCTCAAAAGCGAGAGTGGAAAATGGCAATGCGAAGGTAACTGTTAGTATATCCTTGTTTTAAGTCTTTGTAATTGGAGTTGTCATGCTTGTCTTTGAATTTTGTGCAGAGAATTTAACTTATATTGATAAGGCGATAGCTGCTGGGGCAGGTCGCATTGAACTGTGCGACAACCTGGCAGTAGGCGGGACTACACCGAGTATAGGTGTGATCAATGAAGCAATCAAACTGACAAGAGAGAAGTCCGTGGATCTATGTGTTATTATCCGGCCCCGTGGTGGCGATTTTGTCTACACTGAGCTGGAAGTCGAAGCTATGCTGACGGATATTCGTGCTGCGAAAGAAATAGGGGTTACTTCTTTTGTACTGGGTGCGCTGACGAGTGATCGAAAGTTGGACCAGAGGGTCATGCAACTTTTACTAGCAGCCTGTGGAGAGGCAGAGGTGGTCTTTCATATGGCCTTTGATGAGTTAGCTCATACAGATCAGCTAGAAGCGATTGAGTGGCTTTCTGATAAAGGTGTGGCCCGCATTTTAACACGAGCTGGAAATCCAGGTGCCACACTCGAGCAACGTTTTGCACACTATCATCGTTTATTAGATGCGGCTAAGGGAAAGATTCAGATCCTGCCAGGTGGGGGTGTGACCCTTGATAATCGTCAGCTCTTTTTGGAGCAATTGGGCGTTTGTCAACTGCATGGCACTCGCATCGTGTTTTAAAAAAGAAACGATCACTGCTTGAAGTAGTTTTGAAGATCCGTTATCAAGGTTGGGGACGTTGTTTCCAGCCTCTTCTAGTGCAAAAATGAATAAGGGAGAGGAAATGTTTTTAGAGCATTATTTTGACCGCTACACCTTTCAGCCAGAAAAGGGATTGGCTTATGGATTTGAAAAGAGAGAAGCAGGCTATGAGTACCAGTGCCCAGTCTTATCTGACACTTTTCTCTTAAAGGTCCAGGTCTACGACCATAAGATTTCTTTTCAGGTCTATGATCAGGATACAGGAGACGAGTATATCCAGATCCATCAGGAACAGCTACAAGGAAATTTTGTTGGCCAAGTCAGGGAAGCCTGTCATGAAAGTCTTGCAAGAATCCGCCAAGCTTGTTTTGAGGTAGAAGAATTTCTCTATCCTCAAGCCAAGCGTCTCATGGCCTATATCTCCCTGCACTATCAGGGAACGATTGAGTATTTGTGGGAGAAATCTCCGGAATCCGGTGCCATTCGCCACCGAGACACCCTCAAGTGGTATGGTGTCTTTATGACCATTGATTGGAAAAAACTGGATGCTGGCAAGTCTGGGAAAATAGAAGTCTTAAATGTCAAGTCTGACCAAGTAGCCCATTTCATCCAGCAGAAAGGGATTTATCCAGCTTTTCATATGAATAAAAAATATTGGGTGAGTATCCCCTTAGATGGAACAATTGCTGATGAGGAGTTGTTTGCTCTAGTGGATAGTAGCTGGCAACTCACCAAAAAGGGGAAATAAGATGAATCTGTTGAGGAAATTATCTTGGTTTTTTAATTTAGAGAAGAAGCGATACTTGATCGGGATAGGGTCCTTGATCTTGGTTAGTTTTTTAAACCTCATTCCTCCAAGAATCATGGGACTTGTGATCGATTTGATCGATAAAAGAAGGCTGACACTGGGGCAGTTAGTTGTGGATATCGCCCTTTTGGTCCTCGCAGCTCTAGCCATGTATGGTCTTCGTTTTGTCTGGAGACGCTATATTTTTGGGACGGCTAATAAGTTGGCTCGGATCTTGCGTTACCGTTTGTTTCAGCAATTTACGCTCATGTCTCCGTCTTTTTATCAGCGTTATCGGACAGGGAATCTCATGGCCCATGCTACTAATGATATCAATGCGGTAACCATGTTTGCTGGTGGCGGCGTTATGTCTGCAGTGGATGCTTCCGTGACGGCCTTGGTGACTCTAGTCAGCATGTTTTTCATGATTGATTGGCGCTTAACCCTCTTGGCTATTTTGCCCCTACCGGTTATGGTGGTAGTGACTTCAGCCATTGGGCGCAAAAACCACAAAGCCTTCAAAGAAGCCCAAGAAGGCTTCTCAGAGCTGAACAACTTTGTTCAGGAATCAGTATCAGGAGTCAAGGTGACTAAATCATTTGGCTTTCAGGCAGATGAGATTCGGGCTTTTGAAAAAACCAATCAAATGGTTTTTTCAAAGAATATGACTTCAGCCGGTTACAATGCTTTGTTTGATCCGACCACTCTTCTTTTTGTCGGTCTCTCCTATGTTTTGACGCTCTACTTCGGGGGGCTATTTGTTCAGGAAGGGAGCCTGACGGTTGGACAAATCGTAACTTTTATTACCTACCTTAATATGCTCGTCTGGCCCCTTCAAGCCATGGGCTTCTTGTTTAATATTAGTCAGCGGGCTAGCGTCTCCTATGATCGGATTGAGACACTTTTAGCAGAAACACCTGATATCCAAGATCCAAGTCAACCAGTCACAGACATCCAAAACGGAGATCTAGAATATGACATTAAAGAATTTGCCTATGAGAAAGAGCCTGTCCTTGAGAAGGTTGCCTTTCATTTAGAAAAAGGGCAAACCCTTGGAATTGTAGGACCAACTGGATCTGGAAAGACCACCTTGTTGCGTCTCTTGCTCAGAGAGCATGACTTGGAGCAGGGAGATATTTTGTTAAATGGGATCTCCATCAAACATTATCGCTTAGAAGATCTTCGAAGCTTGATCGGTTACGTCCCTCAAGATCAGATCCTCTTTGCCATGACCATTCGCGAGAATGTAGCTTTTTCAGATCCACAGATCCAGGAAGAAGAGGTGATGAAGGCTCTGAGAACTTGTGGAGTCTATGAGGATATTCTGGCCATGCCAGACCAGATGGAGACAGTGCTGGGAGAGAGAGGGGTCTCTCTTTCTGGCGGGCAAAAGCAACGGATTGCCATGAGTCGTGCTTTGGTCATGAATCCTGAGATCTTGATCTTAGATGATTCCCTGTCTGCAGTAGATGCTAAGACAGAACACCAAATCATTGAAAATATGAAGCAGGAACGCAAGGGGAAAACAACGATCATCACAGCCCATCGCCTATCAGCGATCGTTCATGCGGATTTGATTCTGGTAATGGAGAATGGACAGATCAAGGAGCGAGGAAATCACGAGGAATTAATGGCTCAAAAAGGTTGGTACTATGAAACCTATCAAGCCCAACAATTATCAGAAGAAATGGAGGGAAAGCTGAATGAAAACATCTGAAGCTCATGTGATGAAGCGGCTCTTGACTTACATGTGGCGTTATAAATGGTTAACGGCCCTAGCCTTAGCCTTTACCTTTCTAACTAGTCTGTTATTGACGGCGATCCCTCTTGCAGCTCGCTGGTATATTGACCACCTAGTGGATCCAACAGAAGCCGGCTCTCCAGTACTGACAGCTTTTCAGTTTCTCATTCTATACTATGGCTTATTCATTGGGCGCGTGCTGGCAACTTATCTGAGTCAGTTAACCTTTGCGCGTGTATCCAATTCTATCGTAAGAGATATCCGTTTAGATATTTTCCAAAATCTTCAAAGGCTGGGCATGTCCTTTTATGACCAGACAGCAGCAGGTTCGATTGTCTCGCGGGTGACCAATGATACACAGGCAGTCGCAGATATGTTTTCTACGGTCTTTTCAAGCCTGGTTTCATCCTTTTTACTCTTTCTAGTCACTCTAGTAACCATGTTTAGCTTGGACTGGCATTTGACCATTTGGATCCTGCCTTTTCTTCCCATCATTTGGTTTTCCATCCGTCTCTATCGCAAGTTATCCAATCGCTTGGTCAAGATGACCCGACAAAAATTATCAGATATCAATGTAAAATTATCGGAATCCATTGAAGGAATGCGGATCGTGCAGGCCTTTCGTCAAGAAAAACGCTTGACGGATGAATTCGAACAGATTAATGGGGAACATTTGGATTACGCCAACCGATCTGTGGATGTCAATTCCCTCTTTTTGAGGCCAGCTATGACCCTGTTACAGGTTCTGGCTTATGCGGTTATTCTAACCTTTTTCGGCCTAAATTGGCAGTCCTCTGGCTTTACAGCAGGTCTTATCTATGCCTTTATCCAGTATGTTAGCCAGCTTTTCCAGCCCTTGATTGATGTCACTCAAAATTTTGCAACCTTGCAGACCTCAACCATTTCTGCAGGTCGTGTCTTTGAGATGATGGATCGAGACGACTATGAGCCCAAGCAAGCTGGTAGCCTGAAAGAAATCGAGCGGGGAGATATTCGCTTTGACCATGTATCTTTTTCTTATGATGGCAAAAGGGATGTCCTAAAAGATATCTCCTTTGAGGTCAAAAACGGACAAACCATCGCTTTTGTTGGTCATACTGGTTCTGGTAAATCCTCTATTATCAATCTCTTCATGCGCTTTTATGAATTTGATCGTGGCCAGGTCTTGATTGATGGACAGGATATCAAGGACTATAGCCAGGAAGCCTTGCGCAAGTCCATTGGTCTAGTGTTGCAGGAACCCTTCCTCTATCATGGAACCATTGCTTCTAATATCCGGATGTACCATAAAGAATTGACAGATGAGGAAATCCGACAAGCAGCTGCATTTGTGGATGTGGCAGACTTTATTGAGAGTTTACCTGGTGGCTATGACCAT
>NZ_KQ969689.1:697552-705222 GCF_001578955.1 Streptococcus parasanguinis
AATATCGACCAAGAGACGGAAGAGATGATCCAAAACTCTCTGAAGAAAATGCGCCAAGGGCGGACAACCATTGCCATTGCTCATCGCCTTTCTACCATCCAAGATGCCGATTGCATCTATGTTCTCGATAAAGGAAAAATCATCGAATCAGGCAACCACGACCAACTCATTGCTCTAGGAGGAACGTATAAGAAAATGTATGACCTTCAGGCCGGTATGATGAAATAAGGAAAACAAGATCTAAATGCAAATTTAACCTTGTTTTTCTTTCTTGAAAGCTGTAAAATATAGAAAAGAACAGAAAAAGGGAGCATACACCATGTCAAACGATCTGATCCTGATGGGAGTTGTCATTGTCTTATTTGGACTTTATTTCACCCTTCAAGTTGAGCTCAATAAAGTCAGAAATCAATTTACCCACTATCTTCTAAAACCAGGTAGTATTTCCAAGGAACAAAGAGAGAAGTACCTCAAAGAACCAGAGATGGAAGCGATTCGCCTAATTCGTCTCGATTATCGGATCGGTCTTCAAAATGCCAAACTGATCTATGAGCAATTGAAGAAATAAGAAAGACCCTCGTATAGTTTATACGAGGGTTTCTCTTTCAAAAAAAGTCGTCAGCTTTGGTAAAACATTGGCCACATCTGCTGATTTAATCTTAGCGAGTTGATAAGGACAAGAAGTGATGTAGGCTGCTTCAAAGAAATCAAGCGGGAGTCCACTGTGTTTTAAGGCAGCAAGAGATTTGACCTGATGAAGATCTAGTAGGATCCCATCGTGGGTCAGGGTCAGATAAGGGAGAAGAGAAGACTGATCCATCAAGGTCTTTAGACTAGCTTCTTCCTCTTTTTTTCTGGCTAGGAGTCGCTTTTTATTGGTCAGATACATACCGTTATCAATGTAGAGACTCAAGGCCTTTTGCATGATGAGATTGCTATCATAGTCCAGAATCGACTTATAGGTCAAGACCGGCTTAAGAAGGGCTTGGGGAAGGATCATGGAAGTGATGCGAAGAGCAGAAAAGAGATTGGTCGAAAAGGATTTGATATAGATGACCCGGTTCTTTTGATCCAAATAATGAAAAGATGGAGCATTGCTGCCATCAAGATCTCCCAAATAGTCGTCCTCAACAAGGTAGACATCATATTGGTCAGCAAGTTGCAAGATCGCTTCTTTCTGCTTGGTCGAATAGCTATGACCAAGCGGATAGTGAAAACGAGGGATCGTGTAGAAGAATTTGATATGGCCACTTTTGAAAATCTCTTCAAGATCCTCAAGATCAATCCCCGTTAAATTACGTTGAATGGTCCGGTAGGCAAGTTGCTGCGAATCTAAGAGTTGGTTCATCCGATGATAAGTCGGTTGCTCGATTAAGATCTGAGACTTTTTATTGGGAAAGTCAATCTGGCTGAGGATATTAAGGGCCTGCTGGGTACCAGCAGTCAAAACAATTTGATTTTCAGTCGTATAAATACTTTCTTCCTTCAATAAGCCTTGGATCGATTGGCGTACCTCTAGTAAGCCTGCTTGGTCCGAAAAGTTGTTGAAGAGATAATTCTCCCGTCCAATCAAGGTTTCATTGATACAGGTTCGGAAATCCTCGAAAGCTTGGTTGCGGTCTTTCTCTAATTTTAGTGGAAGATCCTCATGTCGATTAGGTTCTTGCTCCAAAACATAGTAGCCACTTTGAGGCTTAGCATAGAGGAAGTGCTGGTAAGTCAAGTCCAGCAAGGCTCGTTGCACCGTGTCCTTACTACAAGAAAATTGACTGGCTAACTGACGAACAGAAGGAATTTTCTGTCCGGTTTCCAGTTCGCCATCTTGAATGGCTTTTTTTAGTACATGAATAATTTGTTGGTATTTGCTCGTCTTCATCCTGACTGTCCCCATACAGTTTTTTTCTATTGTACAGAAAAAATCACAAAAAAACCACTCCGAAGAGTGGTGAGCGTATTACATAAAGTAAACGATGGCTAAATACTGAAGAGCAGAAGCTGCCAGGATGAAGAGGTGCCAAATCATGTGGAAGTATGGTTTTTTCTTAGCATAAAAGCCAGCTCCAACCGTGTAGCACAGACCGCCCATGAGCATGAGACCCCAGAAGATCGGATTGGTTTGGCTAACGATTTGGGGAATAATAAAGATGACCAACCAGCCCATGATCAAGTAAAGAGCGAGACTGAACTTTTCATTGACTTTTTTGGCAAAGATTTTGTAGAGAATACCAAAGATGGTGGTCCCCCATTGAATCAAGATAATGCTGTAGCCCATCCAGTTGTTCATTAAGGTGAGGACAACCGGTGTGTAACTACCTGCGATCGCAATGTAGATCATGGAATGATCGATAATACGAAGCACATACTTTTGAGGTGAATCGTAAGACATGGCATGGTAGACGGTCGAAGACAGAAACATCAAAAAGAGACTGATCACAAAGATAGAAGTCCCAAAAGCACTGAGGAGACCGTGTTGCTCAAAACTATAGACTGCTGAAATTGGAAGTAAGATCAACATGAGGAGGGCGCCAACAGCGTGGGTTACGCTATTGGCGATCTCTTCTCCAAAGGATAATTTTTTACTTAGTTTCATGGTGTAATTCATCAGTTTCTTCCTCCGTTTTTACTGGTTGAATATAAGATAGTGTTTCAAGATAAAGTTGAACTGTCTGACAGGCAGAGCGAATGATGGGAGCGATTGGTTCTTTTTGCTCATTGAGATAAGCGACAAAGCTATTATAGAGAAGATCTGAGCTTGCCTGGTCCTGTAAGAAATTTAAGGTAGAAGCGATCTCTTGAATAGAAAAGACTGTTTTTAAGGTTGTAATAGCGATCAAACGAGCCACCTGTCTACGCTGGTATTTCTTCTTATCTGGTTTTTCGACGTAACCATGTTTTACGTAATTGTTGATCATGGCAGCCGTCAAGCCCTTGTCTGAAGAAGAGAGGACAGGTGCACAGGTTTTATTGACATAAAGTAGGACCTGATCGAGATAGAGGTCTAGCTCAGGCAGTTGCTCCCACGTTGGATAGGAAAAAGCGGACACTAAATCTTCACCTTTCTTTAATCTAGTTTTCATAACTAGATAATAACATTAATAAAAACTCCTGTCAAGAAAATTTGAAAAATATGGTACAATAGACCTATGAAACTATTAATTCCATCCGCCAAAGAACTGAACGAACAGGCTCGTATCGTCGAGCCCCAACCCTTGTCAGAGAACACAAAAACCATCCTCCAAGCTTTGAGGGCATTCTCCCTAGAAGAATTAGCGACCTTTTACGGGATCTCAGAGGAAAGAGCTCTAGTAGAAAAGGAAAGAATTGAGGCTCTGTTAGCTGGGAGTGCCAAGACCTATCCTGCTTTGGAACTGTTTGATGGCCTTATGTATCGTAGTATTGAGCGTCAAGACTTATCCGAAAAAGAGCAGACTTATCTGCAGGAGCATTTGTTGATCACGACTGCTTTATACGGTGTACTACCTGCCTATGAAGGAATTGCTCCCCATCGCTTAGATTTTATGATGAAGCTAAAACCAGCTGGAAAATCTCTAAAGGCATTCTGGAAAGAGGACTATGATCAGGCAGTAGAAGGTGAGAAACAGATCTTATCCCTTTTGTCTTCTGAGTTTGAACAGGTCTTCTCAAAAGCTATTCGTGAGCGAATGACTCGGATCAAATTCATGGAGAATCGTGGTGGGACACTGAAGATTCACTCGACGATTTCAAAAAAAGCACGTGGGGCCATGGTGACAGCTATGATTAAGAAAGAAATCACCCAGCTAGAAGATCTGAAATCACTAGAAGTGGCAGGTTTCTCTTATCGTAAGGATTTATCGCAAGAGAAGGAATGGGTCTTTGTGAAAGAATAAATAAAAATATTCCTGAGAAGCGTCAGGAATATTTTTTTGATCTGTTAGATAAAGAGAATGCACGATGAAAACTCCAAAATAGAGGATTTTGGAGTCAGAATCGTCTTGAGCAGTAGGCTTAGGCGATATGTTTGAATTTCTTCAAGAGTTCTGTCAACTCAGCTTGCTCGCCACTATTAAAGACTTGCATCAAGCGTTGAATATTTTTGATATGATCTGGAAGAGCTTCTTCGATCTTTTTACGACCGGCATCTGTAATAGATACTAGATAAGCACGGCGGTCTTCTGGATCGGTTTCGCGTGTAATCCAACCATCGCGGACCATATTGCGAATAACCACAGTCATATTTCCAGAGGTCGCAAGAATGCTATCAATCAGATCTTGAATGCGGAGATCGCCTTTGCTGTACAAGGTCTCAAGTACAGAGAATTGAGTTGGTGTCAACTGGTGCTTTTTAAAGATATGAGCCTCAGACGCACGGATCAATCGTTCTGCCTTGTGGAAGACGATCATGGTTTTTAAATCTACGTTTGCTTCTTTGAATAATCTCTTTAAATTTTCCATATCTATATTTTATCAATAAATAGTGTTTCTGTCGTTTAATTTTATTTTCAAATTAGTTACAAAATTGTGACAAATTTATTGAACTATGAACATAAAATATACAAGGTGTTAATTTTAGTTTGTTTATCAAACAATTTTATACTAAAACATTGTAACAGGTATGAAATATTAGTAACAATTCTTTCTTGAAAATCTATAGAATTCTAGGTGGCTTTGGTGTATAATGGGGGAGTGAAACAGAAAAATAATCTTTTTATCATATGGCAACATATAATAGGAATCTGTATCTTAGTGTTGACGGTCCTTTTTTCTTGGCTATTTCTTGCTGAAAAAACTTCTGATCGCTTGCAGGATCAAATGGCACAAGCAAGAAAAATAGCTCTGTCTCACTCTTCGATTGCGACCATTGAGACGGAGAGTTTCTTTCATGGCAGAGAAGCCTATCTTTCCTTTATTGGCAAGGACCAAGAGGGGCAAGATCTAGCGGTTTTGGTGGGGCAGGCGGATGAAGCAGTCTATACCTACCCTTTGAAAGAAGGAGTTAGCTCCAAAGAGGCAGCTTCCGTCGTCAAAGAGGAGAGTCAGGACGCGATTGATCGTGTATCTTTTGGTCGCTTTAAAGGCAAACCAATCTGGGAAGTCAAGGCTGGGAGCTCTTATTATGTGGTGGATTTCAAGACTGGGAAAGTCATTGGTGTTTTTTAAGATTTGAGGAGGAAATATGAGATTATCAAATCGTGTATTGGAAATGGAAGAAAGTGTGACCTTGGCTGCAAATGCGCGTGCCAAAGCTTTGGCAGCAGAAGGTCGTGATATCTTAAGTTTGACCCTGGGTCAACCTGACTTTGCGACTCCAAAAAATATTCAAGAAGCAGCAGTCGCCTCCATCGAGGATGGTCGCGCTAGCTTTTATACGGTAGCATCTGGACTTCCAGAATTGAAGGATGCCATTAGTGACTATATGAAAGAGTTCTATGGCTATGCTGTGAACCGCGATGAAGTAGTGGTTGGTACTGGAGCCAAGTTTATTCTTTATGCTTTCTTTACATCTGTTATCAATCCAGGTGATGAAGTCATCATTCCAACACCTTGCTGGGTTTCTTATGTAGACCAGGTCAAGATGGTAGAAGGAACACCTGTTACTTTCCAAACAACAGAAGAAAATCACTTCAAAGCAACGGTAGAGCAATTGGAAGCAGCACGGACAGACAAGACCAAGGTGGCCTTGCTAAATTCGCCATCCAATCCAACAGGAATGATCTACAGTAAAGAAGAGCTCGAAGCAATTGGAAATTGGGCTGTCGAACATGACATCTTGATTTTGGCAGACGATATCTATGGGCGCTTGGTCTATAATGGCAACACCTTTACGCCAATTTCTAGCTTATCAGAAGCGATTCGCAAGCAAACCATCGTGATTAACGGAGTTTCTAAAACCTATGCTATGACTGGTTGGCGGGTTGGTTTTGCTGTGGGTGATCCAGAGATTATTGGAGCCATGGCCAAGGTAATCAGCCAAACAACTTCCAACTTAACAACCGTTTCCCAATATGCCGCAATCGAAGCCCTCACAGGAGATCAATCTTCTATTGAGATCATGCGTCAAGCTTTTGAAGAGCGATTGAATACTATTTATCCTTTGTTGAATGAAGTGCCTGGTTTTGAAGCCATCAAACCTCAAGGAGCCTTCTATCTCTTCCCAAATGTGAAGAAAGCCATGGAGATAAAGGGCTATACGGATGTGACGGAATTTACCACAGCCATTTTAGAAGAAGCAGAGGTTGCTTTAGTAACGGGAGCTGGCTTTGGTGCCCCTGAAAATGTTCGCTTGTCTTATGCGACAGATTTGGATACCCTTAAAGAAGCTGTTCGCCGACTCAAGGCCTTTATGGAAAAATAAAATCGTAAGATCCTTAGTAATGAGCTGAGGATCTTTTTCTTTAAAAAATATCTGGTTTTCACAGGTAGAATCTAGCACTGAAAGCCTTTTTATGATACAATTAAGAAGATAATGTCTTCGGACAAGTTTAACGAGAAAAGGAAGATGAATGATGACAAAACGGATTACTATCATCGAAGTAAAAGACTATGTTGGTCAAGAAGTGACCATCGGTGCTTGGGTGGCCAACAAATCAGGTAAAGGAAAAATTGCTTTCTTGCAATTGCGTGACGGGACTGCCTTTTTCCAAGGTGTGGCTTTTAAACCAAACTTTATCGAAAAATTCGGCGAAGAAGTGGGTCTTGAAAAATTTGACACCATTAAACGCTTGAGCCAAGAAACATCAGTGTTTGTGACTGGTATTGTCAAAGAAGACGAGCGTTCTAAATTTGGTTACGAATTGGATATTACGGACATCGAAGTCATCGGTGAATCTCAAGATTACCCAATCACTCCAAAAGAACACGGGACAGACTTCTTGATGGATAACCGCCACTTGTGGTTGCGTTCACGTAAACAAGTCGCTGTCATGCAAATCCGTAATGCCATTATCTATGCGACGTATGAGTTCTTTGATAAGAATGGCTTCATGAAGTTTGATAGTCCAATTCTTTCAGGAAATGCTGCAGAAGATTCTACAGAACTTTTCGAAACAGACTACTTCGGAACACCAGCCTACTTGAGCCAATCAGGTCAGCTTTATCTGGAAGCCGGAGCTATGGCCCTTGGTCGCGTCTTTGACTTTGGTCCAGTATTCCGTGCTGAAAAATCAAAAACTCGTCGTCACTTGACTGAGTTCTGGATGATGGACGCTGAGTACTCTTACTTGACGCACGATGAATCACTTGACTTACAAGAAGCTTATGTCAAAGCCCTTCTTCAAGGTGTTCTGGACCGTGCTCCTCAAGCCTTGGAAACATTGGAGCGTGATACAGAGCTCTTGAAACGCTACATTGCTGAGCCATTCAAACGGATCACTTATGATGAAGCGATTGATCTCTTGCAAGAGCATGAAAACGATGAAGATGCGGATTATGAGCATTTGGAACATGGAGATGACTTCGGTTCACCACATGAAACATGGATTTCAAACCACTTTGGTGTGCCAACCTTCGTGATCAACTATCCAGCTGACATCAAGGCCTTCTATATGAAGCCAGTTCCTGGTAACCCAGACCGCGTGCTTTGTGCAGATTTGCTCGCACCAGAAGGCTACGGAGAAATCATCGGTGGTTCGATGCGTGAGGAAGACTACGACGCACTTGTTGCGAAGATGGAATCTCTTGGCATGGATCGT
>NZ_KQ969689.1:705501-711402 GCF_001578955.1 Streptococcus parasanguinis
ATGAATTCTACCTTGACCTTCGTAAATACGGTACAGTCCCACACGGTGGATTTGGTATTGGGATTGAACGGATGGTTACTTTCGCGGCTGGTACAAAACACATTCGTGAAGCTATTCCATTCCCACGTATGTTGCATCGTATCAAACCTTAATAGACGTAAAAACGCCATTAGGCGTTTTTAACTTTTATATCTGCTCCTAAAAACTATGAAAGGAAACTCAATGCTGAAAATAGACATCATCGATGGGAAAGAATACGAGGATGGTCAGGGGGCTTTGATCGCAGATCTAGACCATAGCATTCAACAGATGCTCAAGTCATCCTACCCGGAAAGTCAAATGGATGATTTTATCACCTATAAAAATTTGAGCCAATATTGTATGGATTATCTAGGTCAGATTATTGAGCGTGCAAATGATAAAAATGAAGCGATTAAACAGCAGGTAACAGCTGTCATGCCTGAAAGCGAGCGTCCCTTTAACGTTGAAGACCGCTTGACAGCCAGCTATACCTTCGGTCAGAGGGTGGCGGATTCTGTTGCGCGCTTTGGTGGTTCATGGACTTTTATCATTAGTTTTATCCTGATGATGGCTATCTGGATGCTGATCAATGTCCTGCATCCTTTTGGCTTGAATTTTGATCCTTATCCGTTCATCTTGCTCAATCTTGCGCTTTCCACTATTGCGGCGATTCAAGCTCCTTTGATCATGATGAGCCAAAACAGGGCAGCAGATTATGATCGCCTGCAAGCGCGAAATGACTTTAACGTCAATATGGAGTCGGAAAGAGAAATTCGCTTACTGCATACGAAGATTGATCATATGGTTCAGCAAGACCAGACGGATTTACTGGAAATTCAAAAGTTGCAAACCGAATTGTTGGTGTCCTTGTCTAATCAATTGGCCCAGTTGCGTCAAGAAATGAATCAAGAAAAAATGAAGGAGGTGGAGAAGATGTAGGCAAATCTAAGTAAGTCTTTTAGAAACACTTATATAATCTATTGAAAGAGGAAAAACAATGTTTAAAAGAACTTACAAACGCAATATTTCACTCCTAGCAGGTTTGGAATTTACATCTTATTTTGGAATCACCAGTTTTTGGATTCTCTTTTTTATTCAGAATGGTCTTTCTTTACTTCAAATCGGTCTATTAGAGAGTATCTTTCATGGGACGAGCCTTTTATGTGAGATTCCATCTGGTATGTTGGCCGATCGATTTAGCTACAAGACTAATCTCTATTTGGCTCGCTTGTCCAGTATTGGATCCTCGATCTTGATTTTATTTGGTCAGGGGAATTTTTGGATCTATGCCATTGCTATGATGGTCAATGCTTGGTCTTATAATTTTGACTCGGGGACCAGTACAGCTTTCTTATTTGATTCAGCTGTGGAAGCAGGTCAAAAAGACCGTTATCTTCAGATTTCTAGCTTCTTGTCTGGTGTGGCCGAAGTCACCCGAACGTTAGGTACAGTTGTGGCAGGCTTCTTTATTCACGGAGCATTGGCTTGGACCTATTATATTGCTATCGGGCTATCCTTGCTTTCTATTCTCTTGATTTTTCTGATGAAAGAGCCAGAGAGCAAGAGTGATGAAAGAAATCATTTGACCTTAAAGCGGATATTGGAGGTAGTGAAACAAGAATGGCAGGAAAAACCAGTCTTGTTTCACTGGATGCTCACCTATCAGTTGGTAGGGACCATCATGTGTATGTTTTATTTTTACTACCAACAGAAAATTAGTGACTTAGCTAGTTGGCAAGTTTCGCTCATCATGTTAATTGGTAGTGGATTCAATCTCCTAGCGGTTTATTTGGCCAGTAAAATCGGGAAAAAATGGAATAGTAATCAAGTCTTTCCGATTCTGGTTGCACTGACAGGTTTGGTCTTTCTTTTGGTAACATTCAAGACTCCATTTGCCTATCTGAGTGTCTATCTCTTGACCAATGCCCTTTATGCCGTTTATCAACCTATCTACTACAATGATTTACAAGCTTATCTGCCATCCAGTGTACGAGCAACGATGCTGAGTATCAATTCAATGATGTTTAGTCTATCTATGATTGTCATCTTCCCTTTGACTGGTTGGTTGATCGATACTTGTGGATTTGTAGCAGTCTTTATCGTACTAGGCCTGATAACACTCCTTTCTTTCCCACTCTTGATGTTTGGATTGGGGAAAATGGGCAAGATCTTAAGTAAGGTAACAAAGAAGGAATAAGATTTCTGACCTTCATCTGGTCAGTATTCAACTCTCTCTGCTATGCAGGGAGAGTTTTTTCATCTTAAGAATTTGTGGTAAAATATGTATATCTATAAAAAAAGAATCGAGTCGTATGAAATCATTATTGAAGTATTTTAAGGGCTATTTATGGGAAACTTTTCTAGGGCCCGTGTTTAAACTCTTAGAAGCTATTTTTGAATTGTGTGTCCCCTTAATCATCGCCCACTTAGTCGACCAGGTCATTCCGAAAAAGGAAACGAGCGCAGTGGTGATGACGGTTGGTGTTTTGTTTTTATTTGCGAGCTTTGGTGTTGTCGTAGCTATTACGGCTCAGTATTTTTCTTCTAAAGCAGCTGTCGGATTTACCCGCGAGATGACCAAGGATTTGTATGAGAAGATCTTATCGCTTCCAAAGGACAAGCGAGATAGGATCGGTACTTCTAGTTTGGTAACCCGTCTCACTTCTGATACCTATCAAATCCAGGTTGGGATCAACCAATTCTTGCGTCTCTTTTTGAGGGCACCGATCATTGTCTTTGGATCTATCATCATGGCCTTCACCATCAGTCCTAAACTTACTCTTTGGTTCTTGGGGATGGTGGCGATTTTAACCCTGATTATTGTGATCATGTCACGGATTGTCAATCCACTCTTTGCTAAGATACGGAAAATCACAGACCGGATGGTTACGGTGACGCGTCAGCAATTTCAAGGGATGCGGGTGATTCGGGCCTTTGGACAACAGGCTGGTGAATTAGAAGATTTTAGAGAGGTCAATCAGGATTACAAAATCTGGCAAATTCGCGCTGGTATCTGGTCTAGTTTGGTGAGTCCCTTGACTTTCCTTGTGGTCAATACGACCTTGGTTTGTGTCATTTGGCAAGGACAATTGAATATCTCTGCTGGCCTTCTAACCCAAGGGATGTTGGTCGCTTTGGTCAATTATTTATTGCAAATTTTAACAGAATTGATCAAACTCGCGATGCTGGTCACGTCTTTAAATGTCAGCTATATTTCAGCCAAGCGTGTGCAAGAGATTTTCGATTTGAAGGAAGAAGACCTCTTGGAAGCTTTACCAGTAGAAACTGCAAGAGAGCAAGAAGCGATTAGCGCCCAGAAAGTTTCTTTCACTTATCCAACTGCTTCAAGCCCAGCTCTAGAAAATATTTCCTTTGATCTGGATCATGGACAGATGTTGGGAATTATCGGTGGTACAGGATCTGGGAAATCCACCCTGGTTCAGTTATTGAGTCATTTGTATGCCGTTAGTCAGGGGAAATTAGCCCTCTATCATCAAGGTCACTCTCCTAGAACTCTCAAGGAGTGGCGGGAGTGGGTAGCTGTTGTCCCACAGAAGGCAGAGCTCTTTAGAGGAACCATTCGATCGAATCTCTTACTTGGAATGAAAGAAAATCTATCGGATGAAGATTTGTGGTGGGCACTAGAAACAGCTCAGGCGGCTGATTTTGTTCGTGAAAAAGAAGGACAACTCGATGAGCCAGTGGAGGCCTTTGGTCCAAATTTCTCAGGAGGCCAACGTCAACGGTTGACCATTGCGCGTGCCCTTTTGAAGAAGGCTCCTTTCTTAATTTTGGATGATTCGACCTCTGCCTTGGATTATTTGACGGAAGCACGTCTCTTAAAATCGATAAAAGAAGAATTGAGTGATACAAGTTTGATCCTAGTATCTCAACGAACCAATAGTCTCAAGTCTGCTGATCAGATTTTGGTCTTGAACAAGGGACATCAAGTAGGACTGGGAAATCATGATTTCCTCTTGTCTACCAATGAGATTTATCAAGAAATTCATTATTCACAACACGGGAGGGAGGAAGCATGAGTCAAAAACGTTCTAGTTATGTAAAACGTCTGTTTAGAGATTTTGCTCACCATCCCGGGCTCCTGATTCTAGCCAGTATCGGAACTATCGTTCAAGTGGCCTTAACGGTTTGGTTACCGATCCTGATCGGACATGCAGTTGATTTAGTCATCAATCCTCAAGGGATGACAGTCTTATGGCCTGTTTTGATCCAAATGGTTCTGGTCATTGTGGCCAATACCCTGATCCAATGGATCAATCCTCTTGTCTACAATCAATTGGTCTATCGGTTTAGCCAAAGCCTGAGAGCAGAAGTGATGGAAAAAGTGCATCGATTGCCCTTGTCTTATCTAGATAAACAAGGGAGCGGGGACTTTGTCAGTCGCCTCACGACCGATGTAGAGCAACTTAATAGCGGTCTTCTCATGGTTTTTAACCAGTTCTTTGTAGGGCTCTTAACCATTCTTGTCACCATCGTGACCATGGCAGAATTGGATTTCTTTATGATGGTGGCGGTTCTGGTCTTGACCCCTTTATCCCTGGTGATTGCTCGTTTTATTGCTAAGCGTTCTTATACGCTTTTCCAAAAGCAGACCAAGGCGCGTGGTCTTCAAACTCAGTTGATCGAAGAGTCCTTGACCCAGGAAAGTTTGATCCAGTCCTTTAATGCTCAGGATCAATTCCGTAAGGCTTTTAAGGGGACGAATGAAAGCTATGCCAATTATTCCCAATCCGCTGTCTTTTATTCCTCAACTGTCAACCCTGCCACTCGCTTTGTGAATGCCTTGATTTATGCGGTAGTGGCTGGATTTGGTGCTGTACGCATTATTTCGGGATCTCACTTTACTGTTGGTCAATTGGTGACCTTCCTCAATTATGTCAACCAATACACCAAGCCCTTTAATGACATCTCCTCTGTCTTGTCAGAACTCCAAAGTGCCCTTGCCTGTGCAGAGCGTTTGTACAGCGTCTTGGATCAAGCTGAGGTCGAAGAGACAGGCCATCAGATTCTGGAAAGTCAGGATGTCAAAGGTGCGATTGGTTTTGAGCATGTCTCATTTGGCTATGATTTGGTGCGGACTTTGATCAAAGATTTAACCATTCAGGTTCCAGCCGCCAGTAAAGTGGCCATTGTAGGGCCTACAGGAGCAGGAAAATCGACCTTGATTAATCTGCTTATGCGTTTCTACCCTGTTAATTCTGGAGAGATCACGATTGATGGGGTGCCAATTACGGACTACACCCGTGCTTCTTACCGCCAACAGTTTGGTATGGTTCTGCAAGAAACCTGGCTCAAGGTTGGGACCATTCATGAAAATATCGCCTTTTCTCGTCCAGATGCAACTAGAGAAGAAGTCATAGAAGCAGCCAAGGCAGCCAATGCAGATTTCTTCATTCGGCAGTTGCCAAAAGAGTACGATACGTATCTTTCAGATGCTGGAGAGTCTTTGTCCCAAGGTCAACGCCAACTCTTAACGATTGCGCGGGTTTTCCTTTCAGTTCCTAAGATTTTGATCTTGGATGAGGCGACATCCTCCATCGATACTCGGACTGAGGTCTTGATTCAAGACGCCTTTAATCAGCTCATGAAGGGACGGACCAGCTTTATCATTGCTCACCGCTTGTCGACCATTCAAAATGCCGATATGATCCTTGTCATGGTCGATGGCGACATTGTTGAACATGGTACTCATGAAGAGCTAATGCAAGCGCAAGGTGTTTACTACAAGATGCAGACAGCTCAGCAACAGATTAGTTAAAATGAAAAGCATTTTCAGATTTGAAAATGCTTAGATTGAAGATAAAGACATATTCAAAACTTTCCTTAAGTGAGTACGGACGTCAGCGAACTTCTACGAAG
>NZ_KQ969689.1:711422-719958 GCF_001578955.1 Streptococcus parasanguinis
ATTCATTTTAAAAATTGAAAATCA
The DNA here is from genome assembly GCF_001578955.1 of Streptococcus parasanguinis. Lineage (GTDB taxonomy): Bacteria > Bacillota > Bacilli > Lactobacillales > Streptococcaceae > Streptococcus > Streptococcus parasanguinis_U. The sequence goes on from NZ_KQ969689.1 coordinate 711,447, forward strand.
TTGTTGTTCCTTTTTAGAAACGCTTTACTTATTTTATTTTAAAATAGTTAGTCCACATTCTGAGCATTTTCAGGTTTGAAAATGCTATTTTCGTCAAAAAAAAGCATCTAGCAAAATTGCTAGATGCTTCAGGAACCACTCGTTTTTATCTTTTTAAACGTTTAGAACCTTATCCAAGAATTCTTTCAAACGTGGGTGTTGGGGGTTGTCGAAGATTTGGTCTGGTTTGCCATCTTCGAGGAATTCACCGTCTGCGGTGAAGATGACGCGGTTGGCTACTTGGCGGGCAAATCCCATTTCATGAGTAACGATGATCATGGTCATGCCTTGCTCTGCCAACTCTTTCATAACGTTCAATACATCTCCAACCATCTCAGGGTCAAGGGCAGAAGTAGGTTCGTCAAAGAGCATAATATCTGGATTCATGGCAAGTCCACGTGCGATAGCCACACGTTGTTTTTGACCACCGGAAAGGCTGTTTGGATTGGCATCGGCTTTATCTGCGAGTCCAACTTTTTCCAACAATTCCATCCCGACTTTTTGAGCTTCTTCTCGAGTCATCAGTTTGTGCTCTACTGGCGCAAACATAATGTTTTCTAGGACGCTCATGTGAGGGAAGAGGTTGAAGTGTTGGAAAACCATCCCGATATTTTCACGGACCAAATCAACATTGGTTTTCGGATCGGTTAGATCATATCCATTTACGGTAATTTGACCTTTTGTCACTTCTTCGAGGAGATTGAGACTACGAAGGAAGGTCGATTTACCAGAACCGGACGGTCCAATAATGCAGACCACATCCCCTTCGTAGAATTTTGTTGAGATTCCTTTTAAGACCTCATTTTCACCATAGTATTTGTGGAGGTCATGGACATCAATTTTTAATTTAGCCATTAGTTAACCTTCTTTTCTAATTTTTTTGCAAATCGTGTTAGCAAGGTGATAATCACGAGGTAGAAGACGGCAAGGATCGCATACATCTTGAAACTCTGGTAGTTTCGAGCAATGATGATCTTACCAGTTTGGAAGAGTTCTACCAATCCGATCGCAGAAACGATAGTCGTATCTTTCAGGGCAATGACGAATTGGTTAACAAAGTTTGGAAGCATGAGTTTGGTTGCTTGTGGCAAAATGATCTTACGCATGGTCTTGCCATAGGAGATTCCCAGGCTTCGGCTGGCTTCCATCTGTCCAATCGGTACAGCTTGGATCCCCCCACGAACAATTTCTGCAATATAGGCAGCAGCATTGAGGGAGAGGGCGATGGTACCTGCAACAAAGTCGTTGATTGGGGATTGATGACCTGTGACAGATTCAATCAAGTTTGGAATTCCCCAGAAGATGAAGGCAGCAAGGATCATCAATGGGATCCCACGAATAACATCGACAAAGATTTCTGCTGTCCAGCGGAGCCATTTATAAGGGCTAACACTAAACATCCCAAAGATAACACCGATCACCATAGCAATTGCGAAAGAGAGAAGTGCAAGGGCTAGAGTCACACCCAAACCACTTAACAATTGTTTGTAGTTGTTTTGGAGCAAGCCCCAAATCGTTGTTTCATCTACGGCTGTACTTGAAGTAGATTTGCTATCTGATTTAAGGTATTTATCAAGAATCTTTTGGTATTGGCCACTTTTCTTCAAGTTTGCAAGCCCGTTATTGAACATTTCGATCAATTCAGGATTTTCTCCTTTTTTAACGGCAAATGCTAGTTGACCACTTGGAGTACCTTCGATAGGTGTTTTGAATTTACGTCCTTGTTTAATAGCGTATTTGATAACAGGTTCGTCATCCATGATCGCTGCAACAGAACCAGAATTCAAACTATCATACATAGAAGCTCCGTCAGAGAACGTTTTGATCTTGTAACCATATTTCTTTTGGTTTTCTTCAAGGAAGTTTTGTGAGGAAGTACCGTTTTTAACACCGACTGTCTTTCCTTTAAGGTCATCATATGAATCAATCTTGCTACTTTCTTGAACGGCTAGAATAGAATTGGCCGTGTAGTATGGTTCAGAAAAATCAAATGTTTCTTTCCGAGCATCTGTCACAGTCATCCCTGCGATCATTCCTTGCGCATGGCCGGATTGAACATCACTTATCGCCGCATCAAATCCAGGATTGTCAATCTCGATAGTAAATCCTTGGTCTTTGGCAATAGCCTTGATCAAGTCCATATCGATCCCTGTGTATTTGTTTTTTCCATTTTGGAAGACAAATGGTGCAAAGGAAGAATCACTTGAAATGCTATATTTTGATTTTTTAGGGGTTGCTTTTTGACCAGCAGGAGTAGTGGTTTCTGGAACGGCACTGTTACTTGATGATTGGCTTTCACCTGTCCATTTCTTGATAATCTCATCAAGTGTTCCATCAGCTTTCATTTGAGCGAGAGCCTTGTTAAATTCAGTGATCAACTTTTCATGATTTCCACCTTTTTTAACACCAAAGGCAAAGCCACCGACTGCTTCCCCATCCATATTGATAGCTAGATCTTGACCCTTTTGAATGGCATATTGAATGACGGGTTGATCATCCATGACTGCATCCACTGCACCAGCTGATAAACTGTTGTACATGAGATCGCCAGTGTCAAAAGTCTTGATCTTGTAGCCGTACTTGTCCTTATTTTTATCGAGGAAGCGTTGGGCTGCAGTGCCGTTTTTAACACCGACTGTCTTCCCTTTTAATTGGCTGTACTTAGTGATTTTGTCAGCTTTTTTAGTCGCAATGACAACTTTTGTATCGTAGTAAGTATCAGACATGGTGAAGACTTTTTCACGTTCTGTTGTTTTGGTCATCCCTGCCATGATGGCATCCGCTTGACCAGCTTGAACTGCATTGACCGCTGCATCAAATCCAGGGAAGGATTTGTCCAAATCCCAGCCATTGATTTCAGCGACCTTGTCCAAGATCTCTACGTCAATTCCTTTATAGGTTTGATCTGAATCCTTAAATTCAAATGGTGCATACGCTGTATCGAAAACGACCTTGATCGTTTCAGCATGAGCATGACCAGCGAATGCAACGAATGGAAATAAGAAAAGCAAACATGCTAGTAATTTTTTCTTCATTTCTGTCTCCTTATAATTCTTTTCTCTTTGGGTATTTGACCCATGAGCACATTGACCAAAGGATGGCCTTAAAAAACAAATCATTCATACCAAAACGAGTATGAATGGTCTTATGTTTTTCTACAAAAGCTATTATATCAGAAAATAGTTTGCTTTGCAAGAAAAATCCGGTTTTCATGTTAGGTTTTCTAACATGAAACGATATTGCAGCTCTGGATTTTCTTTGTTACAATGGACCTATTAGATAAATGGAGGTTGATCATGAAGAAAGGAAAGATCATTCAGGATATAAAAACAAACACATCTATGCCAGTTCTTATTTCTACACTATTCTATGTATTTTTAGCCTCCTTCTTTATAGAAGGAGGACTTTGGATTGGTAGTGAACTTGTGGGGCCATTTTCCTTAGTGATCGGTTTTCTAGTAGACTTCTTTTCACCAGGAAATGGGATAGCAAGTATTCAAGAATTTTTCTACCATTATTTTCTCTATTATGAGCTCTTCAGTTTTGTAATCATTCTGTTCCTCTTTATTTTTTGGGTGAAGGTCATAGAGAAGAATGCCTTATCAAGCTTAGGCTTTGTAAAAAGGAATTGGCTTAAGTATCTAGGTTGGGGGATCATGTTTTCCCTTCTTCAAATGGGAGTGATCGCGCTTGTCTACCAAGTAAGTGGAATAGGGTCTTTTGAGCTTAATGAATTAAGTTTAGAACCCATCCTCTTTATTCTAGGCTTATTCCCATTTTGGCTTCTCCAAGGAGGGACGGAAGAAGTGGCCACACGAGGTTGGCTCTTAACTCGAATTGCTGCAAGAACTAATTTGCCTTTAGCGATCGCGATTTCTAGTAGTCTCTTTGGCATTCTTCATATGGGAAATGCAGGAGTCACTTTTTTATCCGTACTGAATATCATCCTTGATGGGGTGCTAGCTGGTCTGCTTTTTATCTATACCGATAGTATCTGGCTAGTGGTCGCCCAACACGGGACTTGGAACTATGTACAAGGAAATCTCCTTGGTTTTCAAGTCAGTGGCACAGGCGCAGATGCGTCTATCTTTAGTTTTACCATGGGAGATGGACCTGACTGGTTGACCGGAGGGGCATTTGGAGCAGAAGGATCAATCATCACCACCCTAGTTCTTTTTGTATCCCTAGTGATTGTATATTGCTTAGGGGAGAGGAAAGAAAAGTTTGATGACTAACCTCTGTGTAATGTCTGAAAGTCATATATGAAAAAGACAAACACCAAAAATGACGTTTGTCTGCGTTTTGAGCCGAACACATATTGATGAGTTCGGCTTTTCCTATATAATAATGGGAATGATTAGTTTCACTTGTGCACCATTATGAATATTTTCTAAATGCATAGTTCCATTATGAAGTTTCATGACGCGTTTCACGAAAGATAAACCAAGTCCAAAGTGACTTTCTTGAGAGGGTGTTCTTGCTTGGTCATCTTTATAGAAAAGATTTCCAGCATTCTGTAATATATTTTTTGAAAAACTAGATTGGTTATTCCATATAGTTAGAACTAATTGACTATTTTCTTGTGAAATTGTTAGGTGGATTTGTGCATCATTTTCTTTTTGATGTTGTATTGCATTATTAATGATATTTGTGATTGCTCGGAAAAATAGATTGGAATGAATGGCAATTTGTGTTGATGGAGTTACTGTGTTAGTAAAAACAAAATGTGTATTTCTAGGGAGTAAAGGAGTAATATGTTCCTTCAATTGATGAGTTACTTGTTGAATTGATATGTTCTCAAGTTGAATATCCTGGTCGTAAAAGGTTTTGGAGTATTGGATAAAGTGGTTAAAATAATCGTTTAACTGAATACTTGCTTGCTCAAGATCTTTTAGACATTCCATTACTTGAGGTGTTTGCTCGGTGGATTGTAAGAATTCGGCATTTCCTCTGATGACAGTTAGAGGGCTACGAAGATCATGTGCAGCGCTAGATACTTGAAACATGAGTTCTTTTTTTTGATCTTTTTCATTTTGAATTCTATTTTTTATTTCAGATTGCATTTTTTCGATCAGATCGTTTGTTTCAATGAATTCTTTAATCTGCAAATGGTGATGTTCATTTTTGGTGAAATATAGACCACTATGATAAACCATGTTCATTTCTGTTTGAATCTTGGTTAATAATTGTCTAATATTTATTACAATGATAAAAATTAAAATGATGCAAAGATAAATCCAAGAACTGACGCTAAAAAATAAAGCAAAGTGATTGGCATTTTTCTCATTAATTCCAGATACAGAAGATAGAAGAGCTGGAACTATGTAAAAAAGTATCAGACATAGAAGAAATTGCCAAATGATTTTAAGGTAGGTACGCTTAATGAGTTGCTTGATTGTCAATTCTTTTTCCATTTGTATCCTCCTCCCCATATTGTTTTGATGGGGTCAATTTGATGGATCTTAAATTTTTGTCTGATTTGATAGATGTATTCAGTAATGGATCGTAGTTGTGTATCAGAGTCTACAGGATAGAGGTAATTGTAAAGTTCTTCTATGCTAAATATTCGGTTCTCATTTTTTGCTAAAAGATAAAGTAAATCAAACTCTCGCTTAGTTAATGAAATTCTCTTTGATTGATAATATACTTCTTTACTATCTCGATAAAAAGTTATATTTGAATCCATCTCTTCTTTAGAGGCATGATGTGATCTTTCTTCTCTACGAAGATGCATTTGAATTCTTGCAATCAATTCTTTAATGCTGAATGGTTTTGTGATGTAATCATCGGCTCCGGCTTGTATTCCTTTTAGTAAATCTTCTTCAAAATCTTTAGCGGTTAGAAATAGAATTGGAGTAGTAATTTGTGAACGAATGGAACGACAGATTTCTAAACCAGAAATAGGCATCATGACGTCAAGTAAAATTAGATCGAATCCAGTAAAGTCACAGATATTAATCTCCTCTATATTTTTACGAGTTTCCACGTGAAAGTTGTTCGCTTTTAATGCATTCGCTATTAATCGTAAGATTTTTTCATCATCGTCAATGGCTAAAATTTTATGCTTCATAGTCCCTCCAATTATATGAGCATATTATAGCAAATCTAGAATGCAATTTGTTAGAAATGAAGAAAATAATTATTCTGATAATTTCCTGATTTTCTCCTGTTATACTTGCTCCAAGTGAACGTGGAATTTCACTAAAAGTCAGAAAGGAAAAAGAATGAATGATAACAATTCACAAGCTACATAAGGAATATAATAATAAAATTGTCCTTCAAAACGTGTCTTTCAAAGCCAAAAAAGGTGAGATTACCGGATTGATTGGACCGAATGGATCTGGAAAATCAACTTTAATTAGAATTTTACTTGGTTTAGAAAATAGTCAAATGGGAATGGCGTTGATCGATGGAAAAAAATACTCTCAATTGGGAGATAATCCTTTTTGTATTGTTGGATCATTCCTAGATAGTTGTCAACCTTATCCAACTAGAACAGGATTTCAGCATCTTCGGTGGATTGGCTTGGCTTGTGGCGTTGACAAAAATAGGTGCAACGAATGTTTAGAGTTGGTGGGGTTAAGTGAAGCTAAAAATAAAAAAGTAAAAGACTATTCATTAGGAATGAAGCAACGTCTTGGTTTAGCAACAGCCTTATTAGCAAATCCTGACATCTTAATTTTAGATGAACCAATCAATGGACTAGATCCAGAAGGAATACGCTGGGTACGCAATTTTTTACAATCTTTTGTCAATGAAGGTAAAACTGTCTTAATGACAAGTCATTATATGAGTGAGTTAGAATTAACTGTAGATCATTTGGTTGGTATTTCTAATGGGAAGATCGTTATTGATGCTCCTACAAAAGACATTTTGAAACAGTTTGGATCTTTTGAGGAAGCATATTTTAAGGCGCTCGAAGGGAAAGAAGGTGCATGATATGTTGAAGCGTTCCTTTTTTAGTGACCTCTATAAATATTGTAGTTTAGCTACTTCTAAATTCACTTTTTTTCTTATTTTGGGAGTCAGCATATTTTTTTCAATTCAAAATATCCAGGTGATAAATGCTTTAGTAGAAGGAAATGGACAGGCTGTTAACCTTGATCCATCTATGCTATCATCGAATCCAGTCTATACAGTCAGAGATGCTCTCTTATCCTCACCCTACCAAGCAAGTGTTATTTTCTTACCAATCTTAGTTTCACTTGTTTATTCAACCCATTACCAATTTGGTGATGATAATTTTACTCAGTTATTGATCCCAAACTGGAAAGTTCGTCTTACTGGTTTTATTGCAAGTTCGGTTGTTTTATCGATACTTTCTACTTTAGTATTATCTATAGTAAATGCTATTATCTTACTCATTTTTCTAGATTCAACTTTAAAGAATTATTTAGAATTTACTTTGTTTTTAGATGTTACGGTAAGAGTTATGATATTTGCAATCGTTCTTACTTTATTAGCTTTACTTTTCGTAATAGTAACGAAAAAATCAATGACTTCATTAATTGCAGACGTTTTGTTATTGGTAATCACTTTATCAGGTATTCTAAGAGGAATTTCTTCTAAAATAGAAAATCTCTTGCCTTTGATTGGAGCAAAGTCATTTGCTTTTGGCCGAATTGAAGGGATTCAAACGAGCCAATTATATGGATTTACACTTTTAGTAGTAGAAGGAATCTTGTTCTTGGTATTCATAATGCTTGTAGAAATGATTCGAATGAGGAGGAAGAATGGCAAGAATATTTTTTAGTCTTATCGTCAAAAAATATAGTTTAAAACCCGTAAAGTACCAGATAGCTATACAGTCACTTTTGATAGGTTTTGTGTGTCTCTTCGGTGTGTTACCAGTTTCAATCAATGATACTGTTGTACAATTATCTATAAAGCAAGCTCTTGTTTTTGCCTCAATGCTCTCTGTTAGTATAGGGTGTGTTAATGTATTTGTTGAGTTACAATCACACGAAACAAAACTAGTTTATTTGGTAAGTGGAAAAAGGATCTTAAGTTCAATTCGGATCCTGTTCGTAGAGTTATGTGATGTAGTACTACAATCAACCTTTTATTTCATTGTATTGCTTATATGGTTTCATTTTTTTAGTAGCGAAAATGGTGTCAGTTTAGAAATTTTCAGCTTCTATTTGATTGGCTCCATCCAATACTTTTTGATTTCTTACTTTTTAAGTTATTTTTTCAAAAGTCCAATGTGGAGTTTAGCTATTTTATTGCTATTTCCTATTTTAGTACAACCATTCATAGAAAGAGTAGTGGAACCATTGACTAGTTACCTATTTTATAATATTGTTGCAGATACCATTTTAGGGAGAGCTTCCTATTTGCAACTCTGTACTTACGTTATTGGATTTGTATGTTCACTTGGAGCAACTCTCTACTTCTTGGTAAGGAATCAAGAAGTTAAGTAGTAAATAAAAATGATACTGATGAGCAAATTTTTCTAATTTTGGGAGAGTGG
>NZ_KQ969689.1:720151-721358 GCF_001578955.1 Streptococcus parasanguinis
ATGCTAATGAGTGTCCAATTAATTAGATTGTAATTCGCTCATGTACCAATTTAATAGATCGTTCTGTAATATGTTGTCTTCTCTCTTCATTCCTCATCTCAGAGAATTCTGGTGATTTATGGTATAATAAGGTCTATATATGTGAGGACAAAGAGATGATTAATAGAGTAACAGACAACAAATTTAAACTAGTATCAAAATACCAACCGTCTGGGGACCAACCGCAGGCCATCGAGCAGTTGGTGGATAACATCGAAGGTGGCGAAAAGGCCCAAATCTTGATGGGGGCAACTGGTACGGGGAAGACCTATACTATGAGTCAGGTCATTGCCCAGGTCAATAAGCCGACCCTGGTCATCGCCCACAATAAAACGCTAGCGGGCCAGCTCTATGGGGAGTTTAAGGAATTTTTCCCTGAAAATGCGGTCGAGTACTTCGTATCTTACTACGATTACTACCAGCCTGAAGCCTATGTGCCATCGAGTGATACCTATATCGAAAAAGATAGCTCAGTCAATGATGAGATTGACAAGCTTCGTCACTCAGCAACCTCCGCTCTTTTAGAACGAAATGACGTTATTGTAGTTGCGTCTGTTTCATGTATCTATGGGTTGGGTTCGCCTAAGGAATACTCGGATAGCGTAGTGAGCCTGCGTCCAGGTCTCGAGATTTCTCGTGATAAACTGCTGAACGACTTGGTGGATATCCAGTTTGAGCGTAACGACATCGACTTTCAACGGGGAAATTCCGTGTCCGTGGGGATGTGGTCGAGATTTTCCCAGCTTCGCGTGATGAACATGCCTTCCGGGTGGAGTTTTTCGGGGACGAAATTGACCGCATCCGTGAGGTTGAAGCTTTGACGGGCCAGGTTCTGGGAGATGTGGATCACTTGGCTATTTTCCCAGCCACTCACTTCGTGACCAATGACGACCATATGGAAGTAGCCATTGCCAAGATTCAGGCGGAACTAGAAGAGCAGTTGAAAGTCTTTGAAAAAGAAGGCAAGCTCTTGGAAGCCCAACGCCTGAAGCAACGGACCGAGTATGACATTGAAATGTTGCGGGAGATGGGCTACACCAATGGCGTCGAAAACTACTCTCGTCACATGGACGGCCGGAGTGAAGGAGAGCCACCTTACACCCTTCTTGACTTCTTCCCTGAAGATTTCCTCATCATGATCGATGAAAGTCACATGACCATGGGCCAA
>NZ_KQ969689.1:721685-724189 GCF_001578955.1 Streptococcus parasanguinis
TCTACTCGATCCCGAGGTGGAAGTGCGTCCGACCATGGGACAAATGGACGATCTCTTGGGTGAGATTAATGCGCGTGTAGAACGTGGAGAGCGGACCTTTGTTACCACCCTGACCAAGAAGATGGCAGAAGACTTGACCGACTACTTTAAGGAAATGGGGGTCAAGGTCAAATACATGCACTCGGACATTAAGACCTTGGAGCGGACAGAAATCATCCGTGATTTGCGTCTGGGTGTTTTTGATGTCTTGGTCGGAATCAACCTCCTTCGGGAAGGGATTGACGTACCGGAAGTGAGTCTAGTTGCTATTCTTGATGCGGATAAGGAAGGCTTCCTCCGTAATGAACGTGGTCTGATCCAAACCATCGGTCGTGCAGCCCGTAATAGTGAGGGTCACGTGATCATGTATGCAGATACTATGACCCAGTCTATGCAAAAAGCCATCGATGAAACAGCTCGTCGCCGTCAGATTCAAATGGCTTATAACGAAGAGCATGGCATCGTCCCACAAACCATCAAGAAGGAAATCCGTGACCTGATCTCTGTTACCAAGGCGGTGGCCAAAGAAGAGGATAAGGAAGTGGATATCACCAGTCTCAACCGCCAAGAGCGCAAGGAACTGGTCAAGAAACTGCAAGGTCAAATGCAAGAAGCTGTCGAAGTGCTTGATTTCGAATTGGCAGCACAAATCCGCGATATGATGTTGGAAGTCAAGGCATTGGATTAGATAGGATAAAGCGAATGAAGATTATCATTAAAACAATGGAAACTCCTGAAGAGATAGAAGGAAAATCTCTCGTTCATTGGCAAACGTGGAGAGAGGCTTATGACGACCTTTTACCCGCGGAATTTCAGGAGACGATGACATTAGATAGATGTCGTTTCTTTAGTCAAAAGTATCCAGAAAATACCTTGATTGCGATGGATGGAAAGAAGGTCGTTGGATTTATCAGCTATGGAAATTTTCGTGATGAGGCCATTCAAGCTGGTGAAATCATTGCTTTATATGTTTTAAAAGACTATTATGGAAAAGGTATTGCTCAGAAATTAATGAAGGAAGCTTTGAGGACTCTTGATCATTTTTCTGAAATTTATTTATGGGTATTGAAAGATAATAAGCGAGCCATTGCTTTCTATCAAAAAATGGGTTTTACTTTTGATGGCCAAGAAAAAATACTTAAACTTGGAAAACCTGTTAAGGAATTGCGGATGATGTGTTCTTCAAATAAAAATTCCTAAAGGACCTATCTATCAATCTTTCAACCATTATCAATTAATCAAGTAAAAAAATAAAAGAGATAGAAAGAACCAAAGAAATGAAGGAGAAGTCGAATGAAAATTCTAGTCATCAATGGGCATCCAGATAAGGAAAGTTACTGTCAGGCTATTTTTCAAACCATAGTCGAAACTATTGACTCAAAGCGCCATGAGCTTGAAGTCATCAGTCTCAATGAAGAGGATTTTGACCCTGTATTACGCTATGGTTATCGAAAACGGATGGAGGAAGATTCCTTTATCCTTCGTTCTCAAGAATGGATCCAGTGGGCGGATTACCTGATCTTTGTCTATCCCATCTGGTGGAGTAGTATGCCAAGCCTTATGAAAGGTTGGATTGATCGGGTCTTCACACCTGGGATTGCCTACTCGGCCAATGATCAGGGAAGCTTTATCTGGAATTACCTGAGAGGCAAGCAATTTAAGAAGTTACTCAAAGGAAAAACGGCTAGTATTTATGCGACTTCGATGGCGCCTACTTGGTGGTACAAGATCTTTTCAGGTCCTCTCAACATTCCGGATAGTTATGGCATCTCTGTTTTGAAAAATGCCGTCTTGAACCACTGTGGGATTAAAACCAAGCGTGTCTGCATCTTGGGAGAAGTCGGACGAGATGTGAACACCGCTAGCATGCGGGAACAGCATCTTCAAAAGGTAGCAGCAGAAGTCAAGAAACTTTGATCAGAGACAGGAGACTACTGATAAGTTATTGTCTTTAGTTGTATTTTGAATAGGTTTTGGTTAAACTATTAATATAATCTATAAAACATAGGAATGATTCAATATGCTACTTTTTATCTATATGATCTATGTCATTTATTCACTGTCAAAAATGAAAAGAGAAGGTATAAGAGTCTCAATTTTCACTAAGTTGATTGTTTACGGCTTATTGATACTCTCCTCGTTTATGCTCTATTTTAGTTTATTGTCATTTTTATTTAGCCCTTTGCCTTTTTTTGGCTTTCTAGCTACTCTTGCTATTGGGGGCGTGAAGCTCTCTCTGAGATTGATCATTGCCCTTCTTTTACTTTTATTATCGCTCAGCCTATTCTTAGATAGTAAAAACAGTGATCCGGATACGCCTCTCGTTGATCATTGGTTACGATTGGGTGTTCATATTTTATTGATCATTATTTGAGGTAAGAACTCCACTTTCAGTCCTGAATGTTTAGTTTTTTGTCCCTTGAGATTTGCAACCCACCAGAGACGGAAGTGAAAAATCTTAAATG
>NZ_KQ969689.1:724751-726825 GCF_001578955.1 Streptococcus parasanguinis
TATCTTTTATAAAAAGAGAGAGTTCAAGTTTTTTCATCTAATCTTACAATTTTTGAGTGTCATTCTAGCATTTTTCATTTGGTTCATTCTCCAGGTGTCTTTTACAGATTCAGCTAATACCATAATCCCTCCAATCCATCATAATTCGGAAATACGAAGGAATTATGTTGAAATCCCACATGGAGCGATCCCTATACGGAGTCGTGATTACTATGAACTGGTCAATCCCTTCATCATGAAGCTAGAAGTGAAATACATAGAAGATGGATGGTAAATCCATAGAAAGGAAATATATGTCACGTACAACGCCTACTATACTGTGCAATCTTTGCATGGTCGAAGATCTTAAAAATGGGAAAGTAGTCCTCCAATACCGCTCACCTGAAAAGACTCACTGGGCTGGCCATGCTTTTCCAGGTGGCCATATCGAAGAAGGAGAAAGCCTTGTAGAATCCGTCATTCGTGAAGTCTACGAAGAGACAGGACTGACAATTGCAGACCCAAAACTGGTCGCAGTCAAAGACTGGTCACTAGACGATGGAGGACGCTATATTGTCTTTTGCTACAAGGCAACAAGATTCTCAGGCCAGCTCAGATCATCTGAAGAAGGAGAAGTTTCTTGGGTTGAAAAAGACCAATTAGAACAGTTGGATTTATCCTACGACATGCTTCCTCTGCTAGAAGTGATGGAAGACCCGGACTTGTCTGAGTTATTTTATCGCAAACGGACAGACGATGATTGGGAAAAATTAAGATTTTAAGGATTTATTCAAATGATAAATTGTGGGTTATTAGAATTTTTAATAATGACAAAGATAAATATTGTAAATAGCTGTTTCAAAGTAAGAATAATATTGTCTATAAGATTCAATTGTAAAAATTATTTAAGAACCAAACAACTTTTATAAGAAATATCAATAAATAAATATATATTATTGACATTATCTAAAATAATGATAAAATACACCTGCGTAGATATAGATCAGGAGGTGGGGAAATGACATTATTAGCAAGTAGATTGCGAAGTAGAAGATTAGAATTGAAGTTGTCTCAATCAGAATTAGCTGAGGGAATCTGTAAACAGGGACAAATAAGTCGAATAGAAAAAGGAAAGTATAATCCTGGATCTGATATTCTTTATAAATTATCTCAGAAACTTAACGTTCCAATGGAATATTTCTTTGATGATAATATTTTAGCGGATAGTTCAATGCTTGGAAATTTTATAGATTTATCAAAAAAATTATTAAATCAAAGAGATTATTTCTCTCTAAAGTATTTATATGAACTAGAAAAAGAAAAAAAACATAAACTTCCATTGTATGATCAATCATACCTTTCATGGATAGAATCAATTATTCTTTTTCATTGTGATAATAAAAAAACGGAGGCTATAAAGAAGTTAGAAACATTATTAAATAAAATGTCAGAATCAGATAGAGATTATTTTATGTTTCTAAACAGTCTTCTTAATTTCTATTCTTATATAGATTTAGAAAATGAAAAAATAAGTGGGGAAATGTATCAAAAAATCATAATCCCACTCGAAAAATCTAATATATCAATAATGGAGAATTTTGAATTATTAGTTAAAGTGCGTTATAATTACTGTCGATATTTATGGATAGATAATCAAATCAAAGAAGCAATTTCTGAAATTTTGAAAACAATCGATATTTGTAAAAAATTTAATCACTTTTATTTATTACCGGACTTATTCTGTTTATTAGGTAACGTAAGTGAAGGGTTTGCAAAAAAAGACGAAGTGAAAAAATATTTTAAATTATCTGAGACGTTGTATAGTTTATCTGGAAATGAGAAAATGGCACTCACTATAGAAAACTATATAAAAAATAACTTAATTTAATAATGTGGTTGCAATACAATTGTTTATGTATTTATCTACGGCCTCGCCTAAAGGCGAGGTTTTTTTAGATATAATTATCATGTGAAGAAATAACTATAGTATATAACTTTAAAAAATAACAAAAAAATAATAATAATTATTGACAATGAATGCTTAAAGTGATACAATTCACTTGTAAAATGAAAGGGGTTACAAGTGATGAAGAAG
>NZ_KQ969689.1:727118-728276 GCF_001578955.1 Streptococcus parasanguinis
AGCTTTTTAGAAATATTTCAATTATGTTTAGTTTATTGTTATTTACTTTTGGTACTGTATATGTTTCTAATAAAGTAGAAGGTATAGATCCAGGAGTGATACATTCCAAAGACTTCTATGATAGGAATTTCAACAATTGAATTTTCATCTATATTAATGAGTAATAAGAATATAGATAATTTTGTATGATTGGAGCTGGTTATTATGTACAATATAAGATTTTAATTATTGCTAAGATTATAAGAAATTGAGGGAAATGCTATGAATAAGATTTCTAAACTGTTAACGATTATCATATTATCTGCAACTTTGTCGATTGCTTCAATTTCATATGCAGATAGAGTTATAGTACATGATGGTACTTGGGATTATGGTTATGGATGGAATTATGCATATTCTCACTATAAGCATGACCATAAAAATCATGGTGCAAAGGTTGTGAATGCAAATAATGGAATTAAAAATTTTAGAAATGCTGGCCCTGGTGTTTGGGCTAAAGCATCTATAGGGACTCTTTGGGATCCAGCAACATTTTACTATAATCCTTCCGGTTTTTACTCAAATTAACGATTTTATTTGTTCTACAATATGTATTTGGTATTCATAAGTTAGAATATCATGAATTTCATAGATAAGTAAGAGGAGGAGCACCCCTCCTCTTTTAAAAATTTTGTCGAATACATTAGGGTTGAGCTTTTTAAAAGCGAGGTACAGGATGTATAGTAAGTTTAAAAAAATTTTATTAATTATTTCCTTTCTTTTGATTTGTTTAATTGGATTGTTATTCATCAATACAAATGAAAACGAGATTTTTGCTGGTTTTAGAAATGTAATAGTTGTTGAAAAATCTCCTGTCGATTTTTCTGATAAAATTGATGAATTTGTAGCTAAAAACGATATTGTTCTAGCAAGAAGAATTGTTGCTCCTATCGATGAGTCTAACAAACAAATACAAAATACATATGTTCCAATTGGAGCCAAAAATTTACCTAAAGAGCTAAAGCAGCAAACGGATAATGAATTAATAGAAAATAGTTCATACAATACAGTTTATGTTGTTGTGAGTGGTTCTATGAATGCGGAGCAAGTAGCTGAAGGATTATTGCAGCTTAATGCCACTGTTAGAGTTTTGCCAACTAATTATGAGACTGCTCTATT
>NZ_KQ969689.1:728403-738902 GCF_001578955.1 Streptococcus parasanguinis
TACTATTGAATACTCCACAATCAGTATTGATCGTAATTGGGATTTTAATTACCTATATCTCTTTAATACTAGCTCAACAAGTTTCTGGCATGAAAGAGGTTGGAATATTAAGAGTTTCTGGCAAAGGAAAGCATGCGATTGCTATAGAACAAACAAAAAACGATAGTATTTTTATCTTATGTTTATTGATATGTTCTATACTTGGTGTTGTTAGTACATTAATCATTTTAAGAAAATTTTCGATTCTAGCTCTGTTGATAATCTTAGTACCAGTGTTTGTTTGGGCCTTATTAATATTTATCGTTAATTTTTTTCTTTCACATTGTTTTTATTATATTCTTCAACACCAACCAATTATTTTATCAATTAAAGGAAAGGCTCCGCTAGGTTTCATCTTTGTTATGACGATCCTAATACAGCTATTTACTTTATTTTCTGTTATGTTCTGTGTTTATGGAATGATTTCAATAACTAAAGAAGTTGAATCGTTAGAGGTAGGAAAAAGTCATTGGCAAAGGAATGCTGAATATTATGAGATAACTTCTTTAGAAGATGGCGACAGTGTTTCACAAGATCAAAAAGAAAAATTTTTTAATGAGTTATCTGACAACACTACGATTATTTATAGAAACGACATGTTAGATAATATGTTGATTTCGAACAAAGATAATAAGAATTTCGAACCAACTTCAGATTATTCTTCAAATGTAATTTATGTTAATGCTAACTACGTTGCAGTAAATAAAATTAAGTTATCTGACTCAGCAAAATTATTTCTAAAAGATATGAAAACATATGATAAAATGATTTTAATTCCAAATCGTTATCAAAATATGTTTGAACAATTAAAGAATAAATGGGAATATTTTGAGAAAAGGGGATTTTCATCTAAGGAAACATTAGTCGAAGATACCCAACCAAATTCCAAAATTGCTAGTTTCATATACGAAGGTGGTGATTTGTTTACTTATCCAGTTTACTCTTTAATTGGGAGGCAATTTTCCAATGAAGCAATGGTCCATGATCCAATTATTGTTGTGGAAAAACCTAACTATGCTTTATTGCCAACCTCGTTCTTAATAGTTAACCATTCTGAAAAAGTAACTACGTTAATTCGAAAATATAACTTGACAGCTTCCTTCGGTTCACTTACTAGTGGATTATTATCTATTGAGAAAAGAATTGATATGATAGTAACAAGAAAATACTTTTTACTTGCTACGACTGTTTTAAGTATTACTACCTCATTTTTATTGTTCATTTTGATGAATAGTATTTATTTTTATCAAGAAAGGAGGACACATTTTATAGAACGTTTGGCTGGGAAAAACCAATTACGTATTCATAGAGTTTATCTTGGATTGCTTATTACGTGCTTTACTCTAATTGGTATTTGTACAATTGTTTTAAGATTTTCATTTTTACTAATATTAGTACCGTTTGTATACTTATTATTGTTGCTTATCATATTTGCATTTCAATTAATTAAAGAGAAAAGAGTAAATATTTTATTTCTAAAAGGAGCTTAATATGATCGAATTAAGAAATATAAATAAAGGATTCGATGACCGTATTGTTCTAGAGAATTTAAATTATAATTTTTATGAAGGGAATTCTTATGCTCTGATAGGTGCGTCTGGTGCTGGAAAAACCACATTACTAAATATTATTGGTAAATTAGAAGAAGTTGATTCTGGAGATATAATTGTAAATGATATTAATCTAAATAATATTAAAGAAAAAGATTATTTCAAAAATTATCTTAGTTATTTGTTTCAAAATTTTGGTCTTATCGAAAATAAGTCGATTCAAGAAAACTTAATGTTGGCTTTTATTGGAGAAAAAATAAGCAAGTTGGAAATGCAAAAGAAAATGAATGAAGCTTTAAAAAGAGTTCATCTTGATGTAAATCTAAATCGTAAAATATATACTCTTTCAGGAGGAGAAGCTCAACGTGTAGCTCTAGCTAAAACAATTTTAAAAGATTCACCAATTATATTAGCAGATGAACCAACTGCATCTGTAGATCAAAAAAATAGTGAAGAAATAATAGAATTAATATTGAGCTTAAAGAAAGAAAATAAAATTATAATAATAGCTACTCACTCTCCTGACATCTATAACAAAGTTGATCATATTTTAGAAATAAAAGGTGAACAAAAATGAAATTTAATTATACAAATATATTGCTACAGTTAATCATCTTTATAAATTCTTCTTTTATCATATTGACACAAATGAATAATGTTAGACAGCCTGTTAAAATATTGATTCAATTCATTTGTTTATTGAGTTTTTTATCCACTGTAATTAACTTCTATAATTATTTAAAAGTAGATAAAGATTAACATGATTGAAAATTAAGATTTTAAACAAAGAGCTAGAAATATCTAGTTCTTTTTTCATCTTTAAAGATAAAATGTTGCTTAAAGCCTTGAGAATGTTCCATTTGTGCTTGAATCTGCTTTAAAAAAGTACTATAGTATAAGCATAAAATACTATTGTAATCTTTCTTACTATGAAATAGAAAGAAGGCAAGATATGAAATTACAATTTAGAATCCTTATAGGAATTTGCTTCTTGATCGGTGCCGTAGTCTTTGCCCTTCAAAAGGAATGGTTATACGCCTTGCTGTTGCTTTTAGTTGGGGCTTCCTACCTTTATAAAGGAGTGCGTCGATGAAGAGTGAGTGTTTAAACATCAAGGGGCTAAATGTTTGGTATAAAAAAGACAAGCCCATCATAAAAGAAACCAATTTGCTTGTACCCAATCATTCTGTAGTTGGATTGATTGGTCGAAATGGAGCTGGGAAGACAACCTTGCTAAAAGCTTTAAGTAGTGTCTTTGATCATCGGCAGTATGCAGTTGAGACTGTTACCATAGAAGATAAGGCGACCTCATTTCATACGAATTTCTATAAGAGCCTTACCTATACAGTTTTTACTGAAAACAATAGTTTTTTAAACTGGGATTTTGTTCATTATTTTAATTTTGTCTGTCGTTTGTATCATCGAAAGAGAGATGAAACGTTATTGCAGGACCTGATCTCAGGTTTTCATTTTGAAGAATTTCTCAACACTGATATCGGTAGTTTGTCAACGGGAAATAAGAAGAAAGTCTTCCTGATCACAGCTTTCTATCTCAAACCTCCCCTCCTTATTTTGGACGAACCATTTGATGGCCTAGATTTTGATGCGACAGAATTTCTATATGGTTTGCTATTGCAGTATAAAGAAGAAGGCGCTATTCTGATGAGTTCGCATATCGCAGAGAGTATCGTTCGAGTCTGTGATACAGCTTATTACATTGAAGATGGTCACCTAGACGCGATCGAATCGAATTTAGAAGATTGGTTTCATGACGTCAATCGTCAGAGGGGGTAGAGCATGCTACTAGCAATTTTTAGAGATTTGGTATCCAAAAATCGACTCTTCTTGTTCGTGACTTCCTTAGCCTTTGCTCTCTATTACCATGTTGTTGGGGCCAAATTTTCTACAAGCTTTCAAGTCTTATTGATCAGTACGGCTATTGTCACTGCTCTATCAACCTTTCAATTGCTCTATTCCTACTTTTCGATGGACAGGGTCCAGGCCTATTACCAGCTTCCGTTGTCTCTCAATCGTTTTAAAGGATCTTTTCTGACGGTCACCTTTCTTCTCAATTTGTTAGAGCGCGTGCTGTTATTGATCCTCTTTTTGGGAGTCAAGTTAGACCTGCCAAAATCCTTTAAGCTCGTGCTCCTTTCTTTACTGGTGATATTAAGTGTGTTTTACGTCTTTATCCAGTTCAATACCAGTCCTAGTTTTCTAGGAGGGGTACTCATTTTTGTAACGACTATTCTGACTGTATCTTCTTTATGGGTCCAACAAGTGTCCTATATGATCTTACTGTCAGCTCTCCTTGCTATCTTTATTTTTAAAAATGAGGACCTGGTCGCGATTTCAAAAAATGATCAGTTGCTCGTCGCAAAGATAAGAAGTGGCAATTATTTTTGGATTTCCTTATTTCAAGAGCGCTATTTTTCCATCAATTTTGTCTTTACCCTCATCTTTCTCCTTCTCATTCTGATACAGGATTATGATGCATCTTTAAAAATCATCATTCTTTTAACGATGGCTTCTGTCAATACGCCATTAACCACCCTCATTTCCGCGGATAAAGATTTGATTGATCATGTTAAGTCCCTACCTAAGAGTCGGTTCTTTTACTTGATGTATTACCGTGTATTGCTGACTTATTTTTTAGCTGTGAATCTATTTGTTGCTCTGTTATTAAAAATGGTACTCATGCCTGACTTGGGGATTCTATTTTTACTAGGAGTGATGATTCTGGCAGTAGTGGAAGCTTTTTTGCACTTACTGATTGAAATCTATTTTCCTTTAAGGAAATGGAATTTAAAGAGGGAATGTTGGAAACACCCAAGAAAATACATTGTTCCTAGTATCGTCTTCTTACTTAGTTGGAGTCTCCTTTTCTGCTTCTAAGGAATTGCCCCTTTGCTTGTATCTGCTTCTTAATTGTAGTATGATAGAGGAGTTGAAAAGATGCTAGAAAAGGTGGCAAGTAATATGAAAGATTTTCACTTTGATGCAATTGCTGCATTTGAAAATTACGAAATCGAAAAGATGAGAGATGGCCATGTGGTGGTGACAACCAAGGTCGTGGAATCATCGCTCAATTATTATGGCAATGCGCACGGAGGCTATCTCTTTACCCTGTGTGACCAAGTCAGTGGGTTGGTCGTGGTTTCTCAAGGGGTCGATGGGGTGACCTTGCAATCCTCGATTAATTACTTGAAAGCAGGGCGTCTGGGTGATGTCCTCACGATCCATGGCGAATGTGTCCACAGTGGACGGACGACTCGAGTTGTGGATGTCGATATTACCAATCAAGATGGGGCCAATGTCTGCAAGGCAACCTTTACGATGTTTGTTACGGGAGTGAGAGATGAATCCGCACAAGTACGCATTTAAAAACTTTATTTTTGATTTTTATGGAACCTTGGTCGACATCGAAACCGATGAGTCGAGTCCAGTCTTATGGGATACCATGGCTCAGATCTACCAATCCTACGGGGCAAGATACACTGGAGAAGGTCTGCGCCTGCGTTATAGAGAGTTGGTGCAACAAGCCGAAGAAGACTTGGCCAAGGAAAAACAAGTTGCCCATCCTGAGATTGATCTGACGGTCATTTTTGTGCAATTGTATTTAGAACGTCATCCAAGTGGAAACAGTGTTGCCCACCTTAAAGAGTGGGGACGTTTGATTGCGCGGACTTTCCGTGTCCTTTCTCGCAAACGATTGGAGCTTTATCCTCACACGAAAGAAGTATTAGAGGATATGAAAGCTGCAGGTTGCCGGATCTATCTCTTATCCAATGCTCAAGCAGAATTTACAAATCCTGAGATTGATTTAGTAGGCTTGAGAGAACTTTTCCATGCCATTTACTTGTCATCAGATGCAGGTATTCGCAAACCTCAGCCAGAGTTCCTCCTGAAAGTCATCAAAGAACACCAGTTGAACCCTGATAAAACGGTCATGGTGGGCAATGACTTTACAACAGATGTCGCTGTCGCCCAAAGTATCGGCATGGAGAGTATCTTAATCAATACCTTCCCATACTCTGAAGCTGAACTGCGCGAGAAGAATCAAGCAGGTGTGCGCGTGATTCGGGATATTCAAGAATTGCAAGAAGATTGAAAGATATCATCCATGTAGGGAGGCCAAGTTGCCTCCTTTTTTCTTGAAAATGCTACAGTAGAACAGGATTTGTCAAATTTTCGCTTTCATGGTATACTATGAAAGTTAATTTGAATAAGGAGATAAAAATGAATAACTTACCAAACTGTCCAAAATGTAACTCTGAATACGTCTATGAAGATGGAGCGCTCTTGGTGTGCCCAGAGTGTGCGTATGAATGGAACCCAGCTGAGGTCGAAGAAGAAGGTGTCGTAGCGATTGACGCCAACGGAAACAAATTGGCTGATGGCGATACGGTGACCTTGATCAAAGATTTGAAAGTGAAGGGTGCACCGAAAGATTTGAAACAAGGTACGCGCGTGAAAAATATCCGTATCGTTGAAGGAGACCACAACATCGATTGTAAGATTGATGGCTTTGGTGCAATGAAACTCAAATCAGAATTTGTGAAGAAAATCTAAAGAACTGGACACAAATTAATAGAGTTGTTTAAGTTTATAATGGAACTTTCCGCTGTGAGAAAAGTACTTGAAACAGTATTGTTTCAAGTACTCGGGAGTTTTGAAACTTTAGGTTCAAAACTAAGTCATGGAACTTCGTAGAAGTTCGCTGACGTCCGTCCTCACTTAAGGAAAGTTCCTGATTAAACTGAAGGGGCTACCCCCTTTTCTTTCAGGAGAATACTATGAAATTCAAACTATTATTTAGCTATCGTTTTATATTGTTTATCTTAAGTGTACTCGGCGTTTACCTGCAACTGACCAAGCATGGTGGCTTTGGCATGATGCTCTATTACACCATTATATCCAACATGTTGGTCATGTTCTTTATGGGAGACATGGTTTGGCGCATGGTTCGAGGGCGTTCGACCCAGACTCAGGGCTACCTTCGTATGAAAGGCGCAGTTACCATGTCCATTATGATCACCTGTGTCATCTACCACTTTATGTTGGCGCCTCTTGCGACACCAGAGAAGTTTTATCGTTTGGAAAACTTCCTTTGTCATTACATCGTTCCTTTGATGTTCTTCTTTGATACCCTAGTGATTGATAAAGCCAAGCAATATCGCAAGCTCGATCCCTTCCTTTGGACCTCGATTCCCCTAGCTTACATGCTCTTTGCCCTTCTCAATGGATTGGTCTTGAAGTGGCCAATTCCAGGTGCAAAAGATAGTCCCTTTGCCTATTTCTTTATCAATGTTAATAAATACGGCTGGGGCTTTGTTGGCAAATGGGTAGTGATCATCTTTATCGCCTACCTCTTGGCTGGCTATGTGCTCTATGGAATCAAAAATATCAAGCGGAAATCGGCTGTTTCTTAGTAAAAACCGAACATTATTCGGACGAAAAGTCATGTTTTTAAATTTTTTTGAAAAATGTTGAGTTTTTTCTTGCATGTCGTTTGAAACTGTGATATAGTTATCTCAATTAAATAAATCCTTTAATCCTGTCCCGTGAGGCAGGCAAGGAGACTGTGAAAAACAATGGCTAGGACATAGGGCGAGACTCTATCCTCTTAGACCATTCATTTGCTGAACCTCCTTGAAAAAGGAGGTTTTTCTTTTACAACTAAGGAGGACTGAATGAAAACCAAAGAAGTCGTTGATGATTTGACGATGAAACGGGCCATTACCCGGATCACCTACGAAATCATTGAACGAAACAAAGATTTAAGCCAGATTGTGCTGGTGGGGATCAAGACGCGTGGTGTTTACATCGCTCGCCGGATCCAAGAACGTCTCTCTCAGCTGGAACAAATCGATGTCCCTGTAGCAGAACTAGATACCAAGCCTTTCCGAGATGACATGAAGGCGACAGAAGATACGACGGTCTTACCAGTTGATATCGCTCATAGAGAAGTCATTTTGATCGATGATGTCCTCTATACAGGTCGCACGATACGCGCTGCCATTGACAATCTGGTCAGTCACGGTCGTCCTGCTCGAGTGAGTCTTGCGGTTCTCGTCGACCGTGGGCATCGGGAGTTGCCGATTCGTCCGGACTTTGTTGGGAAAAATATCCCGACAAGTAAGTCAGAGGAAATCATTGTCGAGATGGTGGAGCTAGACGGTCAAGACCGCGTCCTCATCAAAGAAGCTTAAACAAATTGTAAACTATTTGCATTCACATTATAAAAGGAGAATCAACATGTCTGAAAATCAAATCGCTCTTAAAAACCTTGTCTCAATGGAAACTCTTACCAATGAAGAAGTAATGGCATTGATCAAACGTGGGATTGAGTTCAAAAACGGAGCTAAAGCAGCCTACGAAGACCAACATATCATCTCAAATCTTTTCTTTGAACCTTCAACTCGTACCCACAAAGCCTTTGAAGTGGCAGAGTTGAAATTGGGATGTGATCTCCTTGACTTTGATGTGAAGACAAGCTCTGTGAACAAAGGGGAAACACTTTACGATACCATCTTGACCATGTCAGCTCTTGGAGTAGATGTCTGCGTCATCCGTCACCCTGAAGTGGACTACTACAAAGAATTGGTTGAAAGCCCAACGATCACAGCCTCTATCGTCAATGGTGGGGACGGTTCAGGTCAACACCCAAGCCAAAGCTTGCTTGATTTGATGACTATCTACCAAGAATTCGGTCACTTTGATGGCTTGAAAGTTTGTATCGCCGGTGACTTGGATCACTCACGTGTGGCAAAATCAAATATGCAAATCTTGAAACGTTTGGGAGCAACCCTCTACTTTGCAGGTCCAGACGAATGGAGAAGTGCGGAATTTGAAGACTATGGAACCTTCGTCACTATCGATGAAGTCATTGAAGAAGTAGATGTCATGATGTTCTTGCGTGTGCAACACGAACGTCATGATTACGAATCACTCTTCTCTAAAGAAAACTACCATCGTCTTCATGGCTTGACTCAAGAACGTTATGACCGTATGAAAGATACTGCGATCTTGATGCACCCAGCACCAGTGAACCGTGACGTTGAAATTGCGGACCACTTGGTAGAAGCTCCTAAATCACGCATCGTAGAACAAATGACCAACGGTGTCTTTGTCCGTATGGCCATCATTGAAGCCGTCCTTAAAGGTCGCGGTGCAAAATAAGATAACCGACAATTCATTGAAAGGAAAGAAAGAGGACAGAGTAGATCGCTACATGGAATCTGACTTTCCTTTTTTTGAGGAACTATGATAAAATTGGATTAGAATAAAAGAAGGGAGGGGTTCGATGAAACGATTATTGGTCCTAGAGGATGGGACTGTATTTGAAGGAGAAGCCTTTGGTGCAGACCTATATGTGACGGGTGAGTTAGTCTTTACCACAGCCATGACAGGTTATCAAGAATTGATCACGGATCAGGCTTTTAGTGGCCAGATTCTCTCCTTTACCTTCCCGGTTATTGGTGCAGCAGGGATCAATCGGGATGATTCTGAATCCATTACACCCACTTGTCTGGCAGTAGTGGTTCAGCATCTGGTGGAGATGCCGAGCAATTGGCGGCAACAGATGACCTTGGATGAATTCTTGAATCGAAAAAAAATCCCTGGTATTGTAGGGATTGATACCCGCCAGGTTGCAAAAATTGTCCGCAAGTATGGACGGATGAAGGCAACTGTTATTAATAAGGGGGATTCGATCGAGCATATCTTGGATCAGTTGCGAGCGACAGTCCTTCCAAAAGACCAAGTGCGTCAAGTCTCGACCAAAACAGCCTATGCTGTACCTGGTTTTGGAAAGAGTATTGCCTTGATTGATCTAGGGGTCAAGCACTCTGTCTTACGTCAGCTGAGTCAAAGGGACTGTAATGTGACAGTTTATCCCTATGATATCTCTTATGCTGAACTGATGGAGCAGCAACCAGATGGGGTTATTTTATCCAGTGGGCCAGGCGATCCCCATCAGGTGAAAAAACTTTGCCGCTTGATCAGAAAGCTCAACGGTCAGATTCCGATCTGGGGTATGGGCTTGGGAGCTCAGTTGTTGGCACAAGCTTACGGCGCTGAGCTGGCCCCTATGGAAGTTGGGCATTTCGGTTTAAATATTCCCGTGCGTGAAATTGCGACAGGAAAAATCGAGATAACCAGTCAAAATCACTTGTATAGTATAGCACGCGATAGCCTGCCCCATGATTTATTGGTCACGCATGAAAACGTCAATGACCATAGTATTGAAGCTTTTCGTCATCGTTACCAACCAATTTTAGGGGTTCAATTCCAAGTAGATGCTAGTCCAGGTCCAAGAGAAAATCTCTATTTTTACGATGAATTTTTAGAGTTGATTGATGCCAAAATTCACGAAAGTAGAAGGGAGAAGGAATGATGAACCAAAACCAGAAATTGCTTCTCCTATGTGGAGATTCTTATCAGGATATTAGCCTTTTGGCTGCGGTAAATGAAGCACAAAAACTCAATGCCAAGGATGGGAATGCTCTTGTCCTTTACTTGGGCGAAGAAAATGCTATCACCCAAGAAGCTGCAGATATAGTTGTAGTTAGTAAGCTCAAGCTGGATGCTCTTAGGACGACTCTTCTTTCTTATACTGGATCTCGCTTGCTCCTACCTTTTGCGGACAAACAGATTTTGAATCTCTTGTTTCGTTTGGAAGAAACTGGATTTTTCAAAGATGCATCGATCATGATTGTCGGACCAAGCCTCCAACGCTACCGGACCTTTTATCAGCAGGCAGATCAACGACGTCTCTTTCAAGAGCTGGGCTATCAGGTACCTGCTTCAGCACTGGTTGGTTCGGTTCGAGAAGCTATCGAGTTTTCTGAAGGCATTCAATTTCCTATTATGATCTGGCCAGTAGCGAGTAAGCAAGGGCAAGGGCGA
>NZ_KQ969689.1:739174-740527 GCF_001578955.1 Streptococcus parasanguinis
TGTTTGCTAGAATTTTCGACTTATGGCTTTAAGGAACTGGATTTTGTAGTCATGCGGGATCGTGAAGACAATCACTACTTGGCGGCCTCTATTGAAAGCATTGATCCTGTTGGGATCCACTCCAGTGACTCTTACCAATTTATGCCAGCGGTCACTCTGACTGACCGGGAGTTTCAAAATCTTCGTGAAGCAGCGATCCACATCAGTCGCTATCTGAAGCTGACAGGAGCCATCTCCATTAAGTTTGCCTTGGATCCGACCAGCTATGCTTTTTATATCTTAGAGGTTAATCCATTTGCTTCAGATAGTATCTCGATGGCCTCTATGGGCTTGGGCTATTCTTTGTTTGAGCAAGGCGTGCAGCTGCAATTGGGGCGCTCGCTCGAGCATTTGCCTCACCCCTTATTACAGGATCTAAAGGCTGTCTATGAACCCAGTCTAGACTATATTTTCTTTAAGATTCCGATCTTTTCAGATGCTGCACAGAATGCTCGTCTCAATACCCAAATTCACTCTTATGGGGCAGTTTATGGATTTGGAAAGAGGATCGATGAAGCTTACCAACAGGCCTTAGAAACCATTAAAGATAAAAAACTGCTGACTGTCTTTCCTGAAGAAATGAGCGATGATGAGTTAATCCAAAAAATAGCTCGTCATATGCCCCATCGGCTCTTCTATATCTTAGAGGCTCTGAAACGTGGTTTTGAGTTTGAGGAACTCTTGGATTTAAGTAAATTAGCACCGATTTATTTGCAGGTCCTTGCCAACCTTGTAGCGATGGAAAAAGCAGCAGAAGTTGCAACAAGTCCAGCATTTCTTCCGGTTGAGCCATCAGCTGGCTTATATGAGGTACAAGCGGGTGCAGCCTATTATCTGACCCAAAATGGAACCAATGAATCATTGGGTTTGGATGCTGCTTGTGTCTTGGTGGATGATCTAGAAATCTGTGATGATCGTTTTTACCAAAAGGTGAGAAAGCAAGTGAAAGAGCTGAAAGAAAAAGGACAACAGGTGATCTTACTCACGAATCGTCCTTTTACAGAATCTTTGGCAGATAAAGTCTATTATCTTACGATCAATGAGACAAGCCTTCATTTGGTTCAGACCATTGATCAAGTCAAAGAAATTGTCAAGCTTTCAAGCATACAATAAAGGATCCGGACAATCTATCCGAATCCTTTTTGTTTCTTATTTTTTGGTCACAATACCGATAATGGTATCAACAGCGCGTTCCATGGTTTGGAGGCTAACGTATTCAAAGCGACCGTGCATATTTTCGCCACCGGCAAAGATGTTTGGTGTCGGAATTCCCATAAAGGAAATTTTAGACCCATCAGTACCACCGCGGATCGG
>NZ_KQ969689.1:740669-741712 GCF_001578955.1 Streptococcus parasanguinis
AAAGTCTACATCAAAATCTTCTGCATCAAATTGATCTGCTCCGACGCCGATTTCTTCATCTGGACCAAAGCCGACACGGATCTCCCCGTGTTTGATTTCAGGATGCGCTGTCAGGTATTCGATAGCCGTCATAATTTCAGCGATACCAGATTTATCATCTGCTCCCAGAAGAGTAGTACCGTCCGTCGTGATCAAGGTTTGTCCCTTGTAGTTGTTCAAATGAGCAAAATCAGCTGGATCCAGTGTGAAACCAGAACCCCCTAGAGCAATGACACCCCCATCGTAATTCTCAACGATTTGTGGATTGACATTTTCAGCATTGAAGTCAGCGGTGTCCATGTGAGAGATAAATCCAATCTTGCGTGTAAAGCTTGGATCATTAGCTGGAAGTGTCCCAATGGCATAGCCGTTTGGCAAATAGTAGACGTTTTGAAGACCCACGCGTTTCATCTCAGGGATCAAAACGTTTGTTGCAAAATCAACTTGTGATTGGGTACTTGGAGTGGTTGTAGAATTCTCGTCTGAACGTGTGTTAACCTTTACATAGGTAATAAAACGGTCCAACAAATTTGCGTATTTCATGATCATTCTCCTTTTTCAGTTTCAATTAATTTGTGAATAGCATGTGCCACGCCATCTTCATCATTGGTCAGGGTGATGAAGTCTGCGATTTCCTTGACAGCAGCATTGCCATTTCCCATAGCGACGCTATAGCCAGCAAAACGAAGCATTTCAAGGTCATTATTAGCATCTCCAAGAGCCATAACCTGGTCTCTGCTGTAGCCTAATGTTTGGCTTAATGCTTGAAGAGCAGATGCCTTGCTCGCACCTTTAGGAAGGATTTCAAATAGGATATTCTGTGAACGAACAGTGTTAAAATCAGCTTCTAATGCAGCCTCGTGCTGAGCTTGAAAGGCATCAATAGCAGAAGGATCTCCCACATACATAGCTTGAAAAATAGGAACAAGGTTGGGTAGATCCTCTTCTGAGACAGGTGTTGGTTTACTATTTACGATGCCGGCATCCATCGTAACCAGTTCACT
>NZ_KQ969689.1:742192-744061 GCF_001578955.1 Streptococcus parasanguinis
ACTACTAGGTAATGATCCATGTCGAATAAGGTCAGCTGGACGTCTGAATCTTTCGTCAAAACATGCAACCGGTGCATGTCCTCAAGGCTTAATTCTTCCTTACCAATGATTTCCCAATTCTTAGTAGACAAAGTTGTACAGCCGTTATTGATAATCATATAATAGTTGCCATCCGGAAGACCGATCTCTTCAAAGATGGGACGGACCCCCGCTAAGGGACGTCCCGTACAGATCACAATATCATAGCCCGCTTCATGGGCCTTATGAAGAGCTTCGATATTGCCTTTAGACAGTGACTTAT
This sequence comes from Streptococcus parasanguinis, assembly GCF_001578955.1. GTDB lineage: Bacteria > Bacillota > Bacilli > Lactobacillales > Streptococcaceae > Streptococcus > Streptococcus parasanguinis_U. The sequence goes on from NZ_KQ969689.1 coordinate 742,494, forward strand.
CTTCATGCAAGAGAGTTCCGTCCAAGTCAATCGCGATTAATTGAATCATTTGATCTCCTCCAAATCAAGAGGAACAAAGCCATCAATCACTTTTCCAATCACCCCAGGTTCCTCATCTAGTGGAATAATCTGATCACTATATTTCTTATTGAGGGAAACGAGTCGTACCCCGTTGGCCTCACGAAAGACACGTTTGATCAACGTTTGCCCATCAAAATCAATGGCATAAATAGCCCCTGCCTGATCGTAGTAGGTTTGCTTGATTAACACAACGGCTCCTTTTTCATATTTGGGCTCTAGGGAATCCGTATGAATCCAAAAAGCCAAGTCGTAAGAGATCTTTTGATCAAACCAGACGATATCAGCCTGTTTCTGATTTTGATAAGATGCAAAAGAATCATAGACAGAATAAGAGTGGTATTGCTTTTCAATCTTCTGTCTTTCTTTCTGATGGGTCAAGAGACTTTTTCCATAAGAAAGAAGATTTTCTTGATTTCCCTCATCGAGCTGTTTGTACAATCTCTCAATCTCTGAATCAATGACCACAAAATCATTTCGTAATCGAGGGTCAATTTCAGCAACTGATACCTGAAAAAAGGCAGCAATCTTCTCCAAATTTTCAGGAACGGGAAGAGAAGTTCCTTTTACATAACCAGTCAAAGTGCTAGCAGGAATTCCAGTAATACGAGATAATTCGATCTGTTTTTTGCCTTGTTCTTTCAGTAATTCTCTGATCTTTTCCGATATAATCCGTAATGCCTCTTTGTCTTGAGGACTTGCTTTTCCACGACCTCTGGCCAACGTACTCACCTCCTTGTATTTACCTTTTCTATTATAATGAATTAAATCGAAAAAGTAAATAGAAATCACTGATAAATGCGAAAAAAGATTAATTCGATATAAATCAGATTTTCTTTTTGAATTTTATTATATCTTCCTTTACTTTTTGAGGAAAAAGGTCTAAGATAAAAGCAAAGAGTTCATGGAGGTGGAGCTATGATTCGTAGCGTTCAAGTCAAAGATGCAGGTCAAATTAGAGATTTATGTCACCAAGCATTGGGGTATGATTCGACCCTTGAAAAAGTGGCAGCTCAGATTGATAAATTTAATTCGCCAGATTCGGATCATTTTTGCTTTGTTTATGAAGAGGACCAAACAGGAAATATTCTTGGTTATGTGGAAGCAGAAGTTTACGAAAGTCTCTATAGTGACGCCGGTTTGAATATTTTGGGGCTAGCGGTTTTTCCATCTGCTCAAGGACGTGGGATCGGTCGCCAATTGATGGAGCGAGTTGAAGAACTTGCCAAAAGCAGGCATTCTGCTTTTATCCGTTTAAATTCTGCATCTCATCGAAAAGAAGCCCATATCTTTTACGAACGCTTGGGCTATGAGGGAAATAAAACGCAGAAGCGATTTTTGAAAATAATGAATTAAGATAGGCAAAGGCCTATCTTTTTTGTTATAATGAAGAGTACGATTAAATTTACTAGGAAGATGATTATGCCAAATTTTGAAGAATTAAAAAAACGACAAGAGAAGATTCGGAACTTCTCGATCATCGCCCATAT
>NZ_KQ969689.1:744470-745156 GCF_001578955.1 Streptococcus parasanguinis
TTCGGAACTTCTCGATCATCGCCCATATTGACCATGGAAAGTCAACCTTGGCCGATCGAATTTTAGAAAAAACCGAAACCGTATCTAGTCGAGAGATGCAAGCCCAACTTTTAGATAGTATGGACCTGGAACGGGAACGTGGGATTACCATTAAGCTGAATGCCATAGAGTTGAACTACACGGCTAAAGATGGGGAAACCTATATCTTCCACTTGATTGACACACCAGGACACGTGGACTTTACCTATGAGGTTTCGCGGTCGCTCGCTGCCTGTGAGGGTGCCATTCTCGTAGTAGATGCCGCTCAAGGGATTGAAGCCCAGACTCTAGCCAATGTTTACCTTGCTTTGGACAATGATTTGGAAATCCTGCCAGTCATTAATAAGATTGACTTGCCAGCTGCAGATCCAGAACGGGTGCGCACAGAAGTAGAAGATGTCATCGGTCTGGATGCTAGTGAAGCTGTCCTAGCCTCTGCCAAGGCTGGTATCGGGATTGAAGAAATTTTGGAGCAGATCGTTGAGAAAGTTCCAGCACCTACGGGTGATGTTGAAGCCCCTCTTCAAGCCTTGATCTTTGACTCTGTATATGATGCCTATCGTGGGGTAATCCTTCAGGTCCGAGTGGTCAATGGAATGGTCAAACCAGGCGATAAGATCCAACTCATGAGCAATGGTAAGACATTT
>NZ_KQ969689.1:745439-746191 GCF_001578955.1 Streptococcus parasanguinis
AACTCATGAGCAATGGTAAGACATTTGATGTCACCGAGGTTGGGATTTTTACTCCTAAAGCAGTTGGACGCGATTTCCTGGCAACTGGGGATGTTGGCTATATAGCGGCCTCTATCAAGACCGTTGCGGATACTCGTGTCGGGGATACGGTGACCCTAGCTTCCAATCCGGCAAGTGAGCCACTACATGGATACAAGCAAATGAACCCAATGGTTTTTGCTGGTCTTTACCCAATTGAATCTAACAAATACAATGATCTTCGTGAAGCTTTGGAAAAATTGCAATTGAATGATGCCAGTCTTCAATTTGAACCGGAAACTTCTCAAGCCCTTGGTTTTGGTTTCCGTTGTGGTTTCTTGGGTCTCCTTCATATGGACGTTATCCAAGAGCGTTTGGAGCGTGAGTTCAACATTGACTTGATCATGACAGCGCCGTCTGTTATTTACAAGGTCAATTTGACAGATGGAGAAGCACTGGATGTCTCCAACCCTTCTGAGTTTCCAGATCCAACCAAGATCGCTTCGATCGAAGAACCGTATGTAAAAGCCCAAATCATGGTGCCGCAAGAGTTTGTCGGGGCTGTCATGGAACTGGCCCAACGCAAACGTGGGGATTTTGTGACCATGGATTACATCGATGAAAATCGGGTTAATGTCATCTATCAAATTCCCCTGGCAGAAATTGTCTTTGATTTTTTTGATAAATTAAAATCCTCTACTCGTGGCTATGCGAGCTTTGACTATGAGTTGTCT
>NZ_KQ969689.1:746352-750412 GCF_001578955.1 Streptococcus parasanguinis
CTGATGAAATCAGCGTAGTAGAGCCCACTCAACCACTGCGTCTTGCTCGACAATCCAAAAATAATTGAGAGGCTAGGACTTTTGTCCCAGCCTTTTGTTTTAGGTATAAAAGAAATAGACTGAATGAGAAAGGTTCCATCAGATGTGACACTTATCCTATTTTAAAATACCCACTTTCATGGTAGACTAGAGGAGAGAAAACGTTCTCAAGGAGGTTGAGCATGAAACACAAATTATTGGTCACATCACTGACGATTCTTTCTACCTGCACACTCATGGCTTGTAGTCACACCACTCAAAAGGACACCGCAGCTTCTTCTACAAAAGAAAGTAGCAGTAAAGTCGAAAAGCAAACAAGCAGCTCTTCGTCAAAGGATACTTCTTCTACAAAGAAAAACACTTCCAGTCAAGAAACCAAGCGGATTGGAAATGCAGATTATGGATACATCGATATTCCAAGTAAATGGTTCAAGTTCACGGATATCGATGGGACAGAAGCTGTCCAATATACAGATGGCAGTGGCTATAATATTGTCACCTTGAACAGCTTTACCCGGGAAAAGGCCAAAGTTCCTGCAGATATCGAGTTTAATGCTGAATTTCTAGCCAAGAAACTAGCCGTAATGTGGCAAGATAACCAGGATGTTGGAAAGATGACGGGAGCGCGGACTAAAGTCGCAGGTCTAGACGCCTACCAGCTTCAAATTGTCATGAAATCTGGTCAATACCTGATTACTTGGGTTTTCCAGAAGGGTGAAAAAGTTTATACCATTTCTTTTGAAGGGGATGCAGAAACCTTGAAAACCTTTATCCCATACATTGAAAATACTTGGAGCCTAGATGGAACAGGCGCTATAATGGATTGATGAAGAGAGGCTAGAATCATTTCTAGTCTCTTTATGCTATAGAAATCGCACTTTCAAATCCTAGAAAATCATGGTAGACTAGAGGAAAGATAATACATCATTGAGGAGAGAACATGAAAAATAAGTTTCTACTCGCGTCTGTTACGTTTTTGTCTGTTGTCAGTCTGTTTGCTTGTACTAGTCCAAAGAAAGAGTCTAGTAAATCAAAGGCAGCGTCTAGTTCCACTAATGTGGTGAAAGAGACTACAAAATCGAGTAGCAAGGTAGAGAAAGAAATATCAGATAGTGATAAGGGGACTGTAGAAACGAAACGAATCGGCTCAGCAGATTATGGTTACCTCAATATCCCAAGTGACTGGAAAAAGAATGATAGTATCCAAGTCGGGGATAATATTCAGTATACAGATAAAAACGCCTTCAATATTATTGTTTTAAATGCTGCCACTAGAGAAAAAGCAAATGTCCCCGAAGGAGTTGAATTTAATGCAGAGCTAATAGCTCAAAGGTTGGAGAGTAGGTGGAATGATTATAAAATTGTTGAGAAAATGACAAAATCTACGACGACTGTTGGAGGAAATGAGTCGCTTAAAATACATATATTTCTCAAGTCAGGTCTGCAGGTTGCTGGTTGGGTATTCCAAAAAGATGATAAGGTTTATTTGATTATTGTTGAAGGATTTGAGAAAACAATAACTCAATTTACTCCTTATGTCGAAAACACTTGGAGCTTAGATGGAACAGGCGCTGTGACGGATTAGTCAAGTGAGATAGATCGCAAGATCTATCTTTTTTCACGTTCTTTGTGGTATAATGCTTCTATTGTTTAAAAGAGGAAATAGAGGATGACACAGGAAAGTGATATTGAAAAATACCATCAGTTAGCTCTCCAAAAGCAAAAGGAGCACCGCAAGGTATTGGCGAATCTCAAGAAGAAACCGCCTAAGAATTTAGATAAAATAGCGCAAGAAATCCACGATGAAGTTTTCCAAGAAATCGACTGTACGGCTTGTGCTAATTGCTGCAAGACCTTAGGGCCCGATTTTAAGGAAGCGGATATCACGCGGATTGCCAAGTATTTCAAGATGAAACTTCCTGCCTTTGAGGCTGAATTTCTTCAAGTTGACGAAGATGGGGACAAGGTTTTTAAATCCATGCCTTGTCCTTTTCTTGGTGGGGACAATCTCTGCTCCATCTATGATGTTCGTCCAAAAGCTTGTCGGGAATTCCCTCACACCGATCGCAAGAAGATTTATCAGATCAACCATCTGACCATCAAGAATACCCTCACTTGCCCAGCGGCTTATTTATTTGTAGAAAAATTGAAGGATCGTTTGTAATGGCGTATACATTTTTACTTTTTGATTTGGACCATACCTTGTTGGACTTTGAATCTGCTGAAGAAACAGCCTTGACGCAGATGTTAGAAGACATGAATTTTCCAGATGTACAGGCCTTTAAGGATTACTACAAACCCATGAACCAAGGGCTCTGGAAGGATTTGGAACAAAAGAAATTGACCAAGCAAGAGCTCGTGGATAGTCGGTTTGCGATTGGGTTTGCCCACTTTGGGATCACGGTTGATGGGGCTGAGATGGCTCTTCGCTACCAAGATTACATCAGTCTTCAAGGGCAGTCTTTCCCTGGTGCGGAGGACTTACTGGCCCGACTTGAAAAAGCGGGTTACCAGCTCTATGGTGCAACGAATGGAGTGACTGCCATTCAAGAAGGACGCTTGGCTCATTCTACAATCGCACCATATTTCAAAGAGGTCTTTATCTCTGAGCAGCTTCATACTCAGAAACCAGAACCTGCATTTTTTGACAAAGTTGGCCAACTGATTCCAGGTTTTAGCAAGGAAGAGATCCTCATGATCGGAGATTCCTTGACAGCAGATATCGCAGGAGGAAATGCTGCGGGGATCGATACCGTCTGGTATAACCCTGATCATAAGGAAAATACTAGCCAGGTAGTACCGACTTATACCGTTAGCAACTATCAAGAAATCGCCGATTTACTGATAAAATAAAAAATTTTAAATACTGTCAAGTTTTTTTCTTGACAGGTCTATAAAATGTGTTATAATGGATCATGTGCTAAATAGCTTGTCTATTTCACCGAAAATTAAAATATAGAAAAGAGACTTATAAAAATGGCAGTTAAAATTCGTTTGACTCGTATGGGATCTAAGAAAAAACCTTACTACCGTATCAACGTAGCAGATTCACGTTCACCACGTGATGGACGTTTCATCGAAACAGTTGGAACTTACAATCCACTTGTTGAAGAAAACCAAGTGACTTTGAAAGAAGACCGCGTTCTTGCATGGTTGGCTGATGGAGCTCAACCTTCAGATACAGTTCGCAACATCCTTTCAAAAGCTGGTGTGATGAAGAAATTCCACGATTCTAAATTCTCAAAATAATTTTTTAAGTAGGTTGATGTATGGATACGATTGAAAATCTCATTATTGCAATTGTGAAACCTTTGATTTCACAACCGGATGCCTTAACCATCAAGATCGAAGATACTCCTGAATTCTTTGAGTACCACCTTGACCTTGATCCTAGCGATGTTGGTCGTGTAATCGGTCGAAAAGGTCGCACCATTTCTGCGATAAGAACGATTGTCTACTCTGTCCCAACTGAAGATAAAAAAGTAAGAATCGTTATTGACGAAAAATAAAAAGGCGGGACTTGGTCCCGTTTTTTTATTGGACCATTCAGTGAGCAACGTTGAGAATTGTTGCTGAACGTGATAAAATAGAGTGAATAAACTACACTGGAGAAATCATGAATTACTTTAATGTCGGGAAAATTGTCAATACCCAAGGCTTACAAGGAGAAATGCGGATCTTGTCTGTGACAGACTTTGCAGATGAACGCTTTAAAAAAGGAGCTGAGTTGGCTCTTTTTGATGAGAAGGATCGTTTTGTCCAAACAGTGACCATTGCCAGTCATCGCAAGCACAAGAACTTCGACATCATCAAGTTTAAGGATATGTACCATATCAATGCCATCGAAAAATTCAAAGGCTTTAGCCTCAAGGTTGCGGAAGAAGACTTGACAGATTTGGAGGATGGCGAGTTTTATTACCATGAGATCATCGGCCTTGATGTTTATGAAAATGACCAGCTAATCGGTCAGATCAAGGAAATCCTGCAACCAGGTGCCAATGACGTTTGGGTCGTGAAACGC
>NZ_KQ969689.1:750432-753150 GCF_001578955.1 Streptococcus parasanguinis
CTTCTCTTGCCTTATATCCCACCAGTGGTGCTCAATATCGATATCCCAGGAAACCGGGTGGATGTAGACATCTTAGAAGGGTTAGACGATGAAGATTGATATTTTAACCCTCTTTCCAGAAATGTTTTCACCTCTTGAGCACTCTATCGTGGGAAAGGCACGTGAAAAGGGACTTCTCGAGATCAACTACCATAATTTCCGTGAAAACGCAGAGAAAGCTCGTCATGTTGACGATGAACCCTATGGTGGCGGCCAAGGCATGCTCTTACGTGCTCAGCCCATCTTTGACGCCTTTGATGCCATTGAGAAAAAGAACCCGCGCGTGATTTTGTTGGATCCTGCTGGTCGGACTTTTGACCAAAGTTACGCAGAAGAGTTGGCTCAAGAAGATGAATTAATCTTTATCTGTGGTCACTATGAGGGCTACGACGAGCGGATCAAGACCTTGGTGACAGATGAGATTTCTCTTGGCGATTATGTCCTGACGGGTGGCGAGCTAGCAGCCATGACCATGATTGATGCGACGGTTCGCTTGATTCCAGAAGTGATCGGAAAAGAGTCGAGCCACCAGGATGACAGTTTCTCCTCTGGTCTACTAGAATATCCTCAATACACACGGCCTTATGAATACAGAGGGATGACGGTTCCAGATGTTCTCATGAGTGGTCACCATGAAAATATCCGTCAATGGCGCCTCTATCAGAGTTTGAAAAAGACCTTAGAACGTCGGCCAGACTTGCTAGAAAACTATGAGTTGACAGCAGAAGAAGAGAAGATGTTGGAACAAATTAAACAAGAAGACTAACAGCGTCAGCTGTTTTTCTTTTGCCTCAAAAATTTATGAAAAAAACTTTTTAAACCTACTAGTTATTGGTAACAAAATGTGGTATGCTAAGGGGTAGAGAAACTTCAAGAAAATGATTCAGTTTTGGGGGTGAATTTAATGGGAAAGAAATTAGGAAAATCGGTTTTCACGACAGGGATTGCTGCAACAACGGTTCTATCTGGTATGTTTAATCACAAGGCTAGTGCCGAAGAGGTGAAGCAAAATGAAAATGCAGAAACCAATAGTACGGAAGTAGTCGAAAAACCAATTACGGTTGATGAGTTGAAGCAAATTACAGCTCAAAAAGGCCAAGTGGTGAAAGATGTCCACTACCAAGAGCAAAAAGTGATCGATGCTCAAACGGAAGTCAAGGCTGCTGGACAAGAATTGGAAGAAAAGAAAGCAGAAGTGACGGATGCGGAAAACCTCATTGCAACAACTTCGGATGCCCAAGTTCAGAATGCAGAAAATGACGTCAAGGTAGCTCAAGCCTATGTGACCATCGAAGAAAATAAGGTTCGAGAAGCAGAAGCTGCCCATGACCAAGTCGTAGAGGCTGTTCGTCAACAGGAAAATCAAGTTACTGCTCAGGAATCTTTGGTCGATGTAGCACAAAATGAATTGAACCAAGCCAAAGCACCGATTTCAAATGATGAGAATGTGCTCAACCAGGCTTTGTTGGAGCAAAGTCAAGTCGAGCAAAGTATCCGAGAATCTCAGAATTACCTTGCAACCTTGCAAGCGAGTCAGCAAACTGGCTCAGATACAGTGGCTCAAATTGAGAACGACATTCAACTGGCTCAAACGCGTCTGACAGATTTGAAAGCGGTCATCGCAACTAAGGAAGCAGAATTGGCAGCCTTAGAACAAGCTGCGGCCAATAGCCCAGTTCAGTTGAGTCAAGCGACTTATGAAGGTTATTTGCAACACTTAGCTGACAATGGCAATGAAGCTGCAGCGAGTGCTTTAGCCCTCTACAAGCGTGGTCGGGAAGAAGACGGCTTAACAGTTGGAGAGTCTGGATCCTTGCAAGCTAACCTCCGAGCTCTTGAAATTGCGGATGCCATCAATAGCTATCGTCGCAATGCCGGCTTGCCTGAATTGGAACTGGATCCCTATTCCCTTCCAGCCAGTCAAGTACAGTTGGAATACTTCAAAAAAGCCAACTGGCATATGTTTAAGTATTTGCCAAACGAAAACATCGCTTATGGCTTTTCACCTGCTGGTGCGGTTGACATTTGGTACAATGAAAAAGCGGCTTATCAGGAAGTAGCGGCTCAATATGGTCTACCAACAGACGAAACACAAATCGATGCCAATGACATTTATATGAAAATTGGGGCTGAGGCCTTTGCTAAGGTTGGTCACTACCTCCAAATGGTAGACAACAAAGCGACAGCTTTATCAGTCGCTTATGACCCAAGCAATGCCATGTCAGAAGCAGCTTTCTTACACAGCCCGGTCAATTCAGCAGTGTCAACCAGTGCACTCGCTTACCAATTGCGTCAGGGAGCTGGGGCAACGACGACAAGATCAGATGTGAAAGCAAAATCTGATGAAGTCGCTAATCTCAAGTTAGACAAGGCCAATCAAGAGTCTCAAATCATTATCTTGCAAGGCAAACTAGAAGATGCCCACCATGCAAATTCGAAGATGGAAGCGGAGATGGCCAATGTCCAAAAGACCATCCAAAATTACAAGATTCTTCTTGTTAGCAAGGACCATGCGGTTGAAAAGGCGAAGGCGACTCTTGATGTATCTCGAGGTCGGATTGAAGCAACTATCCAACCAAAAGAAGCAGCACTTCAAAAAGCGAAAGATTTGTTAACAGCTGCGCGTGAGAAATTAGATCTTTTAAAAGCGGAAGAAGCAGAAAAAGCCCAAGTCGTTCA
>NZ_KQ969689.1:753507-758965 GCF_001578955.1 Streptococcus parasanguinis
GCCCAAGTCGTTCAAGAAGCGCATGAGGGCTTGAAGGCGGCTCAAGAGCGCTTGGTTGCTGCTCAAAAACGTCTTTCTGACTTTAAAAACGCTCCAGAATTATTGGTCAAAGCCCAATCCGTTTTATCAGCTGCGGTGGCTAATTTAGAGAATAAAAAAGAAAAATTGGAAGCAGAATTCACAACCCTTCAATCTTATCAAAGTGTCGTGGAACTGTTGAATTCCCAATATGAAGATCTAGCCTCACGGATAGATCCAGCTATTTTAGAAGCAGCAGATATGCCAATGGATATCCGCTCAAGCAATCCAACAACTTTCCCGGATAGACCAACGGTTCTTCCAACAAATAACAATAGTCCACAAGTGCAAGCACCAACAGCTACTCCAGCTCCAAAACAAGAAGCCAAAGTAGAAGAAATCAAATCAAAAAAAGAAAACAGCCAAGCTGTGGCTGGATCTGATTCCTCCAAATATGCAGCAGCAACAACAGGTGTTGCTGTCGGGTTACTTGCTGGATTGTTTGGTTTCAAGAAAAAGAAACAATCTTCCAAAAATGATTAAGACATACCGAAGATAGAGTGGATGCTTAGACACTTTATTGCTTAAACTCTTCAAAGAAGATTGATGAGGGTGGGAAAAGAACTCTTTTAACAAAATGAGTTCATTCCCACTCTTTTTTGTACACTTTTGTATCTTTTGAAAGAAAATGACAGAAAATGATAAAAAGTGTTGACAATTTTGAAAGATAGAGTATAATAGTTTTTGTAATCGATTGCAAAAGGAGGGGAAATGCTTAAATCTGAACGAAAACAGTTTATCCTCGAAAAGGTTTTAAAGGAAAAATTTGTCTCTTTGGAGACTCTTGTACAAGATTTGGGAACATCTGAATCGACTGTTCGTCGGGATTTGGATGAGTTAGAGGATGAAAGCAAACTTCGCCGGGTCCACGGTGGGGCGGAAAGTCTTCACTTTCTCCAAGAGGAAGAAAGTAATAAAGAAAAATCTATCAAAAACATTCAAGTTAAGTCAAAAATTGCAGTAAAGGCAGCGGAATTGATCAAAGATCACGATGTGGTCTTTATCGATGCCGGGACGACCAATGAACTTCTAGTACAAGAAATTGTTAATCCAACGGTGACAGTAGTGACCAACTCGATTCACCATGCAACCAAGTTGGTTGAGCGAAATGTTCCAACAGTCATTATAGGTGGAATGGTTAAATCTTCTACAGATGCTAGTATCGGAGGAATCGCGCTCAATCAAATCGGTCAGTTAAATTTTGACAAGGCCTTTCTTGGAATGAATGGAATCGATGATGAGTTTTACAGCACTCCAGATCTGGAAGAAGGATCTGTCAAGCGTGCGATTATCGAAAATGCAAAAAAAACCTATATCCTAGCGGATGATTCGAAAATTGGCGTGACATCCTTTGTCAAAGTGGCTCCTATCAAGCGAGCCATGATTATCACCAATCAATGTGAACCGCAACGATTAAAGGTTTTAAAAGAAAAAACGGAGGTTATAGAGGTTTGATTTATACAGTAACACTGAATCCAGCCATTGACTATATTGTTCGACTCGATCATGTAGAGACGGGAGCGGTCAATCGGATGGCTTCGGAAGATAAATTCGCCGGTGGTAAAGGGATCAATGTCAGTCGTGTGTTGAAGCGTCTCGATATCGAGAACACAGCGACTGGATTTATCGGTGGTTTCACAGGGCGCTTCATTGAAGACGTACTGACCAGCGAAGCCATTTCAACCAACTTTGTGACAGTGGACCAAGATACACGGATCAATGTCAAGATCAAAGCTGATGAGGAAACAGAGATCAATGGGAATGGCCCAGAAGTAACTGAAGCTCAGTTGCAAGAATTGCTCAACATCTTATCGAGCTTAACAGCAGATGATGTGGTAGTCTTTGCAGGATCTGCTCCATCTTCGCTTGGAAATGCCGTTTACAAACAATTGATCGCAGCAACTCGTGCGACAGGCGCGCAAGTCGTTTGCGACTTTGAAGGGCAAACCTTGATTGATTCCTTAGAGTTCAACTCCCAATTGGTTAAACCAAATAACCATGAATTGGGAGATATTTTTGGAGTTACCTTGACGGAATTACCAGAAATTGAACGTTACGCCAAAGAAATCTTGGCCAAAGGAGCACAAAACGTCATTATTTCCATGGCGGGTGATGGAGCTCTTCTTGTCAGTCCAAACGGTACTTACTTCGCAAAACCAATCAAAGGGGAAGTGAAGAATTCTGTTGGGGCTGGAGATTCCATGGTAGCAGGCTTCACTGGGAAGCTCGCAACGACGGGAGATGTTATTGAAGCCTTCAAATGGGGAGTGGCTTGTGGAACAGCGACCACTTTCTCAGATGATTTGGCAACAGCTGATTATATAAAAGAAACTTATGAAAAAGTAGAGGTAGAAAAACTATGAAAATTCAAGACGTTTTAAATAAAAACGTGATGTTGTTTGACCTTCAAGCAACAGATAAAGAGGGCGTGATCAATGAGATGATTCAATCGCTCGTTGACAATGGTGTGGTGACAGATTTTGACACCTTCAAGGCTGGAATCATGAACCGTGAAGCACAAACTTCAACTGGTTTGGGTGACGGAATTGCCATGCCCCACAGCAAAAATGAAGCAGTCAAAGAAGCAACGGTCTTGTTTGCAAAATCAAACAAGGGTGTGGACTATGCTTCGCTTGATGGCCAACCAACAGACTTGTTTTTCATGATCGCAGCTCCAGAAGGGGCAAATGACACTCACTTGGCAGCCCTTGCTGAACTGTCTAAGTACTTGATGAAACCAGGATTTGCGGATAAACTTCGCCAAGCAAGCACACCTGAGCAAGTGATCGCAGCCTTTGATGCGGAAGAGCAAGTAGCTGCAGCAGAAGAAGCGAAAAAAGCAGAAGCAGTCAAAGAAGCAGCTTCATCTGACAAACCTCTCATTGTTGCTGTTACAGCATGTACAACTGGTATCGCCCACACTTACATGGCAGAAGAAGCCCTCATCAAAAAAGGGGAAGAAATGGGTGTTACAGTCCGCGTTGAAACAAACGGTGCATCCGGTGTCGGCAACCGCTTGACAGCTGAAGAAATCGCCAAAGCTGAAGGAGTGATCATTGCAGCTGATAAGGCAGTTGAAACAGCTCGTTTCGATGGCAAAAAATTGATCTCTAAACCTGTTGCAGCCGGTATCCGTCAGACAGAAGAATTGATCCAAACCATCTTGGATGGCAAAGCAGATGTCTTCCACGCTGAAAATGCTGCACAAGCTAGCGCTAGCCAAGAGAAATTGAGTTTGGGTGGAGCCTTCTACAAACACTTGATGAGTGGGGTTTCTCAAATGCTTCCATTCGTTATCGGTGGTGGTATCTTGATCGCCCTTGCCTTCTTGATTGACCAAGTTATGGGTGTACCTCAAGATCAATTGTCTAGTCTTGGTTCTTATCATGTATTAGCAGCACAATTTAAAACAATTGGTGGAGTAGCCTTTGGCTTCATGCTTCCTGTACTTGCAGGTTACATTGGATTCTCAATCGCTGAAAAACCTGGTTTTGTAGCAGGGTTTATCGCTGGATCTATTGCTAGCTCAGGTTCAGCATTTGGAAATATCGCCTACGGTGCTGCTAAAGGTGAATTACCAGCAGCCGTATCATCAGGTTTCCTTGGAGCTTTGGTAGGTGGTTTCCTTGCAGGTGGAGTTGTTCTCTTACTTCGCAAAGCCCTTGCAGGTCTTCCACGTTCACTCGATGGTATCCGCTCTATCCTTCTCTTGCCATTACTTGGTGTTGGTTTGACAGGATTCTTGATGTTCCTCATCAATATTCCAATGGCTGCTATCAATACTGGTCTTAACAACTTCCTTTCAAGCTTGTCAGGTAGCTCAGCTGTCCTTCTTGGACTTCTCGTCGGCGGTATGATGGCTGTCGATATGGGTGGACCAGTTAACAAAGCCGCTTATGTCTTCGCTACAGGTACACTTGCTGAATCTGTTGCTTCAGGTGGTTCTATTGTTATGGCAGCTGTTATGGCAGCTGGTATGGTTCCTCCATTGGCAGTCTTTGTAGCTACAGTTTTGTTCAAAGACAAATTTACTAAAGAAGAACGCGATTCTGGTTTGACTAACATTGTTATGGGTCTTTCCTTCATCACAGAAGGTGCCATTCCATTCGGTGCAGCTGACCCAGCGCGTGCGATTCCAAGCTTCATCGTAGGTTCAGCTTTGACAGGTGCCCTTGTTGGTCTTGCAGGCTTGAAACTCATGGCTCCTCACGGAGGTATCTTCGTTATCGCCCTTACTTCAAATCCACTTCTTTACATCTTGTTCGTATTGATCGGTGCAGTCGTAAGTGGTATCTTGTTCGGATTGCTTCGCAAACCTAAAAACTAAATATGATTAAAAGGTTGGGAATGCCCAACCTTTTCTTTTTGTGCTAGTGAAAAAATCACCTCATTCGGCGTTGGTATCTTGAGCTGAATTATGATATAATAAGCCTAACGCATATTTTTAGGAGAATAAAAATGGATATTCAACGTGAAAAAGAATTTGTCAGCCAATACCACTATGATGCTCGTAATTTTGAGTGGGAAAAAGAAAATGGCATCCCTGAAACAAAAGTAGATGTAAACTTTCAATTGATCAATCGTGATCAAGAACAAAACACGACTTCTTTGATTGTGATCTTGAGCTACATGATCGTTTTTGACGGTTTTGTGATCAGCGGAACCATCACTCAAATCAACCACTTGTTTGGCCGTTATGTCAATGAACCAAGTGAATTCAGCAAAGACGAAGTGGAAGAATTGGCTCGCCCTTGCTTGAATATGCTCAACCGTTTGACTTACGAAGTCACAGAAATTGCCCTTGATTTACCGGGTATTAATTTGGAGTTTTAATCAATGAAATTAGCAGTGATCACGGATTCGTCTGCCTATTTAACGCAAGACGTGCTCCATCACGACGACTTATTTATTTTAGAGATCCCGATCTATATCGATGGGGAGTCTTATGTTGAAGGGAAGAACCTGACACACGATGAGTTCTACCAAAAGATGGCTGCCTCTAAGGAATTGCCAAAGACTAGCCAGCCGAGTGTTGCAGAGTTAGAAGAAGTCTTATCTGGTTTGACAGCTAAGGGCTATACGCATGCTATCGGTCTTTTCTTGTCATCTGGTATCTCAGGTTTCTACCAAAATATCCAATATTTGAAGGATGAATTCGAAGGCTTGACCGTCGAATTTCCGGACTCAAAAATCACCAGTGCTCCTCTAGGAATGATGGCAGAAGACTGCTTGAAATGGGCTGGTGAAGGCCGTTCTTTCGATGAGATTGTTGCCAATGTCCAACACCAGATTGATGGAACCTCTGCCTATATCATGGTGGATGATTTGAACCACTTGGTTAAAGGTGGTCGTCTGTCAAATGGGGCTGCCATTCTTGGGA
>NZ_KQ969689.1:758985-760180 GCF_001578955.1 Streptococcus parasanguinis
TCTATGTCAATTAAAGTCATTATCGCAGGTTTCAAGGGAAGAATGGGACAAGCAGCCTACAAGATGGTTTCTGAAGATCCTGAGTTAGAATTAGCTGGCTTGATCGATCCGTTTACTGATGAGACAGAGGTTGCAGGAGTCCCTGTCTTTAACCACAAAGAAGATGTTGTGGGTCTAGAGGCAGATGTTTGGGTCGACTTTACCATGCCCAAGGTCGCTTACGAGAATACTCGCTTTGCAATTGAAAATGGCTTTGCGCCTGTTGTGGGAACGACTGGATTCACTCCTGAGCAGATCCAAGAATTGACAGACCTTTCACGTGAAAAGGGCTTGGGTGGCTTGATCGCGCCGAACTTTGCCATTGGAGCTGTGCTCTTGATGCAATTTGCAGCGCAAGCAGCCAAGTATTTCCCGAATGTAGAAATTATCGAATTGCACCACGATAAGAAAAAAGATGCACCGAGTGGAACAGCGATTAAGACCGCTGAGTTGATCTCTGAGAAGCGTGAGAAGATCCAGCAAGGTGCAGCAGATGAAGAAGAGTTGATGCCTGGGGCAAGAGGGGCAGAGTTTGAAGGGATGCGCATCCATTCGGTTCGATTGCCTGGCCTAGTCGCTCACCAAGAGGTGATTTTTGGTAGCCAAGGCGAAGGGTTGACTCTCCGTCATGATTCCTATGATCGTGTTTCCTTCATGACAGGAGTAAATCTAGGGATTAAAGAAGTTGTCAAGCGTCATGAGCTTGTTTATGGTTTGGAACACTTACTATGAGATTAGAAAAGATGCCTTCTGAGTTTCAGGAGGCTTTACCAATATTAGAGAAGATTAAAGCAGCTGGTTTTGAGGCCTATTTTGTAGGGGGATCTGTCCGTGATGCCCTCTTGGATCGTCCAATTCACGATGTCGATATCGCTTCCTCCTCATACCCAGAAGAGACCAAGGCAATTTTTGATCGAACAGTAGATGTCGGTATCGAACACGGGACTGTCTTGGTCCTTGAAAATGGTCAAGAATATGAAATTACGACCTTCCGGACAGAGGATGTCTATGTCGATTATCGTCGTCCGAGTTCCGTGTCTTTTGTGCGCTCACTAGAAGAAGACCTCAAGCGTCGTGATTTTACGGTTAATGCCTTTGCCTTAAATGAAAAAGGAGAAATTGTTGACCTTTTTCATGGGTTAGAAGACTTGGAAAA
>NZ_KQ969689.1:760200-768972 GCF_001578955.1 Streptococcus parasanguinis
CCTTCGGGCCGTTGGGCTTCCTCACGAACGGTTTAACGAAGATGCGCTCCGGATCATGCGAGGCTTTCGCTTTCAAGCCAGTCTCGGCTTTGAATTAGAAGAGGCAACCTTTGATGCCATGAAGGAGTGTGCTCCCTTACTTGAGAAGATTTCAGTAGAGCGTACCTTCATCGAGTTTGATAAACTCTTGCTTTCTCCATACTGGAGACAGGGTTTGGAGGCTATGCTGGCAAGTGGAGCCTATCACTATCTGCCAGAGATGAAGGATCGCAAAGAAGCGATCGAGCGTTTGTTTGACATAGAGTTGGAGTATACCTTTTCAACTTCTGAGCAAGCCTGGGCTGCTTTGGTCTTAGCACTAGAGATTCAAGATATTCCAAAATTCTTTAAGAAATGGAAGACATCTAGAGAGTTTGCCAAGACGGTGGAGCAGATCGTGGAGATTCTTAAGCTCCGAGATAACGGAAGTCTAGACAAGCGTGCTTGCTACAAGTATGATAAGCGTTTGTTGCTAGTGGCTGAAGAGCTTCGTGAAGCGTATGCCTTGAGTGTGGATTATTTGGCCATCGAGCGAGTTTATGATAGCTTGACCATTCATGATAAGCATGAAGTGGTGGTCAATGGTGGAATGCTGATCAAAGACTACGGCTTTCAACCAGGTCCAGCTTTAGGAGAGATGTTGACAAAGATTGAATATGCCATTGTCGATGGGGAACTGGCCAATGAAAAAGAGGCCATCATCGCCTATATCCAGCAAGCAAAAGAGGAGGAAAAATGAGCGATTTTATTGTCGATAAATTAACCAAATCTGTCGGAGATAAGACCGTCTTTCGTGAGATTTCCTTTATCATTCATGACTTGGATCGGATCGGATTGATCGGGGTCAATGGGACTGGAAAAACCACGCTGTTAGATGTGTTGTCGGGTCGCTCTGGCTTTGATGGAGATGTGAGTCCTTTTTCTGCAAAGAGTGATTATACGATTGGCTACTTAACGCAGGAACCAGACTTTGATGATCAAAAGACGGTTCTGGATACGGTGCTATCTAGTGATTTGCGAGAAATGCAGCTGATTCGCGATTATGAATACTTGATGGCGGATTACCGAGAAGAGAACCAAGCACGTCTTGAAAAGGTCATGGCGGAGATGGATTCGCTTAATGCTTGGGAGATCGAGAGTCAGGTCAAGACGGTCCTTTCCAAACTTGGAATTGAAAATTTGAACGCCAAAGTTGGGGATCTATCTGGGGGCTTGCGTCGTCGGGTGCAATTGGCACAGGTTTTGCTATCTCACCACGATCTGCTCTTACTAGATGAGCCGACCAACCACCTAGACATTGATACCATCGAATGGTTGACCAATTTCTTGAAGAACTCTAAGAAAACGGTGCTATTCATTACCCACGATCGCTATTTCTTGGATAATATCTCGACAAGAATTTTTGAGTTGGATCGAGCTAGTTTGATTGAGTATCAAGGCAATTACCAGGATTATGTCCACTTAAAGGCTGAGCAAGATGAGCGTGATGCAGCCCTTCTTCATAAGAAGCAGCAACTCTATAAGCAGGAGTTAACCTGGATGCGGCGGCAACCCCAGGCGCGTGCGACCAAGCAACAGGCGCGGATCAATCGATTCCATGATCTCAAGCAAGACTTGTCTGGTCAAAGCAGCCAGACGGATTTGGAGATGAATTTTGAGACCAGCCGGATCGGAAAGAAAGTCATCGAGTTTAAAGATGTGAGTTTTGCTTTTGAAAACAAGCCGATTTTACAGGACTTTAACCTCTTAGTCCAAAATAAGGACCGCATCGGGATCGTCGGGGATAATGGCGTCGGCAAATCCACCCTACTCAATCTGATCGCAGAGCGCCTCCAGCCTCAGTCAGGGCAAGTCATCATCGGAGAAACCGTTCGGGTGGCTTATTTCTCACAACAGATTGATGGTTTGGATGAGAGCAAGCGCGTGATTAATTTCTTACAAGAGGTTGCGGAGGAAGTCAAGACGACTGTTGGAACAACTTCGATCGCAGATCTCTTGGAGCAATTTCTCTTCCCACGCTCTATGCATGGAACCTTGATCGAAAAACTCTCCGGTGGGGAGAAGAAGCGCCTCTTTCTCTTAAAACTCTTGATTGAAAAACCGAATGTGCTTCTCCTCGATGAACCGACCAATGACTTGGATATTGCTACCTTGACGGTTTTGGAAAACTTCCTTCAAAACTTTGGTGGTCCCGTTATTACCGTTAGCCACGACCGCTATTTCCTTGATAAGGTGGCAAGTAAGATCTTAGCTTTTGAAAATGGTGGCATTCGTGAGTTCTTTGGTAATTATACGGATTACCTGGATGAAAAAGCCTTTGAAACAGCTCAAGCAACGGCCAGTCGCAAGGATGAAAAAGAGAAACCGGTTAAGGCCAAAGTAGAGAAGAAGCGCATGAGCTACATGGAAAAGCAAGAGTGGGCGAGCATTGAAGCAGATATTGAGGCCATTGAAAATCGGATCTCAGAGATTGAGGTTGAAATGAATGAAAACGGCTCTGACTTTGGCAAATTGTCTGCTCTTCAAAAGGAACTGGATCAGGAAAATGAGCGACTGCTTGAAGAGTATGACCGCTATGAATATCTGAGCGAATTAGATGAATAAGGAGGCCCTATGAATCAATTGAACCGGATATCCCTTGGGATTTCAGCCACTATTTTTACCATTATCGGTATCGTCTTGTTTATCAATCCGATTGAGCACATTGGCTCATTTAGCTGGTTGATTTCCTGTGGTTTCTTTTTAATCTCCCTTTCTCGTTTTTCACGCTATTACCGATTGCGCCAAGCTGGTATCATTCAGCAGCAACAGCTCTTTCACAGCATGGTCGCCTTAGTTTTTGCAGTCTACTTACTGCTCTATGGCTACAAGACCTTGCCGATTGTCTTTCCAGTCACTTTAGGGATTTGGCTGATCTATCGTTCGATTTTAAACTTCCGAAAAGCCAATTTCTACTCGAGAAAGGTTGAAGAACTATCCAAGCGATATATTTTCTTTGCTTTGATCCAACTTTTTACTGGCCTATTTTTAATTGTCAGTCCGTTGTCCATCAGTGTTTTTCTACTTAATATTATTGGATTGATTTTCCTTGTCCTAGGTCTTCAATCCTTCAGTTTCTTGTTAAAAAGTTGAGAAAAGTTACGTGCAAACCTTTGCGTTTGACAAAAAGTCTGATATAATAGAACTGTAAGTGTTTACAGGTTGAAAGGAGTAATAGATGTCTAAAAAAATTATTGGGATTGACCTTGGAGGAACTTCGATCAAATTTGCCATCCTTACCTTGGATGGGGAAGTTCAAGAAAAATGGTCTATTAAAACAAATATCTTGGATGAAGGTAGCCATATCGTAGATGATATGATCGAATCAATCGCGCATCGTTTGAAATTGCTTGAACTCGATGCTTCTGAGTTTCAAGGAATTGGAATGGGATCACCTGGTGTCGTTGACCGTGAAAAAGGTACAGTTATCGGTGCCTACAACTTGAACTGGAAGACCCTTCAACCAGTCAAAGAAAAGATCGAAAGCGCCCTTCATATTCCATTCTTCATTGATAATGATGCCAACGTTGCTGCTTTGGGTGAACGTTGGAAAGGAGCTGGTGAAAACCAACCAGATGTTGTTTTCATGACTCTTGGAACAGGTGTCGGCGGGGGAATCGTCGCTGAAGGTCGCCTCTTACATGGTGTGCGTGGAGCTGCTGGTGAGCTTGGTCATATCACTGTTGATTTTGATGATCCGATTCAATGTACCTGTGGTAAAAAAGGATGTCTCGAAACGGTTGCATCTGCAACTGGTATCGTCAACTTGACTCGTCGTTATGCGGATGAGTACGAGGGAGATTCTCAATTGAAAGTCTTGATCGACAATGGTGAAGAAGTGACCGCTAAAACTGTCTTTGATCTAGCAAAAGAGGGTGATGCTCTTGCTTTGATCGTTTATAAGAACTTCTCACGTTACCTTGGGCTTGCTGCTGCCAACATCGGTTCAACCTTGAACCCATCTAAGATCGTTATCGGTGGTGGAGTTTCGGCTGCAGGTGAATTCCTTTTGGAAGGAGTGCGCAAAGTCTTTGAAGAAAACTCATTCCCACAAGTGCGTGAATCAACACAATTGGCTCTTGCTACCTTGGGAAATGATGCCGGTGTCATTGGTGCGGCATCCCTTGTTTTACAATGAGACGTCAAGTAGGAGATCTAGCAGATGCTTGCATCTCCTTTTTTTCTTTGTCCTGTGTTATAATGAAGGCAAAACTGGATTCAAGGAGTGTATATGACAAAAGCAGATAAAGTATTTAAAGAATATATTCGTAAAATTATGGAAGAAGGGGTCTGGTCAGAGCAAGCGCGTCCCAAATACAAGGATGGCAGAACTGCCAACTCCAAGTACATCACGGGAGCCTTTATGGAATTTGATCTCGCAAAAGGCGAGTTTCCTATCACCACCCTTCGTCCTATCGCGATTAAATCAGCCATCAAAGAGATGCTCTGGATTTACCAAGATCAGTCTAATAGTTTAGATGTCTTGGAAGAAAAATACAATGTCCATTACTGGAATGACTGGGAAGTTGGAGATAGCCGGACGATTGGACAGCGCTATGGAGCAGTGGTCAAAAAGCATGACATTACGAATAAGATTCTCAAACAATTAGAAGCCAATCCTTGGAATCGCCGCAACATCATCACGCTCTGGGATTATGATGCTTTTGAGGAGTCAGAAGGACTCTTGCCATGTGCATTTCAGACCATGTTTGACGTTCGTCGCGTAGAAGGAGAGATCTATCTAGATGCAACCCTGACCCAGCGTTCTAATGATATGTTGGTAGCCCACCATATTAATGCCATGCAATATGTAGCCCTTCAGATGATGATTGCCAAACACTTTGGTTGGAAGGTAGGGAAGTTCTTTTACTTCATTAATAACCTTCATATCTATGATAATCAATTTGAACAAGCAGAAGAATTGCTCCGTCGTGAGGCGACTAATTGTCAGCCTCGCTTGGTTTTGAATGTACCAGATGGAACCAATTTCTTTGACATCAAACCAGAAGATTTTGAATTGGTCGACTATGATCCAGTTAAACCACAGTTGAAGTTCGACCTTGCGATTTAAATTTAAAAATGTTGTTTTTTCTACTCATTTTTCGGATTTGCAAAACGCAAAAATGAAGACTAAGCTAACTTGTGGCTAAGAAAAACCGCGAATTCCTCGCGGTTTTTTCTGTTTGTATTTTAAAAATATCCTCCAAACTAGATAGTTGAAATCTGTCTTTTATAAGAAAATTTGATAAAATAGAAGTATCAGTGTAAAGGATGAGAGAATGAAAAAGATTATTGGTATCTGGGCTCAAACTGAAAATGGCATTATTGGAAAGGACCAAGTCATGCCTTGGCATCTGCCAGCTGAGCTTCAGCATTTCAAAGAAACGACCATGGGACAAGCAATTCTCATGGGAAGAGTGACCTTTGATGGAATGAATAAAAGGGTTCTACCAGGTCGGACCAGCATTATCTTATCGCAAGATCAAGCCTATGATCCTGAGAATGACGCTGTACTCGTCATGCACAGCAAGGAAGAAGTCTTGGACTGGTTTCAGAACCAAGAGAAGAATCTTTACATTATTGGAGGCAGTCAGATTTTAAGGCTCTTTTCTGACCAGCTAGAAGAGGTGATCCAGACCATGATTCATGCAGATATGGATGGCGATACATTGGCACCAACATTTGAAGAGAACCGCTATGAAAGAGTACGTCAAGTCCATCATCCAAAAGATGAGAAGAATCCATTTGATTTTACTGTCACCTATTACAAGAGAAAGGATTTAGATTAATGGAGCGAAGTGTCTTTGGTTTTTTTACAGCTGTCTTGTGTGTCATCTGTATGATTTGTGCCTTACAAACTTTTCGTAAAAAACGGTTTGGCCTCGCTATTTTATTCTTACTAAATGCTTTTACCAATCTTGTAAATTCTATTCACGCCTTTTACATGACCTTATTTTAAACTAAATAGAAATAGAAAATGACAGAAAGAGGAAATACATGCCAACGAATCAAAATAATGATATGATGGTTTACTGTTCATTTTGCGGAAAGAGTCAAGATGAAGTCCAAAAAATCATTGCAGGGAACAATGCGTTTATCTGTAATGAATGTGTAGAGTTAGCACAAGAAATTATTCGTGAGGAGCTAGCAGAAGAAGTTCTTGCAGACCTTAGTGAAGTTCCAAAACCAATCGAATTGCTCAATATCTTGAACCACTATGTGATCGGTCAAGATCGTGCCAAACGTGCCCTTGCTGTAGCAGTATACAACCACTACAAACGCATTAACTTCCACGATACGCGCGAAGATGAGACAGATGTTGAATTACAAAAATCAAACATCCTCATGATTGGACCGACTGGTTCAGGTAAGACTTTCTTGGCCCAGACCTTAGCACGTAGCTTGAATGTCCCATTTGCTATTGCCGATGCAACAGCCTTGACAGAAGCTGGTTATGTGGGAGAAGACGTTGAAAACATTCTCTTGAAACTTCTTCAAGCAGCTGATTTCAACATCGAGCGTGCAGAACGAGGCATTATCTACGTCGATGAAATTGATAAGATTGCTAAGAAAAGTGAAAATGTCTCTATCACACGTGACGTTTCTGGTGAAGGGGTGCAACAAGCCCTCTTGAAGATCATCGAAGGAACCGTCGCTAGTGTCCCACCTCAAGGTGGACGCAAACACCCGCAACAAGAGATGATCCAAGTGGATACCAAGAACATCCTCTTTATCGTAGGTGGAGCTTTTGACGGGATCGAAGAAATTGTTAAACAACGACTTGGTGAAAAAGTCATCGGTTTTGGTAAGAACAATAAAGCTATTGATGAATCAAGCTCTTACATGCAAGAAATCGTTGCAGAAGATATTCAAAAATTCGGGATTATCCCAGAATTGATCGGACGTCTTCCAGTCTTTGCAGCTCTTGAGCAATTGACAGTTGACGATCTTGTCCGTATTCTAAAAGAGCCACGCAATGCCTTGGTAAAACAATACCAAACCTTGCTCTCTTATGATAACGTTGAATTGGAATTCGATGATGAAGCCCTTCAAGAGATTGCCAATAAAGCCATCGAAAGAAAAACAGGAGCTCGTGGACTTCGTTCGATTATCGAAGAAACCATGATGGATGTCATGTTTGAAATTCCAAGTCAAGAAGATGTCAAACTTGTCCGAATCACAAAAGAAGCTGTAGATGGAACTGAAAAACCAATTCTTGAAACAGCCTAGAAAGATAAAATATGGAAATTAACACACATAATGCGGATATCCTCTTAAGCGCTGCAAATAAGAGTCATTATCCTCAAGATGAGATTCCAGAAGTTGCACTTGCCGGTCGATCCAATGTCGGCAAGTCTTCTTTTATTAATACTCTCTTAAACCGAAAGAACCTGGCCAGAACATCTGGGAAACCAGGAAAAACCCAATTGCTCAATTTCTTCAATATCGATGATAAACTCCGTTTGGTAGACGTACCTGGTTATGGCTATGCACGTGTCTCTAAAAAAGAGCGCGAGAAGTGGGGGCGGATGATTGAAGAATACCTCACTAGTCGTGAGAACTTAAAAGCAGTCGTTAGCCTAGTCGATTTTCGTCATGAACCTTCAGCAGATGATGTCCAGATGTATGAATTCTTAAAATATTATGAGATCCCTGTGATCTTAGTTGCTACTAAAGCAGATAAGATTCCGCGTGGAAAATGGAATAAACACGAATCGATCATCAAGAAAAAACTAGATTTTGATCCAGCTGACACCTTTATCGTTTTCTCTTCTGTAACCCGGGAAGGACTAGAGAAGTCATGGGATGCTATTTTAGAAAACGCGTTTTACGAAATAAATTGAAATGACATGAAAATGTCATTTTTATTTTGGATTTATCTCGCAATTGTAATACAAGTGTAATAAAATCTTCCTTGTTTTTGTCGTTTTATATGGTATAATTTATATAAAGATAAAAGATGATAAAAAATTAATTGGAGATAAATTGTATAATGAAAAAGAAAATACGAAATAAGACGAAATTGTTTAGTTTGATTGTTTCGGTATTAGCAGTGGGGACATTTGTAGCTGCTATGAGTGAGCACGTAACGTCAGTTGGTGCAAACGATGGAACTTACCAAACGTATTCAGATCCTACAGAAGCTTTTATTTCTCAAATTGGAGAGTCTGCTCGTCAACTCGGTCAAGAGAATGACCTTTATGCCTCTGTAATGATTGCCCAAGCGATCCTTGAAAGTGGATCAGGTCAGTCGGGCTTGTCTTCTTATCCACATTACAATCTCTTTGGTATTAAAGGAAGTTATGATGGTCAATCTGCCGTAATGCAAACGTGGGAAGATGATGGTGCAGGAAATGCTTATACAATTAATGATGCATTCCGTTCTTATCCTTCTTATTATGAATCATTGCAAGACTATGTAGCTGTTTTGAAACAAGGACATTTTGCAGGGGCTTGGAAAAGCAACACATCTAGTTACCAAGATGCAACAGCGGCTTTGACTGGTGTTTATGCTACCGATACAAGTTACTACGCAAAACTAAACCACATCATTGAAACTTATAATTTGACTCAATATGATTCACCTAATGTTCAGGGTGGTATTACAGGTACGGTATACAATCCTTATCGTCAACAGTTCACTTCTCAAGAAATCCTTAATTTGGATATTGCTTGGGCTAATCGATTGAATTG
>NZ_KQ969689.1:769104-772336 GCF_001578955.1 Streptococcus parasanguinis
ATTGATATACAATCGAAATAAATCGAATTTTCGGATTGTCAAAATTTGTATTGCAAACCTTTTCAAAAGCCTCTTTCTATGCTATAATGATTTTATTCACAAACATTTTATAAGGAGATTTTTATGTCTGAATCTAATTTCATTCAAAAAGTAGGAGCTGCTTGTAATAAGAAAGAGGACCTTTATCAGAAGTCCAAAACTCGGTATGCTGTTCGTTCTATTTTTGCTGGAGGTTTTCTTACTTTAAGTACTGCAGTCGGTGCAGTTGCCGCAGACTTGTTGAATACCTTCTTACCTGGATCTGGTCGTTTTCTATTTCCATTCATCTTTGCCTGGGGATTGGTTTACCTCTTATTCTTAAATGCGGAATTAACCACCTCAAATATGATGTATTTGACGGCGGGAACCTATCTAAAGAAAATTCATTGGAAGAAAGCTTTGGAAATTCTTCTTTATTGTACCTTCTTTAATTTAATTGGTGCTTTAATCGTCGCTTTTCTTTTCAATCAAACAACTGCCTTTGCACATATCGATCCAAAAGGATTCCTAGCCACGGTGGCAGAAAATAAACTTCAACGAAGCAATCAAGTGGTTTTCTTTGAAGGGGTTATTGCCAATATCTTTGTAAATATTGCTATTCTTTCTTATCTATATTTCAAAGATGAAACAGCGAAGGTACTCTTAGCCCTTTCTGCTATTTATATGTTTGTCTTTATGACCAATGAACACTTGGCAGCAAACTTTGCTTCTTTCTCATTATTGAGCTTTAATTCAGTTTCTAGTCAATTGCCGCATTTTGAGTTTTTAAATATTTTACGTCATTATAGCGTCACCTTCTTTGCCAACTGGGTAGGAGGAGGAGTCCTAATGGGACTAGCCTATGCTTGGTTGAATAATATCAAGAGTCTCTACAACGATTAAAAAATATAAAAAAAGTTTGCAAAAGTACTTGCATTCTTTTTTTATATGTGATAAACTAATTTACGGTTTGAAAAAACTGCCTAAGACAGTAGGGGAGCTCGACTCATAAAGATCCTACCGAGGACAAAACGTATCAATTAAAAGAAGCGTATTGTACTTTCGTGTCTAGGTTTGGGCGCGTTTTTCTTTTGGAAAAATTCCCCAAGCAAAATAATTACGGAGGTGAACACACTAATGAGTGAAGCAATTATTGCTAAAAAAGCGGAACTAGTTGACGTAGTAGCTGAAAAAATGAAAGCTGCTGCATCAATCGTCGTTGTAGATTCTCGCGGTTTGACAGTTGAGCAAGATACAGTTCTCCGTCGCAACCTTCGCGAAAGCGAAGTTGAGTTTAAAGTTATCAAAAACTCAATCTTGCGTCGTGCAGCTGAAAAAGCTGGTCTTGAAGATCTTGCATCTGTATTCGTTGGACCTTCTGCAGTAGCATTTTCAAATGAAGATGTTATCGCACCTGCGAAAATCTTGAACGATTTTTCTAAAGACGCTGAAGCACTTGAAATTAAAGGTGGTGCAATCGAAGGCGCTGTCGCATCTAAAGAAGAGATTCTTGCACTTGCAACTCTTCCAAACCGCGAAGGACTTCTTTCTATGCTCCTTTCTGTACTTCAAGCGCCAGTGCGCAACGTTGCTCTTGCAGTCAAAGCGGTTGCAGACAACAAAGAAGACGCAGCTTAATCTTAAGCTACGCAGCGTAGCCTAGCTACAAAAAATAAAAATATATAATTAAAACTTATTTGGAGGAAATAACAATGGCATTGAACATTGAAAACATTATTGCTGAAATTAAAGAAGCTTCAATCCTTGAATTGAACGACCTTGTAAAAGCTATCGAAGAAGAATTTGGTGTAACTGCAGCTGCTCCTGTAGCTGTTGCTGCAGCTGGTGCTGCTGACGCTGGTGCTGCTAAAGATTCATTCGATATCGAATTGACATCTGCAGGCGACAAGAAAGTCGGCGTTATCAAAGTTGTACGTGAAATCACTGGTCTTGGTCTTAAAGAAGCTAAAGAACTTGTTGATGGTGCACCTGGCGTTATCAAAGAAGGTGTTGCTACAGCTGAAGCTGAAGAAATCAAAGCTAAATTGGAAGAAGCTGGAGCTTCAGTTACTCTTAAATAATCGAGTAACGCAATTTGAATGCGAAAGCCTAGTATATTAAGGTTAAGAATTGCTTAAGGTGATTTAAATCTTAAATAGGGGTGTTATTCCCCACCAAATCCCCGCCAAGTTAGATCTTGGCGGGGATTTTTTTCTACAACAAAATAGACTATATAATTCCTTTGTTAGTTTTACCTTATGCAGAAAATATAGTGCTATTTTAACCTAAATCCAATCATCACCTTCAACTGGTGCATAAGCCCACCAGACCCATGCTAAACCAAGATCGGTAGCTTGAATCATATTATTTTGCTTAGTAATTAAATTATGATGAAGTGCAAAATCAATGTATTCATCTAGTTGATTTCTTCTATCAGCATAACCTTCTTCAATTAATTTTGAGATTGATTCAGGTAAACTCACGTAATCTAAAAAACTAGTAAAGTAGGGATCTGTTATTAGTTTTTCACGAATTTCAAAATTTGAGCCTTTGAATTCTCTTTGCAAAAGATTTTTAATTGACATTCTTTTACTCCTTTAAATTTATATTATGTCTGAAAAATGTGTTAAAACTGTTAGCTATACAACAGTCTATATTTTGAGTATGCCATAAAAACGTCGAAAAACTGTTTTTTTCCGTTTTTTTTTCTTCATTTTTCATTTTTTAGTCGAAAATGAGATACTTTAAAGAATATAGTTAGTCACTGTGACGGATAGACGCCAGTGGGAAAGATGGAAGACCGAGACAGCCATCAAGGCTAAACGATTATATTTTGTAGGCAGTGCTGAATTTAAGGCTTTTTTATAGTTTGATCCACGAATTTTATAAGGTTCATCTCTTAGTTCATTAATGAAGTTTTTCTTTTGTTTCTCAAATTTTTTTAATGATTTATCCCTTAAATTTTGGTGGCCAACCTCCCAACGTTCTATTAAAAAATTTTTTAAATTCACCTTGAAATTAGGATTATCTTGGAGTTTCTTCAAGTAGAAGTAATAACACTCTCTTGCATGTTGGGCTCTCATCCCATGTAGATTGATTAGATTATTCATTTCTACATCTGTAAAGATATAATCATCCTCTTGTTTATTTTTAAAGGTATCGAGGACGACTGGAACATCTTGAGGAAGAATAAGTTGAGGTTGAAATTTTCCTC
>NZ_KQ969690.1:0-15263 GCF_001578955.1 Streptococcus parasanguinis
GTGAGACTATGTAAGAATAGAATAAGGAAGAGCACCCTTAGCTCAACTGGATAGAGTACCTGACTACGAATCAGGCGGTTAGAGGTTCGACTCCTCTAGGGTGCATAAGGCGAAAGCTTTAGATCGGGAAGTAGCTCAGCTTGGTAGAGTACTTGGTTTGGGACCAAGGTGTCGCAGGTTCGAATCCTGTCTTCCCGATAGTGTATTGAAAAAGTCTAATGATTGTCATTAGGCTTTTTTTTGTAGGTGATTATCTTATTGCATTACAAGAAAAAAGAGCTTTCGCTCTTTCCAACTTTATTTATTTCGCAGTTCAACATAACGGTTATACCAAATTTTGATATATTCCTCAGAAAAGGGACCTTTGTTTTGGTTTATCCAATCTACTAGAACCTTAACATTTTCCTTTAAAATAAAATCGATGTCATCTGAATAGTGCATTTTTTCTTTATGCTGCTCGTATTCTTCAACATCTAACAATTTTTTTTCACCATTGGTAAAGACCTTGACATCGAGATCATAATCAATATATTTTAAGGCTTCTTGGTCAATGTGAAAAGGACTTGCTAGGTTACAGTAGTAAGACACACCATTGTCACGGATCATGGCGATGATGTTAAACCAATATTTTTTATGGAAATAAACGATCGCTGGTTCACGTGTGATCCAACGTCTACCATCACTTTCAGTCACAAGTGTATGATCATTTACTCCAATAATTGCATTTTCGGTTATCTTTAATACCATGGTGTCACGCCATGTACGGTGTAAACTGCCATCATGTTTATAACTTTGAATTGTAATAAAGTCGCCTTCTTTAGGTAGTTTCATAACTTACCAACTTTCTACAATCTAAGTATATCCTCTATATTGTATCATATTTTTTCAAATTTTTTCTTATTTTTCTATTATATTTCCAAATTGATTGTTTAAGATAGAATTATTCACCTAAGAAGTCCCTGATGGCTGATTTTATATCAGAATAGTCGTAGCCTTTTCTGGCTAGTGCTTGAGTCAAGCGTTGTTTGAGGTCATAGCTTTCATATTTTTTACTGTATTTACGGTATTGCTTTTCTAACTCTTTTAGAATGAGCTCATGTGTTGTTTCTTCATCTGTTTCGAGTTCGAGATTTTGTAAAGCTATTTGAGCTTGGTTGTACGCAAAGCCTTTTGAAATGAGTGCTTGGATGATTTTCGTTTCAATGGCTTTTAACGGATATTTTCCTTGGTATTTTTTTAGGAGTTTTATTGCGGTACGGTCGATCACTTCTGAAAAATCATAGTCTGCAAGAATTTCTTGAAGGATAGATTTTGAGATCCCTTTTTGTTGAATTTTTTGTTGTAATAAGAGAGGGCCCTTATCGCCACTGAGAAGGTTAGCCTCTATCAGGTTTCTTGCATACTGACGATCATCTAACCACTTGTCTTCTTTTAGGTGGTGGACCACTTTATCAATAATGCCACTTTCAATCTCATATTTTGTCAGGTAGTCTCGGACTTCTGTTGTTGTCCGAGCTTTAAAAGAAAGATGGTAAAGGGCCAGGTTTTTACCATAGGAGTATTGAGCAAACTCTTGGATTTCTTTTAGTTCCTCTTCACTGATTTCCTTATCTTTGGAAAGGAAATATTTGACGATGGTGTCTTCTGTAATATAAAGTTTTTGATCATTGTCTAATTCCAGGAGGTAGAGTCTTTTTTTCTTTTCTAGTTTTGTAATTTTCATGTTTTTATTATACCGAAAAATGTGTTAAGATAGGGATATGAACGTTAAAGTAAAACAAAAAATTCCTTTGAAAATTAAACGAATGGGAATTAACGGAGAAGGGATTGGCTTTTATAAAAAAACACTTGTCTTTGTGCCAGGCGCTTTGAAGGGAGAAGATATCTTCTGTCAAATTACAAGTGTCAAGAAAAATTTTGCGGAAGCCAAACTCCTATCTGTGAATAAGGCGTCTAAGTTTCGGGTGACGCCCATGTGTGATATCTATGAGACCTGTGGTGGTTGCCAAATCATGCATTTGAAGTATGACAAGCAGCTGGAATTTAAGACAGATTTATTGCAACAGGCCTTGAAGAGGTTTTCACCTGAAGGATTTGAACAGTATGATATTCGGCCGACAATTGGAATGCAGGAGCCTCTTTACTATCGGGCAAAATTGCAATTTCAAACAAGGAAATTCAAGGGCCAGGTGAAGGCAGGACTCTATGCTCAAAATTCACATTATTTAGTTGAATTAAAAGATTGTTTGGTTCAAGATCCGGTCATTCAAGCTATCGCCAATGATCTAGCGGATTTATTGACCTATTATCAGATTCCGATTGCTGATGAGCGTAAAGAACTGGGTGTTAGAACCATGATGGTTCGACGGGCTCGGAAGTCTGGTCAGGTTCAGATCATTGTGGTCACCAGTCGTCAGATTAACGTAAAGAATTTGGTGCAAGACTTGGTCACGAAACACCCTGAGATTGTCACAGTTGCCGTTAATAAAAATACGTCTCGTTCCAGTGAGATCTATGGGGAACAAACGCAGATTATTTGGGGAGAAGAGGCCATTTTGGAAGGTGTTTTGGATTACGAATTCTCCCTTTCTCCTCGAGCCTTTTACCAGTTGAATCCGGAACAAACCGAAGTATTGTATAGTGAGGCGGTTAAGGCTCTAGATGTTTCTTCAGAGGATCACTTGATAGATGCTTATTGTGGGGTTGGAACGATTGGGTTTGCTTTTGCTAATAGAGTGAAAAGTGTTCGGGGGATGGATATTATTCCTGAAGCGATTGAAGATGCCAAATACAATGCTAAACGGATGGGATTTGAGAATACCCACTATGAGGCTGGTACAGCAGAAGAGATCATTCCTCGCTGGTACCAAGAAGG
This sequence comes from Streptococcus parasanguinis, assembly GCF_001578955.1. GTDB lineage: Bacteria > Bacillota > Bacilli > Lactobacillales > Streptococcaceae > Streptococcus > Streptococcus parasanguinis_U. The sequence continues at coordinate 2,876 of NZ_KQ969690.1, forward strand.
CTATCGGGCTAATGCTGTGATCGTGGATCCACCTCGTACGGGCTTGGGTACAAAATTAATCGAGACCTTGTTGCACTATGCACCTGAAAAGATGGTCTATGTCTCTTGTAATGTCTCTACTTTGGCACGGGATCTAGTGGCTTTGACGAAGGTTTATCAGGTTGAATACATTCAATCAGTGGACATGTTCCCCCATACTGCAAGGACAGAAGCAGTTGTGAAATTAGTGAAGAAGTGAAAGAAGAAGAATGAATATTTGGGAAAAACTTTATCATGAGGCGAAAGCTCTCTATGCGCCTCAAGAGGTTTCAGATTTTGTCTACGCTCGACATGTGGTTGCAGCTATTGAGGCTGCAGATGGTCAGATTTTTACGGGCTTTTGTATGGAAGGAACCTGTGGCGTCTTTCATTTATGTGCCGAACGAGCAGCACTCTTCAACATGTATCAACAATCAGGACAGACCAAGGTCAAGCGCATTATTGCTTTTCGAGACAAGCCTCCTTATGGAGAAGGTTCAGGGATGCCTTGTGGGGCCTGTCGTGAATTTCTCCTTGAGCTAAATGCAGAGAATCGTCATCTAGAATTCATGGTGGATTATGAAAGTCGTAAGACCATTACTTTAGGTGAATTGATGCCTCTTTGGTGGGGCGAAGAACGGGTTCGTCAGAGAGAGAATAAAGGGAATGAGTAGAGGAAATAAATAAATGGACAATATAATTGATGTATCGATTCCAGTTGCTCAAGTCATTGATCAACATCCGGAAGTATTGGACTTGTTGGTGGAGTTGGGCTTTAAACCCTTAGCCAATCCGATCATGCGCAATACAGTTGGGCGCAAGGTTTCTTTGAAACAAGGATCAAAATTAGAAGGTACTCCTATGGAGAAGATTGTGCGAACACTAGAGGCTAATGGCTATGAAGTAGTGGGGCTAGACTAATGAGTGATGAACGAATTCACGTTTTAAGAGATATCTTATTAGAGCTTCATCATGGAGCTTCCCCTGAATCAGTTCAGGAACGGTTTGATGCGACCTTTGCAGGGGTTTCTGCGATTGAGATCTCTCTTATGGAGCATGAACTGATGAATTCAGATGCAGGGGTTACTTTTGAAGATGTTATGGAGCTTTGTGATGTCCATGCCAATCTCTTTAAGAATGCTGTTCAAGGGGTCGAAGTAGCAGATACTGACCACCCGGGCCATCCTGTTCAAATCTTTAAACAGGAGAATCTAGCCCTTCGTGCGGCTATGATGCGGGTACGTCGTTTGCTAGACAATTATGAGACAACCGAGGATCCTGAGATGATTCAGGAGATTCATAAGGGCTTGTTACGTCAGCTGGGCTTGGTGGGTCAATTTGACCGGCATTACCGACGCAAGGAAGAGTTGATGTTTCCGATTATGGAAAAATATGGGCATGATTCCCCACCAAAAGTGATGTGGGGAGTAGATGACCAGATTCGGGACCTCTTTGCGAAAGTTTTGGACACTGCCAAGGAACTGCCGGATTCTGGCATCTTAGAAGTCAAAGAGCTCTTTGAAGCCTTTGCGCAAGAGTTTGAGGCCATGATCTTCAAGGAAGAGTCGATCCTCTTGATGATTTTGCTGGAGGCCTTTACTCAGGATGACTGGCTCTCCATTGCAGAAGAAAGTGATGCTTATGGTTATGCCATTATTCTTCCAAGTGAGAAATGGGTGCCGAAACGCGTTGACTTCAAGGAGGAAGCGTCGAAAGAGTCAGAAGGTTCAACTGAACCATTTCCTTCTTCAAAAGGAGATGAGCACCGTCAGGTCATTGAGACTCCTGAGGGGCAGTTGACGATTACCTTCACACCTAAGAAAAAAGAAGAGAGCTTCGATCGCAAGCAACCACAGGCTTTTGGCCATGGATTTTTATCGGTGGAGCAAGCGAATTTAATCTTGAACCAGTTACCAATGGAGATCACCTTTGTCAATAAGGAGGATATTTTCCAATATTACAATGATGCTGCGCCTTTTGAAGAAATGATTTTTAAGAGGACGCCATCGCAGGTAGGACGCAATGTTGAGCTGTGTCACCCACCGAAATATTTGGAGAAGGTCAAAGCAATTATGCAAGGGCTGCGTGAAGGGAAAAAAGACAAGTACGAAATGTGGTTCAAATCAGAATCGCGTGGGAAATTTGTCCATGTCACCTATGCAGCAGTGCGTGATGAAGCTGGAGACTTTCAAGGTGTCTTGGAATATGTTCAGGACATTCAACCATATCGGGAGATCGATACGGATTTTTATAGAGGAATGGAGTAAAGATGAGTTACGAAACAGAGTTTATGAAGGAGTTTGAGGAGTGGATCAAGACTCAAGTCATGATCAATGAAATGGCTCTTGAAGAAAGTAAGAAGGTTTTTGATGAAGACCAGGATGAGCGAGCTAAAATTGCTATGATTCGCTATGAAAGCCGTTTGGATGCGTATCAGTTTTTGCAAGGGAAGTTTGAAAATTTCCATGCTGGAAAAGGATTTCATGATTTACCAGATGGCCTCTTTGGTGAAAGAAAATACTAGAAGGTGATTATTGAAGGCGTTTTACTAGCTAGATTTACCTGAAAATCGAGCAATGACTTGATTTTTTAGGGGATTGTGTTACAATAAAAAAGTTGAAATGACATCAACGGATTATTGAATGGAATAATGGTGATGAAACCTTGTTGCCTTAGGAATTGATCACTGAATTTAGGAGGAAAAATGGCAAAGAAGAACGTAAACCGTGCGAAACAATACAAACATCAAAATAGACATCTTTTGAAAAAAGCTGTCGCAACTGTAACTGCAGCTGTGAAAGAAGCACCTAAAAAGGTTGAGAAAGCTACAAAAGCAGTGGCGAAAGAAGTGAAACAAGTGGCTTCTTCAGTGGAAGAATTTGCTGCAAGTTTGGAAGGTGTGGCACTTGATCGTGCGCAAACATTCTATGATGAAGGTATTCGCTCTGTTGCGGACTTCGCAAACTGGACAGAAAAAGAGTTGTTGGCCCTTAAAGGAATCGGCCCAGCTACGATCAAGAAATTGCAAGAACTAGGCGTTAAATTTAAATAATCGCTTTTGTGATTTCTTGCTATTTCAAGGAAAACTTGCTAAAATGAACCTATTAGAGGTGTTTTGAATCCCACATTTTACAGAAAGTGGCGGTGCTGAGAAGTCCACAAATGTGTCAAAACTGGTTGCTAATGGATGAAATTAAAAAATGAAATATAAATCTTTTTGTTTCCTTTTAGGACTAGGCGGCGAGTTGCAGGCTGTACTGAAGTACGCCAAGACGAGCTAACGACGTCATAAAAGTGAAACAAGAAGATTAAAGATGCGGGCTTTGCCCGAATTTGGGTGGTACCGCGGATCAACACATTCGTCCCTGTCAGATTAATGACAGGGACGATTTTTCTTTTACACCCCTAGCCAAAGGAGGTTGTCATGAAACAATCTTTTAACACCAGTAAACTCTACTATGGTTTTCCTATCTTCATCTTGGGGTATCAGGACCAGAACTTTGAGCACAATATCACAACCTGTAGTTCCTCTTATAGTCTGGGAGATTGGCTGGTCATCGGTGTTGGTGCTGAGGAAAATGCGGCAGACCAGATTAAGCATTATCAACAGTTCACTGTGAACATCCCTGATGAAAACTTTATGCTGGAGATGGAGCAGGCTGGCTTTATCAGCCATCGGGAGAAGTTGGATCACTTAGGGCTGGACTATGAGATTTCTGAACGGACCCAGGCTCCGATTTTGGAGGCCTGTCCAGTCGTATTGGATTGCCAGGTAGATCGGATTATAGAGGAAGATGGCATTTGCCATATCTTTGCAAAGATTCTTGAGCGACTGGCTGATCCAGAGCTCTTAGATGATAAGGGGCATTTTAAAAATGACCGTTTTGCACCGACCTACTTTATGGGGGACGGCCATCAGCGCGTTTATCGTTATCTGGACGATCGAGTCGACCCCATGGGAAGCTTTATGAAGAAAGCGAGGAAGAAGAATGACAAGAGCTGAACTGCCAGATAAAATCGAAACGGAGCGTCTGGTCTTACGAGTCCGAACAGTGGCGGATGTAGAGGATATTTATGCCTACGCTAGTCTCCCAGAAGTTTCTTACCCATCAGGCTTTCCACCCGTTAAGACCTTGGAAGATGAGATTTATTATCTAGAGCATATCCTTCCTGAGCGTAATCAAAAAGACAATCTTCCAGCAGGCTATGGAATCGTGGTCAAAGGGACCGATACAATCATCGGCTCTGTTGACTTCAACCATCGCCACGAAGACGATGTGCTGGAGATTGGCTATACCTTGCACCCAGACTATTGGGGCCGGGGTTATGTACCCGAAGCAGCGCGTACCTTGATTGACCTGGCTTTTAAAGAACTAGGGCTTCATAAGGTAGAATTGTCTTGCTTTAGCTACAATGTCCAAAGTCAACGAGTTGCTGAGAAGCTTGGTTTCACCCTTGAAGCACGCATAAGAGACCGTAAAGATGCCCAAGGCAATCGCTGTGATGATTTGAGATACGGCTTGCTGAAGAGTGAGTGGGAAACTCAAAATAAACATTAAAAAGAAATAACTAGAAAGGACGCACACATGTCTAAAGAACTTTCACCTAAATACAATCCAGCCGAGGTTGAGGCTGGTCGTTACCAAAAATGGCTTGACGAAGATGTTTTCAAGCCTTCTGGCGATAAAAAGGCTAAGCCTTATTCAATCGTTATTCCACCACCAAACGTAACTGGTAAACTTCACCTTGGTCACGCTTGGGATACAACTTTGCAAGATATCATCATCCGTCAAAAACGGATGCAAGGTTTCGATACGCTTTGGCTTCCAGGTATGGACCACGCAGGTATTGCTACTCAAGCTAAAGTAGAAGCGCGTTTGGCTGAGGACGGCATCTCTCGTTATGACCTTGGTCGTGAAAAATTCCTTGATAAAGTTTGGGAATGGAAAGACGAGTATGCCACTACTATCAAGCAACAATGGGGCAAGATGGGGCTTTCTGTAGACTACTCTCGTGAGCGTTTTACCCTTGATGAAGGGTTGTCAAAAGCCGTTCGTAAGGTCTTTGTAGAGCTTTACAAGAAGGGCTGGATCTACCGTGGTGAATTTATCATCAACTGGGATCCAAAAGCCCGTACAGCCCTTTCTGATATCGAGGTTATTCACAAGGATGTCGAAGGTGCCTTCTACCACATGAACTACATGTTGGAAGACGGTTCACGTGCCCTTGAAGTAGCAACAACTCGTCCTGAGACTATGTTTGGGGATACTGCCGTAGCGGTTAACCCAAATGATGACCGTTATAAAGACTTGATTGGTAAAAATGTTATCTTGCCAATCTTGAACAAGCCAATCCCAATCGTTGGTGACGAACACGCAGACCCTGAATTCGGTACCGGTGTGGTGAAGATCACACCTGCCCACGACCCTAATGACTTCTTGGTTGGTCAACGTCATAATCTTCCGCAAGTCAACGTTATGAACGATGATGGTACCATGAATGAATTGGCTGGCGAATTCAACGGTATGGACCGCTTTGAAGCACGTAAGGCTGTTGTTAAGAAATTGGAAGAAATCGGTGCCCTTGTTAAGATTGAGAAGATGACCCATTCAGTTGGTCACTCAGAGCGTACAGGGGTTATGGTTGAGCCACGCTTGTCTACGCAATGGTTCGTCAAGATGGATCAATTGGCTAAGAATGCCATTGCCAACCAAGACACAGATGATAAGGTAGAATTCTACCCACCTCGTTTCAACGATACCTTCCTTCAATGGATGGAAAATGTCCACGACTGGGTAATCTCTCGTCAGCTCTGGTGGGGTCATCAAATCCCTGCATGGTACAATGCTGAGGGTGAAATGTACGTTGGCGAAGAAGCGCCAGAAGGTGACGGATGGAAGCAAGACGAAGATGTCTTGGATACTTGGTTTAGTTCAGCTCTTTGGCCATTCTCAACTATGGGCTGGCCTGATGTCGAGTCAGAAGACTTCAAACGTTACTTCCCAACTTCAACCTTGGTAACAGGTTACGACATCATCTTCTTCTGGGTGTCTCGTATGATTTTCCAATCATTGGAATTCACTGGCCGTCAGCCATTCCAAAACGTCCTGATTCACGGTCTCATTCGTGACGAGCAAGGACGCAAGATGTCTAAGTCACTCGGTAACGGGATTGACCCAATGGATGTTATCGAGAAATACGGTGCCGATGCCCTTCGTTGGTTCCTTTCAAACGGTTCTGCACCAGGGCAAGACGTGCGTTTCTCTTACGAGAAAATGGATGCGTCATGGAACTTCATTAACAAGATTTGGAACATCTCACGTTACATCCTCATGAACAATGAAGGTTTGACCTTGGAGGTGGCGCGTGAAAATGTGGCTAAAGTCGCTGCTGGTCAATCAGGTAACGTGACAGACCGTTGGATTCTCCACAACCTCAACGAAACTATTGGAAAAGTCACTGAAAACTTTGATAAGTTTGAATTCGGTGTGGCTGGTCACATCCTCTACAACTTCATCTGGGATGAGTTTGCGGACTGGTATGTTGAGTTGACTAAGGAAGTGCTATACAGCGATAACGAAGACGAAAAAGTTATCACACGCTCTGTTCTTCTTTACACTTTGGACCAAATCTTGCGTCTCCTTCACCCAATTATGCCATTCGTAACTGAAGAAATCTACGGCCAAATCTCTGAAGGAACAATCGTGACGGCGGAATACCCAGTGGTTCGTCCAGAGTTTGAAAACGAGGAAGCAGCAGCTGGTGTAGAAGCTCTTAAAGATGTGATTCGCTCCGTTCGTAACTCACGTGCAGAAGTGAACGTAGCGCCAAGTAAGCCAATCACTATCTTGATCAAGACAAGCGACAGCAAGCTCGATGCCTTCTTCAATGATAATGTCAACTACATCAAACGCTTCACAAACCCAGAACACCTGGAAATTGCAGCAGATGTCGAAGTACCTGACTTGGTTATGTCAAGCATCATCACAGGTGCAGAAATCTACTTGCCACTGGCTGACCTTCTCAATGTTGAAGAAGAATTGGCCCGTCTTGAAAAAGAATTAGCCAAATGGCAAAAAGAACTGGATATGGTTGGTAAGAAACTCTCTAACGAACGCTTCGTAGCCAATGCCAAACCAGAAGTCGTCCAAAAAGAACGCGACAAACAAGCCGACTACCAAGCGAAGTACGATGCGACCGTCGCACGTATTGATGAGATGAAGAAACTTGTGAAATAAACACAGAAACACGGCGGTATGCCGTGTTTTTTTGTATGATTCTGTAAGAGAAAAAGTTTAAGTAACTATTTTTAGGCCATTTTCCAGAAATAATCGATGATATAGGTTAGGCCGTAGGTGTAGATAACCAGGGTGATGGGTTTGCAGAGGATGATGATGGTCATGTAGCGTTTGAAGGTCATATTGGTCAGACCTGCAAGCATACAGATGAAGTCGGCAGGACTAATTGGCCAAATCATCATGAAAATAAAGAAGCGATCGAACCGCTTGCCTTCATTGAGCCAGCCAATGTACTTGTCGTAGGTTTTCTGACTGACCATGGATTGGACGAACTTAGGACCGTACATTCTCGCAAGGTGGAAAATAATGGCACAGCCAATCACGATGCCGATGTAATTGTAGATAGTCCCGATAATATGACCGTAGATGAAAACACCTGCTACAGATGTCAGGGCGCCTGGAATAATAGGGACCACTGTCTGAAGGATCTGAAGAAAGATAAAGAGAGGTGGACCAAAGATGCCTGCTTGGAGAATAAAAGCTGACAAGGTTTCTTTGGATTGAAGGATGCCAGAAAAGTAGGCCCAGATGCAGAATGCAAGGGTTGCGAAGGCCCCAATGATGGATGACCAATTGATGATTTTTTGGAGAAGAGGAGAGACCTCTTTTAAGCTTGTTTGTTTCATAAAAAATTCCGAGTTCTTTTTCTTCTACTATACCATGTTTTTGGAACTTTGTAAGGATTTTGTCTATTTTTTGAGTAGTGAAAGCGACCTGATTGGAGTCTGTCGCTGTTTTAGTCGTGAAGCGGGTGCAAAATGGGCCTTTTTATGCTACAATGAAAGGAGTATAAAAAATGGAGAAAAACGTGTCAATCGAAAATTACAAACCAGATTTTGCGGTGGAAGCAGCCTATGATCTCACCGTTACAGACTTGAAAAAACAGGGTATCAAGGCGGTCCTTGTGGATTTGGATAATACCTTGATTGCTTGGAATAATCCGGATGGGACTCCTGAAATGCGCCAGTGGTTGCATGACCTTCGTGATGGAGGGATTCGGGTTATCGTGGTGTCTAATAATAGTCCCAAACGGGTCAAGCGCGCTGTTGAGAAATTTGATATTGACTATGAAGCCTGGTCGCTCAAGCCCTTTACTTTTGGGATTGATCGTGCCCTCAAACGTTTCCACTATGAGAAAAATGAAGTGGTCATGGTCGGAGATCAACTGATGACCGATATCCGGGCTGCCCATCGTGCAGGCATTCGTTCGATTTTGGTCAAGCCTTTGGTTGAGCATGACTCCATCAAGACGCAGATCAACCGGGCGCGTGAACGCCGTGTCATGAAGCAAATGGCCGAAAAATATGGTCCAATTGTATATAAAAAAGGAATTTAAGAATGGAAGAATTATTCTGTATTGGCTGTGGAGCCCCCATTCAGACAGAAAACAAAGAGGGGCTAGGCTATACTCCCCAATCAGCTCTTGAAAAGGGTTTGGAAACAGGCGAAGTTTATTGCCAACGCTGTTTCCGTCTGCGTCACTACAATGAAATAACAGATGTGCATCTGACGGATGATGATTTCCTAAAACTCCTTCACGAGGTAGGAGATAGTGATGCTCTCGTGGTCAATGTAGTGGATATTTTTGATTTTAATGGATCTGTTATCCCAGGCTTACCACGCTTTGTAGCAGGAAATGATGTTCTCTTGGTCGGAAACAAAAAAGACATCTTGCCCAAGTCTGTCAAGGATAGCAAGGTGACCCATTGGTTGATGGAGCGGGCCCACGAAGAAGGCATGCGTCCTGTCGATGTGGTCCTCACCTCTGCTCAAAACAAGAGTGCGATCAAGGACTTAATGGAAAAGATTGAGCAGTACCGCAAGGGCCGTGATGTCTATGTGGTGGGTGTGACCAACGTTGGGAAATCGACCCTCATCAATGCAATCATCCAAGAAATCACTGGAGACAAGGATATCATCACGACCTCTCGCTTCCCAGGGACGACACTGGACAAGATCGAAATCCCACTGGACGATGGATCCTACATCTATGATACACCAGGGATTATCCATCGCCACCAGATGGCTCATTACTTGACAGCAAAAAATCTCAAGTATGTCAGCCCTAAAAAGGAAATCAAGCCTAAGACTTATCAGCTCAATCCAGAGCAAACCCTCTTTTTGGGTGGTCTAGGACGCTTTGACTTTATTAAGGGGGAAAAGCAAGGTTTCACTGCTTTCTTTGACAACGAACTCAAGCTTCACCGAACCAAGCTAGAGGGCGCGACCGCCTTTTATAACAAGCATGTCGGTGGCTTAGTAACTCCACCTAACAGCAAGGAAAAAGAAGAATTCCCGCCCTTGGTTTCTCATGAGTTTACCATCAAGGACAAGACAGACCTCGTTATCTCAGGTCTTGGCTGGATCCGCGTCAATGGAGAAGCCAAAGTAGCCGTATGGGCACCAGAAGGCGTCGCCGTCGTTACCCGCAAAGCTATTATTTAAAAATTTGTAATAGAATGAATTGAAGAGCGCACGAAGTGAGCTCATAAAGAGATCGTTATTGCTGTGGTGTAGTTGTCAATCGTGAGATTGGCAAGGGCAAAATGGAGACCAAGGCTCCATTTTGAGGTGAGGAAATCCATTTTTCAAAGATGAGATCTTTGAAAAATTAGTTCCGGCCGTCCCCACCACTGAAAATAACGATCAAAAAAAGGAAGTAAGAATATGACATTAACATCTAAACAACGGGCTTTCCTCAACAGCCAAGCCCACAGCCTCAAACCCATTATCCAAATTGGGAAAAATGGGCTCAATGACCAAATCAAAACCAGTGTGCGCCAAGCGCTTGATGCGCGCGAATTGATCAAGGTGACTCTTCTTCAAAATACGGATGAGAATATCCATGAAGTCGCAGAAATCTTGGAAGAAGAAATCGGTGTGGAAACGGTCCAAAAGATTGGTCGGATTCTCATCTTATTTAAACAATCGAGCAAAAAAGAAAATCGTAAAATTTCAGCGAAGGTAAAAGAAATTTAAGACATCGAGGAGAGCAAACCTATGGCAATTGAACTATTGACTCCCTTTACCAAGGTAGAGTTAGAGCCAGAGATCAAAGACAAGAAACGCAAACAAGTTGGTATTTTGGGAGGAAATTTCAATCCGGTCCACAATGCCCATTTGGTCGTTGCGGATCAAGTGCGCCAACAATTAGGGTTAGATAAGGTGCTCTTGATGCCTGAGTATGAGCCACCGCATGTCGATGCCAAGGGGACGATTGCAGAGTACCATCGCCTTAAGATGCTGGAATTAGCCATTGAAGGCATTGAAGGTCTGGAAATCGAGACGATTGAACTCGAGCGGAAAGGGATTTCCTATACCTACGACACCATGCTCTTGCTCAATGAACGGGATCCAGACACAGATTATTACTTCATTATTGGTGCAGATATGGTAGATTATTTACCAAAATGGCACCGCATCGATGAATTGGTGGAGATTGTGCAATTTGTTGGGGTCCAGCGACCACGATATAAGGCAGGGACTTCTTATCCGGTGATCTGGGTGGATGTTCCTCTAATGGACATCTCCTCTAGTATGGTGCGTGATTTTGTGGCCAAAGGCCGGACGCCGAATTTTATGTTGCCAAAACCAGTCTTGGACTATATCAAGAAAGAAGGATTGTATCAATGACCTATGAAAACTATCTAGGCTTTTCTCGTGAGGTCTTGCTTGAAAAAATGTGCCAAATCCTGCCAGAAAAGCGGCTAACTCACTGTTTAGGGGTTGAGAAGGCTGCGCGTGACTTGGCCAAACGCTATGGGGCTGACGAAGAGCAGGCTGGCCTAGCAGGTTTGTTACATGACTACGCCAAGAAATTATCAGATCAGGAATTTCTGGACTTGATCGATCGCTATGAGCTGGATCCAGCATTAAAAAACTGGGGCAACAATGTCTGGCATGGGATGGTCGGGATTTATAAGATCCAAGAAGACCTCGGACTGACAGATCCAGCCATTCTTCGCAGTATTGAGATTCACACCGTGGGGAGTGGACAGATGTCAACCTTAGACAAGATTGTCTATGTGGCAGATTACATTGAGCACAACCGGGCCTTCCCGGGAGTGGATCAAGCACGTGATATCGCCCAAGTCTCCTTGGATCGTGCCGTGGCCTATGAGACGGCTCGCACAGTCGAACACCTGGCCCACCAAGGATTGCCGATTTATCCCCAAACCCTTGAAACCTATAACGCCTTTGTGAAGTATTTGAAAGAGGAGCAGTGAGTGAAAACAGCTTTTATCATTATTGATGTACAAAATATCTTAGTGGAAACAGGTTTTGAGACCGAAAAGCTTCTGGAGAAGATTGCTTATTTACAAGAACAGGCTAGAAAACAGCAGGTTGAAATCATCTACATGCAGCATATTGAAACGCCAGAGGCTTTAACTTCGGAAGATTGGCAATTATCGCCCCTGCTGAAGAGGCAGGCAGATGAGAAGGTATTTCAGAAGCGATACAATAGCATATTTAAAGAGACAGGATTAAAAGAATACTTGGATCAACAAGGGATTGAACAACTGGTCCTGTGTGGTATGCAGACAGAATATTGTGTCGATACATCCGTCAAAGTGGGGTTTGAATACGGTTATAAGTTGGTTATTCCAGAAGGGGCTGTCACAACCTTTGATGGAGAGGATATTCCGGCAGAAACGCTTAATGAATTTTATGAAAATATTTGGGCAGAACGTTTTGCGGATGTCTTAGATTACCAATCAATTTTTTAAGGAAAGAGGATTACATGAAAGAAAAAGAACTACTTGAACTAGTTGTCAAAGCAGCAGATGAAAAGCGTGCGGAAGACATTGTGGCTTTGGATGTTCAAAGCTTGACCAGCGTGACAGACTACTTTGTCATCGCAAGTTCTATGAACAGCCGCCAATTGGAGGCTATCGCTGAAAATATTCGCGAGAAGGTCGTTGAAGCTGGTGGCAATGCCAGCCACGTCGAAGGTGATTCAGCTGGAGGTTGGGTCCTTCTTGACTTAGGTAGTGTGGTGGTCCATGTCTTCTCAGAAGAAATGCGTGCCCACTATAACCTAGAAAAGCTATGGCACGAAGCAAGTGCTGTCG
>NZ_KQ969690.1:15544-17951 GCF_001578955.1 Streptococcus parasanguinis
TCAGTTGGTAGCAACTGAGTTTTGTTGGTTAAATTGAAAATTCTACGGAAAGAAAGGATGGGGCCTTGTGTTTGGTTAGGTTTCTAACTGAACACGAGCTAAAAGCTTTGAGAAAAAGATAAACTTCCTTTGTATCTGACGATACGCCAGAAAGTTTCCTATTTTCTCTATGCTTTTAACGCTCTTTGTATCTTAGAAAGGATTTGAACCCGTCCTGTAATCCTCGGAAAATAGATAGGGCTATGTCAAATTGTTAACTTTAAAATTTATTGTTTGACGCAGTAGCTGATTGGACTCTTCATTCGCTTTTTAAGCTCGGAAGAGTACCTAATCAGCCTTGCGGGGGTGAGACAACGAACGAATTTTTTTGAAAACTCGTTCTGTCTCACTCCCCTAATTTTCTATCGGATTACGGGCGGACTTGGTATCATGAATATGGCGACTTATGAAACGTTTGCGGCGGTCTATGATGCGGTCATGGATGACAGTCTGTATGATTTGTGGACGGATTTTTCTCTCCGCCATCTCCCTAAAAGCAAGGATCGGAAAAAATTACTGGAATTGGCTTGTGGGACAGGGATTCAATCTGTTCGCTTTTCCCAAGCTGGGTTTGATGTGACAGGATTAGACCTGAGTGCTGACATGCTGAAAATTGCTGAAAAAAGAGCTGCTTCAGCCAAGCAAAAGATTGATTTTATCGAGGGCAATATGCTGGACCTGTCACAAGCAGGCACTTATGACTTTGTAACCTGCTATTCCGATTCTATCTGTTATATGCAGGACGAGGTAGAAGTAGGGGATGTCTTCAAAGAAGTCTACAATGCCCTTAATGAAGATGGGGTTTTTATCTTTGATGTCCACTCAACCTACCAGACGGATGAGGTGTTTCCAGGCTATTCTTACCACGAAAACGCAGAAGACTTTGCCATGCTCTGGGATACCTATGAGGATGTGGCCCCTCACTCGATCGTCCATGAGCTGACCTTCTTTGTCCAAGAAGAGGATGGCAGCTTTAGTCGGCACGATGAAGTTCATGAGGAGCGTACCTATGAAGTTTTAACCTATGACATCTTATTGGAGCAGGCTGGCTTTAAATCTTTCAAATTGTTCGCAGACTTTGAAGATAAGGAGCCAACAAAGACCAGCAAACGTTGGTTCTTCGTAGCGCAGAAGTAGGACATCATGATAGTTACAGGTATTATTGCAGAATTTAATCCCTTTCACAATGGTCACAAGTACCTGCTCAAACAGGCAGAAGGGCTGAAGATTGTGGCCATGTCTGGGAATTTTGTTCAACGTGGCGAGCCTGCCATTGTAGATAAGTGGACACGGGCGCAGATGGCTTTGGAAAATGGAGCGGACCTGGTGGTCGAGCTCCCCTTTCTCGTGGCTGTTCAGTCGGCTGATCATTTTGCCAAGGGAGCGGTAGAAATCTTATCCCGTCTAGGAATCGACCAATTGACTTTTGGGACAGAAGAGGTCTTGGATTACCAAGCGATTGCGACTGTTTATTCGGAGAAAGAAGCGGAAATGGAAGCTTTCCTGCGAAGTCTTTCAGGCGATTTATCCTATCCACAGAAAACGCAAAAAATGTGGGAAACCTTTGCTGGAGTGGAGTTCACAGGGGATACTCCCAATCATATTCTAGGGCTGGCTTATGCCAAGGCTTGTGCTGGGAAGGGGATTGTGCTTAAGCCCGTCCAGCGCCAGGGTGCGGGCTACCATTCAGAAGAAAAAGAGGTGGCCTATGCTTCTGCGACTAGTCTACGCCTACACAAGGAAGATCAGGACTTTGTTGCTAGATTCATGCCCAATAGCCAACTCTTTCAGTCGGCTCCACAGGTATCTTGGGAGAATTATGACCAACTGCTCCGTTATCAAATCCTAACCCGTCCGGATTTGACACAGATTTTTCAGGTCAATGAGGAACTGGCCAATCGGATAAAGGATGCGGTTCGAAGTGCTAGTTCTGTGGAAGACCTGGTGGAGAAAGTCGCAACCAAGCGCTATACCAAGGCGCGTGTGCGCCGCATCTTGACCTACATCTTGGTAGGGGCGATGGATCAATCTCTTCCCGATGCCATTCATGTCTTAGGATTTTCCGCAAAGGGACAAGCTCACCTCAAATCACTAAAAGGTCAAGTGGACTTGGTGACCCGAATCGGTAAGGAACCTTGGGACAGTTTGACCCAGCAAGCCGATCAGGTGTATCAACTAGGCCATCCCCAATTGCCAGAGCAGATCTGGGGTCGGGTGCCAGTGAGGGGGGAAGAATCAACAGTCTGACGTAAATTTTCTCTGTCCACATTCACGTAAGGCAAGAAGTTTATGATGTACGGAAACAGTGTTTGAGAGTGGGACAGAAATCGGTAATTCGTTAGAATTCGATTTCGTCGTCCCACCTCCG
>NZ_KQ969690.1:18121-23667 GCF_001578955.1 Streptococcus parasanguinis
TACCAAATTTAGAAATTTTTTACGAATAATTAATTGGAGAAGGGAAAACTTGTACAAGTTCCTGACAAGTTTTTCTTTTTCATGTATAATAATAGAAAAGAGGTAGAATGAGGTATGGTCATGGAAGCAGTCGTTTATTCAACATTCCGCAATCATTTGAAGGATTATATGAAGAAGGTGAATGATGAGTTTGAGCCTTTGACAGTCGTGAATAAGAATCCAGACGAAGATATTGTGGTCATCTCTAAGAGCGAGTGGGACAGCCTACAAGAAACCCTGAGACTAGCTCAGAACAAGGAATTGTCAGATAAGGTCTTGCGGGGCATGGCAGAAGTCCGAGCTGGTCAGGTTCAACTCCATGAGATTGAGGGGTAACGGATGTTACTCAAGTTTACAGAAGATGCCTGGAAGGATTATTGTTACTGGCAAAGTCAGGACAAAAAAACACTGAAGCGAATCAATACCCTTATCAAAGAGATCCAAAGGGACCCATTTGCAGGGATTGGTAAGCCTGAGCCCTTGAAATATGACTTTCAAGGAGCATGGTCAAGACGGATTGATGCAGAGAATCGCCTGATTTATATGCTAGATGAGTCAGGTGTCGCTTTCCTCTCTTTTAAAGATCATTATTAAGTCTTTAAAAGAGGAGCTTTTTGATAGTTAGGATAGCTATTTAAAATTCCCAACTCGAAGAAAATTCCTATAAAATCCCCTTTCTAAAAATAGAAAAATCTAGTCTAACTTCGACGATTTGTGATATAATGTTAAAGATTGAAAATAATTTGAAAAAATTTAAGGAGAATCCTCATGGGACGTAAATGGGCCAATATTGTTGCCAAGAAAACTGCCAAAGATGGTGCCAACTCAAAAGTGTATGCCAAATTTGGTGTGGAGATCTATGTAGCTGCTAAAAAGGGTGAACCAGATCCAGAACTAAATACTGCTTTGAGATTCGTTATTGACCGTGCGAAACAAGCGCAAGTGCCAAAACACGTTATTGATAAAGCGATCGATAAGGCAAAAGGAAATACAGACGAAACCTTTACAGAAGGACGTTACGAAGGGTTTGGGCCAAATGGTTCGATGTTGATCGTTGATACCTTGACGTCAAACGTCAACCGTACAGCTGCCAATGTCCGTGCTGCCTTTGGTAAAAACGGTGGTAACATGGGAGCTTCAGGTTCTGTATCTTACCTCTTTGACAACAAGGGTGTTATCGTCTTTGCTGGTGATGATGCCGATGCCATCTTTGAGCTTTTGCTTGAAGCAGATGTTGATGTAGATGATGTCGAAGCAGAAGAAGGAACGATCACCGTCTACACAGCACCAACTGATCTTCACAAAGCGATCGTTGCTTTGCGTGAATCAGGTGTCGAAGAATTCCAAGTAACAGAATTGGAAATGATTCCTCAATCAGAAGTTGAGTTGTCAGGTGAAGATTTGGAAACCTTTGAAAAACTTTACAGCGTTCTCGAAGACGACGAGGACGTACAAAAAATCTACACAAACGTAGATGGATTCTAATCACTCATAAGAACTGTAGTGAATCCCATAAATCAAGAAAAAGGATAGCTTCTTAGATCAAGCTATCCTTTTTCTCTGTCTGATGAGGATCTATCTTTTGTAAGTGATGGCCTGTATAAGCGTAAATACGGGTCAGGGGTGATTGGGAGAGTGTGGAAACCTTAAAATAGAAATAATGGTCTCGATGATCCCGACTTTTGGTATGGTGAAGACGAAAGTAGTTTCGCTGGCCTGCTGCCATAGAGTGGAGAATATCGTCTTCTAAAAAGACGAGCGGCGTAGAAGTAGCGGCCCACTTGTAAAAGTCCATCTCAAATTGGTGGTAATTCTCCGAAAAATAATCAAATTGTAATTCGTGTTTAGTCTGAATAGGTTTCATAGGGTGTTTCCTCAGATTCAATAAAAATGATAGAGTCTACGAGGAGACGGTGGTAGTGGCCATCGCTTTTGAGAAGAAGCTCAGAAGCAGATAAGGTGTGAATCGAACCTGTGTAGGTTGCAAATTGATTCCCCTCTAGAGTTGTGATCGAGATCGTTGTTTGTTGTTGAAAGGCCTGCTCCAGGAGCTGGATCTGTTCAGCAAGTGGAAGAATTGTGAGCTGACTGCGGTCAATTTCTTTTGTATGCAGGGCGGTTGTGTGCTCGGATAAAAAGAAGCCAGCCCATTTGGCCATGCCACGATCTTGAAATTCGCGGGCGGATTGATAAGGGAGATAAGAACGGTCGATCATGTTAATCCATCTAAGCCTCCTGCGGAATGTCCGCCTGTTAGTTTACTGCGTGCAATGGCGCGTGAGTTTTCTAGTAGTGAGGAGCCTTTCTGAAGAGAGGTGAAGCCAAATTGGTCCCGAATGCGGTCGATGGTCTGCTGAAGTTTCTCCTCTTTTTCCAGGGCTACTGGGTCATCGAAGAGAGAAAAGAGTTGAAGAGACTCCTCGACAAGTTCTCCATAAAAAACACCAATCTGCCGAATGGCTCCACCTTCGTACTTGGAGCGAAAGAGCCGCAGAACCGTATCGGATAAAACCTTAGTGGATTGGGTGGGCTCAATCTTTTGCTGGCAGTGAATGGACGGAAGTCCCTCGATTTTGGAGTAGGAGGCATGAATAGAGACCAGCTGGGTCTTCTTTTTTTTCCGTCGCAAGCGAATAGCCACCTGTTCAGCCATCTCCCGAAATACCAGTTCAATGTCGGCTTGTAGATGGTAGTCATAGGGCAAGATTTGAGAGTTACCAATGCCTCGTGATTTCGGACGATAAGGCTTGTGGACATTGCTTTCATCAATACCATGAGCATGGAACCAAAGTTGCAGACCCATGACTCCGAATTCTTTCTTTAAGAGATCTGGGTGAGCCTGAGCCAGTTCAGCAATCGACGTGATCCCGATCTTTTGCAATCGTTTTTCAGTGCGACGTCCAATGCCCCAAAAATCAGTGAGCTGGGGCAGTTTCCAGACCTTACTTTCTACATCTTCATAAGACCAATTGGAGCGCATATTTCGGCAATGCTTGGCTTCATTGTCCAAGGCTAGCTTGGCAAGAAGGGGATTGGCGTTGCTGAGGCCGATGGTAGAGTAGATTCCAGTTTCCTGCCAGATCCTTTTTTGGATTCTGGCAGAAAGGAGATCCAGTTTTTCCTTTCGAGAGAGGGAGGGATCTGGAATAAAATAATTTAAGGAAGAGGTCAGATCGATAAAGCCTTCGTCAATCGAGTAAGGAAAAATATCATCTGGTGCCGCAAATTCCTGAAAGACTTTTTGAATCTCCATATTGACCTGAATATAGGCATTCATCCGTGGAGGCACAATCAGGGTTCTCTTGGCCCAGGATTCAATGAATGCAATAAAGGCTGGATCTGTTGGCAATCCTTGCTTTTTAGCGACATAGCTATTAAATTTCCTGGTTTTGAGGTCAAAAGGTAGGTCGTAGCTACGGCTGACATTTTTCTTGCCAAAGATTTGTTTGAAAACGGGAGAGCTCGCCAAAATTAGGCCAGCTGAATTGTCGCTCCGACTCATGACGCAAAGAGAAGTCGTCAAGGGATTGAGCCCCAGATGGACACATTCACAACTGGCATAAAAACTTTTCATATCCACAAAAGCAATATCAGAATGAGGCTCACGTGAATAATCAAATAGCATATTTAAACCTCGAGTGGAAGAAAATGCCCGACCACAATGCCGACGATTTTGGGCTCGTCTTCATAGGGAGCAAATAAATCATCGTAGTCAGGGTTGATGGATTCTAAGCGCAAGCCCTCCGCTTCCCGATAGACTTTCTTGATGTAGGTTTTTCCATTCCAGATGAGGGCATAGACAGCCCCATCATAGTCAAAGCCAGTCTGCTTCATGAGGGCAACAGAGCCGTTGGGATAGAGAGGTTCCATCGAATCTCCGGATACCCAAGAAGCGAAATCGTGCTGGATCTCTTGGTCAAAATAGACAGTTTCATAGTCCGTTTCGTTGTCATAAAAGGTATGTCCCAAACCGGCTGCCAACTCAATCGACAGAACCTTATAAGCTGTCAAGGAAACAACTTTTTGCTGCTGTTCCAATAACTGGCTGGCCAACTGGTCGACTTTCTTTTGATGAGGTGGGGTTAATAAAGGGTAGGTGTAGAGTGCAGACTCTTTGTTAATAAAGTAGTCCTCTTTAACGGAGAGGCGCTTGGCCAACCTCCTGAGATTTTTTTCGTGCGGCTCCGCTAAGCCATTCTCCCAACTGGAGTAAGTCTTGCGAGAAATCTTGAGATCCTCGTAGACATCTGCTTGGGTTAAGCCTTTTTCCAGGCGTCTTTCTTTTAGTTTTTTTGCATCAAACATGTCGCTCCTCCTATGTAACGTTTCAAAAGTTACGTATAGTTTATCAAAAATGAATCCTTTTTGCAAGAGAAAAATTCAGTTGAAAACGAATGAAAAGACTTGATTTTGATTGAAAAAAGAGTATAATCATTTCTAAAATGTCTATAAATGAGGAACTATATGAAAAAAAGTTTTATCCACCAACAAAAAGAAATTTCGTTTGTTAAAACGACTTTCACACAATATTTAAAAGATAAATTGGACATCATTGAAGTCCAAGGGCCAATTTTGAGCAAGGTCGGAGACGGTATGCAGGATAACCTTTCTGGGATTGAACATCCGGTATCTGTAAAGGTCCTTCAAATTCCTGATGAGACTTATGAAGTCGTGCATTCACTTGCAAAATGGAAACGCCATACCTTGGCACGTTTTGGTTTTGGCGAAGGAGAAGGTCTCTTTGTCCATATGAAGGCCCTTCGTCCAGATGAAGATTCGCTAGACGCTATCCACTCTGTTTATGTAGACCAATGGGACTGGGAAAAGGTCATCCCAAATGGTCAACGCAACATCGCCTACCTTAAAGAAACGGTTGAAAAGATCTACAAGGCGATTCGTTTGACAGAACTAGCAGTAGAAGCGCGCTATGACATTGAGTCAGTTCTTCCAAAACAAATTACCTTCATTCACACTGAAGAGTTGGTGGAACGCTATCCAGATTTAACTCCAAAAGAGCGTGAAAATGCCATTGCCAAAGAATTCGGAGCCGTTTTCTTGATTGGGATTGGTGGAGAGCTTGCAGATGGCAAACCACACGATGGACGTGCACCTGACTACGATGACTGGACAACAGAGTCTGAAAATGGCTATAAGGGCTTGAATGGCGATATTCTCGTCTGGAATGACGTTCTAGGTTCAGCCTTTGAATTGTCTTCAATGGGGATCCGTGTCGATGAAGATACGCTTCGCCGCCAAGTTGCGATTACAGGGGACGAGGATCGTCTCCAATTAGAGTGGCACAAGGCCTTGTTAAATGGTCTTTTCCCACTTACAATTGGTGGAGGGATCGGACAATCTCGTTTGGCTATGTTCTTGCTTCGTAAGAAACATATCGGTGAAGTCCAAACCAGTGTCTGGCCTCAATCTGTCCGCGATGAATATGAAAATATCCTATAAGGAAAGAAAGAGAGTGGGACAGAAATCGGTAATTCGATAGAATTCGATTT
>NZ_KQ969690.1:23764-27417 GCF_001578955.1 Streptococcus parasanguinis
ACCATATCAAATCGCAATTTTCTGATTTTTTTTGGTATAATGGTCCCTATGAAAATAGTATCTGGAACCTATGGGGGACGTCCCCTCAAAACACTTGAAGGAAAAACAACCAGGCCGACTTCTGATAAGGTCAGAGGGGCCATGTTAAATATGATTGGTCCTTACTTTGATGGTGGAAGAGTGCTGGATCTCTATGCAGGAAGCGGTGGGCTCTCTATCGAAGCCGTTTCTCGAGGCATGTCAGAGGCCGTTCTAGTAGAAAGAGATCGTAGAGCGCAGGAGATTGTAGCAGCCAATATTGCCATGACCAAGGAAAAGGAACGGTTTCAACTGCTAAAAATGGAGGCCAAGCAGGCCTTGGGTCTCCTAACGGGTACCTTTGATTTGGTGTTCTTGGATCCTCCTTATGCCAAGGAAGAGATTGTTCGCGATATCGAAACCTTGTGCGAGCGCCATCTCTTGTCAGAGGAGATCATGATTGTGTGCGAAACCGATAAACACGTAGAACTTCCTGAGGAAATCGGACAAGTGGGAATCTGGAAAGAAAAAATCTATGGAATTAGTAAGGTAACAGTATATGTCAGATAGAAGTGGATTGTTTACAGGATCGTTTGATCCGATTACCATTGGGCATGTGCAATTGATCGAGCGAGCTAGTCGCTTGTTTGACCGTGTCTATGTCGGAATTTTTTATAATCCGGAAAAAGTCGGACTCTTTTCTATTGAGCAGCGCGTGCGCATGGTGGAAGGGGCCTTGGCTCATTTGGAAAATGTTGAAATTGTGACGTCAACTCAAGAGTTGGCTGTGACAGTGGCGCGCAATCTTGGGGTCATCACCTTGATCCGGGGTTTGCGCAATGCACAGGATCTGGTATACGAAGCCAATATGGATTATTTTAATCACCAGTTGGCACCTGAATTGGAGACGGTTTATCTCTATGCCCAGCCTCCTTACCAGGCCATTAGTTCAACACGTATTCGAGAGTTGCTGGCTTTTCAGCAGGATATCTCACCTTATGTACCAAATAGTGTAATGGAGGAAATCAAAGATGACACAAGCGAATAAACCAAGCTTGCCTACAAAAAAGAAAAAAGGACGATTGAAAGAATACCGATGGCCGATTGCAGGCGTTCTTTTCTTGTTCCTCTTGCTAGCTGCCTTTGTGATTCGTCTTCCCTATTATATTGAGATGCCAGGAACGGCAGAAGACATTCGATCGGTCATGACAGTCGATGGAAAAGCGGATACCAAGTCAGGATCCTATGACTTTGTAACCGTGGCAGTGAAAGAAGCGACCCCGGCTGATTTGATCTATGCTTGGGCGACACCTTTTACAGATATCTACTCTGCCAAGGATATGACAGGTGGTAGTTCGAGCCAAGAATTTACGCGGATTAACCAATTCTATATGGAAACCTCGCAAAATATGGCCATCTACCAAGGGTTAAAGACAGCTGGAAAAGAAACCCAGATGGACTTTCTAGGTGTTTATGTCATGCAGGTAGCAGATGACTCGACCTTTAAGGGAATCTTGAACATTGCGGATACCGTCACCGGTGTGAATGGCAAGACCTTTAAGAGTTCCAAAGAATTGATTGACTATGTCGGTTCTCAAAAAATTGGCGACCCTGTTTCAGTGACCTATATTGAGGATGGACAAACCAAGACCGCAGACGGAAAGATCATCAAATTGTCTAACGGGAAAAACGGAATCGGGATTAGCCTGATCGACCGGACTGAAGCCAAAGGAGATGTTCCTGTCCAGTTTGCGACCCAAGGGATTGGTGGACCAAGTGCCGGTATGATGTTTAGCCTAGCCATCTACACTCAAGTGGCTGATCCAGATCTTCGTCAGGGACGCCATATTGCAGGGACAGGAACCATTAACCAAGATGGAACGGTTGGCGATATCGGTGGGATTGACAAGAAAGTCGTCGCAGCCGATAAAGAAGGAGCAGAAATTTTCTTTGCCCCTAATAACCCTGTTTCCAAAGAAGAAAAGAAGGCTAATCCTAAGGCCAAATCAAACTATGAAACAGCTAAAGAAGCCGCGAAACAAATTCATTCGAATATGAAAATTGTCCCCGTCAAAACCCTTCAAGACGCTATTGATTATTTGAAAAAGAAGTAGAAGTATCTTGTTAGATCAGTCTCGTACTTGAAAGTACGAGATAGAGTTGGCAGATAGGAAGATTCACCTTCTAATCAAATTCAAGTTTTTGCTTATCAATCTCTCTATTTTTAGAGGGATTTTTTCTTTATACTGGTATCAGAAAGAAAGGGAGGTAGTGAAATGATTCAAACCAGTTTGTTTTCCATTTCAGTATTCTTAGCGGGAGTTCTATCCTTTTTCTCCCCATGTATTTTACCACTGATGCCAGTCTATGTAGGGATTCTATTGGATTCTGAACGTGTGAAAACTGTTCGGATTTTTGGAAGAGATATTTCTTGGTACGGCTTGGTGAAGACTCTTTGTTTTATCGCAGGTCTATCAACTGTTTTCCTGATTCTAGGATACGGTGCAGGGGCCCTTGGCCAGGTGCTTTATGCTCCATGGTTTCGCTATCTGCTAGGAGGGATTGTGATCCTATTAGGGATTCACCAAATGGAAGTGATCAATCTGAGACAACTCCAAAAGCAAAAGACCATCCAACTCAATAAGAATCGGGAGCGCAATGAATTCTTCAATGCTTTTCTGATAGGGGTCACCTTCAGTTTTGGTTGGACCCCTTGTGTCGGACCAGTTCTGAGTTCTGTTCTAGCCATTGCCGCTTCTGGAGGAGATGGTGCTTTGCAAGGCGCTCTCCTGATGCTGGTCTATACATTAGGATTGGCGCTCCCCTTCTTAGTCTTGGCTCTAGCTTCTAGCTGGGTTCTACAACATTTTGCTAAACTCAAGCCCCATATGGGAACCTTGAAAAAAATTGGTGGTGCCCTCATCGTCTTGATGGGCATCTTGCTGATGCTAGGAAATCTTAATAGCCTCGCATCTTTGTTTCACTAATCTTGAATGATTAAAGGAGAAAAATCATGAAAAAAATTCTTGCACTTTCTATTGCTACACTTAGCATCGTCACTTTAGCAGCTTGTTCTGGACAGAAATCAGATTCAGATATGAAAAAAACGGACGATAGTAGTATGATGAAGAAGGACGATATGAAGAAGGACGATATGAAGAAGGATGACATGAAGGATTCATCCATGTCCGATGATAAAATGAAAAAAGAAGACATGAAAGATTCATCTATGATGTCTGACAGCAGTTCTGAAATGAAGGACGATATGAAAAAAGATGAGATGAAATCTAGCGATTCAGAAATGAAAAATGAAAAGAGTGAATCATCTGATATGAAATCAGACAAGGAATGAAAGATGGGAGAGGTCATCTGAGGATGACTTTCTCCTTGTTTAAAGAGGTAATAATGATGAAGAAATTAGCTTTAGTAGCTGCAGGATTCGTATGCGCTGGACTTTTAGGGGCTTGTTCGAGTCAAGGAATGGCTACTTCCAATAAGAACATGAACCAACAAACAGCCAAAGCTGGGGCTAGGCAACCATCTGGCAAGAAAGTGAAGGATTTTAGCCTGCAAGGAGTGGATGGCAAGACCTACCGCTTATCCGATTACAAAGGGAAGAAAGTTTACCTCAAATT
>NZ_KQ969690.1:27609-31094 GCF_001578955.1 Streptococcus parasanguinis
CGGTTGATCCAAAGGATCATCGTGAAATTTATTTGGCTGGTGGTTGCTTCTGGGGCGTAGAGGAATATTTCTCCCGTGTTCCAGGTGTGATTGATGCCGTATCAGGCTATGCCAATGGAAAGGGAGAAACGACCAAGTATGAATTGGTCCCTCAAACAGGCCATGCTGAAACAGTTCACATCACCTACAATGTCAAGAAGGTATCTCTGAAAGAATTGCTCCTGCATTATTTCCGGATTATCGACCCAACGTCGAAGAATCGTCAAGGAAATGATCAAGGAACACAATACCGAACAGGTGTCTATTATGTCTCCCAAGAAGACCTTCCAACCATTAACCAAGTCTTTGAAGAAGAAGCAAAAAAATACGACAAACCGTTAGCAGTGGAAAAAGAGCCACTGACCAATTTCATCAAGGCTGAGGACTACCACCAGGATTATCTAAAGAAACATCCGAATGGGTACTGCCATATCGATGTCAATCAGGCTTCTTATCCTGTTATAGATGCTAGTCGCTATTCTAAGCCAAGCGATGAGGAGATCAAAAAGAAGTTATCTCCTGAAGAGTATGCGGTGACACAAAAAAAATGATACCGAACGGGCCTTCTCCAATCGTTACTGGGATCAGTTTGATGCCGGTATTTATGTAGATGTCGTGACTGGTGAGCCGCTCTTTTCCTCTAAGGATAAATTTGATTCTGGTTGTGGTTGGCCGAGTTTCAGTCGACCTATTAGTCCTGATGTGGCCATCTATAAGGAGGATAAGAGTTTCAATATGACTCGGACAGAAGTTCGGAGCCGTGTAGGAAATTCTCATCTGGGCCATGTTTTTACCGATGGTCCCAAGGAAAAAGGCGGCCTTCGCTATTGCATCAATAGTTTGTCTATTACCTTCATTCCCAAAGCAGAAATGAAAGAAAAGGGCTACGGTTATTTATTGGACTACGTCTGAGACATTTGGAACCATAATTTGCTATAATAAGTATAGCAAAGACAAGTAGGTGAAAGACATGTATGCGATCATGATTGTGGAAGATGAAGAGCTTATCCGGCAGGGTCTGACTTCCTTAGTGGATTATGAACAGTTTGGAATGACCGTCATCAACCAGGCTAAAAATGGGCGTGAGGCTTGGGAGAAGTTTCAAGAGCAACCAGCCGATATCCTTCTAACCGATATCAATATGCCACAAATGAATGGCTTGGATCTGGCTCATCTCGTCAAAGAACAATCTCCGTCTTGCCATATCATTTTTTTGACAGGTTATGATGACTTTGAGTTTGCAAGGAAAGCCATCAAGTTAGGTGCAGATGATTATTTGCTGAAGCCTTTTTCAAAAGATGATATTGAAGAGATGTTAGCAAAGGTGAAAGGAAAACTTGATCAAGAGCGTAAGAAAGCGCAAGTCGAAGATTTGGTCAGTCAGGGTTATTCGACAGACTTGGAAGAAGCCATTCATGCTCGTTTAGCAGACTCTCAGTTAACTCTAAAGGATCTGGCCTATCAACTTGGTTTCAGTGCCTCGTATCTAAGTGTATTGATCAAGAAAAAATTGGGACTCCCCTTCCAAGACTACCTCATTCAAGAGCGAATGAAGAAGGCTCAACTCTTGCTTCTCACGACAGATTTAAAAATTTATGAGATCGCCGATCAGGTTGGTTTTGAAGATATGAACTATTTTTCTCAACGCTTTAAGCAGGTTGTTGGGGTGACACCAAGGCAGTACAAAAAAGGAGAGCATGAATGAAACGATATCCCTTGCTGATTCAGCTGGTCCTCTACTTTTTTCTCTTCATTCTCCTACTTTTTGGTCTTATTGGTGGTCTCTATTATCAAACGAGTTCAGGGACGATCCGCCAGCAAACAGAGCGGACGACAAGAAATAGTATCGATCAAAGCAGTCAGTTTATCACTTCCTATCTAAAAAAATTAAAGCAGACGACGACGGTGCTTAGCCAGGAACAGGCTGTTCGACAATTTGCCCAAGATAGGAGTGCGGATCAAGAAACGGTTCAACACCTGATGCGAACGATGATTGAAACGGATCCGGACTTGGTCTCAGCGGTCTTGGTGACCAAGGATGGACGTCTGGTAGCGACAGATTCCAAAATCAGCATGCAGACTTCTTCAGATATGATGAATGAAAGTTGGTATCAAGAGGCGATTAAAGAAAGAGCCATGCCAGTTTTGACGCCAGCTCGAAAGGAATCTTTGACTTCGGAAAAAGAAAAATGGGTGGTTTCTATTACCCAAGAAGTGGTCGATCAGACTGGCCAAAATCTCGGAGTAGTACGCTTGGATATTGGCTACGATAGCCTTCAGGCTTACTTGGATCACCTTCAACTAGGGAGACAAGGCTTTAGTTTTATCATTAATCAAAAGCATGAGTTTGTCTACCATCCTAAAAAGGCGGTCTATTCCTCCAGCCAAGAAATGCAGGCCATGCAGCCCTATATTGCTGTGACAGATGGCTATGCTAAAGGAGGACAGAATTTTATCTATCAGGTTCCGATTCCAGATAGCGATTGGACCTTGATTGGAGTGGCTTCACTTGAAGGACTTCAGATGCTGCAGTCGCAACTCCTGTACTCTTTCATTGGTCTAGGATTACTAGCTTTGATCATGTGTTTGATAGGGATCGGCTTTGTTCTGCGTTTGTGGATCAAACCCTTACAAGACCTTCAGACTATCATTTTGAGGATTGGAGCAGGAGATGCTCACGTGAGGGCTGCAGCCAAAGGATCTCCAGAATTGGTGGCCCTCGCTCAAGCGTTTAATGCCATGTTGGACCAAATCGATAACCTCATGCAACAGGTTAAGGAAGAGGAGCAGAACGCACGGCGGTACGAGTTGCGGGCACTTTCGGCTCAGATTAATCCGCATTTCCTCTACAATACCTTGGATACGATTGTCTGGATGGCGGAGTTTAATGATAGTCGGCGCGTGGTCGACATCACTAAGTCTCTGGCTCAATATTTTCGACTGGCTCTTAACCAAGGCCAGGAACAAATCCTACTGAGAGATGAAATCGACCATGTCCGCCAGTATCTTTTCATTCAAAAACAACGTTATGGTGAAAAGCTCAACTATGAAATTCTAGAAGATGAACGGTTGGGCGACTATCAGCTTCCGAAATTAGTGCTTCAGCCCTTAGTGGAAAATGCGATTTACCATGGCATTAAAGAGATCGATCGGCCAGGTCTCATTCGAGTGACAACTGAAGTCAGTGGAGACTACGCCTGCGTATCGATTTTTGACAATGGACGAGGGTTTGACCGATCAGGATCAACAGCCCAAACCCTTCTTCGTTTAGGAGGTGTTGGCTTGAAAAATGTGGACCAACGATTGCATCTTCAATTTGGCGAAGCCTATCATATGGAGATTGATTCTAAGGCAAATAGCTATACCAAAATTACTCTTTTTTTGCCACTTGCATCCGGCAATGAATATTCATAGAGGCTGGGACAAAAGTTCTAGCCTCTCAATTA
>NZ_KQ969690.1:31331-46913 GCF_001578955.1 Streptococcus parasanguinis
TCTTTTTGCTCTCAAAGGAATTTCAACTCTTTTCTAGTCAAATCTGACGCAAGTCATCAAATTTATGATAAAATAAAGTGTTACAGTAAATAGATTTTGATGAAGGAACACTATGCGAAAAGAGATTGACCCTGAATTATATAATTACAATAAATTTCCTGGACCTGTCTTTCATCAGGTAGGAGACCAAATCCGTTCAGAAAACCTCTCCTTTGAGCTGTTGAAAAATGAGAAGGAAGCTTTTGATGCGACTGTTTTTGGTCAGCGATTTTCTGAGATTTTAACCAAGTTTGATTACATTGTTGGTGATTGGAGCAATGAGCAGTTGCGCTTGCGTGGCTTCTATAAGGAAGAGCGCGATGTTGCAACGATGGATAAATTAAGTCGCTTAGACGATTATTTGTTAGAATATTGTAGCTATGGTTGTGCTTATTTTGTCCTTGAAAATAAGGAACCTCATCGTGCTTCCTTTGATAAGAAATCACCGGTCAAAAAAGCTCAATCAGAAGAAAGAGAGCCTAAGAAGCGTTCGCGCAATCGCAAACAAAAAGATCGTTTCCAAAAACGAGAACGCGACAAGGGACAACCAGCGAAAAACTCGAAAAAAACAAGACCGTCTGCTGAGACCAAAAAGACAACGAAAACAGACAACAAACGTCATTTTGTGATTCGACAAAAAGAGGAGTAAGAAAGAATGAAACCATCCATTTATAGTTTAACACGCCAAGATATGATTGATTGGGCGGAAGAAAACGGCGAAAAGAAATTCCGTGCAGCACAAATCTGGGAATGGCTCTATCGCAAACGCGTCCAGTCCTTCGAAGAAATGACCAACCTTTCTAAGGACTTGATTGCAAAGTTAAATGATCAATTCGTCGTCAACCCACTCAAGCAACGAATCGTGCAAGAGTCAGCAGATGGAACGGTCAAGTATCTTTTTGAATTACCAGACGGCATGTTGATTGAAACCGTCTTGATGCGTCAGCACTACGGTTTATCTGTCTGTGTAACGACTCAGGTAGGATGCAATATCGGTTGTACCTTCTGTGCTTCTGGTTTGATCAAAAAACAACGCGATTTGAACAATGGGGAAATCGTGTCTCAAATCATGTTGGTCCAAAAATACTTTGACGAGCGTGGCCAAGATGAACGGGTCAGCCATATCGTTGTCATGGGAATCGGAGAACCATTTGACAACTATAACAATGTCTTGAAATTTATCCGGACGGTCAACGATGACAAGGGATTAGCGATTGGTGCTCGTCATATTACCGTGTCTACTTCTGGTTTGGCTCATAAAATTCGTGACTTTGCAAATGAAGGTGTGCAGGTCAATTTGGCAGTGTCTCTTCATGCACCAAACAATGACTTGCGCTCTAGCATCATGAAGATCAACCGGGCCTTTCCAATTGAAAAATTGTTTGCGGCGATTGAATACTATATTGAGACTACGAACCGTCGGGTGACCTTTGAGTACATCATGCTCAATGAAGTCAATGATGGGGTCGAGCAAGCCTTAGAGTTGGCAGAATTGCTCAAGAATATCAAGAAATTGTCTTATGTTAACTTGATTCCTTACAATCCTGTCAGTGAGCATGACCAATATAGCCGGAGTCCAAAAGAACGGGTCATGGCCTTCTATGATACCTTGAAAAAACAAGGTGTTAACTGTGTAGTGCGTCAAGAGCACGGTACAGATATTGATGCTGCCTGTGGCCAATTGCGTTCAAATACCATGAAACGGGATCGGGAGAAAGCGATTGTTGAACATGCGCAACCTTAAACAAGGGCTGATCGATCATACAGAACTAACAAAAAGAGGAAGAAGGCTGTTACGGAGTGGCAGCTTCTTCTATTTTATCCTCTTGTGTCTGATGTGTTTTTTGCCCCAACAGCCAGAGCCAGGTATGGAAACACCGGGTATTCAACATTTCGGTCGTATCGTCGTCCTGCTGGTTCCTCTTAATTCGGTGATGAATCTTGGTCAGATCACCAGTGTCCTCCAACTCATTAAGGTCATTCTCCAAAATATAGCCAATATCTTTTTGTTAAGCCCGCTGGTCTTTCAACTTCTCTGGCTATGGCCCTGGTTGAGGAGCCGCAAACGGGTCTTGTGCTTCGGCTTTGCGATGAGCTTGTGGATTGAATGCAGCCAAGTTCTGTTAGATCTCTTGTTTGATGCCAATCGTGTCTTTGAGCTAGATGATTTGTGGACCAATACCTTAGGGGCTTATCTGGCTTATCTAGGCTTTCAGTATTGCAGAGCACGATTGCTAGCAAAAAATGGTGAAATGTAAAATCCGAACATTTTAACCACTTTTTAAAATTTTTGTTGACAAAATCAGAAGCGGGAGCTATAATAGCTTCAAGACATCAGAAAAGTAGAGATTTTTCTCACTTCCAGAGAGCTTGTGGTGATTGCGAACAAGCAGTGGTGAATCTTGAAATGGGCTGATGCGTTTATGATAATGAATTTGAAACAATAAAAATTCGGTGAGCACACCTTATCGTGCACCCTGTTGTTAGACAGGTCAGAGATGTAGGAGAAAAAATAGCTTCCTACAATTGAGGTGGCACCGCGGTATCGAATCGTCCTCACACAGATTTTTCTGTGTGAGGTTTTTTGTATCTCATAGGAACCCAGTGAGACTGCAGCTCAAAGGGCCCGCGAGAGAAAAAGATCATAAACAAGATTGAAGATAGAGAAAAGAGGACACAATCATGACAGAAACAAAAGGCTATTTCGGACAATTTGGTGGATCTTTCGTACCAGAACCCATTCAAAACTTGCTCAATCAATTAGAGGAAACCTTTGAACAGTATAAAAATGATCCAGAATTTATCGCAGAATACAAACATTATTTGAAAGATTATTCTGGACGCGAAACACCACTCTACTTTGCGGAAAGTTTGACAGATCATTTAGGTGGGGCAAAAATTTATTTGAAGCGCGAAGACTTGAATCATCTAGGTTCGCATAAATTAAATAACGTCTTGGGGCAAATCCTCTTGGCTAAGCGCATGGGCAAAACTCGCGTGATTGCTGAAACAGGAGCAGGTCAACACGGTGTGGCTACAGCAGCTGCGGCAGCTAAGTTCGGTATGGCCTGTGATGTCTACATGGGGGCAGAAGACGTGGAACGCCAACGCTTGAATGTCTTCCGCATGGAAATGATGGGGGCAACCGTTCATGCGGTTGAAACCGGGACTAAGACCTTGAAAGACGCCGTTGATGCTGCGTTTGGAGCATGGATGGCGGATCTGGATGCCTTTTACGTTTTGGGTTCTGCTGTTGGCCCTCACCCTTACCCAACCATTGTGCATGAATTCCAAAAGGTGATCAGTGAAGAATCTAAACGTCAAATCTTGGAAAAAGAAGGTCGTTTGCCGGATTATGTGATTGCCTGTGTCGGTGGTGGCTCTAATGCCATCGGTGCCTTTTCTGAATATGTCGCAGAAGAGGAAGTCGGCTTGATTGGGGTAGAAGCAGCTGGTCATGGCTTGGATACCGATCAGCACGCAGCGACTATGACCAAAGGGACTATCGGAGTGGTTGATGGTATGAAGACCTATGCAGTCTTTGGCGAAGATGGAAAAGTAGCGCCAGTGTACTCGATCTCTGCTGGTTTGGACTACCCAGGGGTTGGTCCAGAGCATGCTTTCTTTAAAGATTCTGGTCGTGTCGAATACGTAGCAGCAACAGATGATGAAGCAGTAGAAGCTCTTCTTCTTCTCAGTAAGACAGAAGGGATCCTCCCAGCTATTGAAAGCTCACACGCGATTGCAGAAGCAGTCAAACGTGCTCCGCAATTGGATAAAGACAAGATCATCATCATCAATGTTTCCGGACGTGGGGACAAGGATGTGGCTGCCATCGCCGATTATCTAGAAGCGAAGGCTGCAAAATAAAAAGAATTTATCTGCAAAACATCGTATAAAGCAGTAAAGCGTGATAACTGAGAAAGAGACAGGGAACAAAGGGAATCCGGTCTCTTTCTTTTTTGAGAGCAAAGACGAGAATGCCTAAGATGGATGCGATCTGAATGAGAATGAGGATCTGGGTAGAAGAAAAGGTCAGCGAAAAGGTAGCTAGTAAGAGAAAATCTCCTGCTCCCATTCCGATAAAGAAAAAGTGAGCTCCGATTGCAAGGAGTAAGAAGATCAGCATGAGGAGATTACTACCGGATAAAAAGAGGACCAGGGCATGGAGACAGCACCAGATGAATAAAGGGTATTCCATAAAGCGAAGGTCATAGATGGCTAAAACGGCAGCTCCCAGTAGTGTTAGAAGTTGAGGCAGAGAAAAGAAACCATTGGCGTAGGCTAAAAAGAGCAGGCCACTCCAGACCTCAAAAAGGCAGTACCAAAATGGGTAGGTCTGATGACAATAGCGACAGCGAAAACGATGGAGTAGTTGCGAGATAATGGGGATGAGATCCCAAACTCCAAGGACGTGCTGGCATTGATCACAATGACTGCGAGGAGCGAGAATGGATTGGTTTGGAAAACGATCGACAACTAGTCCCAAAAAAGAGGCGATGCAAGTACCGATGGTAAAAAAATAAAAGTTGATCATACTTATTTATTCGTAAAGCAATCGGAAAATTTCATCATTTGCTTGAAAATCTTGTAAAGCCTTTCTAAATTTGATACAATAATGAACATGAAAAACCTGTATGATGTTCAACAATTTTTAAAACGTTTTGGAATCATCATTTACGTAGGGAAGCGCCTCTATGACATCGAATTGATGAAAATTGAGCTTCAACGTCTTTATGATGCAGGCCTGATGGAGCGGCTCGATTATTTAGAAGCCGATACCGTTTTAAGAAGAGAACACAAGCAAGAATTAGAATTTTTGAAAAAGAGTGAGGTAGAGTGATGGGAAATATCATTGTTTGGTTGGTTATTTTAGGAGCGTTTGGATGGATGGCGTTTAATTATTTCCGCATCCGTAAAGCTGCTAAATTTGTGGACAATGCTACTTTTGAAGAGCTGATTCGTAAAGGGCAGTTGATTGACTTGCGAGAGCCGGCTGAGTTTCATGCCAAGCATATTTTAGGAGCACGCAACATTCCTTCAACTCAGTTGAAATTGAGTCTTGCAGCCTTGCGCAAAGACAAACCAATTTTGCTCTATGAGAATAGCCGTAGTTCTCGAGTAACCAATGCGGCTCTCTTTCTCAAGAAAAAAGGTTATACAGACATTTATGTCTTGTCTTATGGTCTTGATTCTTGGAATGGGAAAGTAAAAAAAGATGCTTAATAAAAAGAGCTCTAACTGCACCAAATGTGTGGTTAGAGCTTTTTTATCTCGTTTTTTCAAGGAAATCTTTGACCCAAGTGAGCTCTACCTCATTCAAAGGTCGGCTTTCGCCAGGGGCTAACTGAGGATCCAAGGTGAAGGGACCAAAAGACAAGCGTTTTAAGGTCAGTACTTTGACTCCAACGGCCAAAAACATCTTTTTCACTTGGTGGTATTTTCCTTCTGAGATCCGGACCTGGGCCTTGCTGTAGCTGGGGTGGCTTTCTAGAATGGTCAAGGAGGCCGGCTTGCAGACAGGGCCGTCTGTGAATGAAATCCCATTCAGAAATTGCTCGATGTGGGCTGCATAGAGCGGACCATTGACTTCTACCTCATAGACCTTCTCCACATGGTATTGAGGATGGAGCAGTTGAAAGCCTAAGGGACCATTATCTGTGATGAGGAGCAAACCACTCGTATCGCGATCGAGGCGACCAAGCGGATAGAGATCTGGGTACTCTTGCTGAGGATCCACTAGATCGATCACCGTTGGATGGTGGGCGTCTCTTTTGGCGGTCACGGCCCCGATTGGTTTATGGAGCATGTAGTAGTGGTGACGCGGTTCTTGAATGATTCGTTCCCCTATTTGAATCTGTTG
Organism: Streptococcus parasanguinis; assembly: GCF_001578955.1. Taxonomy (GTDB): domain Bacteria; phylum Bacillota; class Bacilli; order Lactobacillales; family Streptococcaceae; genus Streptococcus; species Streptococcus parasanguinis_U. Next base: position 37,234 of record NZ_KQ969690.1, read on the forward strand.
GAGTCCAGGGTCGATGTTTTGGGATAGCTTTTGAGCTGGTAGGTGATCGACCAAGATTTGCCTTCGGGCTAGAAGTTGTTTGATGTCTTTGCGAGCGTACTGATGGTCTGCCATCAATTGATCTAATCTCATGGGAGCCTCTTTTTCTGAAATTCTTATCATCAGTGTATCATGAAAAGAAAAGGAAATCGAGTCGGAGAAAAGAAATGAAGATGAAAACGTTTACAACTAGCTGAACTGTGTTTTTTAGATAGGACTGTGGTATAATTGTTCAGTTAGAAATATTATTTATAATTTTATAGAGGAAATCATGACAAAATTAAGAGAAGATATTCGTAACGTTGCGATCATTGCCCACGTTGACCATGGTAAAACAACCTTGGTAGACGAATTGTTGAAACAATCGCACACCTTGGATGAACGTAAAGAATTGCAAGAACGTGCAATGGACTCAAACGACCTTGAAAAAGAACGTGGGATTACCATTCTTGCTAAAAATACAGCCGTTGCTTATAACGGAACTCGAATCAATATCATGGACACACCAGGACACGCGGACTTCGGTGGAGAAGTGGAACGAATCATGAAAATGGTGGATGGGGTTGTATTGGTCGTAGATGCCTACGAAGGAACAATGCCTCAGACGCGTTTCGTATTGAAAAAAGCCTTGGAACAAGATCTTGTTCCGATCGTTGTAGTCAACAAAATCGATAAACCATCTGCTCGTCCAGAAGAAGTTGTAGATGAAGTTCTTGAACTGTTCATCGAATTAGGTGCGGATGATGACCAATTGGAATTCCCGGTTGTTTATGCATCAGCGATCAACGGAACATCTTCACTTTCAGATGATCCAGCTGATCAAGAGCACACAATGGCACCGATCTTTGATACCATCATTGATCACATCCCAGCTCCAGTTGATAACTCAGATGAGCCCCTTCAATTCCAAGTATCCCTGCTTGATTACAACGACTTCGTTGGACGTATCGGTATCGGACGTGTCTTCCGTGGTACTGTAAAAGTTGGGGACCAAGTAACTCTTTCTAAATTGGATGGAACGACTAAGAACTTCCGTGTTACCAAACTCTTTGGTTTCTTTGGTTTGGAGCGTCGTGAGATTCAAGAAGCTAAAGCGGGTGACTTGATCGCTATCTCTGGTATGGAAGATATCTTCGTTGGAGAAACGATCACACCGACAGATGCAGTTGAAGCTCTTCCAATCCTTCACATCGATGAACCAACACTTCAAATGACCTTCTTGGTTAACAACTCACCATTTGCTGGTCGCGAAGGAAAATGGGTAACTTCTCGTAAAGTCGAAGAACGCTTGCAAGCAGAATTGCAAACAGATGTCTCTCTTCGTGTTGACCCGACTGACTCACCTGATAAATGGACAGTTTCAGGACGTGGGGAATTGCACTTGTCTATCTTGATCGAAACCATGCGTCGTGAAGGATATGAATTGCAAGTATCTCGTCCAGAAGTTATCATCAAGGAAATTGATGGAGTCAAATGTGAACCATTTGAGCGCGTGCAAATCGACACACCAGAAGAATATCAAGGATCTGTTATTCAAAGCCTTTCTGAACGTAAAGGTGAAATGTTGGATATGATCTCAACTGGTAACGGTCAAACTCGCTTGGTCTTCCTTGTTCCAGCGCGTGGTTTGATTGGATACTCAACAGAGTTCTTGTCAATGACACGTGGTTACGGAATTATGAACCACACCTTTGATCAATACTTACCAGTGATTCCAGGAGAAATCGGTGGACGCCACCGTGGTGCTCTTGTTTCAATCGATAACGGAAAAGCAACGACTTACTCCATCATGTCTATCGAGGAACGTGGTACGATCTTTGTCAATCCAGGTACAGAAGTTTACGAAGGAATGATCATCGGGGAAAACTCTCGTGAGAACGACTTGACCGTAAACATTACGAAAGCAAAACAAATGACCAACGTTCGTTCAGCTACCAAGGACCAAACAGCGGTCATCAAGACTCCTCGTATCTTGACCTTGGAAGAATCTCTTGAGTTCTTGAACGACGATGAGTACATGGAAGTAACACCTGAATCCATCCGTTTGCGTAAACAAATCTTGAACAAAGCAGAACGCGAAAAAGCAAATAAAAAGAAAAAATCAGCAGCTGCTGAATAATACTGAAAGAAAGGAGAAACAAAATGGTCTATTTTATCTTAGGGATTTTGATTCTCCTTTTTTATCTTTTTATGACACCAAAAAGCATCCGTGGCACGTTAGATAGTGTGGTATTGGTTATTTTGATCGTCTCGATTATCGTTCTCACTTGCCTTGCTATTTTTCAAATTTTTCAATTACCATCTGAATTTTTTGTTGGCGCTTTTCTAGCCTCTATTGGTTATCTAGCTTTAGTGGATATTTCAAAAATGACAACCAAACAGAAAAATAAACGATGACGTGATTTTTAAAGCCCTTTGGGCTTTTTAATTTTGCTAAAAAAAGGTAAAATAGAGAGTGATAAAAATGGAGCGAAGAAATCATGAAATTTGTGAAACAATTTGAAAATAAAAAGGTTCTTGTATTAGGTTTGGCCAAGTCAGGCGAGTCAGCTGCCCGTTTGTTGGAGCGCTTAGGAGCGATTGTGACCGTCAATGATGGCAAACCTTTTGAAGAAAATCCAGCAGCACAAAGTTTACTGGAAGAAGGGATTAAAGTTGTGACAGGAGGCCACCCTCTGGAGTTGTTGGATGAAGACTTTGCGGTCATGGTCAAAAATCCAGGAATCCCTTATACGAATCCGATGGTCGAAAAAGCGCTTGAAAAAGGCATTCCAGTCCTCACTGAAGTGGAATTGGCTTATCTGATTTCGGATGCGCCAATTATTGGGATTACAGGATCAAACGGAAAAACGACGACAACAACCATGATCGGGGAAGTCTTGACGGCTGCTGGTCAAGGTGGCCTATTGTCTGGGAATATTGGTTTTCCAGCCAGTCAAGTCGCACAAACAGCGACAGAAAAGGAAGTTCTGGTCATGGAATTATCTTCTTTCCAATTGATGGGAATTGAAGCCTTCCATCCAGAGATTGCAGTGATTACCAACCTCATGCCAACCCATATCGATTATCATGGTTCTTTTGAAAATTATGTAGCTGCTAAATGGAATCTTCAAAAGAATATGACAGAAAAAGATGTCATTGTATTGAACTTCAATCAAGGCTTGGCTAAGGAACTCGCTACAAAAACCAAGGCAAGGGTCCTTCCATTTTCTACAATCGAAAAGGTGGACGGTGCTTATTTGGAAGATGGACTTCTCAAGTTTAAGGGAGAAGTTGTTATGCGAGCAGATGAACTGGGGGTTCCAGGAAGCCACAATGTAGAAAATGCCTTGGCAACGATAGCTGTTGCAAAAGTCCGGGGTGTGGAGAATGAGGTCATTAAAGAAACCTTGTCAGCCTTTGGGGGTGTGAAACACCGCCTTCAATATGTGGACGAAATTCAAGGTGTCAAATTCTACAATGATAGCAAATCGACCAATATTTTAGCAACACAAAAAGCTCTTTCTGGTTTTGATAACAGCAAGGTGATCTTGATTGCAGGAGGGCTCGATCGTGGCAATGAATTCGATGAATTGGTACCTCATATTACAGGTCTAAAGGAGATGGTGATTCTAGGGGAATCAGCTCCACGAGTGAAACGCGCAGCCGATAAAGCAGGCGTCCCTTATGTCGATGCGGCAGATGTAGCAGATGCTACAAAGAAAGCCTTCGACTTGGCTAGACCTGGCGATGTTGTGCTACTAAGTCCTGCCAATGCTAGCTGGGATATGTATCCGAATTTTGAAGTGCGTGGGGATGAATTCCTTGCTACTGTAAAAGGGTTGAAATAAGATGAAAAAAATAATGTTTACTGGTGGGGGAACCGTGGGACATGTGACCCTTAATCTCCTCTTGATTCCAAAATTTATCGAAGATGGATGGGAAGTCCATTATATTGGGGACAAAAAAGGAATCGAATACCAAGAGATCAAAAAGTCTGGCTTAGACGTGCGCTTCCATTCGATTGCAACGGGGAAATTGCGTCGCTATTTCTCTTTCCAAAATATGATGGATGTTTTCAAGGTAGCTTGGGGAACGCTTCAATCCATAGCAATCCTACTTCGTGTGCGTCCGCAAGTTCTCTTTTCAAAAGGTGGATTTGTCTCGGTGCCACCGGTGATCGCAGCCCGTCTCACTCGTGTACCTGTCTATATCCATGAGTCTGATCTTTCTATGGGATTGGCCAATAAAATTGCTTATAAATTTGCTACCAAGATGTACACGACCTTCGAGCAAGCTCATGGTTTGACAAAGAGTGCACATATCGGTGCGGTGACCAAGGTCACAGATCCTGTTTCTCCAACTTCAGAAGTTTTAGAAGAAAAAACAAAAGGATTTCGAAAAGAGTTGCCGACCCTTTTATTTGTCGGAGGATCAGCAGGTGCGCGTGTCTTTAATGAATTTGTGACAGAGCATCAAGCAGAGCTCTTGCAACAATACAATATCATCAATTTGACAGGCGATTCAACATTGAATCAGGCTGAGGGTGGCTTGTATCGAGTAGATTATGTAACCGATCAGTATTTGCCCATGCTCCAGAAGGCCGATTTAGTGGTGACTAGAGGTGGGGCCAATACCTTGTTTGAACTCTTGGCCATGAATAAACTCCACCTGATTGTACCGCTAGGAAAAGAAGCCAGCCGTGGCGATCAGATTGAAAATGCCCAGTATTTTGTGGATAAAGGTTATGCAGAGCAATTGCAGGAAGATCAATTGACGCTCGAAAACTTTAATGAAACCATTCAAGAAATGTTGAAGCAAAGCCAAGTCTACCACCAAGCAATGGAAAAATCGACGGAACTCCTTTCACTAGCCGATTTTTATGGCCTGCTTCAAAAAGATATCAGTAAGGGAAAAGATGACGGACGACAATAAAAAAACACCAACGGATGACAAAATTACAGAATTGTCAGCCTGGCAAAAAAGAAATAAAGAATATTTAGAAAAAAAAGCCCTAGAAAAAACGGAAGAGTCTAAAGCTGTGGAAACTGAAAGAGAAGAAGCAAAAGAAAACGAAGATCTTTCAGAAAAAGAAATAGCTTCTGTCTCAGAGGAAGAAACTGACGAAATAAAAGAGTCTGAAGAGGAAAATAAATCTGAAGTCGAAGAGGATCCAGAAACGGATGGGGAAAGTTCAGATGGAGAAAAGTACGATCCAGCTATAGAGGAGCTAGATCATTTAGAGAAGCAAGTGAAAAAGCCTTCATTTTTTGAACGCTTGAAGACGAAAAAATCGAAGAAGGAACCGGCAGTGGAAAAACGTCATATCTATCGTGCCCTTCCTGTTTTAGTGATTAGCTCGTTGGTTGCACTTCTTTCTCTTTATTTCTTAAGTTCTTTATCTACACAAAAAGTGATTGAATTTTCTGGAAACAAAGTGGTTGACCAGCAACAATTGTATAAAAAAAGCCAGATCAAAGAAGAAGATTATACTCTGACGACCTTTATTCATAAGTCGATTTATGAACAGAATATGAAAGCAGCTAGCCCGTGGATCAAAGAAATACATATGAATTATCACTTTCCAGTGACCTTTAAGGTCAATGTGACAGAACATAAAGTGGTTGCTTATTATGTTACGGGAGAAGATCACTACCCAGTATTAGAAAATGGTGAGGTGGTTGAAATAGTCACTCCAACGTCTGAATTACCGTCTTCTTATATTAGTTTGAAGTTTTCAGATCGGGAATTGATTAGACAATTTGTAAAAGAAATGTCGTCCATTTCCTCTTCAATCACCAATGGTATTGTTTCTGTTGATTTGACACCTAGTAAGGTAACGAAGGATCTGGTGACTATTACCATGAAAAATGAAAATAAAATCTTGGTTCCCATTTCGCAAATTAACCGAAAACTTTCTTACTACAAGGCTATCAGTAAACAATTGGATGATGCTTCAACTATTGATATGGAAGCAGGAATTTTCAGCTATAGCGAACAATCAATCGCGGATGCGAAAGAGAAGGCCGAAAAGGAGAAAGTTGAAGCTTCCGAAAACCAAGGGGAACATTCTGAGGAATCAACGCAAGAGTCAAATACAGAGGAACGGAATCCTTCAGGAAATGACTAAAGCCCATAAATTATCTCAAATAATTAAAGAAAAAATGTCCATTATATGCTTCTTTGTGATATAATGAAGTTTGGATAGTTCTAACCAAAAGGGCTATAAATAGATGTAAAGTGAAAACAAATAAAGAGAGAGGACTGGTGTAATGGCTAGAGACGGCTTTTTTACAGGTTTAGATATCGGTACTAGTTCAATAAAAGTATTGGTGGCAGAACATGTCAACGGAGAAATGAATGTAATTGGAGTCAGCAATGCAAAAAGTGCTGGCGTCAAAGATGGAATTATAGTAGATATCGAAGCTGCTTCAACTGCAATAAAAAATGCAATCAGCCAAGCTGAAGAAAAAGCAGGGATTTCAATCAATCTAGTCAATGTTGGGTTGCCTGCAAACTTACTACAAATCGAAGCAACTCAAGGAATGATTCCAGTCACAAGCGATTCGAAAGAAATCACAGATGCAGATGTTGAAAATGTTGTCAAATCTGCACTCACAAAAAGTATGACACCGGATCGTGAAGTAATCACCTTCATTCCTGAAGAATTCACAGTAGATGGTTTCCAAGGGATTCGCGATCCACGTGGAATGATGGGAATCCGACTTGAAATGCGTGGACTTCTTTATACAGGGCCACGTACCATTTTGCACAATTTGCGTAAAACAGTTGAACGTGCAGGCTTACAAGTTGAAAACATCATTATTTCACCACTTGCTATGATCAAAACAGTCTTGAACGAAGGCGAACGTGAATTCGGAGCAACAGTGATTGATCTGGGTGGTGGACAAACAACAGTAGCATCTGTTCGTAGCCAAGAACTTCAATTTACAAATATTTATCAAGAAGGTGGCGATTACGTTACCAAAGATATTTCTAAGGTATTGAAGACTTCTCAAAAATTGGCGGAAGGCTTGAAGTTCAACTACGGTGAAGCCTATGTTCCATCTGCTGGAAACGAAGTATTCCATGTAGAAGTCATTGGTGAAGTAGAGCCAGTTGAAGTTACAGAAAAGTACTTAGCTGAAATCATTTCGGCACGTATCAAACACATTTTTGAGCAAATCAAACAAGACCTCGAGAGAAGACATTTATTGGATCTTCCTGGAGGTATTGTGATTATCGGTGGAGGTGCGATCCTTCCTGGTGTTGAAGAATTGGCTCAAGAAGTCTTTGGTGTAAATGTAAAATTATTTGTTCCAAATCAAATTGGAATTCGCAATCCAGCCTTTGCCCACGTGATTAGTTTGTCTGAATATGCAGGCAATTTGACAGATGTGGACATTCTTGCTCAGGCTGCTGTGCATGGAGACCAACGTCTTCGCCAGCAACCAATTCAATTTGATCGACCAGCTCAACCTCAAGCACAACCGCAACCTGCTATTCCAGCACAACCGGTAGTACCAGCTTACAATGCTGAAAAGATCGAATCTCCAGTAGCTGCACCAGAAATTCCTGCAGCGAATAGTGATAGCAATCAAGAACAAAAAGCTACATTCACAGACCGAATGAAAAATTTAATCGGTAATATGTTTGATTAAGGAGTGTAAGTATTTATGACATTTTCATTTGACACAGCAGCGGCACAAGGTGCAGTAATTAAAGTAATCGGTGTCGGTGGCGGTGGCGGTAACGCCATCAATCGTATGATTGACGAAGGCGTTGCCGGTGTAGAATTCATCGCAGCTAATACAGATGTTCAAGCACTTTCAAGTGCAAAAGCTGAAACAGTTATCCAATTGGGTCCAAAATTGACTCGTGGATTGGGTGCTGGAGGTCAACCTGAAGTTGGTCGTAAGGCGGCTGAAGAAAGCGAAGAAGTGTTAACAGAGGCTTTGCAAGGTGCAGATATGGTCTTCATTACTGCAGGGATGGGGGGAGGATCTGGTACAGGTGCTGCACCAGTCATCGCTCGTATTGCCAAAGCTGTAGGAGCTTTGACAGTAGCGGTTGTCACTCGTCCATTCGGGTTTGAAGGTTCAAAACGTGGTAACTTCGCTATTGAAGGGATTAACGAACTTCGCGAACATGTTGATACATTGTTGATTATTTCTAATAACAACTTACTTGAAATTGTGGACAAGAAGACTCCACTTCTTGAAGCTTTGAGTGAAGCAGACAATGTTCTTCGTCAAGGTGTTCAAGGGATCACTGACTTGATCACAAGTCCTGGATTGATCAACCTTGACTTTGCAGACGTGAAGACCGTTATGGAAAACAAAGGGAATGCCCTCATGGGTATTGGTGTTGGTAGCGGTGAAGAACGCGTTATCGAAGCGGCTCGTAAAGCAATTTACTCTCCACTTCTTGAAACCACAATCGATGGTGCAGAAGACGTGATCGTCAACGTAACAGGTGGTTTGGATATGACTTTGATCGAAGCTGAAGAAGCTTCAGAAATTGTGAACCAAGCTGCAGGTCACGGAGTGAACATCTGGTTGGGTACATCTATCGATGAAACCCTTAAAGATGAAATCCGCGTGACGGTTGTTGCAACTGGTGTCCGTCAAGACAAGGTAGAACGCGTCAGCGGAATTGCTTCCTCACAACGTCCTTATAAAACAGGACCACGGGAACAACGCCCACAAGCTGCACCATTTGACCGTGAATTTGATTTGAAACAAGATGTTGAATTGCCAGCAACTCCAAGTCGTCCAGCGGTAGAACCAAACCGTGGCTCAGCTTTTGGTGATTGGGATATCCGTCGTGAGAATATCGTTCGCCAAACTGAACCAACATCAACTCATCAAGTTGATCGTTACGTAGATTCATCTTCAGATGATGATGAATTGGAAACACCACCATTCTTCCGGAATCGTTAATCATGAATCTGGTAGAGAATGCTGATCTTGTTCGGCAACAAGTAGAAACTGCAAGAAACAAAGCTAACCGTCAAGATCAAGTCAATGTGATAGCTGTCACCAAGTATGTGGATGTTGCCACAACAGAAGCACTGGTGAAAACAGGGATTCAGCATATCGGTGAAAATCGTGTCGATAAATTCCTAGAAAAGTATCAAGCTCTAAAAGAGTATGAGCTTACTTGGCACTTGATTGGGAGTCTCCAACGGAGGAAAGTAAAAGATGTAATCAATTTCGTCGATTACTTTCATGCCTTGGATTCGGTGAAGCTGGCTCAAGAAATTCAAAAACGAGCAGAACACCCGATCAAGTGTTTCCTCCAAGTGAACATTTCTGGTGAAGAAAGTAAGCATGGATTTGCACCCGATGAACTGGATGATGTTTTAGCGCAAATTGCACAGCTGGACAAAATTGAAATTGTTGGTTTAATGACGATGGCTCCTTTTGAGGCTAGTCAAGAAGAGTTGCAGGATATTTTTTCAAAAACTCACCAACTTCAGAAACAACTAGAAAAGAAACAATTAAAAAATATGCCTTTTTCAGAACTAAGTATGGGTATGAGTCGTGACTTTGAAGTAGCCATTGCGAACGGAGCGACTTATGTAAGAATTGGGACATCATTTTTTAAATAGGAAAGAACTATGTCATTAAAAGATAAATTTAACAACTTTATTGACTACT
>NZ_KQ969690.1:47103-48254 GCF_001578955.1 Streptococcus parasanguinis
GTAAATACGAGGAAGCGACTGAAATTGTTGATCTATTACTATCTAATGAGAGTATCTTGATTGACTTCCAATATATGACAGAAGTACAAGCACGTCGTTGTCTAGATTATTTGGATGGGGCTCGTTATGTTTTAGCAGGAAATCTTCGTCGTGTTGCAAGTACGATGTACTTGTTGACTCCAATTAATGTAGTCGTTAACATTGAAGATATCCGCCTTCCAAATGATGTGGAAGTGACAGAATTTGACTATGATATGAAACGTAATCGTTAAGATGATTATCTTTCAATATCTATCCAATATCATTCAAATCTATTCCATTATTCTTGTCATCTATGCCTTACTTTCTTGGTTCCCTGGGGCACCTCAAAGTACTCTTGGACAAATGGTTCACCGCCTAGTTGAACCATTTTTGAGCCTTTTTAGAAAGCTACCCTTGCAGCTTGGAGGCTTGGATTTTACGGTTCTTGTAGCGTTGCTGGTTTTGAATGTATTAAACCAGTTGTTGGGGCAACTATTTCTACAATTGATTGGTTAGTATACGATGGGACAGAAAGAGATTTACCAACATTTCAATCGTGAAGATCACGAATTCATTGATCGTTGTATTGAATTGTCTGAAAGAGTGATGGAACGCTATTCTGTTGAGGTGACGGGTTTTTTAAACCCTCATCAGGTCACTATTTTACGAAATGTTGCCGCTAGCTATCAGTTACAGGTCTTTGCTTCTAGTGATGAGCAGAAAATGGAGTATGCCAAGGTCATTGTGGCTCCGGATTATTATCAATTGGATCCAAATGACTTTGATCTGGCCTTATTGGAAATGGTCTATGCTTCAAAATTTCATCACTTGAGTCATTCTCAGGTACTGGGGACCATTGTTCACCAATTAGGAGTGGAGCGCAAGTCCTTTGGGGATATTCTGACGAGTGAAGGAAAGATCCAAGTATTTGTTGAACAGCGTTTTGTTCACTATTTTATGGATCACATCCAGAAAATTTCTCGGGTACCTGTTAGGCTTAGGGAAGTTCCTCTATCAGAACAAATGATTGTAGGGGAAGAAAGCCAGCAACGAGATATTCTCGTGTCGAGTTTTCGGCTAGATAAGGTGATTGCTGGGACCTTCAAGCTTTCGCGTTCACAGGCTAGTCA
>NZ_KQ969690.1:48274-53356 GCF_001578955.1 Streptococcus parasanguinis
TGGGACCTTCAAGCTTTCGCGTTCACAGGCTAGTCAGTTGATTAGTTCTGGTTTGGTGAAAGTTAACTATGCGACAACTTCCAATGTTAGCTATGCTGTAGGTCTGAATGATTTAGTCAGTGTCCGACGCTTTGGGCGTCTTAAAATTGTTTCTGAAAATGGTATTTCAAAGAGTGGAAAATATAAATTAACTGTTGAAGTACTCTTAAGTAAAAAATGAGGAGGAGTTATGGCTCTTACTGCTTTAGAAATTAAAGATAAAACTTTTGGCGTTAAATTTAGAGGGTATGATGCGAACGAAGTAGAAGAATTCCTTGATATCGTTGTACGTGATTATGAGGATCTTGTTCGTTTGAATCATGATCAAGAAACAAAAATTCATGCCCTTGAAGAACGCTTAAACTATTTTGATGAAATGAAAGATTCATTGAGTCAGTCAGTTTTGATTGCACAAGATACTGCTGAACGTGTGAAACAAGCTGCTAATGAGCGCTCAGAAAACATTGTTCGTCAAGCAGAGCAAGATGCACAACATTTAGTTGATGAGGCTAAACAAAAAGCAAATGAAATTCTTCGTCACGCAACGGATAATGCCAAGAAAGTTGCAGTTGAAACGGAAGAATTGAAAAACAAGACACGTGTCTTCCATCAACGTTTGAAATCAACAATCGAAAGCCAATTGAGCATTATCGATACGCCTGAATGGGATGAAATTCTTCGTCCAACTGCTATGTATATTCAGACAAGTGATGAAGCTTTCCGTGAAATTGTTGAAAAAGCTTTGGGTGAATCAGTGCACCATCATCCAGAAAATGAGAATATCGATTTGACTCGTCAATTCTCTCCAGCTGAAATCGAAGAATTGCAAAAACGCATCGAAGCAGCTAATTTAGAATTGGGTGCAACACAAGCGTTTGAAGGTTTGAATGAAAAAGTTCAATCCGCTTTAGAAGAAGCAGAGCACGCTCGTCATGAAAATGAGGCGGTTGTTGAGGAACCGGTTCAACCAGAAGACGAAACGAATCGTGAATCTGTCAATATTTTATAATTTTGTAAAAACAGGTCCATTAATGATAGGTCTAGCGAGCAGATGATGGTGGAAGGTCTGCACTCCCTCCTAATGGATGATCCTTTTACAGTATTCGTTCTGAACCCTTGAGTAAGAACGGACGTTTCCCTCGTTACGGGATGAGAGGAGAAGGTCGCTTGCGACTTCTCGAACAAAGGTGGTACCACGAGCAATCGTCCTTTTTAGGATGCTCGTGTTTTTTTATAGCTTTTAAATCAATAAGGAGACACAATGAAACTCAAAGAAACATTGAATCTTGGAAAAACAGCTTTTCCAATGCGGGCTGGGCTTCCAACGAAAGAACCTGTTTGGCAAAAAGAATGGGAAGATGCAAAATTGTATCAACGCCGTCAAGAGTTGAATGAAGGGAAACCGCATTTTACACTTCATGATGGCCCTCCGTATGCCAACGGAAATATTCACGTGGGACATGCCATGAACAAGATCTCAAAAGATATCATCGTTCGTTCCAAGTCTATGTCAGGATTTTACGCCCCTTATATCCCAGGTTGGGATACCCATGGTTTGCCAATTGAGCAAGTATTGGCTAAACAAGGTGTGAAACGCAAAGAAATGGACTTGGTTGAGTATTTGAAACTCTGCCGTGAATACGCTCTTTCTCAAGTAGATAAACAACGCGAAGACTTCAAACGCTTGGGTGTTTCAGGTGATTGGGACCATCCTTATGTGACCTTAACGCCTGACTATGAAGCGGCGCAAATCCGCGTCTTTGGCGAAATGGCCAATAAAGGTTATATCTACCGTGGGGCTAAGCCAGTTTACTGGTCTTGGTCTTCTGAATCAGCTCTTGCTGAAGCAGAGATTGAATACCATGATTTGGTATCAACGTCTCTTTACTATGCTAACAAAGTTAAAGATGGTAAGGGTGTCCTAGATACAGATACCTACATCGTTGTCTGGACAACAACTCCATTTACTGTTACAGCTTCTCGTGGATTGACGGTAGGTGCAGAGTTTGATTATGTCGTAGTGAAGCCTGCTGGATCTGACCGCAAGTACGTTGTAGCCTCTGAACTCTTGCCAAGCCTTTCTGAAAAATTTGGTTGGGAAAATGCTGAAGTTCTTGCGACTTACCAAGGGAAAGAATTGAACCATATCGTTACAGAACACCCATGGGATCCTGAAGTTGATGAATTGGTGATCCTTGGTGAGCATGTAACCCTTGATTCAGGTACTGGTATCGTCCATACCGCTCCTGGTTTTGGTGAGGATGACTACAATGTAGGGATTGCCAATGGCCTCGAAGTTGCTGTTACTGTTAACGAACGTGGAATCATGATGGAGAATGCTGGACCTGACTTTGCAGGTCAGTTCTATGACAAGGTTGTTCCAACTGTCATCGAAAAACTTGGTGATTTGCTCCTTGCTCAAGAAGAAATCTCTCACTCCTACCCATTTGACTGGCGGACGAAAAAACCAATCATCTGGCGTGCAGTTCCACAATGGTTCGCTTCTGTATCAAAATTCCGTCAAGATATCTTGGACGAAATTGAAAAAGTGAAATTCCACTCAGAATGGGGGAAAGTGCGTCTTTACAATATGGTTCGTGACCGTGGTGACTGGGTGATCTCTCGTCAACGTGCCTGGGGTGTGCCTCTTCCAATCTTCTATGCAGAAGATGGAACACCAATCATGACGGCTGAAACCATCGAACATGTAGCGCAACTCTTTGAAGAACATGGTTCGATCATCTGGTGGCAGCGTGAAGCGAAAGACCTCTTGCCAGAAGGATTTACGCATCCAGGTTCACCAAATGGCGAATTTACAAAAGAAACAGATATCATGGACGTCTGGTTTGACTCAGGTTCATCATGGAATGGGGTTGTCGTTAATCGTCCAGAACTCAAATACCCAGCTGATCTTTACCTTGAAGGTTCAGACCAGTACCGTGGTTGGTTCAACTCATCTCTTATCACATCTGTGGCGAACCATGGTGTCGCACCATACAAACAAATCTTGTCTCAAGGTTTTGCTTTGGATGGGAAAGGTGAGAAGATGTCTAAATCTCTTGGAAATACCATTGCTCCAAGCGATGTTGAAAAGCAATTTGGTGCCGAAATCTTGCGTCTCTGGGTAACTAGTGTAGATTCAAGCAATGACGTGCGTATCTCAATGGATATCTTGAGCCAAGTGTCTGAGACTTACCGTAAGATCCGGAATACTCTTCGTTTCTTGATTGCCAACACTTCTGACTTTAATCCAGCTGAGGATGCAGTTGCTTATGACGAGCTTCGTTCAGTGGACAAGTACATGACCATTCGCTTTAACCAGCTTGTCAAGACCATTCGTGATGCTTATGAAAACTTTGAGTTCTTGACGATCTACAAGGCGCTTGTTAACTTTATCAACGTTGACTTGTCAGCCTTCTACCTGGATTTTGCCAAGGATGTTGTTTACATCGAAGGAGCTAAATCCCTCGAACGCCGTCAAATGCAAACGGTCTTCTATGACATCCTTGTGAAAATCACCAAACTCTTGACACCAATTCTTCCTCACACTGCTGAAGAAATCTGGTCTTATCTTGAGTTTGAAGCGGAAGACTTCATTCAATTGTCAGAATTGCCAGAAGCAGAAACGTTTGCCAACCAAGAAGAAATCTTGGATACCTGGTCAGCCTTCATGGACTTCCGTGGTCAAGCGCAAAAGGCCTTGGAAGAAGCACGGAATGAAAAAGTGATTGGTAAATCACTTGAAGCTCACTTGACAGTTTATCCAAACGAAGTCGTGAAAACACTTCTTGGAGCTGTTGATAGCAATGTTGCCCAACTCTTGATTGTTTCTGAGTTGACGATCGCAGAAGGCCCAGCTCCAGAAGGTGCAGTGACCTTTGAAGATGTAGCCTTCACAGTTGAACGTGCCGCTGGTGAAGTTTGTGACCGTTGCCGTCGCATCGATCCAACAACGGCTGAACGTCACTACCACGCAACCATCTGTGATCACTGTGCAAGCATCGTCGAAGAGAACTTTGCAGACGCAGTCGCAGAAGGATTTGAAGCTAAATAAAAGCCATTAAAAGAAGTTCCATAAAGGAACTTCTTTTTTAATGGCTAGAATAGTGTAGAGATTCATGCATTAAGGAAAGAAAAAAGTAAGGCAAATTGGCCTTACTTAGTAATTGGAAAGGAAATTTCAATTAGTTTATCGGAGTAGAGGGTTTTAATAGCGGATTGGTCAATGATTTGAAGATCAATCTTACGTTTTAAAAAGAACTCACGAATTTTTTCTACTTCAGTTTCACGAATAGCTCGGTGTTTGTTACTGATCAATAATTCATAGTGTGTTGGGGCCTGTGTAAAAACGACATCGGTATTGCCCGCGGAATAAACCTCGACAAGCAAGGCATCAGTGCTGGCAAGTTGGCTTTTGACCAGTGCAGCATGACTATTTGTGGTATTAATGAGCTTCATATGAGTTCCTCCTAACCTCTATCTTCATTTATTATAGCACTTTTTTATTATTTGTGAAAGAATTCCTTTATTTTTTGTGGGTATTTTTCCACTGTTCAATGCCCCATTTGTGACTGCCACGTTTGAGTTTTTTAATAGCTTCATCTACAGGAAACCAAGCAAGATTGTTAAAATCTTCCAGTGGTTTTTGAGCTTCTGTATAGTCTAGCACTTCATAAATATAGGCAGGATTGTAGTAGTAGGTGTCGCGATGACTGGAATAGAAATACTCATCTGCTTGGCCATAGTATTGCCCTAAAACAGCGGTAAAGCCTAATTCTTCGATCAGTTCCCGTTTCAGAGCTTGTAAGTGATCTTCACCTGCCTCAATTTCCCCGCCAGGCAAGAACCAGGCTCCATTAGGGGCTTGAACGAGGATAATCTGATCCTTGTCCTTATTGGGAATAACAGCGTAGACACAATAGCGATTGACGTAGGTCACATCTTGTTTTTTTTCACCAAAACTTGGAATGGTCATGGTTTTCTCTTTTCTTATTTTTTCATCATTATATCATATTTTTTAGCAAAAATCTGGAGGGAAAAAAG
>NZ_KQ969690.1:53376-61111 GCF_001578955.1 Streptococcus parasanguinis
ACTGATTATTCTTCTGACTTCCTTTCAGCCGTCTTGTGAACAGCTTTGATACTAATATTCCCATTGCTGGTCATGACTGCTTTGAGTTGTTTCTCACTTGGATGTTCCAGGTAATAATCGGTAATGGCATCTTCGATATGGTCTTGGATGGTACGACGAAGTGGGCGGGCCCCCATTTTTGGATCGTATCCCAGATCGACCAGTTTTTCTTTGACCTTCTCTGTCACATCCAGATGAATCTCATTTTGTGCGAGACGTTGATTGACTTCATCGAGCATGAGGGTAACGATTTGGAGAAGGTTTTCTTTTGATAGAGGTTGGAATTCAATGATGCCATCAAAACGGTTCATGAATTCAGGGCTAAAGAAGTTCCCGAGTTCTCCAAGTACAGAGTTGGTTCTACCTTCGCGAGCAGCTCCAAAACCAACATTGGCCTCAGCTTTGCCAGTTCCAGCGTTAGAGGTCATGATGATAATGGTATCTTTGAAGCTAACGGTACGGCCTTGACCATCTGTCAAACGGCCATCATCTAAAACTTGCAAGAACATGTGCATGACATCTGGATGGGCTTTTTCCACTTCATCCAACAACACGAGGGAGTAAGGATTGCGACGGACCTTTTCCGTTAGTTGTCCAGCTTCATCGTAGCCAACATAGCCCGGAGGAGCTCCGACTAGTTTTGCTACGCTATGTTTTTCCATGTATTCGCTCATATCAAAGCGGATCATATTGTCTGCAGAGCCAAAGAGCTCGATCGCCAATTGTTTAGACAGTTCGGTCTTTCCGACACCGGTAGGTCCGACAAAGAGGAAGCTTCCGATCGGACGGTTAGGCGATCCTAGGCCGACACGGTTGCGTCGAATGGCTTTCGCAATTTTATCAACAGCATCGTCTTGACCAATCACATGAGCTTTCAAATCAGAAGCCAGATTGATCAATTGAGACTGTTCTTTTTCTTTCAAATCACCAACAGGAATATTGGTCTTTTGTTCAACGATGTGTTCAATCGTTTTTTCACTGATGACAGGGGTTTCCTGATCGGTGACATGTTGACCTTGCATTTCCTTGTATTTCGCGATTTGGTCGCGGAAGTAGGCTGCTTTTTCAAAATCTTCTTCGCGCGTCGCTTGGGCTTTGAGGTTTTCCGCTTCAATCAAGCGCTGGTCGATCACTTTTGGATCCACAAAGTTTAGGGTCAGGTTCATCTTAGACCCCGCTTCATCCAACAAATCAATGGCCTTGTCTGGCAGGAAGCGATCTTGGATGTAGCGGTTTGACAGAATAGCTGCCGCTTCGATGGCCCCGTCTGTATAGTGGACGTGGTGGTAGTCTTCGTATTTTTTCTGGATGCCCTTGAGGATGGTGACGGTTTCTTCAACCGTTGGTTCATCGACCTTAACGGGCTGCATCCGACGTTCCAAGGCCGCATCTTTTTCAATGATACGGTATTCATTGAGGGTAGTAGCCCCAACTAATTGGAGTTCTCCGCGCGCTAAGGCTGGTTTAAGGATATTTCCAGCGTCCATATTGCCCTCACCAGCTGATCCTGCGCCAACAATTTCATGGATTTCGTCGATGAACAGAATAACATCTTCGCGTTGACGAATTTCATCCATTAATTTTTGCATGCGTTCTTCGAATTGACCACGGATGCCTGTGCCCTGAACGAGGCTCACGACGTCTAAGCGGATGACTTCTTTTCCTTGCAATTTATGTGGAACGTCGCCATCGACGATTTTTTGAGCCAGGCCTTCCACAACGGCAGTCTTTCCGACCCCAGGTTCTCCAATCAGAACCGGATTGTTCTTGGTTCGACGGTTGAGGATTTCGATGACACGGATAATCTCCTCGTCACGGCCAATGACAGGGTCAATATCTCCTTTGCGGGCAATTTCTGTGACATTGATGCCGAACTCTTCTAACAGCCCTTTTGGCTTTTGAGGGCGTGCTTGACGAGGGTCTTGACCACCACCACGGTTATTGTTTTGGCCGTAGCCGCCACCTCCATAACTGCCTCCGGATTGAGTTGGAGGGGTTTGAGGTTCTTGCGGACTTTGGAAGTTTCCAAGATTATTGAAGAAATCTTCAAAAGGATCTCCAGTAAGTTGGCTCCGTTGGGTCATGCCTTTCAAGAAGCTGTTATTTGGGTCTGTTTTCATAATTTTATAGCAATTCTGACAGAGGTCTACTTGCTGCTGACGTCCATTTACATTTGTATATAAATGGATGGTTGATTCATTTATTTTACAATTTTGACAAAGCATATACATACCTCACAGTAGGTTTTTGATGGTTTTCCATCAAGAGACGAGCCTATTTTTGAAAGGTCAAAAATAGTCAAAGATTTATAGTTTCATTATATCAGTATTCTAGAAGTTTGCAAGAATTTGCTACGGAATGTCGCTAAGGAGTGAAGAAGAGAGCAAATCAATGGAAAAATGTGAATTTTTATTGGAAGAGCTTTCTCTTTTATGATAAAATAGGAGAGTAGAAAGTAAAGAGGAGAAATAAAATGGAATCACATTTAGTACGGATTATCAACCGTTTGGAGACGATGACAAAAGACGGTGGAAACTTGAAACGTAATTTTGAACGTGACGGTGTTGTTGTCGCTGAAGTAGCCTACAACCACAATGAAGAAGAAGGTTCAACCTTTACACTTCGTGATGTTGAAGCGCGTGAAACCTATACATTTGATAGCATTGATTTAATTGCAATGGAAATTTATGAATTGCTTTACTAAGCAGCTGTGTGGATGAGTTTGGGGTGGTCTCAAGCTCATTTTTTGTCCATCTGGCTATAGTTTTCGTCTATAAGAAATTCTAATTAGGAACAGTTAGGTTTGAGAGTTGAAATCTGCTATAATAGAGAGGACTATTTTCATTACTTGACTAGAAAGAGAATTGATATGACGACACTCATTGATGGAAAGGCGCTCGCTACAAAATTACAGGGTGAGATTGCAGAGAAAACAGCACGATTAAAAGAAGAGACAGGAGTTGTGCCTGGCCTCGTTGTCATCGTGGTAGGAGATAATCCAGCTAGCAAAATCTATGTAAGAAATAAAGAGCGTTCTGCTATTGCGGCAGGCTTTCGGAGTGAAGTGAGACGACTTCCTGAAAGCATTAGCCAAGCTGAATTATTAGAAGTGATCGAACACTACAATCAAGATCCCCTTTGGCATGGGATTTTGGTGCAGTTGCCACTGCCTAAGCATATCGATGCGGATGCAGTCCTTTTAGCCATTGATCCGACAAAAGATGTGGATGGCTTTCATCCATTGAATATGGGACGCTTGTGGGCTGGAAATCCTCTCATGGTGCCTTCAACTCCCGCTGGGATCATGGAGATGTTCAAAGAGTACGGGATTGATCTAGAAGGGAAGCGAGCAGTCGTGATTGGTCGTTCCAATATCGTTGGAAAACCAATGGCGCAGTTGCTCCTCGCCAAAAATGCGACGGTAACCTTGACCCATTCCCGGACCCATCATCTGCCTAAAATTGCTAGAAGAGCAGATATCTTGGTTGTTGCGATCGGTCGTGCGAAATTTGTAACAGCAGACTTCGTGAAAGAAGGCGCCGTTGTTATTGACGTCGGAATGAATCGCGATGAGAATGGCAAATTGTGTGGGGATGTCGATTTTGACTCCGTTGCACCTTTGGCCAGTCATATTACTCCGGTACCAGGAGGGGTTGGGCCTATGACCGTCACCATGCTGATGGAGCAGACCTATGAAGCAGCTGTTCGTGCCTTAAAAAAATGAAAGTGTGAACAAGATGAAGTTTGTATTTGATTTAGATGGAACCCTGTCATTCGATGGTGTCACAATCGATGATGAAATCAAACAGGTCTTATTGAGAGCAGAAGAATTTGGCCATGAAGTCGCCTTTGCTTCTGCACGTTCTTACCGGGACTGCTTGGGCCTTTTAGGGGACCCATTGAGTCAGCAACTCGTGATTGGTTTAAATGGTGGATTGGCCTATCGTCAGGGGCAATTGGTATATGAGGACCAATTGGACAAGGATGTGTATCGGGAAGTCCTTGGCTTTTGCCGCCATTACAATCTACCATTTTTTGTGGATGATACCTTTGATTATAGCGGACAGATTTTGGAAAAGATTCCTTTTGTTGCTAATGTAGATCCCCTCAAGAAAGCCCAGTATCGTTCATTAGAGGAGCTGACAGATCCGATTAAGGTCGTGATCTATATGGGTGGCCATGAGGAGCTCGTGGATGAGATCATCGAGCGGATCGAAAAGACAGATAAGGCCCATATCCGCTATCATGCGCATGAAAAATGCATCTATCTCAATCCAGCAGACACTCATAAAGCGACAACCGTAGAAGAACTCTGTGGAGAGAATTTCGTAGCTTTTGGCAATGATCAAAATGATATCGAGCTCTTTGAAAAAGCTCTTTATGCAGTTCAGATTGGTGATTTTCCAGCCCTTCAGCCTTATGCGGATGATCAATTGGTAGCCAAACAAAATCAACCACAAGCTGTGGCTGCTAAGATCTTGCAAGTCTTTGCAGAATTCAGAGGAAAATAAAAGATGGAGGGGGAGTCGTGGCTTCTCCTTTTTCGCTAGAAATGAGGAAGGTATGAGAACAGTTCAGAAAGAAGAGATCCAGCGTGTTATTGTGAAGCGAGAGGAGAATTCTTATAAGGGCGATTTTGGTCGCCTGCTCTTGATTGGGGGAACTTACCCCTATGGAGGAGCTATTATTATGGCAGCCCTTGCTGCGGTTCATAGTGGTGCGGGGCTGGTTACTGTCGCAACAGATCCTGATAATCTGACAGCCCTTCATAGCCATCTTCCTGAAGCCATGGGCTTTGATCTAGCCGATCACCAACTCCTTTGTGAGCAACTCCAAAAAGCTAGCGTGATTCTCGTAGGACCGGGCTTAAAGGAAGCAAGAGAAAGCCAAGCAATCTTGCAAATGATTTTTGAGCAAGTCTCTAGCCAGCAGGTCTTGATTTTAGATGGAGGAGCTATTAGTCTTTTTGCAGCCTCTCAGTTTGACCTTCCAGAGGCTCAGTTGGTCTTTACCCCTCATCAAAAAGAATGGGAAAAACTGTCAGGGGTTGATATAGCAAGCCAGACTGAAGACAAGAGTCGAAGAGCAGTACAGAACTTTCCTAAAGGGACTGTCATTATAGAAAAAGGACCCCACACCCGCATTTGGACAAGTGGGCAAGATGAGGGCTATCAGCTAGATGTTGGTGGTCCCTATCAAGCAACAGGGGGCATGGGGGATACCTTGGCAGGGATGATCGCAGGGTTTGCAGGTCAATTTCCACAGGTCAGTCTCTATGAGCGCGTGGTGGTTGCGACCTATCTTCATTCAGCCATTGCTGAAGACTTGAGCAAGGAGGCTTATGTGGTTCTACCGACAACCATCAGCCAAGAAATCCCCAAATGGATGAAGAAGTGGAGTGACAATTTAAACGAAAATGTTGAAAATGAAACGTTTTCATGATAGTATGGATGAAAGGAGGTGAGAAAATGAATGAGCAAAAAAAATCGATTACGATGAAAGATGTTGCCGCAGAAGCTGGTGTCAGTGTTGGGACAGTCTCTCGTGTCATCAATAATGAAAAAGGCATTAAAGAGGTGACATTAAAAAAAGTTCAACAAGCGATTGAAAAATTGTCTTATGTGCCAGATGAATATGCGAGAGGCTTAAAAACGAATCGTAGTAATATTATCGCTTTACTCATTCCAACCATTTGGCATCCATTCTTTTCTGAGTTTGCTTATCATGTAGAAAAGGAATTGTTGAAAAATCAATGTAAATTATTGATTTGTAATGCAGATAAAGATGCTCAAAACGAGATAGAGTACATAAAATTACTTGAAAAAAATAAGGTAGATGGGATCATTGGGATCACCTATTCAGATATCGATAAATATATCTCCTCTAATTTACCTTTTGTTAGTATTGACCGTCATTTTTCTGAAAATGTCTATTACGTAACCTCTGAAAATTATCATGGTGGTCAACTGGCTTGCCGAGAGTTAGTAAAACGAGGTTGCCAAAATTTAGCATACATTAGTGGTGTGAATAAACATTTGAATGAAACAACGGAACGGGGTAGAGGATTTAAAGATGAAGCTAAACAGCAAAATACAAAACTCTGTAGTCTTGAAATGCCAGAACCGTTAGATCAAGCAGAAAGACAAATTAAGTCCTTTTTCGAAGCTCATCCTCAGATAGATGGGATTTTTACAGTAAATGATTTTATGGCTCTACGTGTGATAAAAGTTTTGACGGAGATGGGAAAAACTCCTCTAGAGGACTATCAAATTATTGGTTTTGATGGGTTAAGACCTGCTTTTGATCAACCGTACTTACTTTCGACCATTGTTCAAGAAATAGCTCAGATGGCCCAAGCTGCAGTAGAATTATTACTTAAATTGATTCGTAAAGAAAAAATAGAAAAGAATGTGATTAGTTTACCCGTCCATTTCTTTGAAGGCAACACTACAAAAAAAATTATAAAAAGTGCTTGACAAATTATGAAAGCGCTGTTATAATTTAGCTATAAAATGAAACGTTTCAAAAAACTCAACTATTTTAGTTTGAGTTAAAAATACAACCAAAAATGAAACGTTTCAAAAAGGAGGACGCTATGCGTAAAGGTATTAAGTTATCTGTAGTTGCAGCACTATCATTAGGATTGCTTGCAGGATGTGGTGGGGGATCAAAATCCAAAACTGCAAGTTCTTCAAATGAGATCAAAGTCTGGGTTCAATTCTCAGATGAAACAGCTGAGGGAAAAGCTTGGCAACAAGTTGTTGATAATTTCAACAAATCAAAGAAAACGAAATATAAGGTTGTGACAGAATTTATTCCACGTAGCGGTAGTGGTGGTGGATATGAAGATAAGGTTAACGCCGCTGTTACGACAAATAGTTTACCAGATGTCATTACACTAGATGGTCCTAATACTGCAGCCTATGCAAAATCAAAAGTGATTGCTCCTTTGGATGATTATCTAAAAGACGATAATATGGATGATGTACTGGACAGTATTAAACAACAGGGAACTTATGATGGTTAATTTTATGCGTTTGGTTATTCTGAATCAAGTGTAGGTGTTTACTACAATAAGAAAATGTTTAAGGAAGCAGGGATTGATGAAGCTAGTTTACCAACCCTAGAAAAACCATGGACATGGTCTGAGTTTAATGCCATTGCTAAGAAATTAAAAGATCATTTTAACAAACCAGCAATTGATTTCCGTTTGAATTCAAACGATGAGATGTTGCCATATGCTTACATGCCTCTTATTTGGTCAAATGGTGGATCTGTTGTGAATTCTAAAGGAACAAAAGCGGAAGGCTACTTCAATAGCAAGGAAAGTGTTGAAGCTGTTCAATTTATTCAAGATCTTGTGAAGGATGGATATACGACAGTTAGTCCTGTTGAAAAAGGTTTTGAAACCGGTGAATATCCTATGCTTCTGAGCGGTTCTTGGACGATTGCAGACCTACAAACAAATTACAAAGATATTGATTTTGGTATTCTTCCTTATCCAGTTTCAGATAAAACGAAGAAATTGGTTTCACCTTCAGGTAGTTGGCAATTAGCCGTTACAACAAAATCTGATAAAAAAGAAGCAGCCGCTGAATTTGTTAAGTTTGCTACAAATACTGAATCTAGTGAAATTCTAAGCTTAGGTAACAGTGTTCTTCCAATCAGAAAATCAACAATTAAAAATATTAAGGAC
>NZ_KQ969690.1:61156-68995 GCF_001578955.1 Streptococcus parasanguinis
AGCTTATCCACAAGTTTCACGCGCTTTCCAACAAGCAATGCAAGATATCAGCTATTATAAAGATAATCCAGATGTACAAAAAGTATTAGATGCTCGTGCGAAAGAAATGCAAACGGCAATTGACCAATCTTTAAATAAATAGTTGGCATTTAAAAGGTGGAAGGTAAGTAATAAAATGTACCTTCCACCTTATTTTATTTAATGATTTCATCTTAGGAGACGAACAATGAGCGAAACAAAGAAAGTCGAAACAAAAAAGAAAGAACGTCTTAAAGAAAATATTATGGGCTATAGCTTTTTAGCTCCAGCATTAGTATTACTTTTTATCTTTTTGGTGATACCTGTTGGTATGGTCATCTATTATGCCTTTACAGATTATTACCTATTGACACCAGAGGACAGAAAATTTGTAGGGCTACAAAATTTCATGCGTTTAGCACAAGATCCGATCTTTATAAAAAGCTTCTTGAATACATTGAAATTTGTTGTTTGGATCATTCCAGTACAACTTGGGGCAGCCCTTGGTATGGCCTTAATCGTAAATAAGAAACGTAAAGGAAACATGTTCTTTAAGGTAGCATTCTTTGCTCCTGTTGTGATGTCTCTTGTCGTTATCTCTATCCTATGGTTATACTTGTTAAATCCAAATAATGGTTTGCTCAATGCTCTACTGAATAAAATTGGTATTTCTTCACAACCATTCTTGACAAGTCCAAAACAAGCCATGTATGCCATTGTATTTGTTTCTGCATGGCAAGGTGCAGGTTATCAAATGTTGTTATTCCTTGGAGGAATGCAAAATATTCCACAAGATATTTATGAGGCGGCAGAGTTGGATGGATTTTCAAAATGGGCTCAATTTAGATATATCACGATGCCTTTATTGAAAACAACTGCCTTATTTGTACTCTTGACGACATTGATTTCAGCATTTAAATTGATTGTGCAACCAATGGTCATGACTCAAGGTGGTCCATTGAACTCAACAATCACTATGGTATATTACATTTATCAACAAGGTTTCACTGACCGTCTTGTTGGTTACTCAAGTTCAATTGCCTTAGTATTTACAACATTGATTGGTATGATTAGTCTTGTACAACGGCGAGTTTTGAAGGAGGATGATTAGGATGAAACGTTTAAAACCGACTACTATTTTAGAATATGTTTTATTAATTCTATTAGCAGGCCTCTTTCTATTTCCTATGATCTGGATGGTGGTTTCAGCAATGAAGCCAGAAGCAGATGTGTATAAGAATTTAACAAGTTGGAAAGCATTCTTACCTAGTTTTAATCCAGCTGATTGGTTTAAACCCTACCAAGAGGTTCTTGCCCGTTTTAGTATTCTAACATATCTAGGGAACAGTATTTTTTATGCAGGAACATTTGCACTGGGGTCTATTATTGTAAACGCCTTAGCGGGATTTGCATTTGCAAAAATTAATTTTACAGGTAAAAAAATTCTGTTTGGCTTTTTATTGGCATTGTTAATCATTCCGATGGAAACAGTGTTGATTCCTCAATTTACAATTATTAATTCACTTGGCTTAGTCAATAATCGTTTAGCGGTTATTATCCCTGGATTAGCTAGTGTCTTTAATATTTATCTTTTCCGAAACTTCTTTATTGCCATTCCAGAAGAAATTATCGAATCTGCAAAAATAGATGGTGCAAGTATCTTACGGATCTTTTTCAAGATTATGTTGCCTATGTCGAAACCGGCGGTTGCAACAGTTGGTGTTCTTTCCTTTATTTCTAGTTGGAATGATTATATCTGGCCGTTGATGGTTTTAACCGATTCGTCAAAATTTTCAATGCAGGTGGCGATTACAACCATTAATACAACTCAACCAGTTTATATCAATCAAGTAATGGCTGTTTTGACAATTTCTACAATTCCACTTATTCTAGTATATATCGTAGCACAAAAATATATTATTCAAGGTCTAGGTGGATCTGGTACAGGTATTAAGTAGGTGATCAGTATGAAGGAAAGCATTCGAAAAGCAAATCAGTATATCGATGAAAACAGGGAGAAGGTTAACCAGCAATATAGAGGAGCATTTCATTTGCTACCTCCAATCGGCTGGATGAACGATCCAAATGGCTTTGTTTATTTCCGTGGGGAATACCATTTGTTTTACCAATTCTATCCCTATGATAGTGTTTGGGGTCCCATGCATTGGGGGCATGCTAAATCAAAAGATCTTCTCCATTGGGAAGAACTGCCAGTAGCTTTAGCACCAAGTGAAAGCTATGATAAGGATGGTTGTTTCTCTGGTTCTGCTATTGTGAAAGATGACAAGCTCTATTTGCTGTATACGGGTCATGTAGACGATGAGGAAAAGCGAGAAGAGACGCAGTGTCTTGCGGTTTCGACAGATGGCATTACCTTTGAAAAGTTGCCTACTAATCCAGTGATCCATGCTCAACATATTGATGGGATCGCAGATATTGCAGATTTTCGTGATCCTAAAGTATTTGAATACCAAGGAAACTATTACGCTGTCGTTGCTTCTAAGACACCGGATGACAGAGGTCAAATTCTCCTATTTGCATCAAGTAATCTAGTAGATTGGACCTTTACATCAGTTCTTTTAGAAGGTGAAAAAGGGCAAGGGATTATGTGGGAGTGTCCCGATTTCTTCCCTTTAGATGGCAAATGGGTCTTGATCCTGTCTCCCATTGAAATGGAAAGGCAGCAAGAAAAATACTGGAACTTAAATTCGACGGTTGCCTTTATCGGTGACATGAATTGGGAAACAGGGCGCTTTCATGTCGATTCCTATGATGAAATCGATGGTGGTTTGGATTTCTATGCCCCTCAAACTTGTCAAGGACCAAATGGCGAACGATACATGGTTGCCTGGATGCAAATGTGGCACCGGTCTATCCCCAGTCATGATTTAGCTCATGGGTGGGCAGGTAGTATGACTCTTCCAAGAAAATTGTCTCTGAAAAACGGACGATTGGTTCAGGGGTTACCTGAGTCAGTGAAAGAACACTTTCTTGTAGAGCATGCGTCAGAAACCATTGTTAAGGCCAATCAGATCACGATCCCAGCGAAAGGGAAACAAACCTTGTTTGAACTAAATGCCAAACCGGGTCGCTCCTTTATCCTTGGATATGGCGATGAAACCGATCCTGATAGTGTCTTGCAATTGGTTTACGACGCCTCTCAAAAACGCTTTAGCTTAAGTCGAGACCAATTTGGGCACCCCATTTCTGGAAAAGAAAATCCAGTATTTCAATCGAGATGGATTCAGTTAAATGCTGAAAAGGATCATCATTTTTCGATCATTCGCGATACCAACTCCATCGAAGTATTTGTGGATGGTAAAACTCTATCCATGACCTTTTATGAAACGAGTCAGAATCCCTTCTATACCCTCACGGCAGATGAAGGGGTCAATTGGGTCGTAAAAACCTATCAAAAATAGGAAATCAATAGCCTCCTAAAGAAGAAAAAGACAAGTCACAGGACTTGTCTTTTGTATTAGGAAAGAATGGAAGCGAGGAGTCCTCCGAGAATGAGGATGATAGCACCGCTCAGTCGGTTGGCCATTTGGGCGAAGGCGATCATTTCCATACGATCAGATGCGGAGAGAACAGCGATATTTCCGGTTCCTCCCATAGAGTTATTGATCATACCAGATCCGATAGCAGTCTCGACTGGATACAATCCAACCAGTTTTCCGATCAAAGCAGAAGCAAGCCCCATAGCTAGAACAGATGTCAAGCTTAGGAGAATGAATTGCCAGGTCATCGCCTTAGCGAGAGTTGAAAGGTCAATCAAGGAAAGACCGATCCCAGCTAGGACTGCATGGGTGAGGTTAGTCATAATGACTTGGTTGAACATGACCACACAGTTTTCCAAAGGTTTTGGGACAGCATTGAAAGCTTTCAGGATAAAGACGATGATAATCATGAAGGCATAACTGTGGATTTTTGGAACAAAGGCATTGCAGATGACCCCGAGAAGAAAAATACTAAAGGCAAACATCATTCCAACTCCGATTTGGGTCGGATCAAGTGTGAGTTTTTCTTTCTTCAATTCATCTTTATTGACGGGAATCAAGACACCGTGACCATTGTAAGGACTGTCTGCAAAGATTTTGACGATCAAAACAGCTCCAATGATGGCAAGGATATTACCAAGTGTGGTAGCGGGTGCCAATTGAGAGAAGATGGCTGCTTGGCTTCCATGGAGATTAGCAGCGTATATCTTTGAAAGAGGCAGGATTCCAGCTCCCATTCCTCCGACCATTTGTGGGAATGAAACATAGAGAATCGAATGTCCAAATCCTTGTCCCAAAAGGCTTCCAATGATCCCAACAGAGAGAGCCCCAATGACCATGGTGACCAAGGAAACAGGAATAAAGCGAGCGGAAGCTTTTACCAAGAGATTGCGATTCATCCCTAGAATAGCCCCACAAATCAAGGCTGCGATATAAAAATCAAGAAAGCCAAAGGAATCTCCCAAAAAGCCTTTGGTGGCTGTGATAATATTTGCTGGAATAACATGGAAGGTCGCTAGAAGAGTAGCTCCTAGTAGGGTGAAGACGGATCCACCACCTAGGTAAGAATTCATAATTGGAAGTTTCTCACCGATAAAGTAGAAAAGGTGCCCCATGGCGACCAAAAGGAGGGTTAGTCCAAGCATATTGAGTGGGAGTTTCCCCATAGCAATCGTCACCGCAAGAACGATGACGATGAATGCATATAGAGGAAGACTGACACCGGAAATGTTGATTTCATTCAATTTTTTCATGGTTGTTCAGTCAGCTCCTTATTAGTATTTAGGATACCATTTAAGGTCACGTACAGCTTTGGCCATATCTGTTTCTTTAGCTTGTGCAAGCCCTTGTTCTTGAGCTTTCTTGGCAACAGCTTCTGCTACCTTGATAGACACGTCAGCTACATATTGGAATGGTGGAAGGACTGGCGCACCTGGTTGACCTGGATTGACAATACCGGACAATGAGTGAGCAGCTGCCCCGATCATTTCATCTGTCAACAATTTGGCTTCAGAGGCCAACATACCAAGACCAAGCCCTGGGTAGATCAAAGCGTTATTGGCTTGACCGATTTCGTAGTCCACACCTTTGTAGCTGATGGTTCCTGAAGGGACACCGGTAGCGACAAAGGCTTTACCGTCTGACCATTCAATGACTTGTTGGGCTGTTGCTTCCAATTTCTTGGTTGGGTTAGAAATTGGGAAGATCACTGGGCGTTCAGTGTTTTCACACATGGCTTCAACCACTTCTTTAGTGAAGGCACCTGGGTTTGTAGAAGTTCCGACCAAGATTGTTGGTTTCACTGTTTTGATCACTTCAAGAAGATTGGTCATATCGCCTTTACCTTCGAAGTCAGCACGTTTTTTAGCAAATGGTTTTTGAGCTGGCGTCAAATCTTCCATATCGTCAAACAAAAGACCTTGTTTATCGATCATGAAGAAACGTTTGTAAGCTTCTTCTGGAGAAAGTCCTTCAGCAACCATTTCAGCGTGAACACGGTCTGCGATACCAGCACCAGCAGAACCACCACCATAGCAAAGGTAAACTTGGTCTGTCAATTTTTCACCAGTGATATCCATCGCTCCAAAGATACCACCCAAGACAACGATCCCAGTTCCTTGAATATCATCGTTGAAAGTTGGGATTTCTTTCTTGTAACGGTTCAAGATATCAGCCGCATTTGAACGACCGAAGTCTTCCCAGTGAAGGTACAATTTAGGGAAAAGTTTTCCAGCTGTTTGAACGAATTGATCGATAAAGGCATCGTATTTTTCACCACGAACACGTTCATGACGGTTCCCCAGATACATTGGATTGTTCAACAATTCTTCACGGTTGGTACCAGCATCGATGACAAGAGGCATAACGCAAGCTGGATCAATGCCTGCAGCAGCAGTGTAGACCATGAGTTTTCCGACAGAGATGTCAACCCCTTGGACACCCCAGTCACCGATCCCAAGGATTCCTTCTGCATCAGTTGCAACGATCAAGCGGATATCACGATCGCCAGCCGCATTTTTAATGTTTCTTCGATATTTTCTGGGTGGTTAATATCAAGGTAAGCGGCATATTGTGGGTCTACAAAAAGTTCAGAATATTGTTCAATGGTGTCTGCGATCACTGGATCATAGACGATTGGGTTGAACTCAACGATGTGTTGGTTAAAGAGGTAGTAGAAAAGAGTACGGTTTGTATTGAAAATTTCCATCAAGAAAAGACGTTTTTCAAGGTCTGATGGTTTGCGCAAGAAATGTTGGTAAGCTTGTTCAGCTTGTTCTTCGATGGTTTGAACATATGGAGGAAGAAGACCAATCAGGCCAAGTTCTTTACGTTCTTCCATTGTGAAAGCAGTTCCTTTATTCAAGAAAGGATTGTTTAAAATTTCATGTGATTTCATTGCGAAATACTCCTCATAAATAATTTATCTGTAAGATTTTTTCTCACGCAAGCCATTATAGTCTTCTGTAATTCTTATAGTCAACTTCCCTTGTCCTTATAAAAAAATTTTATAAGTAAGAGTTTTGTGTTAGAATGAAGGAAATGGAAATTGTAGAAATGGAGGGATAGAGATGAATATCCGAGACTTGGAATATTTTTATCAACTGTCGAAATTAAAGTCTTATACAGACGTGGCGCATTATTTTCAAGTGAGTCAACCGACTGTGACCTATGCCATCAAGCGTTTGGAGGATCACTATGCTTGTCAGTTGGTAGAAAAATCGTCTTCTAATCGTGTTTTGCACCTAACTCAGCCGGGGAAGGTTTTAGCCAATCACGCGCGAGAAGTTTTGATCGAAATTGAAAAGACAGAAAAAGCTGTTGAACGCAGTAAAAAGAATCTGTTGCGCATTGGACTACCGCCATTGATCACCAGCGATATCATGAAAAAATTTGGGACGCATGATGAAGAGCTTGAGATTTTTCGTCAATCACAATTGGTGCAATTAGGTTCCAGGGATTTGATGCGTTTATTGGTGTGTGGAGATTTAGATTTTAGTCTATTGGGAAGCTTAGAGCCCATTTCGCACGCGCATTTGACCAGTCAGCTCCTGTATAAAAAAGAATTTTTTGTGATTGTTTCAAAGGATCATCCACTAGCAGATCGCAAGGAAATTTCTTTTAAAGAGGTGTTAGAGGAGACCTTTATTCTGTTAGATGAGCATCATGTGCACATGACGGCTTTTAAACGTTTGAATGCTCGCTTTGATGATTTGGCCCAGTTTACGGTTGTCTTGACCGATTCCAACTTGGTCTTGAGTTTCATCGAAGAAAATTTGGGAATTGGTCTCATGACCGATCTGACTCTCTTTCCAGAATATCCAAATGTTGTCAAAATTCCGCTGGTTGAAGAGGAAAAAACAGTCTTCTATATTAGCTATGCCTATCCAAATGAAGGGGAACCCCAAGCGCTTCTTAGCTCCTTTATTGAACGGTTAGAGAAGTGTGAAAAATAAGGATGCTGGTGTCAAACAGACAAATAGAGAGCAACTTGAATAAAATGAGGCTTGTAGAGAAAGGAAATTCATGATTTCGCTTTGTCTGCCAGCCTTTTTTGGTGTTTTTTGGTATAATTAAACTTGATCATATTCTGCAGAAAGGAGTTCCTATGTCCAACTATTTATCCGTATCAAGTTTGACCAAATATTTGAAATTAAAATTTGATAAGGATCCCTATTTGGAAAGGGTTTATCTGACAGGGCAGGTCTCCAATTTCCGAAAACGTCCCAACCACCAGTATTTTTCATTAAAGGATGAAAAAGCGGTTATTCAGGCAACGGTCTGGGCTGGGGTTTATCGAAGCTTTGGTTTTGAGCTAGAAGAA
>NZ_KQ969690.1:69015-76953 GCF_001578955.1 Streptococcus parasanguinis
AGCTTTATGAGCCAAGTGGGAGTTATTCCATTGTCATTGAAAAGGCTGAGCCAGATGGGGTAGGGGCCTTGGCCATCCAATTTGAGCAACTCAAGAAAAAGTTGACCGAAGAAGGGCTCTTTCAGGACCGGTGGAAGCAAGCTCTGCCACAATTTCCAAGAAAGATCGGGGTCATCACCAGTCAAAGTGGGGCCGTGATCCGCGATATTATCACAACGGTGAGCCGACGCTTCCCTGGTGTAGAGATTGTGCTCTACCCGACCAAGGTTCAGGGTGAAGGAGCTTCTAGTGAGGTGGTTGCTAATATTCAAAGGGCCAACCAACGGGATGATTTGGATGTTTTGATTATCGGTCGTGGGGGTGGTTCGATTGAAGATCTCTGGGCCTTTAATGAAGAAGCAGTGGTGCGAGCCATCTTTGAATCGCGGATTCCGATTATCTCCAGTGTTGGACATGAGACAGATACGACTCTGGCCGATTTTGTAGCAGACCGACGAGCCGCTACTCCGACAGCCGCTGCTGAATTGGCCACTCCAGTAACCAAATTGGATCTCTTGTCCCATTTACAAAAGCAGGAAAATCGCATGGCAACAGCGATGTCCAATCGCTTGGCCTATAATCGTGAACGCTTGGCCAAATTAAGTCAATCGGTTATTTTTAGACAGCCTGAAAGACTCTATGATGGCTACCTGCAAAAGATTGACCAGTTGCAATTGCGCTTGAAACAAGGAATGCGCGATGCTTATGGAGAAGGGGCCAATCAGCTGCAAGGTCTGCGTCATCGCTTAGAAGCCATGTCGCCTTTGCATCGCATCGAGCGCTACCAAGACCGCCTGCTCCAAGATAAGAGAATCTTAACCAACCGAATGGAACAAGTTTTAAAAGAGCAAAAAATCAAGGTGCAAAGCTTATCAGAAGCCCTCTTGATGCTCGATACCAGTCGGATTATTGCGCGTGGCTATGCCATGGTTAAGGAAGGAGATCAGGTCCTAGATTCGGTTGCGAAAGTAACAGAAGGGGACCCGCTGTCCCTCATCATGAGAGATGGCCAGTTAGAAGTAGAGGTAAAACATGTCGAAAGAAAAGAAATTTGAAGAAAATTTAGCAGATTTGGAAGCTATCGTCCAAAAATTGGAGAGTGGGGACGTGGCTCTTGAAGAAGCTATTACAGAATTCCAAAAAGGAATGAAGTTGTCAAAAGAATTGCAAGAGACCTTGGATCAAGCAGAGAAAACCTTGGTCAAGGTCATGCAAGCAGATGGTACTGAAGCGGATCTAGCATGAGACAAGAAGAAAAACGAAATAGAGTAGAGCAAGCGGTTCGCTCTTTTTATGAGGAAAAATCTGTTGCTCCCCATTTAGTGGAGTCGGTCCTATATTCGATCCAGGCAGGTGGAAAACGCCTGCGCCCCTTGCTCCTTCTAAAATTGTTAGAGGCCTTTGGACAGGAATTGACGGAGGCTCACTTTCAAGTAGCAGGGGCTTTGGAGATGATCCATACAGGAAGCCTTATTCACGATGATCTGCCTGCTATGGACAATGACGATTACCGTCGGGGGCAATTGACCAACCACAAGAAATTTGGAGAAGACTTGGCGATTTTAGCAGGCGATGCGCTTTTTCTCGATCCCTTTGGGATGATTGCTGCGAGTGCCCTTCCCGATGCGGTCAAGGTCTCTTTGATTCTTGAATTGTCAGATGCTTCCGGTAGTCGTGGAATGGTAGCTGGCCAAGTCCTTGATATGGAAGGGGAGCACAAACAGCTCACACTAGCAGAGTTGAAGACCATACATGCCAATAAGACAGGACGCCTCCTTGCCTATCCTTTTATCGCAGCAGGTTTGATTTTAGAGTTGCAAGCAGACATTGCTCAGCTCTTAAAAAAAATCGGGAAAAAATTAGGCCTGGCTTTTCAAGTGCGGGATGATATTTTGGATTTGGTCGCTGATTTTGAAGCTTTGGGTAAGACTCCTCAAAAGGACTTAGTAGCTGAAAAATCGACCTATCCAGCCCTGTTGGGATTGGAAGAATCAAAAGCTTTGCTGACAAGCGAATTAGACGCTTGCGAGGACTTGTTGGATCAGATTACAGCTGCTTGCGACTTTGATCCGCAAGCGATCAAGAAATTAATAGAAGGATTACGAATAGATGGCTAAGGAAAGAGTGGATGTATTAGCCTATAAACAAGGCCTATTTGATACCCGCGAACAAGCCAAAAGAGGGGTGATGGCAGGTCTTGTCGTTGCCGTTATCAATGGTGAGCGCTTTGATAAACCGGGTGAAAAAATTGATGAAGCAACCGAGTTGAAATTAAAGGGTGAAAAGCTCAAATATGTCAGCCGGGGCGGTCTTAAATTAGAAAAAGCACTGAACAAATTTGGTTTGTCTGTAGAGGGTAAAATTACGATTGATATTGGAGCTTCTACAGGTGGCTTTACAGATGTCATGCTGCAAAACGGAGCCAGCCAGGTCTTTTCGGTGGATGTCGGGACCAATCAGTTGGCCTGGAAATTGCGCAATGATCCTCGAGTGGTCTCGATGGAACAGTTCAATTTCCGCTATGCCGAGCCAGATGATTTTGAAGCGACACCGAGCTTTGCGAGTATCGATGTCAGCTTTATTTCCTTGGACTTGATTCTGCCAGCCCTTCACCGGATTTTGGCAGATAATGGACAAGTCGTGGCCTTGGTCAAACCTCAGTTTGAGGCAGGACGCGAACAGATCGGGAAAAATGGGATCATTAAGGATCCTAAGATTCATTTAGCGGTCCTTGAAAAGGTCGCTGCTTTTGCAGGGACACATGGCTTTGCGGTAATGGGAGTGGATTATTCCCCTATCCAAGGAGGCCATGGCAACATCGAATTTTTGATGTATCTAGAAAAAAAAGAAGAGAAAACAAAGCCGACTACAGAGCAGCTGGAGGCTGTTGTGGAGCTGGCACACAAGGAATTTAAACATGAAGAGTAAGAATATCAGATTAGAAAAAATTCGTCGCTTTATACGTGATCATGAGGTGGGGACCCAAGAAGAGATCGTCGAACATTTGAAAGAAGAAGGCATCTCAGCAACCCAAGCGACAGTATCACGGGATATCAAAGAATTGGGCATCGTAAAACGCCCTTTAAAAGATATGACTTATGTCTATGAATTGCCACGCAAGCATCACCAAGGAATCGGGATGATTGAAAGCAATATCTTGTCTCATCGCCGAATGGGTGAATATGTTAATTTCACCATGGTTCCGGGGACAGCGCCTTTAGTTAAACGTCGCTTGCGGGAGATTTATAAGGAGCATATCTTTAGTATTGTTGCAGATGATGACACGATCTTACTGATCGCCTATTCAGCTCCAGAAGCAGAGAATATCCTCAAATCAATCTTTGGGTGGTAAGAGCCTATGCTATTAGAAATTTCGATTAAGAACTTTGCCATTATCGAAGAGATTTCCTTAAATTTTGAAAAGGGAATGACGGTACTGACAGGGGAAACAGGTGCAGGGAAATCCATCATTATCGATGCTATGAACATGATGCTGGGAAGCCGTGCAACGACGGATGTCATTCGACACGGAGCCCCAAAAGCGGAAATCGAAGGTCTCTTCACCGTTGAGAGCAATCGACACCTGACAGCTCTTTTTGAAGAGCAAGGACTAGAGTGGACCGATGAATTGATCATTCGCCGAGAGATCTTGCAAAATGGACGAAGTGTCAGCCGGATCAATGGTCAAATGGTGAATTTATCTGTCTTAAAGGCAGTCGGCCAACACTTGGTGGATATCCATGGCCAGCATGATCAGGAAGAACTCATGCGGCCCCAATTGCATATCGCTATGCTGGATGAATTTGGGGATGCAGCCTTTTTCCAAACTAAAGATGATTATCGTCAGACCTTCGAAGACTACAAACGCCTGCGCAAACAAGTGGTGGAACTCCAGCGCAACCAGCAAGAAAACAAGGCTCGTATCGAGATGTTGGAGTTTCAAATCGCAGAGATTGAGGCAGCTGCCTTGGAAGTGGATGAGGACCTGCGTCTGGAGCAAGAACGCCAACGCCTGCTTAATCACAAGATGATTGCTGATACCCTAACCAATGCCTATACCATGCTGGATGCAGAAGAGTTTTCGAGCCTCTCCAATGTGCGCTCAGCCATGAATGATCTGGAAAGCATCGAAGAATATGATCCCAGCTACAAAGAGCTCTCAAGCCAGTTATCAGAAACCTTTTATGCCCTTGAGGATATTACCAAGCGCTTAGAAGATGTGGTTGATGGTCTGGAGTTTGATGGCAATCGTCTCATGCAGGTGGAGTCACGTTTGGATTTGATCCATTCTATCACCCGCAAGTATGGTGGCCAAGTCAAGGACGTCTTAGAATATCTGGCGCAAATTACTAAAGAATATAGTCTCCTCACTGGAAGTGACCTCTCATCTGAGGAATTAGAAAAAGAACTCAAACGTTTGGAAAAGAGTTTGGTCACCTTGGCTCAAGATTTGAGTGATCAGCGGCATGCCCTGGCCCAAGCTTTGGAAAATGAAATCCAGCAAGAATTGGCAGATCTCTACATGGACAAGGCGCGTTTTCAAGTACGTTTTAGCAAGGCTAAGTTTAATCGTGAGGGAAATGAAGCTGTCGAATTTTACATTTCGACCAACCCAGGTGAGGATTTTAAACCCCTTGTCAAGGTAGCATCCGGCGGAGAATTGTCACGCTTGATGTTGGCCATTAAGTCTGCTTTTTCTCGAAAAGAAGGAAAAACCAGTATCGTCTTTGACGAGGTGGATACAGGGGTCTCTGGGCGCGTGGCCCAAGCGATTGCAGCGAAAATTCATAAGATTGGTCAAAATGGCCAAGTGCTTGCCATTTCTCACCTGCCTCAAGTCATCGCTGCAGCAGATTATCAATTCTATATTGAGAAAATCAGTGATGAACACTCAACTGTCTCTACTGTGCGTTTGCTCAATAGAGAAGAACGAATCGAAGAAATTGCCAAGATGCTGGCAGGAGAGGATCTAACGGAAGCTGCCCGTCAACAAGCAGAGCAACTTCTCAAGCGTTAAGAGAAAGAAGGTTTGAAATAATGTCAAGATACTTTGTAGTCGGAGATATTCACGGAAAAGCACAAATGCTAGAAGAGCTCATGACAGAGTGGGATGGAAAAGCCCAATTGGTCTTTTTAGGGGATTTGATAGATCGAGGCGAAAACAGCAAACGATCGATTGAAATCGTAAAAGACTACGTAGACCATCACGGAGCTGTTTGCCTTTCCGGGAATCACGAGTACATGTTTTTAGCCTGGTTGGACAATCCAGAAGAGCGTTATGACCACTACCGAAGAAATGGTGGCGATACGACCATCAACTCTCTGTTAGGCCGGCCACTCGATGCTCCTGTAGATGGGATTGCGGATGCGCAAGCAGTAGAAAACGCCGTTCCTGACTTGGTGGCTTTCATCCGTAGTTTGCCTTTTGACTACGAGACAGAGACCTATTATTTTGTCCACGCTGGTGTGGATCTAACCCTTGAAAATTGGCGAGAAACCAGTGATTACCAAAAGGTCTGGATCCGAAAACCATTCCATGAAGCGGAGAATCATACAGGCAAATGGATCGTCTTTGGCCATACACCGGTCTATGGACTGCTCAATGAGCCAGTCGGCACCGAAAATCTTTGGATTTCAGATCGGAAGATGGGTGTCGATGGGGGTGCTGTCTTTGGTGGAGTCCTCCATGGATTGCTCTTGGATGATCAAGGTATTGTCCATGACCATGTCCTTCATAATACAGGTTTTTCTGCCGCAGACGACTGAGGAAGCAGGAATGGATATCTTTCACTGCAAAACCCCGTGTTTTTTGATATAATGAAAGCAGAACATTCTTAGGAAGAGTATAGAAATATATGGCAAATATTAAAATAGTTACAGACTCATCTATTACAATTGAGCCTGAAGTGGTTGAAGAATATGGCATCACCATTGTGCCACTTTCTGTTATGGTGGATGGAGTCCTTTATTCCGACAGTGAGTTGGGTGAAGGGGACTTCTTGCGCTTAATGCAGTCTAGTAAAAATCTTCCAAAGACCAGCCAACCACCCGTTGGAGTCTTTGCGGAGGTGTATGAAAAGTTAGCAGCAGACGGAGCTCATATCGTTTCAATTCATATGTCTCATGCCTTGTCAGGAACCGTAGAGGCGGCTCGTCAAGGAGCAACCTTATCAGGGGCAGAAGTAACTGTGATTGATAGTGGCTTTACAGACCAAGCCATGAAGTTTCAAGTGGTTGAGGCAGCTAAGTTGGCTAAAGAAGGAGCAGATCTAGACACCGTTTTAGGTCGTATTGAAGAAGTCAAAGAAAAGACAGAGTTGTATATCGGCGTATCTACCTTGGAAAATCTAGTTAAAGGTGGTCGGATTGGCCGTGTCACCGGACTTTTGAGCTCGCTTCTTAACATCCGTGTGGTGATGCAAATGAAGGACCATCAGTTGGAACCAATCGTCAAAGGACGTGGAAACAAGACCTTTAAGAAATGGTTGGATGAATTGGTAGAGAATCTTTCCCATAGTAAGGTGGCTGAGATCGGGATTTCTTACGCAGGGACACCAGAGTGGGCCAATGAAATGAAGGCTCAGTTGCAATCTCTCGTTGAAAAAGCAATCCCTGTTCTCGAAACTGGATCGATTATTCAAACTCATACAGGTGAGAATGCATTTGCAGTTTTGGTACGCTACGAATAAGCTGAATAAATGTTTGAAAAAACAGGTTTAGTACTTGACCTAAAGGCTTTTTTTAGATATTATAGTACTGTTAAGGCGTAAAGCCTAAAAAAAATTGGAGGATTTGTTAAATGGCTAACAAACAAGATTTGATCGCAAAAGTGGCAGAAGCTACAGAATTGACTAAGAAAGATTCAGCAGCAGCTGTTGACGCTGTATTCGCAGCAGTTTCAGAATACCTTTCAAAAGGTGAAAAAGTTCAATTGATTGGTTTCGGTAACTTCGAAGTTCGTGAACGTGCAGCTCGTAAAGGTCGCAACCCACAAACTGGTAAAGAAATCAAAATCGCAGCTTCTAAAGTTCCAGCATTCAAAGCTGGTAAAGCTCTTAAAGAAGCAGTTAAATAATTGCATTTTGAAAAGCCATCCTAGATTTCTAGGATGGTTTTTTTGTTGGACAGCTCTATAGGATAAGGGTATAATAGGAAAAAAGAAAGAGAGAAAAGACCATGCGATTCATTTTAGGCCTCTTTGCCTTGTTGTTTATCCGACCTATTTTGTATCTATTGAAAGGGCTGTGGTTCGTACTGGAATTTTGCTTTA
This sequence comes from Streptococcus parasanguinis, assembly GCF_001578955.1. Classification (GTDB taxonomy): domain Bacteria; phylum Bacillota; class Bacilli; order Lactobacillales; family Streptococcaceae; genus Streptococcus; species Streptococcus parasanguinis_U. Next base: position 76,325 of record NZ_KQ969690.1, read on the forward strand.
TGATCCTCGTGGTCAAAATTATCCTAGGAACCGTGCGCTGGATGACCAGTTGGATCGGTTGAGAGTAGATGAATCTATTTCAGGCTCGTGAATCAATGCCCATTGGACATAACCTCGCTTTTCGGTTTTCAGGCTCGTGAATCAATGTCCCCTGGACATAACCTCGCTTTTCCGTTTTCAGGCTCGTGAAAAAAATGTCCCCCCGGACATTTTTTTTAATTAAAAGCATTCTAAATAGTGATTTATTTTGAAACATGATATAATAAGGGTAACGAATCGATTAAATCATATTGGAAAGGGGGAATCATAGTGAACGCATTGCATCGTCATGAAGAAGAGCGCGTGGAAGAAGTCTTGCAAAATTTGCGTGCCAAGGGTATTCGGATTACCGATACCCGCAGAGCAGTTCTTTCCTATTTAGTGGCGAGTCATGAACATCCAAGCGCTGAGAAGATCTATCGCGATTTATTGCCTCAGTTTCCAAGCATGAGTCTAGCAACTGTCTACAACAATATCAAGGTTTTAATTGATGAGGGGGTTGTCTCTGAGATCAAGGTTCGCAATGATACCACGACCTATTTTGATTTCATGGGGCATGACCATTTGAATGTGGTATGTGAAAAATGTGG
>NZ_KQ969690.1:77269-78184 GCF_001578955.1 Streptococcus parasanguinis
GTATCGCAGATGTGGACATTGAAGTCCCAGATCTTCGCGAAGAAGCAGCCAGTCAAAGTGGCTACCAGATCACCAAAACCCAGATGACGGTCTATGGCATTTGCCCCGACTGTCAGAAAAATTAATGTGAGAGAAACCAGAGCCCTAGGGCTCTTTTTTATATGTTGTAACGACACTAGAATAGCAAAAGAAAAATAGGAAAAATCATGATATAATATACTTTTGGAATCAAATAATAGGAGAACGAGATGAAAAAGCTGGAAAACTTTTCGTGGAAGATGTGGCATATTTTTTCCTTAGTTGCCGTGACCGTTATAATGGTTGGCGGTATTTGGAGCTTCTTTTACCTAAAAGAAGCGGTACAAGTTGTGAGTGATAGAAATTATACTTATGTTGGTAGAGGACAACGGTTATTGGAAAATCGAATCATTAGTGAAGAGGCCACCGGAATTCCAATATTGGCTTATAGTTTTAAGAAAGAAGATAGAAAAAGCAACCCATATATTTATGCTGTCGGATCCCAATATATAGCCCTTCAAGATTCTAAACTAATCAGTGATGAAGATAAGAAAAAAGATGTAAATGAATATTTTAGAATTCGATATTATGAATTGGGCCAAGAGAAGGGAGAAGGTCATACCATTGATGTTTTAAAACTCGTTCAAAAAATGGGTTACGACTCGATTGAAGGAAACATGCGAAGTAGCATGTTTACAGATGGAAAAGATGAGTATGTAGCTTTCAATGTTACAAAAAATAATCTCCTATTTGTGAATCTGAACAAGGGAGAAATCGCAGAGACAGATCCAAAAATGATTGTTGATTATGGTTACAGTGGATTTTATCAAATATTGCCTGCACCCAAATTTGAGACAAAAAAATACAGTCTTGATAGAAATAAAATAGATGTAGGAG
>NZ_KQ969690.1:78254-79406 GCF_001578955.1 Streptococcus parasanguinis
AGTCTTGATAGAAATAAAATAGATGTAGGAGGATGTTGGATAGATTATGAATTTGATGATGAAGATGAAAAAGTAGAAACTTCCTCAAGTTCTACGGAGAGATTAGATCGCAATGGTGTGAAGGTGAAGGATAGTAAACTCTTAACCCTACTAAAAAAATATCGCCATCTCTTGATTTTAAAACAAAACCTCACTATGGAGGAGGAAAAAACTGTCATCAAGAGTTTGTTTCCTGATGCAGATCATTTCAGTTGGTCTATTAGTGCTCCTTATACAAAGAGTGGGCAGAAAGAAATCGTTCGGAATGCTGAAGAATTTAAAAAGGTCATAAAGGAGGAAAATGTTGAAGAAGAGTTGGAACGTGAATTTGAAGAAACATTTCAAGAAGGGCCAGACGACGATTAGTGATCGGTCAAAAGCCTTTCTAGTGGTTATCTGCTTCCTGCTATTTCTAGGATTCTATTTTTATAGAAATTTAGACTCTAACTTAAAAGGGTTCTATGATAGTAGAAATTTTCGGGGAGATATACAGATTACAGGTTTCTCTTGGACTCGGCCCAATGCCGGTCCGGATGTGAATTTTATCTATTCTGAAACGGTTGAAGGGAAAAAGATTTCCATTCCCTTGAAAAAATCAGTCAGATTTAAACACTTGGTGATGCCGTATTCTAATAAGATTGATTTAGCTGAAAACCTAGGAATAGAAAATACCTATGATGATTTTGATAGAGCCTATTTGCCTATTATAGAGAAGGGATTTGAATTCAGTACTGAGCGAATCGAGCTTGAAGCAGAATTAGATAAAAAAATTAACGAGTATAGTGCTTTTAGCGGCTCTTGGATTGAAATAAGCTTATCCCCCGTTAAGAAACGAGGTAACAATTATTTCAGTTTGATGGAGCAATATGAGAATGGCATTCCTAATTCTGAGTTAAAAATTCTAGGGGGATGGTATGATGTCTCGTATAGTAGTTTTATCGAATCAGGAGATATTTATGTTAAAATTATCTCCCCGGAAAATATAAGTCGATTTAAAGAATCAGAGTATGATTTTAAATCAGTTTTGAAGGATTACTTGGCAATTAAGTCTCTACCAGATGGGTGGTATGGCCTGTTCGATAATGGGAAACAAGTATCTGAGACTGTTGAAAT
>NZ_KQ969690.1:79426-81251 GCF_001578955.1 Streptococcus parasanguinis
AGGAAAAATAAAATTTAATCATCAGTTATTGCGTCAGCTTGGCTTATTTACGGCCTATGTTTTGACCTTATTGATGTCACCGTTTTATACATATCAAAAAATAGGGGAGAATGATTCGGCACAGTTTACGATTTTCCTAGGTGAACATTCTCTCTACAATGCCAAAGAGTTTGAAGGCCTCATCCATTCTTATTTCACGACGTCACTTATTATTCTTTTTGTCCTACCAGTACTTGCTATTTTTGTAAAATATCTCCTAAATAAAACAGGCTATCCTTTGCTGGCGCATCTTCAATCACTGTTAATTTTTGTAGCCTGTAGCATTATTTTAATCTTTACCATGTTTTCTATGACTGTTCAAATAGACCTCCTACGGTTGGAATGGGGATTTTATTTATGTCAAGCCTTCTATTGGATTTTTATCCTCAGAGAGTGGTGGAATGTCAGTGGGATTGTTTATAGACGAAATCATCCTTCAGAAGATGAAAGAGCAGAAGAGAAGGAGCAATCGGCAGAATAAACCTATTTCAACGAAACATTCCTCATTTTTCAAACCAGAGCCGTCAGGCTCTTTTTTGTGAGAAATTGCACTTTTCTATGGTCGCCACTAGATTTTTCACTGAAAATCTAGTAGAATAGAATAGATAAACGGGGGAAACCTCGGAGAATAAAAAGGAGATCCATCTAATGGTAAAATTGGTTTTTGCTCGCCACGGTGAGTCTGAATGGAACAAAGCTAACCTTTTCACTGGTTGGGCTGATGTTGATTTGTCTGAAAAAGGTACACAACAAGCGATCGACGCTGGTAAATTGATCAAAGAAGCTGGTATCGAATTTGACCAAGCTTATACTTCAGTATTGAAACGTGCGATCAAAACTACTAACTTGGCTCTTGAAGCTTCTGACCAATTGTGGGTTCCAGTTGAAAAATCATGGCGCTTGAACGAACGTCACTACGGTGGTTTGACTGGTAAAAACAAAGCAGAAGCTGCTGAACAATTTGGTGATGAACAAGTTCACATCTGGCGTCGTTCTTACGATGTATTGCCTCCTGCAATGGACCGTGATGATGAACACTCAGCACACACTGACCGTCGTTATGCTTCACTTGACGATTCAGTGATTCCAGATGCTGAAAACTTGAAAGTTACTTTGGAACGTGCTCTTCCATTCTGGGAAGATAAAATCGCTCCAGCTCTTAAAGACGGTAAAAACGTATTCGTAGGAGCACACGGTAACTCAATCCGTGCCCTTGTAAAACACATCAAACAATTGTCAGACGACGAAATCATGGATGTGGAAATCCCTAACTTCCCACCATTGGTATTCGAATTTGACGAAAAATTGAACGTTGTAAAAGAATACTATCTTGGTAAGTAAGATAGCAGGATTTGTTATCAATCATAGAAAGCTGACTTCGGTCAGCTTTTTTGCTTGTCTTCCTTAGATCCTAGCTGGTTTTGGGTTTTCAGGGTCTCCTAAAAATGTTATAATAGAGTGTTACTAAATTGGGTTCCATTAGCCCTGAAAGGAAAAGAAAATGACAAAATCATTCTACATCACAACCCCTATCTATTACCCATCTGGTAAATTGCATATTGGTTCAGCTTATACAACGATCGCCTGTGACGTCTTGGCGCGTTACAAACGCATGATGAACTACGATGTCTTCTACCTGACTGGTCTCGATGAGCATGGTCAAAAGATCCAACAAAAAGCAGAAGAAGCTGGGATTACGCCACAAGCTTATGTAGATGGGATGGCAGTTGGAGTGAAAGAACTCTGGCAATTACTCGATATCTCATATGATAAATTCATCCGTACG
>NZ_KQ969690.1:81466-84132 GCF_001578955.1 Streptococcus parasanguinis
GTGGTGGCTCAGGTCTTTGAACGCTTGCTGGCGCAAGACGACATCTACCTTGGTGAATACTCTGGTTGGTATTCAGTCTCTGATGAAGAGTTCTTTACAGAAAGCCAATTGGCGGAAGTATACCGTGATGAGAATGGCAAGGTTATCGGTGGGGTAGCTCCATCAGGACACGAAGTAGAATGGGTTTCTGAAGAATCTTACTTCCTTCGTCTCAGCAAATACCAAGACCGCTTGGTTGAATTTTTCAAATCACAACCTGATTTCATCACACCAGATGGCCGTCTCAATGAAATGTTGAAAAACTTCATCGAGCCAGGTTTGGAAGATTTAGCAGTATCTCGGACCACCTTTACTTGGGGAGTTCCAGTTCCATCTAATCCAAAACACGTGGTCTATGTATGGATTGATGCCCTTCTCAACTATGTGACAGCTCTTGGTTACGGTCAAGAAGATCATGAAAACTTTGATAAGTTCTGGAACGGAACCGTCTTCCACATGGTTGGAAAAGACATCCTTCGTTTCCACTCTATCTACTGGCCGATCCTTCTCATGATGTTGGATATCAAATTGCCAGAACGTTTGATTGCCCACGGATGGTTTGTCATGAAAGACGGCAAGATGTCGAAGTCTAAAGGGAATGTCATCTACCCAGAAATGTTGGTGGAACGCTTCGGCTTGGATCCACTTCGTTACTACCTCATGCGCAGTTTGCCAGTTGGTTCAGATGGGACTTTCACACCAGAAGACTACGTGGCTCGCATCAACTATGAATTGGCCAATGACCTTGGAAACCTCCTCAACCGGACGGTGGCCATGATCAATAAATACTTTGGTGGTCAAGTTCCGACTTATGTCGAAAATGTCACTGCATTTGATGCAGATTTGGCTAAGGTGGTCGAAGAAAGTATTGCAGAGTACCACAAGCAAATGAATGCGGTTGATTACCCACGCGCTTTGGAGGCGGTATGGAATATTATCTCTCGGACTAACAAGTACATCGATGAGACAGCGCCTTGGGTCCTCGCTAAAGAAGACGGTGACAAGGAACAATTGGCAGCAGTCATGGCTCACTTGGCAGCCAGCCTTCGTGTCGTGGCTCACTTGATCCAACCATTTATGATGAATACCTCAAATGCCATCATGGAACAACTTGGCTTGGGCTTGGACTTCGATCTTGAAAACTTGACTTTAGCAGGCTTCCCTGAAAATGTCACAGTGGTTGCCAAAGGAACTCCAATCTTCCCACGTCTCGACATGGAAGAAGAAATTGCCTACATCCAATCTCAAATGACTGCTGGAAAACCACAAGAAAAAGAATGGATTCCAGAAGAAGTGGAACTCAAGTCTGAAAAAGACGAGATCAAATTTGAAGACTTTGACAAGGTTGAAATCCGTGTAGCAGAAGTCAAAGAAGTGGAACGCGTTGAAGGATCAGACAAACTGCTTCGCTTCCGCCTAGATGCAGGAGATGGCGAAGACCGTCAAATCCTCTCTGGTATCGCGAAATTCTATCCAAATGAACAAGAATTGGTCGGCAAGAAACTCCAAATCGTGGCCAACCTCAAACCACGTAAGATGATGAAGAAATATGTCAGCCAAGGTATGATTCTTTCCGCAGAACACGGAGATCAATTAACAGTCTTAACAGTTGATCCGTCTGTTCCAAATGGAAGCATCATCGGTTAAACATATATAAAAAAGCACTCCCGCGGGAGTGCTTTTGTTGTATTGATATAGTTCCCATCATTGAGTTTTACAAGGATGGTATTTGAGTCCTATTAGTAATGAATATTAATGGAGACTTCCGCAGTGAGAAAAGAGTCTGAAACATTTTCGTTTCAGACTCTCGGAAGATTTGAGACAGTGGGCTCAAATCTTAGGTATGGAATCGCAAAGGGATTCGCTACCGTCCGCCCTCACCTAAGGAAGATCTCCAATTATATTTTTAAATACATGTTCTATTCATCTGGCCGGTATTCTAGGATATCTCCTGGCTGGCAGTCGAGTTCTTTGCAGATGGCTTCAAGGGTGGTGAAGCGGATGGCTTTGGCCTTGCCGGTCTTGAGAATGGAGAGGTTAGCTGTCGTGATGCCGATTTTATCGGCTAGCTCATTGGATTTCATTTTCCGCTTGGCCAGCATGACATCTAGATTGACGATAATCATGGCACCCTCCTTAAATGGTTAGCTCATTTTCTTCAGCAATCTCAATCCCTCTCTCTAAAATCTTGCCAGAGACCCAGACGATTGGAACGGCAAGGAGAAGCCCTGTGTTAAAGGTAAATTGGAAAGTGAAGGGAAGGAGATAAGCATTTCCACTGGTTTCAAGTGTGCCAGACATAAAGGACAAGACCAAGAGAATCTTCCAAGCTCGGTTGCAAAGATCAATGTTGGAGTGAGAAAAGATCTTTTCTTGGTAGAGATTTTGGAGGAAGCTGCGAATGGTGATGAGAAGGTAAATATAGATAGCGCTTGAGGCTAGTGGGAAGAGCAGCTGCCAGAGAGGTTGTGGATGTTTGGGAAAGAGCTGGATGCCATTCGCATCAAAGGACAAGCGACCTGATTGAATGAGATCTTTGAAAAGGCCCATGCGGGAAAGCAGATGGACGACCAATGCAGCCACGGTCATAAAGCCACAGAAGTAAATGAAAGCCGTCAAGACTTCAA
>NZ_KQ969690.1:84503-85969 GCF_001578955.1 Streptococcus parasanguinis
CCGTCAAGACTTCAATGACATTTTTTAAGATTTTTGAGTTTTTCATCGCAAGCCTCCTTGAAGTTTATTTATTTTTCACTTATAGTATACTCCTTATAAAAAATTAGTCAATAAAAAAGTATCGAAAAACGATAAAAAAATAATGATAAACAAAATATTGTTTTTGAAAAACAGGTATTCTCTACTAAAACTAGTCAGTTCAAACCTGGAAAACCACTACATAGAGGGGAATTTTACTATACTTTCGATTTAGGGTATACTAGTGTAAAGATCTTATTCCATGGAGGTAGTAAAATGAATCTTAAGTGGAAGAAAAAATACCTGGTACCGATTCTGGGGCTGGTCGGAGCAGCTGTTCTGATCGGTGGAGTCTATCTCTACTCTAGTTCCAACATCCAACCAGACCATCAAAAGGAATTTAAGCAGACCAGCAAGAAGGTCACCAAGCCAAAGGAAAAAGCTATTGACTTGAGTGGTGACTATGTCTCAAATGAACGGGATGAAGCCAAAATCGAGAAAAAAGGCAAGGCCTGGAAGATCGATTACCAAACGGCTGATGGCAAGGTATCCGCTGAATTTAGCACGGATTGGAAGGTCGAAGGATCTAATAAAGTTTCGACAGGCAAGATGAAAAAGTCCGATGGCAATACAGACTTTACAGTCACGGTTCGTGTCTTCAAATACAAGACGGATAAGAAGCCTTTGATTACGGTCACCATGTCTGACAAAAATCCCGACCACGAGATGGTCTTTGCCAATCGGGAGGACTTTTTCAAATCGACAGATCCAAATGATATCGTCCTTGATGGCAATCTCTCACCGTTTGAGGGTGCTTATTCCAATGAGGCCTATGAAAAGGAAATCGCAGATTCGGGTTTTAAACTTTATGGCTATACTCCAGAAGAATATTACCAAAACAAGACCAACGCCTTTCCAAGCATTGTAAATGGTGAGACTGGCTGGACTTTCTGGAGCGGAGGCACTCGGGCAAGTTACTTGTTCAATAAAGAAAAAGAGCCTAAGAAGCGAAAAGGCTATTATGAAGTTTATTTCACTGGGGCAAATGCGACTGCGATCCAAGGGCAAGAGCAAACCTTGTACTTGATCCCAGCGGGTGTGACAGGTCCTGACGGAGTAGCTTCCCAAGAACGTCGGATTCTCTTTGGGGACGTGGCCTACCGTGATTACCATCTAGAGTGGTGGAAAGCTTATCCGCAACCGAAAAAAGAGAAAGACTTGGATATTGCGGCCATTAACGGAGGCGACTTCTCAAGCTTAGCTGGAACCTGGCGCAATGGCAAAGGAGCTGAGATCGTCATCCAAGCAGACGGAAAAGTTAAGGGCCAAGGCAGCCTCAAGGCTGTTGCGGACTCGGATAAGAAGAGCAAGATCCCTTACGTTGAGATGAAGATGGGTGAGACCGGTGCTGCGATTGGACTTCTGAAAATCGGTTTCCAAAATCCAGA
>NZ_KQ969690.1:86908-87797 GCF_001578955.1 Streptococcus parasanguinis
CGGTACCATTGCTTATGACAAGGGCTATATCGAACTCTACGAATACCCGCGTGGCCAAAAAGCGGTCATCACCTATACGGAAGATGGTTCACAAGAAGTGATCGAAGCAGGAGAAACTGCCAAAGCCCTCCAGTATGAAGTCCTCGATATGGAAGCAGCAGTTGCAGGAAAGGAAAATCATCTCTACCTAAACTACAGCCGCGATGTCATGGACCTCATGACTCAACTCCGCAAAGACTGGGGCTTGGTATACCCAGAAGAAGAATAACGAAATGAAAAGAGGCTGGGACAGACAGCCATGACGACATAGCCGTCACCCACAGAAATACGAAAATAAAGACAAAAGCCCTCATTTAGAAGTATAATCTAAGTGAGGGCTTTGTGGTTGATAATTTCTTGAATATCACTTTCGCGGGACAAACTAATCCACTCTACCGACGAGTACCCCAAAATATCGCCTTGAGCATGAGTATAAAAATACGACAATGTTATCGGTAGACAAGCTCTCTGACTTTATAAATGGAGGAAATCACAATGGATGTTCTCTATCAATCTTGTGCAGGTATTGATGTCCATCAAGCTACTGTTGTGGTTTGTATTCTACATGGGCCGCTCACTTCTACTCGTCCAAAGCGTGAAATGGCTCAGTTTGATACAACGACAAAAGGATTAAAAGCCTGTCATGATTTTCTCAGTCAATTCCATGTAGAAGCTGTCGGCATGGAAAGCACAGGAGTTTACTGGAGACCTGTCTGGCATGAACTCTGTGATGACTTTGAACTCATCCTAGCACAGCCTGCTCATATGAAAGCTATTCCAGGTCAAAAAACAGATAAGAAAGATGCTCACTGGATTGCCCAATTAACACGAATCGGCCTGCTCCCACGCA
>NZ_KQ969690.1:88090-88996 GCF_001578955.1 Streptococcus parasanguinis
TCACTGGATTGCCCAATTAACACGAATCGGCCTGCTCCCTCGCAGTTTCGTTCCTGATGAAACCATTCAAGAATTGAGAGAGCTAACACGACAACGGAAACACTATGTAGAAAGCCGTAATCGTGAGACCAATCGGATCCATAAAATCCTCCAATCAGGAGGTATTAAGCTGACAACCTACATAGAAGATATCATGGGTGCTTCTGGTCGAAACTTACTGCAACTGCTGATTGATGAGACGCCCATTACCCCAAGAATTGTCCATCAATCTGTTTATACCAGTTTGAAAAGAAAAGTTCCCCAACTCCTTGAGGCACTTGATGGGTATTTTTCGGCTCATCATCGTTTTATGTTAGCTCAGTCCTTGGAGATTTACGATTTTTATCAAAAACAAATCGATTGTTTAGAAGAGCGTATGAACAGCTATCTAAATCTCTATGAGAGACCAGTGGAAATCCTAGATTCTATTCCTGGTATTGATCTCACTACAGCCTCTGTGATCATAGCGGAAATTGGGGTAGACATGAACCGGTTTCCAACAGCTGGACATCTCGCTTCCTGGGCTGGTTTGTGTCCTGGAAATAATGAAAGTGCCGGTAAAAAGAGGAGCACAAAAATCAGACATGGCAATTCCTATTTAAAAAGGTGTCTCTGTCAAACAGTTTTTGCTGCAAAAAAACAAAAAGGAAGTCCACTAGCAGAGCGTTATTATCAGATTCAAAGCAGGAGAGGACCGCAAAAAGCAACTATTGCACTCGCACATCAACTTCTTAAAATAGCTTATATCCTTTTGAAAGAAAATCTTACTTATCAGGAGTTTGTGCTACAAAAAGGCTACTAGAGACGAGCCAGTAGCCTAATACAATTTTTTCACTTTCATTATATCACAAGGGGAGTATTTTTGCG
>NZ_KQ969690.1:89375-93048 GCF_001578955.1 Streptococcus parasanguinis
AGAAGAGGTCAGCAGTTGAACCTCACTCCTTGTGCTCAAGACGCAGTGGTGAGGTGGTTTCGACTGCTTGTTTCCGCTTGAAAAATGTGGCCATTTGAACCAGGATGCGGGGGACTGTCTGCCATTTTTTCCAAGCTTGAAAGCGGGTGTCGATGAGCTGCTTGGCCAAGCGTTCTAGCATCTCCCGCTCGGTTGGATCCAAATCCTGGGCATTTTGAAGGATTTCTTTGGCCTTGGCTAGCTGCTTGAGATCGGTTAGGTCATTGATCGAAGTGATGCCGGCATCCAGAAAAATGCCAAAAAAGGTGTCAAAAAACTTCTTGCGCTCCTCTGCCGATGTTTCGCGAACCCATTGCTTCAAGGTCAGGTCGGTCTGCTGGCTATCGGGACTGGTTTCAGAAACGGTCACAAAGCTGTAGTCCTTGATTTCCCAAGTAAAGGCGTCGTGCTGGGCAAAGCCACCAAAAGCGCGACTCTTGACAATGGTTGTCGGTTCTGGCACTTCCAACATCATGCCAACAATGGACCCTTGAGGGACAAAGCGACGAATGTTTGGAGACGTGCGCTGGTAGCCTTCGGTTTCGATAATGGCCTTGTTGAGCCCTGGAGCATCGTAGCTGTAGATCGCGTCGACACGTTCAAATAAGGAATCAGGTAGGTAAGAGCAGGCATAGGTTGCGAGATTTCCCCCTTTGGAGTGACCGGCTACTAAGAAACGTCCTTTTGGAAATTCCTTCATGACATGTTGCAGGTAGCTGGCTGCGCGCTTCTGAGCTGGAACATGGTCCATATAGGTCATGTGGAAGTCTTCCTTCCAGCCGATCAAGGTGTCATCCGTCCCTCTGAAGACGACCAAATACGTATCCAGAATAAGCCGATAGGTCATGGCCGCGAACTGTTTTTGCACATCGGGATCGTACTCATCGACATAGTTGAGGAGTTTGATGTTCTTAAAGCGCTTTGAAGTAGCCAAGTCATCGACTAATTGGAGGTGCTGGTTACTCACGATGAAATCGGTGGTCCGATCGATCAGTTCCGTCGCATCAGACAGGCGCACTGGGATTCCTGTTGTATCTCCTTGAGGCACAATGTGTCCAAAGGGCAGATAGGTCAGCTCTGTCAATGCGAGAACATCCAGCTCCTTGAAGGGGCGGTCATATATGGAATCGTAAGTCACTTCTTTTAGGTAATCAAAAATAGTCGACATCTGTGCCTCCCGTGTCTTATTTCTTTCAGTATAGCACAAAAATGGATGTAGAAAAAGCGCCTCCCATCAAGAAAGGAGGAGCCAGCTCTTCTTTCCCTCTGAAACAGCCTTTTTCTCTGCCTCTTAATCTGTTATAATAGGAAGAAGAAAAAAAGGAGGAAAGAAAGCCATGCATAAAATTCTCTTAGTAGAAGACGATGAAATTATCCGCCAACAAGTCAAACAATTATTGGAACAATGGGGCTATGAAGTGGTCGCAGTAGAGGACTTTATGGATGTCCTCGGGATCTTTGTCGAAAGTGACCCCCACTTGATCCTCATGGATATTGGCCTGCCTCTCTACAATGGTTACCACTGGTGCCAGGAGATTCGTAAGGTTTCAAAGGTTCCGATCATGTTTCTTTCTTCACGGGATCAAGCCATGGATATTGTCATGGCCATCAATATGGGTGGAGACGACTTTGTCACCAAGCCTTTTGACCAAAATGTCCTCCTTGCCAAGGTCCAAGGGCTCTTGCGCCGTTCTTACGAATTCGGGACCGATCAAAATCTGTTGGAGCATCGAGGAGCCATCCTCAATCTCAAGTCCACGGACTTGGTGTATGAAGGGGAAGTCATCAAGCTGACCAAGAATGAATTTCAGATCCTGCGTGTCCTCTTTGAGCATGCAGGCAGTATCGTGGCGCGTGATGATATGATGAAGGAGCTCTGGAATAGCGACCTCTTTATTGATGACAATACCTTGTCTGTCAATGTGGCCCGCCTTCGTAAGAAACTAGAAGAGGCTGGCTTGTCAAACTTCATCGAAACCAAGAAAGGCATCGGTTACGGGTTGACCCATGAATAAATTTGGAACGATCTTCTGGCAATATGTGGTATCCCGCAGACGCCTACTCTATCTATTGGTCATCTTTTTGATCGTCGATTGGGTCTTTGCCTATCTCTTTCCAGAGACGGGGACGGTTTTCCTCTATGCGACCCTGGTGCTAGGCTTTTTTGCCCTCTGTGTCTTGATCTGGGATTTCGCCATGACCTTTCAGGACTATCGTAAAGCTGCTTTGTATGAGGAAATAGAGGCTGCCTCACCACTCGAACACCTCCTTTATGAAAAATACACGGAAGAACAGCAGGCGCGTTTGGAGGAAGGAAAGACAGCCCAGGCCAAGTTCAATGACCTGATGGATTACTATACCCTCTGGGTTCACCAGATTAAGACGCCCATTGCGGCTAGTCAGCTCTTGGTGCAAGATGTCGAGACGCCTATTGTCAAGCAGCAGATGGAGCAGGAGCTCTTTAAGATTGACTCCTATGCCAATCTGGTCTTGCAGTACCTGCGACTGGAGAGTTTTCATGATGATCTGGTCTTAAAGCGCGTGTCGGTAGAAGATTTGGTCAAAGAAGTAGTCCGCAAGTATGCCCTCTTTTTTATCCAAAAGAACTTGACCGTGGATCTGCATGATTTGGAGCAGGAGGTCATCACCGATCGCAAATGGCTCCTGGTCATCATCGAGCAGCTCTTATCCAATAGCCTCAAGTACACCAGCACTGGTGGAATTGAAATCTATTTTAAAGACCAGACTCTCTATATAAAAGATAGCGGGATTGGGATCAAAAATAGCGATGTCCTCCGTGTCTTTGAGCGGGGCTTCTCCGGCTATAATGGCCACCTGACCCAGCAATCCTCAGGGCTGGGGCTCTATCTATCTAAGAAAATCGCAGAGCAATTGGGCCACAGGATCACCCTCCATTCAGAGGTCGGTCAAGGCACGACCGTTGCCATTCACTTTGAAGAAAAGAAGTTGGTCTTGGATTAGGATTTCCCCATCTTACAAAAATGTAAGAAATAAAGGTCAAAATGAAAGGTTAGGTTATGGTAGCCGCCTTTTATTTTTTATACAATAGTCTCATCAAATGAAGGAGGTCAAGAAAATGAAACTCTTGAAATGGATGAAACAACCCAAAAAGATTAAGAAACCAAATAACCAAACCGATCTGGAAAAGACGGAATTTGGTCTCCAAGTCCTGCAACAAACCCAAGAATTTTTCTTGATCTACTAGTAAAAGGAGAAAAGTATGTCATTACTAGATGTTCAACATATCAAAAAAATCTACAAAACCCGCTTTCAAGGAACGCAGGTTGAAGCCTTAAAGGATATTCACTTCACCGTGGAAAAGGGTGAGTACGTGGCTATTATGGGGGAATCAGGATCTGGGAAATCCACCCTCCTCAATATCCTAGCTATGCTGGACCAGCCGACAGAAGGGCGGGTCTACCTAAATAGCATAGACACCTCAACCATCAAGAACAAGGATGCGTCCAGTTTCCGTCGCGAAAAACTAGGTTTTGTCTTTCAAGATTTCAATTTGCTCGATACCTTGTCTGTCAAGGACAATATCCTCTTGCCACTGGTCCTTTCTCGCAGGCCGGTCAAGGAAATGATGAGCAAGGTCGATAGCGTGAGTCGG
>NZ_KQ969690.1:93511-96935 GCF_001578955.1 Streptococcus parasanguinis
AAAATCATCGGCTGCGTTGCTCGACGTCTTTGAAGATATTAATACCATGGGGCAAACCATTCTCATGGTGACCCACTCAACCGCAGCGGCAGCGCGTGCCAAGCGCGTGCTCTTCATCAAGGACGGGATTCTCTACAACCAGATCTTCCGCGGGGAAAAAACGGAGCGTCAGATGTTCCAAGAAATCTCAGATACTCTGACGGTCATGGCAAGTGAGGTGGAGTAGATGTTTCGATTAACCACTAAACTAGCTTGCTCTAATCTGGTCAAGAACCGCAAGCTCTATTATCCCTTTGCGATTGCGGTCATTCTCGCAGTGACCATCGCTTACCTCTTTGACTCCCTGACCTTTAATCCCCACATTTCCGAGCTTCGAGGGGGCTCTTCCATAGTGTTCACTCTCAGCTTGGGGTTCTTCGTGGTCAATGCCGCGGGAGCTATCATCGTGCTCTATGCCAATAGCTTCGTCATGAAAAACCGCTCCAAGGAGCTAGGCATCTACAGCATGCTAGGTTTTGAGAAACGCCATCTCATCAGCATGATTTTCAAGGAACTTTTGATTTTTGGCTTTCTAACCATCTCAGCCGGTGTCTTGATCGGAGCTCTCTTTGATAAGCTGATCTTTGCCTTTCTCTTGAAACTCATGAAGATGAAGGTCCAGCTAGTATCTACCTTCCAACCTGGGATTGTCATCTTGGTCTTTGTCACCTTTGGTCTCATCTTTGGACTTTTGGTTCTTCTCAATGCTTGGCGCATTCTCCGTTTGAATGCCCTGCAGTTGACGCGTGAGAAGGCCAGTGGTGAAAAGAAAGCCCGCTTCTTGTGGCCCCAAACCATCCTGGGCTTAGCCTCTCTCGGTTGTGGCTACTACTTGGCTTTGTCTGTCAAAGACCCCATCATTGCGCTTGTGACCTTCTTTCTAGCGGTTATCTTGGTCATGATCGGGACCTATCTGCTCTTTAATGCTGGGATCACCGTCTTCTTGCATCTGCTTAAGAAAAAGAAGAGCTACTATTACCAGCCCAACAATATGATCTCGGTCTCTAACCTCATCTATCGTATGAAGAAAAATGCAGTGGGCCTTGCGACCATTGCCGTCCTCTCGACCATGGTGCTTGTGACCATCTCCGCAGCCACCAACATCTATGTCGGTAGCGAAATGGTCAAGAAAATCATGGCTCCTCATGATTTCTCTGTCCAAGGAAAAGGGGTCGATCTGGAGCAGATCAATCAGAAATTTGATGAATTTGCCTCTGAGCACCATCTCAAGATCAAAAATCGTGACCTGATGACCTATGCCAACTTTGGGGTTAAATCACAAAAGGGCACAGACTTCACCGTCTATCCAGCTGATGAACGCAGCGTCACTCCTAAAACCGTCTTTATGGTTTTTGATGTAGCTAGTTATGAACACATGACAGGCGAACACGTCGATCTGACTGACAACCAAGTCATCCTCTTTGCCCATAACAAGGATCTTAAAGGGCAAAAGCAGTTCACTATCAATGGGCATGACTTCCAAGTAAAGGAAGAAGTGAGCAAGGATTTTATCACCGATCATGTGCCAAATCAGTTTAATATGCTGACGGAGGATTTCAACTATCTGATCGTGCCTGACCTCTCAGCCTTTGTAGCTCAGTTTCCAAATCTTGCAATCAATACCAATATCTACGGTGGATTCAATGTTAATGTCGATGAAGACCAGCAACTCAAGCTAGCAGCCAGCTATGACAAGATGATCGATGAATTGAGCAGCCAACAGGGCCAAGGAACATTTATCTATGGAGGTAACCGAGCCAATGATGTGGCAGAGTTGAATAGCCTTTTTGGTGGCATCTTCTTTATCGGAATTTTCTTGTCACTGATCTTTATGGTCGGAACGGTCATCGTCATCTACTACAAGCAAATCTCAGAAGGCTATGAAGACCGTGATCGCTTCGTCATCCTCCAACAGGTGGGGCTCGATGAACACGAGGTCAAACGAACCATCAACCGTCAAGTGCGGACTGTCTTCTTCCTCCCTCTCATCTTTGCCTTTGTCCACCTGGCCTTTGCCTACCATATGATCCGCCTGATTCTTAAAGTCCTCGGTGTCATCAATAGTGGCCAAGTCCTCGTCGTGACCCTCAGTGTCTGTGCTGTCTTTCTTATCACCTACCTGATCGTCTTTTGGATCACCTCTCGGAGCTATCGTAAGATTGTGCAGATATAAGGAGAGAGAAGCTCGAATCAAATTAGAAACTTTCCTTAGGTGAGTACGGACGTCAGCGAACTTCGAAGAAGTTCCATGACTAATTATTGAGCCTAAGGTCTCAATAATTCCGAGTGCCTGAAACATGATTATTTCAGGCACTTTTCTCACAGCGAAAAGTTTCAATATACTCTAAATAATAATGAGAAATCATTTTGAGATTTTTGTACAATAGTCCAGCTAAGGTTATTCAAAGAAAAGAATTGTCAATTTTTAAGCTCGCTCATAGCGGGCTTTTTGTGTGAAAACCGACAGCGATTGTTTTTGTTTTTCAAAGGGATACACAAAAAAGACTGAACCAGTCGAGTTCAGTCTTTGTTCGCTTTCTATTAAAGTGATGTAAGGAAAGTCAATCCTCCTAGGATGACACCTGCCGAATTCGGAATGATCAAAATCCAGTCTTTTTTAGGTTCCTTTGTCCAACCATAAATGACCCAGATCAAGCAAGAAATAGCAGCTGACAAGGGTTGGAAAGGTTGGGCCTTGTTTCCCTGTAAATTAGCAATAATTTGTGGGATGTAGGCAATGAAAACGATAATCCCAATAAAGGCACCGATCGAGCCAACGATTTGGTTGATTTTTTGTTTATTCATAAAATTTTACCTCTGTGTATTAAAATAGCATAAGTAGGAAGATAATGCAATTAATTTGCATGCTATTCAAGATGAAAATGATTATATTTGCAAAAAAATTAGACAAAGTGTCTAAAATAATTACTAGAGAGAAGACTCTCTCGAAGAGAAATCCATCTTCCTGCATAATCACAAGATTGTGACACTTTACAGTTCGGTAACATTTGAAAAAAGCACTTGAATTTTAAGAGGGCAAGCGATAGAATAGTGCATACTTTAAAAAAGAAAAGGAAATGGTAGTTTCAAAATGAATGATAAACAAATGAAAATTCTTGGTTGGGTTGCGACCTTTATGTCTGTCATGATGTATGTATCTTACTTCCCACAAATCATGGATAACCTCGCTGGTCACAAAGGGAACTTTATTCAACCCCTTGTCGCAGCCATCAACTGTAGCCTTTGGGTTTACTACGGACTCTTCAAAAAAGAACGCGATATTCCACTTGCTGCAGCCAATGCACCAGGGATCATCTTTGGTTTGATCACAGCTATCACAGCCTTGTAATCAATGAAAGAGAGAGTGGGGCAGAAATTGGTAATT
>NZ_KQ969690.1:97340-99333 GCF_001578955.1 Streptococcus parasanguinis
CACCAAGACTTGATTCCCAAACTCCCTCGTCCCCAGCTCCTGGGCCAACACCGGGAATGCTGCGCCCTAAGGGGCAATGGCTGGGGCAAGAAGCACGCGACTGTCAACTATGTCTTTGACTACTCACCTTATCGTCTCTATGCCTATCACCGCCTGATCATGGAGGAGATGACTGCTCGCGGCTACAAGGTAAGCCCAGAGTGGTGGGACTCGACCTACAGAGGAAAGACCTGCCCAGCCTATCCAGAACTAGAAGAGGAATCTTTGAGCACCCCCATCTATCCTGAGCATCAGAATACTTACCTTCAAGAATGCCTTGACAATCTAGCAGAAAAAGGGATTCAACTAGACTAAGAAAAAAACGAACCAGATCAGGTTCGTTTTTTTGCGCGAAAAACCAACAAAATGCTTTGAAAGCGTTAATTTCTTTCCCAAACATGCTATAATAATAGGAGATTATGCACAGGAAAAGGATAGAGGGATGAAGGCAGTAGCAACTCCAGAACTTGAGATTGAAAGACAGTTGATCCAGCAGTTGACATCAGGAGAGAGTCAGTGGACTTATCGCGAGGATCTCAAGAACGAAGACCAGTTATGGGACAATTTCTTTGACAAGCTCGCGCAAAATAATGTCGCCTTGTTGGCGGACCATCCCTTGACCGAGCAAGAAAAGCGCCAGATCAAGAACCAGCTCAACTTTGTCAGCTACTATGAAGCGGCCAAGTGGCTAGCTGGTGAAAATGGGATCGCCAAGGTAGAAGTCCAGCGTGAAGATGCTAGTCTAGGGACTATCCGTTTAGCGGTTATCTGGCGAGACAATATCGCAGCTGGTAAGTCGAGCTATGAAGTGGTTAACCAAGTCGAACGCGACAAGGCCTATCCGCTAGACCAGGATCGACGGCTCGATACGACCCTTCTGATCAATGGCCTTCCCCTCATCCATATAGAACTCAAGAGTCCCCGAGTGGCCTTTCTAGATGCCTTTCATCAGATCAAAAAGTACGACCGTGAAGGCAAGTTCAGGGGCATTTACTCCAGTTTGCAGATGTTTGTCGTGACCAATAAAGTCGACACTCGCTACATCGCTGCAGCCCGTGAAAGCAAGCTAAACAAGCAATTCCTGACCAAGTGGGTGGACAAGGACAACCAACCCATGATCGATCTCAATAGTTTTGCTCATGAGGTCCTGTCCATCCCCCGGTCCCATCAAATGGTCATGCAGTACTCGGTCATCGACGATAGTAAGAAGGCTCTCATCCTCTTGCGTCCCTACCAGATCCATGCCATTGAAGCTGTGCAGGAAGCTTCCCGCCGTCAAGAGTCAGGTTATATCTGGCATACGACCGGTTCAGGTAAGACCCTGACCTCTTACAAGGTAGCTCGCAATCTCTTGCAGATCCCAGCCATTCAAAAGACCATCTTTGTCGTCGACCGCAGAGACCTGGACCAGCAGACGACTTCGTCCTTCCTCTCTTATGCGGCCAATGATGTCATCGACATCGACGAGACGGACAATACCCATGAGCTGGTCAAGCGCCTAGGGGGCAATGACAAGCGCGTGGTGGTCACGACCATTCAGAAAATAACGACCATGATGCGTAAGATCGAAGAAGGGAAGTACCAGCGGGATGCTGGGAAGATCAAGGACCTGCGAGTGGCCTTTGTCGTGGATGAGTGCCATCGGGCGGTTACGCCACAGACGCAAAAGGAGATCAAGGCCTACTTCAAGAACTCTCTCTGGTACGGCTTTACAGGAACTCCGATCTTTAAGGAAAACAAACGCAAACAAGTGGGAGACCTGGCTCAGACCACCCACCAACAGTATGGCGATCGCCTACATGAATACACCGTCAAGGAAGCCATCCATGATGGAGCGGTTTTAGGCTTTAAGGTCGACTACCGCAATACCATCATCTCAGATCTCCTAGAAGAAGAGATCCCAGACCAGGCCTATGAGGACAAGGAGCACATGCTAGAGGTTCTCGATGCCATT
>NZ_KQ969690.1:99553-100264 GCF_001578955.1 Streptococcus parasanguinis
CAATATCCCTAAAGGGGTCGGAAAGAGTTATGAGGCTATTTTAACAGTCAAGTCTATCCCACGAGCACAGGCTTATTATAATCTGCTCAAGAGCATTCTCGCTGGCAAGGAACGGGTCAAAGTTTCCGAGCGGGTCAAACAATATCTACCAGATTTTCCAAAGTTTACCATCACCTACTCAGTGTCTGAAAATGAGGAAGAATCCATCGGCTACCAAGACCACATGAAGCAGGTCATGGAGGACTACAACCAAGAGTTTGGTACGCATTTTAGCCTAGCGGATCTGCGGGGCTTTAACACCGATGTCAACAATCGCCTGGCCAGAAAGCAGGACAAGTACCTCTACCGCAATGAGCAGTTGGATCTGGTCATTGTGGTTGACCGTCTCTTGACCGGTTTTGATGCTCCCTGTCTTTCTACGCTCTTTATTGATCGCAAGCCTATGCGTCCACAGGACTTGATCCAGGCTTTCAGCCGGACTAACCGGATCTTTGATGACAAGAAGCACTTCGGCCATATCATCACTTTCCAGCGCCCTCAAGCCTTTAAGGAAGCTGTCGACAATGCCCTCAAGCTCTACTCCAATGGGGGAGAAAATGAGGTCCTGGCACCCAGCTGGGAAGAAGAGAAGCGCAACTTCTTAAAAGCCTGGGCAGAGTTTAAAGGCCAAGTCACAGACTTTGAAGAAGAGGGAGTCGCCCTCGAGCAGGC
>NZ_KQ969690.1:100445-104773 GCF_001578955.1 Streptococcus parasanguinis
ATCTACCGCGAAACTGGCCTCAGCGACAGCCAGCTCGAAGCCTATCTGGGCCTCTATCAAAATATCCTAGCGGAGATCAAGAGCAGGGATCCAGAAGTGGACAGCGAGGATGAGCTGGACATCCATTATGAGCTGGAGTCTGTCCAAGTCGATGAGATCAACTATGCCTATATCTTGATGCTGATCCAAAGTATGATCCAGCAGGAGGAAAATGACGAGCAAGCCCTCAGTGACAAGGATATCGCAACCGTGGATAGCTATATCGAAAGCCTGAATCGGACCAATCCAAGCCTCGCTGAGATCATCCAAAACCTTTGGACCCAAGTTCAAGAAGAGCCCGAACGCTACCGAGGACAATCCATCACCGGAGTCTTGGACCAGATGATAGAATCCGTCATCGATAGCCATATCGTAAGCTTTGCCAAACGCTGGTATATCGGAGCTGACGAACTCCGCTACTATATCCAACACTACCGCAAAGGCGCCAAAAAACAAGCCGGCGAAAGCCAGCTGACCAAGAGCCAACGCTATAAAGACTACAAAGCAGAAGTAGCAGATGCCCTCAACCCACTCAGCTACAAAAAACAAATCAAAGAAGCCTATACCCAACTGATCGAAGAGGTGATTGAACCACTGAGAGTGGGGAGGTAGGAGAAGATTATTATTTTGATATTTATTTAATCATAATTTTTAAGGAGAGAATCATGACTGCTGAAATTGCTATTTTAAATAAGAGTGGAATTGTTTTAGCTGCAGATAGTGCTGTAACCATCTCGAATAATTTAGGAAATGCTAAAGCATATAATGCAGCAAATAAATTATTTTCTTGTGGAGGAAATAAAAATATTTCATTTATGATTTATGGGAATTCAGAGTATATGGGAATTCCCTGGGAAATCATTTTTAAAGAGTTTAGGAGTGAAACACAAATAATTAACTTTAAAGATTTAGAAGAATGTGCTAGAAGTTTTTTTGAATTTCTAAAAAAGGAACAATTTAATGATTACGATATTTCTAAAAATATAATTATAAATACTTTTTATAGAACGTTAAATTATATTACTAATTTAGCTTCTGGTTTTATTAATGAGGAGCAAGCTAAGAGCGACAATCATGAAATTGAAGATGAAAAAATAATAGAAATATTAAAAAATGTAATTTTACTTGTTAGGAAAAATAATGTTAATAGAAAAGAAATAGATTTTGAGTTATCAGAAGAAGATTTTATATCAGAGTTTTTTGATTTTATAGATAAGGATTTAAAAAAATTTTTCAAACTCGATATAAGTGAAATTCTAAATGATTTAGTTACACTTTTATACGAGCTGGTAATTTATAAAAATTCGTTTGATAATTCTTCTGGAATAGTATTTGCTGGGTATGGAAGTGACGATCTATTTCCATCATTATATTCTTATGAAGTTGATTATTCTTTTAATGGGAAATTGAAATACATATCACAAGAAAAAGTCAATATTACTGTAAATGGTTGCAGTGCTTCAATAATACCTTTTGCTCAGTCTGATATGGTTTTAACGATATTAAAAGGCATGGACCCATCTATTGAAAGTGAAATTGTTGATAGGATTTCAGCAACTGAATTGACGGATAATAAAAAGGATGATATCATAAAAAGTGTAGCAAATTTTCAAAGAGAAAATTTTATAGATCCAATTTTAAATATTGTTAGTATGCTGTCGGTTTCAGAGTTGGCAAATATGGCAGAAACACTTGTTAATTTAACATCATTTAAACGCCATATAACTGACTCTTTAGAAACTGTCGGTGGCCCAGTTGATGTTTTGGTTATAACCAGGGGTGATGGCCCTATATGGATAAATCGAAAAGAATATTTTGACTTACAAAAAAATATAGATTATCAATTGAGGAAGAGAGGTATTCATGATGATAAGAATTAGTTCTTTTAATATAAAAACAAATGATATATCTGAAAAAAATTCTAGGATATCTATGGTAAATAGAAAGTCTAATAGTACAATTGAGGATACATATTCTGAATCCAAGTCTCTTCGGAACGAATTAAACATATTGGATTTTAAAAAATATATGACCAAAAATGAAAATAAAAAATAATGTACTTCTCGCTCATAATATAGAGATTTACATTAATAAAAGATAAGCACCAATATTAATTTGTGGTGCTTTTAGTTTACTAGAGGGAGTTTAGTGAAATTGAAAAAAGGTAGGTATAGATATAATGGGTTCTGTAAAAATTGGAAATTAGTTAAACTAGGTAATATTGTAGAAATTAATCCAAAATCATTTTTACCTAGGACGTTTAAATATGTAGATTTAGAATCAGTTGTTGGGACGGAGTTAATCTCCTATAGAGAGGAATTTAGAGAAAGTGCACCATCACGTGCTCAACGTGTTGCACAAAAGGGAGATGTTTTTTATCAAACAGTTCGACCATACCAGAAGAATAACTATTTATTTGATTTAAACGAAAATGATTATGTTTTTTCTACTGGATATGCTCAATTACGTCCAAAAGTTGATAGTGCTTTTCTTCTTGCCAGATTACAAGAAGAAGGTTTTGTAAATAAGGTAATAGAAAGGTGTTCAGGAACTAGTTATCCAGCAATCAATTCGAAAGATTTATCAAGAATTTCTATTACAATTCCAGAAGATTTTGACGAACAATCATCCATCGGCTCCCTTTTCCGCACTCTCGACGACCTTTTGGCTAGCTACAAGGACAATCTTGCTAACTACCAATCTCTCAAGGCAAGCATGCTTTCTAAGATGTTTCCCAAAGTTGGCCAGACCGTTCCTGAGATTCGTTTGGATGGATTTGAAGGTGAGTGGGAAAATAAAATACTCTCTGAAGTTACTAATATTACAATGGGACAATCTCCCAAGTCAGAAAACTATACAGATAATCCGAATGATTATATTCTTGTTCAAGGAAATGCAGATATTAAAGATAAGCAGGTCGTTCCTAGATTATGGACGACGGAAGTTACTAAAATGGCAGAAATTGGCGATATAATTCTAACTGTGAGAGCTCCTGTTGGTGATATTGGTAAAACGGATTTCAATGTAGTTATTGGGCGTGGAGTTGCAGCAATAAAAGGTAATGATTTTATTTTTTATACTTTAGAAAAAATGAAAATGACTGGATTTTGGAACAGATTTAGTACAGGTTCAACATTTGAATCGATTAGTTCGAATGATATAAAAGAAGCAATCATTCAACTTCCAACTCTCGAAGAACAACAAGCCATCGGTGCCTATTTCTCTAATCTCGACAATCTCATCGCTGCTCACCAAGATAAAATTTCTCAGCTAGAAATTCTCAAAAAGAAACTCTTACAAGATATGTTTATCTAACCTTCAAAAATAATCCTTACCAGCAACCATAAGCTCATCATTTTTCGAATAGTATAAGTGAGCCCCTTTGATCTTTTCAAAGGGTGCTCCTTAGTATTTAATAACTTAAAAGTATTTACTTTTAATAACTTTAGAGTTATAATAAATTCGAAAAGGGGTTGCTTTGTGCACGCTATTTATTTTTATAAGGATAAACAGGGGAATCAACCGGTCTTGGACTACATGAGGGAGCTAGCTCGTCGCGATAGCAAGGACAGCCGGATCAAACTAAACAAGCTCAACGACTACATCGAGCTTTTGAGTCAGCATGGAACACGTGCTGGCCAACCCTACATCAAGCATCTGGATGCGGAAATTTGGGAGTTGAGACCCTTGCGGGATCGGATTTTATTCGTGGCTTGGCTGGATGGGAGCTTTGTCTTACTGCATCATTTTGTCAAAAAGACGCAAAAGACGCCCAGACGAGAGATCGTAAAAGCCAAGCGGGAGTTGCAAGAATTGAAGGAAAGAGGGCTAAGTGATGAAGAATAGTGCCATCGGCAGTAATTGGAAAGATGTGAGAGCAGAGCTCTTCACCAAGGAAGAAATCCTGGAAAGTGATCTGCGGGTCGCGATTATGACAGAGCTGATCGAGGCTCGGCATGAAAAGGGCATTAGCCAAAAGAAACTAGAAGAACTCAGTGGAGTCAGTCAACCGGTCATCGCTCGGATGGAGACAGGCAAGACCAGTCCTCAATTGGACACGGTCTTGAAAGTCTTAGCCAGTCTAGGTAAGACCCTCGCTGTCGTCCCACTGGAACAAGAAAAGGTCTAAAGGAAATCAGAAAGAATTACTATGGAAACAACACAAACCTCCCAGTCGCTCTACCAAGCTCTGTGGAACTCAGCCGATGTGCTCCGCTCTAAGATGGATGCCAATGACTATAAGTCTTATCTCTTGGGGATGATTTTTTACAAGTACCTCTCAGATAAGT
>NZ_KQ969690.1:104793-105556 GCF_001578955.1 Streptococcus parasanguinis
GTTCTTACTATGAGGATCCAGACTCTCAAGAGGACTTGATCTCCGTCATCACCGATGAGCTCAACTATGTCATCAAGCCAGACTTGACCTTTACGGCCTTGGTAGACCGGGTCAATGAAGGGACCTTCCAGCTAGAAGATTTAGTTCAGGGCTTCCGAGACATCGAGCAAAGTGATGACCTCTATGAGAACCTCTTTGAGGACATTGATCTCTATTCCAAGAAGCTAGGAGCAACTCCTCAAAAGCAAAATCAGCTAGTGGCTGCTGTTATGAAAGAGCTGGCAGTGCTGGATGTGGCAGGTCATGCGGGTGATATGCTTGGGGATGCTTATGAGTATTTGATTGGTCAGTTTGCGACCGACTCGGGTAAGAAGGCAGGTGAGTTCTATACACCCCAGCCTGTAGCCAAGCTCATGACCCAGATCGCCTTTTTAGGGCGTGAAGACGAGCAGGGCTTTACCATCTACGATGCCACCATGGGATCGGGCTCCCTCTTGCTCAACGCCAAGAAGTTTTCTCACCAGCCTCAAACGGTCCAGTACTTTGGTCAGGAGCTCAATACCTCTACCTACAACCTGGCTCGAATGAACATGATCCTACACGGGGTTCCGGTGGAAAACCAGTTCTTGCACAATGCGGATACGCTGGACGAAGACTGGCCGACCCAGGAGCCAACCAACTTTGATGGGGTCCTTATGAACCCTCCATACTCAGCTAAGTGGTCTGCAAGCTCCGGCTTCCTCCAAGATCCTCGCTTTTCCCC
>NZ_KQ969690.1:106147-108878 GCF_001578955.1 Streptococcus parasanguinis
CAAGGCTGACTTCGCCTTCCTCTTGCACGGTTATTACCACCTCAAGCAGGACAAGGGGGTCATGGCCATCGTCCTTCCTCACGGGGTCCTTTTCCGTGGCAATGCTGAAGGAACCATTCGCAAGGCCTTGCTGGAAGAAGGAGCCATTGATACCGTGATCGGTCTTCCTGCCAATATCTTCTTCAATACTAGCATCCCAACGACAGTCATCATTCTCAAGAAGAACCGCACCAATCGGTACGTTTACTTTATCGATGCTTCTAAGGAATTTGACAAGGGCAAGAACCAGAATATCATGACGGATGCCCATATCGAGAAGATCCTCCAGGCCTATAAGAGCAGAGAGGATATGGATAAGTTCGCCCATCTGGCTAGTTTTGAGGAGATCGTCGAGAATGACTATAACCTCAATATCCCACGCTATGTGGATACCTTTGAGGAAGAAGAAGTAGAGCCACTGACAGATATCGTGGCTAAGATCAACCAAACCAATGCGACCATCGAGACCCAGACAGCCTCTCTCCTAGACATGCTCAGCCAGCTTCATGGAACAACGCCAGAAGCCGATGCCGAACTCAAGAATTTTGTCGAGGAGTTTAAGGGGTAAGGTATGAGGAGATGGTAGTAGGGAAAGGATATTCCTTTCGATATTCCCAATTTTTTTCGAATTATAGAAGTAGAGGGACCTTCCCTCTATTTGTTTATCGGAAAGGAGCAGGGATGCAAAAGAGACACGCGCATGTATCGCCAACCTTGGACATCATGGCCAAGAAGATTTTTAGTTTGCCAGAGGTGACGACGGCTTTTATTCGAGACATTTTGGAGCTGGATGTAGCGGACGCTCAGATTGTGGAGGGAAGCCAGCCCCACAGCATGGCTTATGAGGAGGATGACTTGTTCTCCACTGCGGTGGATGTGAGAGCCAAGCTCCATGATGGAACCGAGGTGATCATCGAGATCCAGATTCGCAAGCAGCAATATTTCTTGAATCGCTTCCATTACTATTTGGCCAATCAGCTGGTGGAAAATGTGCAAAAACTGCGCCAGCAAGGTCAGACACATAAGATGTACGAGCAGATGGAGCCCGTCTATGGGATTGCAATTTTGGAGAAGTCGCTCTTACTGGACGAAGAGGCTGCCATCAATAAATACTGGCTGACCAATAGCCGGTCCGGCAAGCAACTTAAGGCCTATTATAAAAATGGCAAGCACCAAAATCTTCTGCAGGTTGCCTTTTTAGAGCTAGACAAGTATAATAAAGATGAGAACCTGACAGATGCAGGCAGACAGTGGCTAGAGTTTTTTGGGAATCTTCCCTTCACAAAAGCTCCCAGTCAGGCCGTTGCCCACGCAGATTCATTATTAGATTCATCTAGCTGGACCAAGGAGGAGAAGACCATGATAGACGAGCGAATTCGTATTCAAGAAAATTATGATATGACCCTGGAGACGGCTATAGACGAAGCGCGTGAAGAAGGTCTGGAACAAGGATTGGAACGTGGTCTGGAACAAGGTTTAGAAAAAGGCTTGGAACAAGGTCGTAATGAAGAACGTCTGCAGTTAATCCGTAAAATGGTCTCACGAGGAATGACACCTGAGCTTATATCGGAGATGACGGGCTTATCGCTTGAAGAGATTGAAACTCTTCTTTCCTGAGTCGTTAAAAGAGGCACTGCCTCTTTTCATTTTGAAAAAACTTGAAAATTTTCCCATTTTTTTCAATCCGCCTTTCTAGAATTGTGGTAGAATAGAGTCAACAAAGAGCTATCCTCACCAACAGTGTGATCGATACTAGAAAAGAGGATTCTGATGACAAGAAAAATTGGTATTATTGGTTTGGGGCATGTGGGTGCGACCTTGGCCCACAGCATGATTTTGAAACACACCTGTGATCACTTGGTCTTGATTGATACCAATGAGAAAAAGGTCAAGGCGGATGCCTTGGATTTCTGTGATACAGTTGCCAATACCGGGTATCCGGTTCATATCACGGTCAATGACTACGCGGCTTTAAAAGATGCGGATGTCGTAGTGTCGACTCTTGGAAATATCGAGTTGCAGGCTAATAACACAGATGACCGTTTTGCGGAGCTTCCTTTTACTAGCAAGCAAGTGGTGCAAGTAGCGCGTGATCTGAAGGCTTCTGGCTTTAGTGGGGTCTTATTGGTAGTGACCAATCCAGTTGATGCCGTTACTCAACTCTATCAACAATATACCGGCCTTCCAAAAGAGCAGGTGATTGGGACAGGGACCTTGCTGGATACAGCTCGGATGAAGCGTGCAGTCGCTGATCGTTTGCAGGTTTCTCCTGCTAGTGTATCAGGTTACAACCTCGGTGAGCACGGAAATTCTCAATTTGTCGCTTGGAGTCAGGTCCGTGTCAAAGGACACGCCATTACCGATCTCTTCTCTCAAGAAGAGCTGGATGCTATCAACTACGAGTCCTTGCGCGGTGGCCACACGGTCTTCTTTGGCAAATTCTATACCAATTTTGGGATTGCAGCAGCAGCCCAACGCTTAGCAGAAGCTGTGATCAATGATAGCCACGAGGAAATGCCAGTGTCTAACTATCGTCCAGAATATGGAACCTATCTTGGCTATCCAGCGATCGTAGGTCGAAAAGGAATTATTGAACGATTGGACTTGCATTTGACAGAAGAAGAAAAAGAAAAATTACACCATTCAGCCGAAACCATTAAAGAAAATACACGAAAAGGATTGGAGCATGCAT
>NZ_KQ969690.1:108898-117828 GCF_001578955.1 Streptococcus parasanguinis
CAATTTTTTCGAATGGTATGAGTGAAGGGATTCCCTACAAGAAATCATTGGAGGTTGCTATGAAGAAACGACACGAGTATGTATCGCCCACCTTGGATTTAATGGCAAAAAAGATTTTTAGTCTGCCGGATGTGACGGCCAAATTCATCCGAGAAGTATTGGATCTGCCAGTAGAGTCCGTTGAGATTTTAGAAGGAGACCAGATCCATGAGCAGGGGTTTTTAGGAGATCTTCCTTTTGAAACATCCGTTGATGTGAGAGCAAGACTAGATAGTGGGCTTGAAGTCATTATTGAGATTCAAGTTTTGAAGCAAGAGTATTTCTTGAATCGTTTCCACTATTATTTAGCCAATCAGCTAGTAGAAAATGTCCAACGCAAGCGAAAGAAAGGGGCAACCCATTCTATGTACTAGGCGCTGGAGCCGGTCTATGGGATCGCTATCCTGGAGCGAAGTATTTTTCCTCATTTAGATTCACCCGTCAATGTCTATGAAATGCGCCATACAGTAGACGGGACACCTCTTTATAGCTCTCGAAAGGATGGAGTAGTTCATAATATGTTAAAGGTTGCCTTTTTAGAGTTGGATAAGTATAATGAAAGTAGAGATACGGAGTTGAATGCTCACTGGAGACAATGGCTTGAATTTTTTGGTAATCGCCCATTCAGTCATCAACCAGATCAAGTGATCGAGCAGGCAGAATCACTCCTGATCCCATCAAATTGGACAAGGGAGGAAAAAGAAATGATTGATGAACGGATTCGTATCAGAGAAAATTGGGAAATGAGCATGGATACCTTTCGGAAAGAACAACTGGAAGCCGGTTTTCAGAAAGGGTTGAAACAAGGTCTTGAACAGGGACTCGAACAGGGACTCGAACAAGGTCTTGAACAAGGTTTAGAACAAGGTCTCGAACAAGGACTCGAGCGTGGTCTCGAACAGGGATTGGAACAAGGCAGACAAGAAGGCATGGAGTTGGGAGTTCAAGCTGGTCAGCAGTCTCTGATTCAAAAACTATCTTTGAAGGGGATGAGTATCGAGATGATTGCTGAAATGACGGATTTATCCAGCGAATCCATCAAAAAAATGTTGGCTACTGATTTGTCTAATGAGGAGTAGTAGCACGAACAGAATTTTGGGAACAATGAAACTTCGAGAATTACCTTGCTGAGAAAAAAGTAGTTCTAAAATGGATTGTAAAGATCGTCTAGGGCTCGTTTTTATTGGATGGTGATCCTCTACAGATTTATACGGTTATGATTTATTGAAGGTTGGACACTTTTGTCCAACCTTTTTTCTCGTTCTTATTGGCCCATCCTTAGTGAAATGGAATAAAAGTTTAAAATGTCCGAGTTGTAATCCTTGACATTACATTGTGATCTTGTATAATAGCTATTGTAACAAAAAATCTTACAACAGAAAGAGGAAACAACTATGAAAAACATTTTATTTATCGTCGGATCCCTTCGTCAAGGATCTTTTAACCACCAAATGGCTAAGAAAGCAGAAAGTCTTCTTGAAGGAAAAGCAACTGTGACTTACTTGGACTACAAGGACATCCCAATGATGAACCAAGATTTGGAAACACCAACCTTGCCAGCTGTACAAGCAGCGCGTGATGCGGTTCTTGCTGCGGATGCCATATGGATCTTCTCGCCAGTTTATAACTTTGCCATTCCAGGCGTAGTGAAAAACCTGATCGACTGGCTTAGCCGTGCCCTTGACCTGTCAGAAACGCGTGGTCCATCTGCCCTTCAAGACAAGATCGTAACGGTTTCTTCAGTAGCCAATGCCGGACACGAACCAATGTTTGCGGCTTACCAAGCGCTCTTGCCTTTCGTTCGGACTCAAGTGGTTGGAGAGTTTACTGGAACAACCGTTAACCAAGAAGCTTGGGAAACAGGTGAATTAATCTTGACGGACGAAGCAGTGGAAGGACTGAAAAAACAAGCACAAGATCTATTAGAAGCATAAGAAAAAGCTGAGACAAAATTCTCAGCTTTTTTAGATACTAAAGAGTTGTCCGAAGAAGTAAGTCACACCCATGGTGAGAAGTCCAATGATGAGGTTGCGAAGCATGGCTTGCTTGGTTGGTGCTTTTCCCAGTTTCGCACTGGTATAGCCAGTGAAGATCAAGGATAGTCCAACAACGAAGACCGTCACCGGAATGCGATAGGCAGTTGGAAAGAGAATAATAGAGAGCATTGGAGGAAGGGAACCAACCGAAAAAGCAAGGAAGCTAGATGCAGCAGCATGCCAAGGATTGGTAAACTCCTCGTATTCGATACCATATTTCTCTTCGACCAGGGCTTTGAGGGGATGTTTCAGAAAGGCTCGCTCTGTTAAAATCTTTGCGGAAGTTTCGCATTCCCCATTTTGAAGATAAGCATGGTAGAGAGATTCTCTCGCTAACTTGGGATCGCGATCCAACAAGGCTTGTTCGCGGTTAACAGCGGCTTCTTCCGTGTCTTTTTGTGTGGAAACAGAGACATACTCACCGCCCGCCATCGAAAAGGCACCTGCCAGAATCGCCGACAAGCCAGATAGGAAAATGATCCAGATGTTTGGTGTGGCACTGGCTACCCCAATCACCACCCCAGCTATAGAAATAATCCCATCATTGGCCCCGAGAACAGCGGCTCTCAAGATATTCAAGCGGTCGTTAAATGATTCATCTACTCCATGTTTCATTTCAGTCATACAATGTCTCCTTTATCTTATTTAGAATGATTATAAATAAAATACAAAAAGAATGCAAGGATTTTAACTCAAATGATAAAAGTTCGACAATTTAATAAAATTTAAGTTATATTCTTTGGCATTGTAAGTAAAAAAGAAAGAATAGGGCATACGCCTATTCTAGCAAGGTTTATTTAGCGGAAGTTGCCTTATCTTTGAAGATCCTGGTGGCATTGTCACACGGATCAGAAAAGGATAAAAAAACAGCAAATCTTGCTGTTTTTTGATGAGATAAATTAGTTCATTTCATTTTCTTTTCCGACAACCCAAAATAAGAGAAGGAGTTGGAAGATGCCTAAGGCAAATAAGACCATAAAACCGTTGCGGCTTCCTTTAGCAGTGGCTTGGGTGAAGTCCATCTTTTGATTAGCTTGGCTCATGGCAACGATCAGCGAAGCTAGGGTTGTTCCGACAGCGCCTGCAAATTGTTGCAAGGTATTAAAGATTGCGTTCGCATCGGGTTGCTCTTCCAGAGAGAGTTGTTTTTGTCCGTTGGTCATAATATTGCCGAAGGCCAGTCCCATACCGGTCATGAAGATCATGTAAAAGACGAGAATCAAACCATTTGTCAGCTTCAGGCCCAAGAGGGTGAAGTGAAAATGGGCCAGAAGGATGAAAGCAGCTCCAAGGAGGATCGGTTTGCGGGCCCCCAGTTTATCTAGAATCAGACCAGAGAAGGGGGCAAAGCCAGCTCCAATGATGGCTCCTGGAAGCAGCATCAAGGCTGCAAGCGTAGTGCTTGAGTGGTTGACCAATTGGACATAATTAGGAAGAAGAAAACTCATGGCAAGAGAGCCTAATTGAAAGGTGAAGAAGGCTAGAATATGGCCAGTGAGACGATGATTTTTCAAAATAGAAAGATTGATAATGGGAGTCTCTAACTGATTGGACCGCCAGACCAAAAGAACCAGTCCCAAGCTTCCGATCACCAGCCAACCAAGCACAGAAAAACTGAAGAACGCATGATCCGCTAGGCCATGAATACCTAGAATCAACCCTATGAAAAGGGCAATGATGGCAAGAAGGCTCACGATATCAAAGGTTTCCCTCTTGACTTTACTGATTTGCTCAATGGAGCGAAGTCCTGCAACTAGTGAGGCCAGAAGGATCGGGAATTGAACTAAAAAGATGGACCGCCAGCCGAAGCTAGCTGTTAAGAGTCCACCGACAGTAGGCCCAATAGCGGGTGCAATGGCTGTAATCAAGGTCCCCACTCCCATCATGAGACCGATCTTACGTTTTGGGACTTGTTCTAAAATGATATTAAACATCAGAGGGAGGGCAAAACCAACCCCCATTCCTTGGACCAATCGCCCCAGGACCACAAAGCCAAAATTTGGAGCTAGGAAGTCGATAAGAACACCTAAAACAGATAGGAGATTTCCAACTAAAAAGATGGACTTCATTTTAAAGGAACGCTTGAGATAAGCAGATAAGGGGACCACACAGGCAACCACTAGGAGATAGATGGTGGTAACCCACTGGACTGTTGCGGTGTTGATCTCAAATTCCTTCATCAATATTGGAAAGGTGATGTTCATGGCAGTCTCTCCAGCCACCCCGCAAAAGGACAGGATCCCTGTCGCAAAGATCGCGAACAAGACCTTGGCTGAAATTTTTTCTTGTGACATAGACGTCTGATTCCTCCTAAATCTTCCTATAGACATGGACTATGGTATAAAAAATATGGTAACGATCTGATTTTCCGTCAGGTAGCATAGTGGGACCTACGGCAACCTGATCCATCGTTTTATTAGCTAACAAATAGTATAGAGGAAATGAAGACCCCTGTCAAAGAGTTTTTGAACAGTTTTGAAAATATTAACAGCATTCTCAACTGATGACGTCTCTCCAAACGAAAGGTAAGGATCACCACTATGATATAATAAGAAGAAAGCAAGCAACGTGAACACACCAATAGGGGGCGCCATGACCAAGTATTTAGTCCAGAAGTTTTTCTGGTTACGAGAAAAAAGTTTGATTCAAATATCCCAGAAAACTCTGGTTTCCTTATTTCCTTTTTTCTTATTTTCAGGAATCGTTCGAGTGATTGCCTTATCGGTCTTTTCCGATCGAGGCTATATCCATCAGCTCTTTTCGATGGATAGTTGGTTGCCATGGGATCAAGCTATCAGCCAGGTTCTTATTAATTTTTCCAACTTTCTAGGAGGTCTAGCAGGGCCTTTAGCAACCTACTTCGCTGGGAAATATACAGCTGGGCACTATGGTAGAAGTACGGGGACAGCCGGCGTGACTGCTCTTTTGGTCAGCTTGATTGTAGGGTCTCAGGAATTGTTGGTGGGACCACTCAATGATGGGCAACTGACGCGAATTAACTTACCTGCGACGACCAATATCCTCTTAGCCATTGTTTTAGGCTATCTAATCGGACAGATCTTTCGACTATCCAAGGCTAGTGACGACCAGATTGTGGACAAAGACTTTATCTATCAGCCCAAGACTGTGCGTCCCATTTTCTTGTCCTTGGTTCTAGGGGTTAGCCTGAATATTCTCCTCCTTCTTGGCAATCAGTACCGTATTTTTCAAATGATCGGTCAATTCTTTAGTTTTCTGACTATAAGCAGTCATCATCTGCTGTCCACCTTTGTCATGGGACTATTTAGTGGGCTATCTGCTTGGTTTGGTAATAGTCAATCCTTTGCCTTGAACTCAATTGCGGATGATAACTTTGCTTTGGAAAATCTTACCTACGCTGTGACGCATCATACAACGACAGGCATTCCTCATCTCTATACCTTGACCAATTTGTACCGCAGTTTTGGTCTGGTAGCTGGAATTGGAGCCGTCCTAGCGCTTTTGGTGGCGATCCTGTTGGTTTCACGAAGTCAAAAGGACAAGAAAGTCAGTTTTCTCAGTCTGTTTCCAAGTCTCTTTAACAACGGGGCGTCTTTCATGGTAGGGATACCGGTCCTTCTCAACCTCCTATATGTGATTCCCTTCTTATTGATCCCCTTGGTGAATATGGGAATAGCAGCTGTGGCTTTGTGCTTCAAGCTGATGCCTGCAGCCGTCTATCCGGTGCCAGATGGGACTCCTAGCCTTCTTTATGCTTTTATTGGAACGGGAGGAAGTCTGAGAGCCTTAGCTGTAAGCCTTCTTTGTTTTGCCGTCGATGTGCTCCTTTATCTACCATTTGTCCGCATGGGAAATCGTATCCGAAAAGATTTAAAAGTGAAAGGAGAAAGCGATGAAGTCATCTAAAAAAACAGCCATCGTCCTTACTTTGGTCAGTCTTTTCTTGATCGCTTTAGCCATTCCTTCTTATAGCTGGACTCGGACCAATGTTTCAAAAATCGAGAAATTTTATAATTCCAAACTGTCTCCCATCATCATGATCCCGGGAAGCTCTGCGACAGAGAACCGCTTCGATGGCTTGGTGACCAAGCTCAACCAAGGCCGTCAAGGAACCAAACACAGTCTGCTTAAGGTTAAGGTTTGGAATGATGGGCATATCACCTATAGTGGTAGTATTGATGCCAAGGACAATGAGCCGGTAATTGTGGTTGGTTTTGAAAACAACAAAGATGGCTATAGCAATATTAAAAAGCAAGCCAAGCTATTCAATCAAGCCTTTGAAGCCTTTCAAGAAAAATACAATTTTAATAATTTCAAGGGCTTGGGTCATTCCAACGGTGGCTTGATTTATACAGCCTTTATTGAAAATTATCTGGGGGATTATGATATCGATCTCAAGACCCTCATGACCATCGGAACTCCCTACAATTTCACGGAGACCAATATCAAAAATAAATCTGAGATGTTGGCCGATTTTATCAAGGGAAAAGAAGCCATTCCTAGTACCCTCCATATGTATTCAGTAGCAGGGACCATCACCTATGATTCAGATGAGCTAGTCCCGGATGCCAGTGTCTCTGCTGGGAAATATATCTATCAAAACCAAGCTGCTAGCTATACGGAGATTACAGTGACGGGGGAAGATGCCCAGCACTCGGACCTTCCAACCAATGATGAGGTGGTTGCCTTGGTGAAAGAGCATATTGAAAGTCAAACGGATCGTCGAGCCAAACCGAATAAAATAAACTAAGTGTGACGAAGGGATTTCTTCCTCACGCTTTTTTTAGTATAATAAAGTTTAGTATGAAAATAAGGGAGACTATAGGAAATAAGATGAAAATAAAAAAATGGATTCAATTGGGCTTAGTGGCTTCGAGTATGGTCATGTTAACAGGATGTTACCAGAGATACCAACGCCAGTCTAGTCCCAAAAAAGAGGCTACAACGAGCCAGACTTCAACAAAGAAACAAGCGAAAAAAGCAGATAACAAACAATTATACCAGTCTGTTTTTTCAGACTACCAAAAGATTTTTGCCACTTCAAAAGAGTTAGATGCTATTTCCAAATTGAATGATGCATTAGCTAAAGAAGATCGGATGATCAATAGCTGGGTGATCGAGACCGTGATCAATCAGCCAGATGCTGTTCGCTATGCCTTTAAGGACCTAAATAGCGATGGGGTAGAGGAGATGATCATCGCCAATCAGCAGACCGATGGAAGCTACTTTGTGACAGGAGTTTATTACCTCAAGGACCAAAAACCGACTCTGCTAGCTGAAGGTTTCGTCGCTGGACACGGTGGAGCGCGCAATGCGACGACCCTCTATAAGGGAGGAGAAGTCTTAGAAGTCAGCTGGTTGTCAGGAACTGGCCGTGGTGTAGCCGTTCTCTCACGGATAGAAAAGGTGCCTCAAGCCGCGACCAAAGTCCAGGAAGAAGAAGTCCAAGTACCGGGGTCAGATCTGAATGCCCTCTTTGGAAAATCGGATGAGGATAAACTGGATCTCAAGAGTTTCGATTGGCAAACTTTTGACAGCACACCATCATCGGGAAATAGCCAACGCCAGGAAAAAACGCCTTGGAATGCTGAAAAATCAGCAAAATTAGCAGAATTTATGAAGACCTGGGGCGAAAAGATGGGCCAACCAAACTATCAAAAAGGCATCGCTGGTGGTGATGTAGGACCAGATAACCTCTATACTCTAGGGGAAAATAGCAAGATGGATGCCATTTATACAGATACTGGTCAGGGAAATGCAAAATACAGAATCGTGGAACGCTATAGCAATTGGGACAAGTATCCAGATGTGCATAGTTATTTCTTTGCCATTACAGATACGGGAGAAGCCATTGTCTTTCATTCTCCAACGACCAATGGTGGAAAGATGTATCTAAAACCAACAGACAACAAGGAACTTCAAGAAGAGTTCAATCAATTACTTCATCAATGAAAAAAAGAAACAGGAGCGAAATCTTGTTTCATGCATTTTGTGCATTTTTGCAGTTAAAAGGCAAATAAATACGTTAGAAACTTACTTTAATACCTCGATGCAGTTCTTTAACCGATCAGCACGGGCTTATTCAGTTATTTCAAGCATTCATCAAAGATTGGACGTTTTGTCTAATCTTTTATTTTATTCGCGGAATGAATAAAAATATATTTTCTGGTTTTTGTGAATAGGACGGAAAAATATGTTAAGAGTTAGTGATAAAAGCCGGTATAAAAAGGATTGAGAACATAAAATATTTGACAATAAAAAGATTTCATTTTAAAATATAATTAATCAATATCTATAGGAGAAAAAATTATGAAAAAACTTCTTACAGCGGGCGTGGCTCTCTTATCAGTTGCAACGTTAGTAGCATGTTCTGGTAAAACTGCTTCGGAATCATCTAGCAAAGATGCAAAGGCTTCTTCTAGTAAGGTAGAAAAATCATCTACTTCAGAAAGCAAATCAAGCAGTTCATCAAAATCATCTAAATCAGCAACTTCTTCAACAAATATCCCTGAAATTGTATTGTTGACAGATGAAGAAATTGACAGTGCAAAAACAATCGGAGATATGAAGAATCTTTATAGCAAATTAGTTGAAAGCTATAAGAAATATGCGCAAGATATTGGCCAACAAATTCCAGAGGCTCAGAGAGATGCGTATACTCAACAAGTAGATCCAGCTATTAAGGCCTTGGATGAATCAAAAACTCAATTTGATACGATGCTTTCAAGCGTAGGTCCTGATAGTACGACTGTTCCTGAACAAGGACGTACGACTTTCTTACAACAAGTGAAAACATCTCGTGATGCAATGAAACAAGCTCTTGAAAGTGCATATAAAATGGTTGCACCGTATACATCGGCTCAGTAATGAAAGAAT
>NZ_KQ969690.1:118515-119122 GCF_001578955.1 Streptococcus parasanguinis
GTAGAGCCCACTCAACCACTGCGTCTTGCTCGACAATCCAAAAACAATTAAGAGGCTAGGACTTTTGTCCTAGCCTGTTTTTTTGCTTTCTTACAAAAATGTAAGAAATAAAGGGTAAAATGTAAGGTTATGTTATGGTGAAAACGCTTCAGTTTTAGTACAATAGACTTGTAAAAAACGATTGAAGCTTTTTCGAGCTAGAAAGGAATGGACCATGACCCTACTAGACGTTCAACATATCAAAAAAATCTACAAAACCCGCTTTCAAGGAACGCAGGTCGAAGCCTTAAAGGATATCCATTTTACTGTTGAGAAGGGCGAGTACGTGGCCATCATGGGGGAATCAGGATCCGGGAAATCCACCCTCCTCAATATCCTAGCCATGCTGGACCAGCCGACGGAAGGGCGGGTATACCTCAATGGCACGGATACCTCCACCATCAAGAACAAGGACGCTTCGAGCTTCCGTCGCGAAAAACTTGGTTTTGTCTTTCAAGATTTCAACCTGCTTGATACCTTGTCTGTCAAAGACAATATCCTCTTACCTCTGGTCCTTTCTCGCAGACCAGTCAAGGAAATGATGAGCAAGGTGGATAGCGTGAGTCGA
>NZ_KQ969690.1:119489-132381 GCF_001578955.1 Streptococcus parasanguinis
AAGTCTTCAGCTGCGTTACTAGATGTCTTTGAAGATATCAATAGCATGGGCCAAACCATTCTCATGGTGACCCACTCAACCGCAGCAGCAGCTCGGGCCAAGCGCGTGCTCTTTATCAAGGATGGGATCCTTTATAACCAGATCTTCCGCGGAGAAAAGACAGAGCGTCAGATGTTCCAAGAAATCTCAGATACCCTGACAGTCATGGCGGGTAAGGAGGATCATGATGTTTAAATTAACAAGTAAATTAGCTCTTTCCAACCTCAAACAAAATCGCAAGCTCTATTATCCCTTTGCCTTGGCTGTTATTTTAACGACCATGATCCTTTATAGTTTTATCGCCTTGGCAACGACCCCTCATTTAGAGGATTCTTACGGAGGGAGAACGGGGAGAACGGTTCTTGGTTTTGGTTGTTTCGTCGTCCAGCTGGTCGTCATCATTTTAGTGGCTTATGCCAATGGTTATGTCATGAAAAATCGTTCCAAAGAACTGGGACTCTACAGTGTTTTGGGAATGGAGAAGAAGCACCTCCTCGTCATGACCTTATGGGAATTGCTTATCTTCTATATTCTCACAGTTGGCGCGGGACTGGGTTTGGGGCTCTTATTTGATCCCTTGATTTTTGCCCTGCTCTTAAAATGTATGGGGCTTCCAGTCGTCATTCAATCAACCTTCCAGATAGGGGCTGTTCTTAACACTTTACTTGGGTTAGCCTTAGCTTTTGGCCTCATTCTCTTGTTGAATTCTTTACGCCTCTTGCGCTACAGTTCCCTCCACCTCATGCAACAAAAGAAAGCAGGAGAGAAGAAGGGAAGATTCTTGCTGGTCCAAACTCTGTTAGGTCTAGGTCTCTTAGGAATTGCTTTCTATTTGGCGCTCACTGTTGAGCGTCCAGTTGCGGCCGTCCAAAGATTCTTTATTGCTGTCATCTTGGTCATTCTGGCGACTTATCTCTTATTCAACGCAGGATCGATTACCTTCTTAAGAATTCTTAAAGGTCGGAAACCCTACTATTACAAGCCGGAGAATTTTATCTCTGTTTCCAACTTAATAGCTCGGATGCGAAAAAATGCAGCGGGTCTTGCGACCATTAGTATTCTTTCCACCATGGTCTTGGTCACCTTAACAGGGTCGCTCAATCTCTTTATTGGAGGGCAGAATTACCTAGATACTATGTACCCTTCGGACTACAATTTTAGTGTGGGACATATGCCTTCAGATGCTGAAACAGAACCGGTTATTGAAGATGTTCAAGCACAAATTAAGAAAGTGGCCGATGCAACCCATCTGTCCGATTATCAGGTGGCACAGACAACATACTGGTCGGCTGAAATTCGAAAGATTGATGGAAGGATCTTAGAGGTGTATGACCAGTCCGATCAAGAAACTGGTCAGGAATTGAAGACAGAAGGAGTAGTCTACTTTTTTGATCAGGCGACTTATGAGCAACTGACCGGTCAAAAAGTTGAGCTTGGGGAAAATGAAATCCTAGCCTATGGGTATCAATATCCTGGAAGATTAGACGCGCAATTAGAAATCAATGGGAAGACCTTCACGATTAAAGAAAAACTAGACTCCAATTTTATCCAAGGAAAACTCCCTCAAGCCGACCTGTTTCAACACCAAATGGGCTTGTACCTTGTCCTCCCTGACTTGAACCAACTGGGACTAAAAATTGATAAAAATTTGGAATTCTCTATTAGTGCTAAAAATAAAGAAAACCAAGATTTTATAGCTGGAATGGCCAGAGAGCTTAATTCGACAGACAAAATGAGTCAATATGGTGCGACTTTGTTTGGTGGGGTTGATCGATACAGCATGGAGAAGGAGTGGCGTGAATCAGCAGGGACCATCCTCTTTATTGGAGTTTTCCTATCTGTGATCTTTCTTTTGGCTACGGTTCTCGTCATTTACTACAAGCAGATTTCAGAAGGCTATGAGGACCGGGAAAATTTTGTGATCTTGCAACAAGTAGGATTGGACCAAAAGCAAACGTCCACCACCATTCGCAAACAGATTCTCACCGTCTTTTTCCTTCCGTTATTCTTCTCCTTCCTATACCTAGGAGTAGCCTACAAGATGATCGCAAAGATCGTTGCCCTCCTAGGAGCGACCAATGCGGGCTTGGTCCTTCAAACGACTCTGTCTATCTGCGCTGTCTTTTTCATCTCCTATATTCTCGTCTTTCTTCTGACTTCTAGAAGTTATCGGAAGATTGTCGTGCGATAGCGTTCGAGTCTATAAAAGATTAGAAATAAGATGAAACATACAACATTTTGTTAGCACAAAAAACACCGGGGATTATATCCCCGGTGTTTTCTTTCGTGATTATTTCACGTGTTTTGCAAGTTCTTCTTGCGCTTTTTTGTTTGATTCTTCTTTTTCTTTCAACCAATTCTTATAAGCTTTTTCGTAGTCAGCAGTTGTGACTGTCTTATCTTGAACTTTTTGGTATTTGAAGAAGTTTGAATCACCTTTGATACCAATTGGAGAATTAGCGCCTGAGAATGGCGTTACCTTCGTGATAGATGGAACCCCACCCTTAGAGTAGATTGGAAGAACCATTGCGTTTTCTGTCAACCAAGCTTGAGCAGCAGCGTATTTCTCATAACGTGCATTGGTATCCAATTTTTCAGCATTGGCAGCATCCAATAATTCTTTGTACTCGTTCAAACCAATTTTTTCGATAAGCGCTTGGTCTTTCTTAGGATCAAGTCCCATACCAGTCAAGGTTGAACCATCTGTTGGGTTCAAGATATCCAAGTAAGTAGATGGGTCTTGGAAGTCAGGTCCCCAACCAGTGATATCCATGTCAAAGTCTTTTTGGTCTGGTGATTGAGCAAAGTAAGTAGCGTTATCCGCATCGTCTGTAGACAATTTTTGGACATCGATCACGACATTGTCTTTACCAAGAGCAGATTCGATAGAGCTCTTCATAGAGTCTGCTTGTTGGACAAGTGAGCTAGAAGATTGGTCTACGACATAGTCGATATGGATTGGGAATTGAACCCCTTGTGATTGCAATTCAGCCTTCGCTTTTTCAAGTTCCGCTTTGGCTTTATCCGCATTATGCAAGCTATCTTGAGCATCTGCGAAGCTAACACCTTTCCACTCATCTCCTGTTGCGGCAAGTTTTTCTTCAACGAGCGTACCGAAGTCTTTTCCGTTGGCTTGCACAAATGTAGGTGGAACTAGTAGGGTACGAAGGGTTTTAGTTGCTCCATCTTTACCGTTTGATTGAGCGCTATATGAGGTTCTATCTAAAGCAAAGTTCAAGGCTTGACGGAAGTTCTTGTTTTGAAGAGCTGTTTTGGTGTTGTTCTTTTGCTCATCAGTCGTCTTCTTAGTATGACCGTAGTTTTGACGGTTGACGTTGAAGTAAGCGTAGTAGACAACCGCATCTTGTGGGGAATAAACGATGTTATCCTTGAATTTCTTCTCAATCGTACTGTAGGTTGAGCTTGTTGGGAAGAGACGAGCAGTAGATAGGTTACCATCTGAGAAGTTACGAGCAAGATAGTCTTGGTCTGATCCATCGAAGTAAGTCAATTTAACCGTATCGATGTGAACATTTTTTTTGTCGTAGTATTCAGGGTTTTTATCCAACTCAATTTGTGATTTTGAAGTGAAGGATTTCAAAATGTATGGACCGTTGTAGAGGATACCACTTGGTTTCACGCTACCAAAGTCTTTACCAGCTGATTCCAAGAATTTTTCATTGACTGGCATCATGGTAGAAGTGGTCAATTTAGAATTCCAGAAAGATTCTGGTTGGTTCAAAGTATATTGAAGAGTGTGATCATCAACAGCTTTTACCCCAACGGTTGAGAAATCTTTAGTTTTCCCGTTTACATAGTCATCTAAGCCTTTGACTGAGTTTTGAACCAAGTAAAGAGCATCCGATTTTTTATCTGCTACGTATTTTAGAGATGTCACGAAATCTTTTGCAGTGACGTCAGCGTATTCATTTCCTTCTGAATCATACCACTTCGCATCTTTTCGAAGCTTGTATGTATAAGTCAGACCGTCTTTTGAAACAGACCAGTCTTCAGCAAGAGCAGGCACTAGGTTACCGTATTGGTCGTTTTCAAACAAACCATCGACCAAGTTGGTAGTAATGTCGCTTGTAGTTGCACGGTTTGAAGTCAAATAGTTCAAGGTATCAGGGTCAGAACTATACACGTAGTTGTAGGTTGTCCCTTTTGACGCATTAGAAGATGAGCCACATGCAGCAAGGAAAAGCGTTGAAGCCGCGGCGACACCTGCTAAAAGAGCAAGCTTCGATTTTTTCATATTCGTGTCTCCTTTTGAATAATTTTAATTATTATACTCCAATCAATCTATAAAATAAAGTGTTTTTTGAACTTTTTTGTATATTTACACACCAGTATACAGTGAAAGCCTTGATTTTAAAGGATTTTTAAGGAATAAAATTTTTTTAAAAAAGTTACTATTTTGCTTTACATACTAGTTAAGAAAGAGTATACTGATAGTAAATAAACTAGTATGTAAAACAAACTAGTGCATATGTGAAGAAAGAGGTGAGAAGGATGAAGGAGTCCCAATTACTAAAGGGAGTCTTGGAGGGCTGTGTGCTGGAGATTATTTCCAAAAAGGCCATCTATGGCTACGAATTGATTCAAAGTCTCAAAGAGATGGGATTTGATAAGATTGTCGCTGGGACCATTTATCCCCTGCTTCAAAAATTAGAAAAACAAGGAATTATTCATGGGGAAATGAGGCCGTCTCCAGATGGTCCTGATCGTAAGTATTTTTCACTCAGTGATGCTGGAAAAGAGCGTTTAGGGGAATTTTGGGACCAGTGGCAGGAGCTAGTCACGAAAGTAGAACGTATCAAGAAGGAGGGGGAAGAATGGTAGAAAGTTATACAGAAAAAATGTCAGATGAAGTGATTCATTTAAAGAAAGAGGATCAAGCCTATGTGAAAAAAATGGTCGCTTATATTGGGGCCAAGTCCTATTTTTATGATGATGAAGCACTCGGTGAACAACTCTACAATATGGTTTGCGATCTGAAAGTTGCTGAGAAAGAAGGCATTCGGGCAGTGGATTATTTTGGAAAGGATCCACGGGCTATGGTGGACCAAGTTCTTTCAGATTTGCCTAAACGCTCTCTAGGATCTTATGTGGGACTCGTCATTCTACTTGGAGTGATCTTAGTTGGCATGCGTTATTTAATGGATTTTACCTGGATGACACCACTGAAAATCGAACCTTTGACCTATGTTGTCATTCTCCTCAATTTCTTGGCGTTCAGCCAGTTCATCACGTGGCTTTGGTCCAAACAGAGCTATGGAGAAATGAAGTGGTCTTGGGCTATTTTTATCAGTGTGATCAGCCTGATGGTATTTCTGAACATCGTACGACTATTTTCGATCTATTTTGGCCACATTGGGAGTCTCTTCTTATCAGATGGTTGGGCGATTGTTCTCGCTGTCCTAGTCCTACTTGGGTTTACGGTTATGGCTTATAGAAGCAGGGAGCGTTTGATGTCGAGTCTACTAGTCCTGGGCCTGACTTTCTTAGTTACAGGATGCTGGATTCGTCTTGTGAATCAGGAAACTGCTCATTTAATAGGCTGGCTCCTTCCTCTCAT
This sequence comes from Streptococcus parasanguinis, assembly GCF_001578955.1. GTDB lineage: Bacteria > Bacillota > Bacilli > Lactobacillales > Streptococcaceae > Streptococcus > Streptococcus parasanguinis_U. Next base: position 125,107 of record NZ_KQ969690.1, read on the forward strand.
GGGACTAGTCCTGACCCTTATTGTATTTTGTCTCCAAAGAAAGAAGGAAGAAGCATGAAATCAGCAATGTATTTTGAAGAAACGCAGGCCTTGATGAAAACTTTTAGCCAAGAGGATCAAGTTTATTTCCAAGATCTCTGGGATTATTTCAATTTCGCCGGTTTCTTATATGAGGAGAAAGCCTTAAGAGAGCAGGTCTATAATCTAGCACTTGACTTTTCGCAAGCAGGAGCGGATGGCCTCACGGCAAAGGATTATTTTGGCCTTGATCCAAAGGGAATGGCAGACCAAATCATCGAAAATATGCCCAAAGAATCGACACGGTCTGTTTTGAAATATGGGGCTATCTTTTCAGGTATTGTGATTTTTTATCGCCTCCTAAGTGATTTTGCTTCTCAAGCGGTCCTTGTGCTCAAGCCACTAGTCTATTTAACCGACATCATTTTGGGACTCCTAGCAATTGGGCTACTATTCTATCTTCTTCGTCGCCTCATTTTTGCAGAAGAAAAGTCGAAAAAAGCAATCCATGTGGCAATCGTTTTGGTTCTAGGAGTCTATTTCGCTAGTGAGATCGTGGGGGTCCGTTTCTTACCAGCCCTTGCTTGGTTGACAGTGCCGAATCCATGGGATACTCTCCTTATGACAGGGGCTAGTGGAGCACTCATTCTTTGGCAATGGAAAGAAGAGCTTGGCAGAGCCTTCGTCTTTCCTATCGTCGCCTTTTTAGTGGTTGGATTCATACATCGCTGGACTTTGGCACAAGGAGTTCAGAATCTTGGTATGACAGTTCTTCTGCCCACAGTGATCATCATCTTTGGGCTGGTTATTTATTATTGGTTTACGATTCGTTCTTTGAAAAAGAATAGGACGGAAAGTGATAAATAGAAAGAAAAGGAGGGCTGGGACAAAAGTCCTAGCCTCTCAATTGTTTTTGGATTGTCGAGCAAGACGCAGTGGTTGAGTGCTCAAAGCACTGCTTTGAGGTGGTAGATAGGACTTGCTAAGCAAGTTTCCTAAGTAGTTGTTCGCTTTTCAAGTTCCAAAGATGCCCTACTCAACTGTGCGGAGGTGGGAAGACGAAATCGAATTCTAACGAATGACCGATTTCTTTCCCACTCCCTTTTCTTATCCAAGTATGATAGAATAAACTCAATAGATGGGAGAATATACATGAATCTATTTCGAAAAAAGGCTTTGGGACAGGTTCACCCAGGGTTAAACCGTCATTTACGGTTGTGGGATTTAATTATTTTAGGTATCGGTGCCATGGTGGGGACAGGGATCTTCACGATTACGGGGACTGCAGCGGCAAATTTAGCTGGTCCAGCCCTCATCCTTTCGATTGTGATTGCGGCGTTTTGCGTCGGCCTATCTGCCCTCTTTTTTGCTGAGTTTGCCTCTCGTATCCCTTCAACTGGTGGAGCCTATAGCTATCTCTATACCATTTTTGGAGAGTTTCCAGCCTGGATTGCAGGTTGGTTGACAGTGATGGAATTCATGACCGCCGTATCAGGGGTAGCCTCAGGTTGGGCTGCTTATTTCAAGGGGTTGTTGGCCAATCTTGGCTGGCGTCTGCCGACGGCTTTAAATGGGACTTTTGATCCAGCTGCGGGAACTTATGTGGATCTCTTACCTATTTTGGTCATGGTCCTCGTCACAGCCTTGGTCCTTATGAATGCAAAAGCTGTCTTACGCTTCAATTCCTTGCTGGTCTTACTCAAGTTCTCAGCTCTTGCCTTGTTTATTCTTGTCGGGATTTTTCACCTAAACCCTGGCAACTGGGCAAACTTTGCCCCTTATGGCTTTGGCGAAATTTATGGTGGTCAAACAGGGATTATGGCTGGCGCTTCGCTCATGTTCTTTGCCTTTCTTGGTTTTGAGTCCATTTCCATGGCGGTCGACGAAATCAAGGAACCACAAAAGAACGTTCCTCGCGGCATTGTCCTTAGTCTTTTGATCACAACGGTTCTTTATATCTTGGTTACCCTGGTTTTGACTGGCATGGTTCCTTTTAAGAACTTAAATGTAGATGATGCGGTTGCCTTTGCCCTCCGTCAGGTCGGAGCCGGCTGGGCAGGAAATTATGTATCGCTGGTCGCTATTTTGACCCTGATTACCGTCTGCATTTCCATGACCTTTGCCCTTTCACGGATGATATACAGTTTGGCGCGGGATGGACTTTTGCCAAAAGCTATGAAACAGCTCGATCCAAAAACTAGAATTCCAAAAAATGCGACCCTGGTCGCTGGATTGATGGCTGCCATTGCTGGTGGAGTTTTTCCGCTAGCTAGTATCGCTTCCTTTTTAAATATCTGTACCTTGGCTTACCTGGTTATGTTGGCCTTCGCCCTCTTGAAATTGCGCAAGGAACACGGGGCTCCTGGACCTGGTGAATTTAAAACGCCTTTGGTTCCGGTCTTGCCAATCCTATCGATTGTGGTCTGTCTGTCCTTTATGACCCAGTATTCTCTATCGACCTGGCTGGCCTTCGGAGTTGCTCTCTTGTTTGGGATAGGAATTTATTTTGGCTATGGGTATCGCCATTCAGAAGAACATCAATAAAAGATGAAAGCTAGAGTAGAAGAACTCTGGCTTTTTGTATAGGGAAAGCTCTTTTTTTGGTATAATAAAGGGAGAAAGTTAAATAGATAACAAAGGAGAACAACATGACATTTGAAGAGATTTTACCAGGATTAAAGGCCAAGAAAAAATATGTACGAACAGGATGGGGTGGAGCAGAAAACTATGTCCAATTGTTTGATACCATCGAGCAAAATGGAGTGGCTCTGGAAGTGACACCTTATTTCCTCATCAGCGTATCTGGTGAAGGCGAAGGCTTTTCCATGTGGAGTCCAACTCCTTGTGATGTCTTAGCGACAGACTGGGTGGAAGTTCATGACTAAACGTGTCCTTATTACAGGCGTTAGCTCCGGGATTGGTCTGGCTCAAGCTCGTCTCTTTTTAGAAAAGGGCTACCAGGTCTATGGGGTAGACCAGGGTGCTGATCCCCAGTTGCAAGGTGAGTTTCACTTCTTGCAGCGGGACTTGACCTTGGATTTGACGCCGATTTTTGACTGGTGTCCTGAGGTTGACGTCTTGTGCAATACGGCTGGGGTATTGGATGACTACAAACCACTTCTTGAGCAAAGCGCTCAGGAGATTCAGGAGGTTTTTGAAATCAACTATGTGACTCCGGTAGAGCTGACACGACATTATCTGACTCAAATGTTGGAGAAGAAGCAAGGTATCATCATCAATATGTGCTCCATTGCTTCTAGCCTGGCAGGAGGAGGCGGTCACGCCTATACCTCGTCCAAACATGCCTTAGCTGGATTTACCAAGCAGTTGGCGCTGGATTATGCAGAAGCTGGGGTTCAGGTCTTTGGCATCGCACCAGGAGCCGTCAAAACAGGCATGACCGCAGCAGACTTTGAACCAGGTGGCCTAGCAGACTGGGTAGCCAGTGAGACGCCCATCAAGCGCTGGATAGAACCAGAAGAAGTAGCCGAAGTCAGCCTCTTTTTGGCTAGCGGAAAGGCATCTGCCATGCAAGGGCAAATCCTGACGATTGATGGTGGTTGGAGTTTGAAATAGGAGGATGAAAAAGCAAGAGTTGAAATCTTGCTAAGAAATGTAATTGTTTTTTCCTTACTGAAAGAGGATCAAACCTAGGTGAACAATTAAGTTAGGACAGTGGAGAGACAGGTATTTACCTCTATGCTAAAGAAGATCTTACTGAACGAAATTAAACCTACCAGAGTGATCAGGATGAATCAGATTTCTTTATGATTGGTCACGATGGAGATCTAGCCTATTTCACCAAAAAAAGACAGGGATAATAACAATTATGAAGATAACTGAGGGTAAGTTCAGAAGAACTTTTTGAATGGGCTCTACCTGAAACCTTAAGAGATTGTTTTAGAAGAAACGAATAGTACAATTGATTTGCTAAGTTATTGTGGAATGAAGGTGAAGTCATGATTAAATTAGTGAATGTTACTAAATGTTTTAGTGATGGATCGAATGTCAGATATATTTTCAAAAATTGTAATTTTGAATTTAAAAAAGGTAGCACGACTGCAATAGTTGGCCGTTCTGGATTAGGAAAAACTACTCTTGTTAAAGTAATATTAGGGATTACCAGTTTAAATGAGGGGGATATCTTAGTCTGTGGTAGTTCCATTTTAGATATGAAAAATTTGAGTAAGGTAAGGCGTAGGAATATTGGCTGTGTCTTCCAAAACTTTAATTTGATTTCAGGTTTCACGGTGAAAGAGAATATTCTACTTCTAAGATATTTTTTTGAAAATGGAGAGAATAACATTAACGAAATTTGTAACACTCTAGGCCTTTCAAAGGAAATATTAAGTAAGAGTATTGATAAGATTAGTGGAGGTGAAAAACAAAGAGTTGCTTTGGCAAGAGCTCTTATTAACAATCCAGAAATATTGATAGCGGATGAACCTACTGGTAATTTAGACGCTGATAACGAACAAAATATAATAGAATTGTTGAAGCGGATCAATGAGGAGTTAGGTATCACGATTATAACAGTAACTCATAGTGATAAAGTGGCCAATAGTATGCAGTCTATTTGCACAGTTGTAGATGGCAAAATTGAGTACGTAAGGAGATGATAAAATGAATCATTCCATATTATTCATTGCTAAAAGAGATTTAGAAGTTAACAAACGAAGATATAGATTAGTTCGACTGTCAATAGCGATCTCTGTTTTACTAATTGTTTTAGTGATGCTCATTTCTAATTCTTTCTATAATAAAATGATTAAAGAAATGACTGTAGCAAATAAAAATGTTGTTACTGTTGCCTTTGGTAATAAAGAAAATTCTCTGAATTATAAAGCTTTACCTTTATTTTCTAGTGATGATATTAATCGAGTTAAAAAAATAGATGAAGTAAAAAATATTACTGGTGTAAAACTATTATTTACGGATGATATCAAATTCCAAAATGGTAAGACATCGGTTTCCAATACTATCCATTGTCTAGAAGAAAAGTATTTAAAAAACCTGAATATTAGAATTGCTGAAGGGAAATTTCCAGAGAAGAACAATGAAATATTAATCGGAGATTCCGTACACAAGGCTACATCAATGAATGTCGGAGATACGGTGACTATTAAGATTGATAATCATAATGTAAAGTTTGTAATTTCTGGCATTATAGACAAGCAAGTAGCGCAGTTATTTTCTACCTTGCCAACAGAAATAAATCAAATGATGGCAATCAATGTAAAAAGTAGTAGCGTTTCATCAAATAAGTATTACTATCTGAATGCTACTGTAAAAAATGGAACCGATTTAAATGAAGTAGCAAACAAGATAGTAAAGACTGTTTTAAAAAATGAAAATTTAAAACAATCTTTATCAGGAACAGGATTAGATGTTGTTGTAGCAACACAACAGGATGTTATCAATATGCTATCCAGATGGTTTTCCTACATCGACCTTTTTATCCTCTTAATCATAGTTCTTATCTCTATTGTAGCGATTATTAATATCATCAATATTCTAGCTATTACCATTCAGGAGAATCATAAACAGATCGCAACTTTTAAAATCATCGGTGCATCTGATCGACAGATAAAAAGAATATATTTATTTGAAAGCTTTATGATGGGAGTACGAGGTACAAGCGCGGGATTGTTGATAGGAATTGCTATTTCTTATTTGATCATCTTTTTGAGTGGATTACCACTAGATATTGAACTTAGCAGATTGTTGTTCCCGGTATTAATAGGGATACTCACTTCAGTTTTTGCAGGATTATTGGTATCTAGAAAAATTACTAAAATTGATATTGAAAAGGTATTAAATCAATAGAGAAGAAATGATTAGGGTCAATAAGAGATGGTGTTGCAAAAAGAATAGCTATACTGGTTTCACTATCGACTGAGCTTTGAATGAAAGTAGGAGGATTTGATGGAAATCAAAAATCACTTTGGCGTCTACGGAGTCTATCTTCAAGAAGGGAAACTGCTCTGCATTGAAAAAACTAGAGGACCTTATCAGCATCGCTTTGATCTACCGGGTGGTAGCCAGGAACTAGGGGAGGGACTGACAGAAACCCTCAAGAGAGAAGTTCTTGAAGAGACAGGCTATACGATTAGCAGATACGCTAATCCTAGGATGTATGACGTGATGGTTCAAGAAGAAGGGAAAGACTTCGCTGTGCATCATATCATGGCCTTTTATGATATCGTAGTCGATTTCGAAGGCCCTCAACAATCCCTTCCTCAGGAGGTTCTTGATGGGACTAATGATTCAGCAAATGCAGTTTGGTTGAATGTGGAAGACATTACTGAAGACAATGGTTCTCCTTTAGTATTAAAGGTAAAGGCAGAGTTAGGAGGATTTCCAGAATTGGACATGACAAGCTATAGAAATTGGAAGGTGAAAGAAAAGAAGGAGAACAAATGACACCTCAAGAAATGTGGAATGCCTACAAGCAAATCAACCCCTCTATCGGAGATGAGATAGATGCCTGGGCTTTTGGAGTGGACCCAGACCTTTTAGCGGAACTGGTCTTTAAAGGCGAAAAAACAGCAACTGCCTCAGCTTACGATCTTTACGCAGTAGAGGACGAACCCCTTCCCCAAGAAGGAACCTTTGATGTTGTTTTAGACAGTAAGGATCAAGCTGTCTGCATTGTCGAAATTACAAAGGTTTCTGTTCAGCCTTTCCATCAAGTGTCAGCTGACCATGCCTATAAGGAAGGTGAAGGAGACAAATCTCTAGCTTATTGGCGTCAGGTTCATGAAGACTTTTTCAAAGACTGCTTAGGAGAAGCGGGACTAACTTTTACACCTGATAGCAAGGTGGTTTTAGAAGAATTTCGCAAGGTTTATCCATTATAGAACACTTTTTTCTTTTAGAAAATCAGAAAAGAGAATAACTGTTTTCTATTAAAAAATAGCTAGTGATTGTGTCAAGCTAAAAATACTGCCCAGTTCTTAGAACTATTAAAAGATTTTTTGAGACTTTCCGCTGTGAGAAAAGTGCTTGAAACCTAAAGTTTCAAGCGCTCGGGAGTTTTGAAACTTTAGGTTCAAAACTAAATCATGGAACTTCGAAGAAGTTCGCTGATGTCCGTACTCACCTAAGGAAAGTCTCAACGAAGATATGATCTTAATCTGACTCTCCTTCTAGGAGAGTTTTTTGATCTGGGTCTTATTTTCCAAAAGGGCTAAAAAATGGTATAATGTAAGCGATATTGTACAGAAAAGAGAAATGTTATGCCAAATTATGCCATTA
>NZ_KQ969690.1:132551-145132 GCF_001578955.1 Streptococcus parasanguinis
AATGTTATGCCAAATTATGCCATTATTTTAGCAGCGGGGAAAGGTACCCGTATGAAATCAGATCTGCCCAAGGTTCTCCATAAGGTTGCAGGGATCTCTATGTTGGAGCATGTCTTCCGTAGTGTTGGAGCCATCTCACCAGAAAAGACTGTAACAGTTGTGGGCCACAAGGCGGAATTGGTAGAGCAAGTCTTAGCGGGACAAACAGAGTTTGTCAAACAAACCGAACAATTGGGAACTGGTCATGCGGTCATGATGGCAGAGCCAGTCTTGAAAGGTCTTGAAGGGCATACCCTCGTCATTGCAGGAGACACTCCTTTGATTACGGGTGACAGTCTCAAACACTTGATCGACTTCCATATCAACCACAAGAATGTGGCAACGATTTTGACAGCCGAAGCAGCCAATCCATTTGGCTATGGCCGGATTGTTCGTAATGACAATGCGGAAGTGCTTCGCATTGTCGAGCAAAAAGATGCGACAGATTTTGAAAAACAAATCAAAGAAATCAATACAGGGACTTATGTCTTTGACAATGCGCGCCTCTTTGAAGCTTTGAAGAATATCAATACCAACAATGCCCAAGGTGAATACTACATCACAGATGTGATTGGGATTTTCCGAGAAGCAGGAGAGAAAGTTGGAGCCTATACGCTCAAAGACTTTGATGAAAGTCTCGGGGTTAACGACCGCGTGGCCCTTGCGACAGCAGAAGGCATCATGCGTCGTCGCATTAACCAAGCCCACATGGTCAATGGGGTGAGCTTTGTCGATCCAGATGCGGCCTATATCGATGTCGATGTTGAGATCGCACCAGAAGTGCAAATCGAAGCCAATGTTACCCTAAAAGGCCACACAAAAATTGGGGCTGAGACAGTTTTAACTAATGGAACCTATATTGTGGATAGTGAAATTGGGGCAGGTGCCGTTATTACCAACTCTATGATTGAAGAGAGCACGGTAGCCGATGGTGTAACGGTAGGACCATATGCTCATATTCGCCCAGGTTCTAGCCTCGCCAAAGATGTCCATATTGGAAACTTTGTCGAAGTCAAAGGTTCGTCTATTGGCGAAAATACCAAAGCTGGTCATTTGACTTACATTGGTAACTGTGAAGTCGGCAGCAACGTTAATTTTGGTGCAGGAACCATCACAGTGAATTATGATGGCCAACACAAGTTTAAAACGACGATTGGAAACAATGTCTTTGTCGGATCCAATTCGACGATTATTGCACCAGTTGAATTAGGCGACAATTCCTTAGTCGGTGCTGGATCAACCATTACCAAGGATGTACCAGCTGATGCGATTGCGATTGGTCGTGGCCGTCAAGTGAATAAAGAAGAGTATGCCCTTCGCTTGCCACACCATCCTAAAAATAAATAGGAGATTCTCATGCAATTTGAAGAAAAAACCATTGAGCGCAAGGAGATTTATCAGGGACCTATTTTCCAAGTGGTCACTGATCAAGTAGAACTACCCGCTGGAAAAGGCCAAGCGCAGCGTGATTTAATCTTCCATAATGGAGCAGTAGCGGTTTTGCCGATCACAGAAGATGGGAAAACGATCTTGGTCAAGCAGTACCGCAAGGCGATTGAAAGGACTTCAGTGGAGATTCCAGCAGGGAAGTTAGAAAAGGGAGAAAATGCAGATCCTAAAGCAGCTGCTCTGCGTGAATTGGAAGAAGAAATTGGTTACACAGCGGATCTAGAGTTGTTGTATGATTTTTATTCAGCCATTGGATTTTGTAATGAGCGGATCAAACTTTATGGTGCGACCAACTTGAAAAAGGTGGAAAATCCACGTCCACAAGATGCGGATGAGACCTTAGAGTTATTAGAAGTGACCTTGCAGGAAGCGAAAGATTTAATCCAAACTGGCGAAATCTGTGATGCCAAGACCATCATGGCTATCCAATATTGGGACTTAATCAATAAATAGAGGAGGATCCGATGGGAAAACCTTTATTAACCGATGAAATGATTGAACGAGCAAGGCGAGGTGAGGACATCACCGGTCCTAATATGGTCGATGCTGAAGAGACGAAAATTATTCGGACAGACCACAGGGGATTTGGCTATGAACGTCCTATGAGAGAAAGTCGTATGGAGCGTCCACAAGAGCGTTATTCTCAGGATACTGTGCAGATCCAAGTGGAGCCTACTGTGACCAAGAGTCGTCGCATTGAAGAACGCAAGCAAAGTGTGGTCCAATCCAAACTCAATAAGATTTTGTTCTGGATCATTGTGCTCCTCATTGCCTTGATCATTGCTATTTGGCGTCTATAAGGTCGTCACAAGGAGAAAAACGACATGAAAATTGGAATTATCGCAGCCATGCCCCAGGAGTTGAAGATCCTGGTTGAAGCCCTTGAAAATGGGGAAAAGCATCTGCGTCTTGGAAAAGTCTACTATACAGGATCGATTGGTCGCCATGAGGTCGTTTTGGTGGAAAGTGGTATTGGAAAAGTCATGTCTGCTATGAGTGTAGCAGTCTTGGCCAATGATTTTAAAGTGGAAGCCATTATCAATACGGGTTCTGCAGGTGCCGTTGCCCCAGGGATGGCTGTTGGGGATATCGTCCTTGCGGACAAATTGGCCTATCATGATGTGGATGTGACAGCCTTTGGCTATAAGTATGGTCAAATGGCAGGTCAACCGCTTTACTTTGAATCCAGTCGCTATTTTGTATCAGAAATGAAAAAAGTTCTGGAAGAAGAAGCTGCAACCACACATGTGGGCTTGATTACAACAGGAGATAGCTTTATCGCGAGTGAAGAAAAAGTCGCAGCAATTCGGGAGCATTTCCCAGAAGTATTGGCAGTTGAGATGGAAGGGGCAGCCATTGCCCAAGCCGCTCACGCAGTTGGACGTCCTTTCATGGTCATTCGCGCCATGAGTGATACAGCAGATCACGCAGCCAATATCTCTTTTGATGAATTTATCGTAGAGGCTGGCGAACGCTCTGCTCAAACCCTGATAACCTTCTTAAAGAGATTGGTGTAAAACAAACAATCGAGTCAAGGAAGATCTAATAGAGATAGAAGTGGGATGGGATGGATTTTTAGAATTCATTCTGTTCCACTCCTTTTTTCTGAAGCCGATTCTTTTAGAAATAGGGTGCTTTCATGCTATAATAAAGACTAGTAATGTAAAGGAGAAATGATGGTTTTATCAAAGAAACGGGCACGTCATGTGATCGAAGAAATTATCGCCCTTTTTCCAGATGCCAAGCCAAGTCTGGATTTTCGTAATCATTTTGAATTACTAGTGGCAGTTATGCTCTCAGCTCAGACGACAGACGCGGCTGTTAACAAAGCGACACCAGGTTTGTTTGCGGCTTTTCCAACCCCGCAAGCCATGGCAGCAGCCAGTGAGGCCGATATCGCCAAGCATATTTCTAAATTAGGCCTCTATCGAAATAAGGCCAAATTTCTCAAAAAATGTGCCCAACAATTGCTGGATAACTTTGATGGGCAAGTACCTCAGACTCGCGAAGAGTTAGAGAGTTTAGCAGGAGTAGGACGCAAGACAGCCAATGTGGTCATGAGTGTAGGTTTTGGGATTCCAGCCTTTGCTGTTGATACCCATGTGGAGCGGATCTGCAAGCACCATGATATTGTCAAGAAATCAGCGACGCCATTGGAAGTTGAAAAGCGGGTCATGGATGTTCTGCCAAAGAGCGAATGGCTGGCGGCTCACCAAGCCATGATTTACTTTGGACGGGCCATCTGCCATCCTAAAAATCCTGAATGTGACCAGTATCCTCAACTCTATCATTTTGATTAGGAATCAGTTCCTCTGCTCGAAAGTGCAGAGGTTCTTTTTTGTGATGAAACGTATATTTATTAAAATGATTGAAAGGTGATATCTTTGTTGGATCTGGTGGTAGGTGCCTAGACTCCCCTATCCGGCTTCTTTGAGATCGATTTCAAGATGCTTTTTCTTTATATCTTATTATATTCATTCAGAAAAAACGAACTTTTTTAAAATAAATTTGGTTTTTTTTAAGAAATAGTGTATAATGGTAGAAAATCTAACATAAGGAGATAGTGATGAAAGCAAAAAAACTGTTAGCTCTTGCAGGAGTTTCTGTTGCAGGTGCCTTTCTCTTAACAGCATGTGGTGGTAGCAGCAGCAATCAAGCAACCTACTCATTTGTCTATTCAGCAGATCCAAATACCTTGGACTATATTGCTGCAACTCGTACGACTACTTCAGATGTCACAAGTAACCTTGTAGATGGTCTTCTTGAAAACGACCGATACGGAAACTTTGTGCCAAGTCTAGCAGAAGATTGGACTGTCTCTGAAGATGGATTGACCTATACTTACAAACTTCGTAAGGATGCCAAATGGTATACGAGTGAAGGAGAAGAATATGGTGCTGTAACGGCTCAAGACTTTGTTACAGGGATCAAACACGCAGTTGAGTCTAAATCAGAAGGTCTCTTCTTGATTCAAAATTCGATCAAAGGTTTGGATGCCTACGTAAAAGGGGAAACCAAAGACTTTAACACAGTTGGTGTCAAAGCCTTAGATGACCACACCATCCAATATACTTTGGTTCGTCCAGAAAGCTTCTGGAACTCAAAAACAACCTCAGGTGTTCTTTTCCCAGTCAATGCGGATTTCTTGAAATCTCAAGGAAAAGATTTTGGTTCTTTGAAACCTAGCAGCATCTTATACAATGGTCCATTCTACTTGAAATCATTGACTTCAAAATCTGAGATTGAATTGGTCAAGAACAAAGACTATTACGATGCGAAAAATGTTCATATCGACAATGTCAAATTGACCTTTAACGATGGATCAAACCCTGATTCTATCATTAAGAACTTTGAAAAAGGTCAATATTCCTTTGCATCTGTTATGCCAAACAGCTCGACTTATAAGAGTGTCAAGAAAAACTTTGGCGACAACATTGTCTACGGTTTGCAATTGGGAACATCCTACTATCTTGGATTCAACTTGGACCGTCAAAAGTATGACCACACAGCCAAAACAACGGATGAACAAAAAGCTTCTACTAAGAAAGCAATCCTGAACAAGGACTTCCGTCAAGCGGTGAACTTTGCCTTTGACCGCAAATCTTATGCGGCACAAGTATCTGGATCTGATGCGGCTGAAAATACCCTTCGTAGCACCTTGGTACCACCAACTTATGTCCAAGTCAATGGAGAAGATTTTGGTAAAGTTGTTGAAAAACAATTGGTTACCTATGGGGATCAATGGAAGGGTGTAAGCCTGGACGATGGTCAAACTAGCCTTTACAACCCAGAAAAAGCCAAAGCTTCATTTGCGAAAGCCAAAGCTGAATTGCAAAAACAAGGCGTTCAATTCCCAATTCATTTGGACTACATTGTCAGCCAAGTGGACAACAGCATGGTCCAACAAGCTAGCTCCTTCAAACAATCTGTAGAGTCAGCGCTTGGTGCATATAATGTCGTTGTGGACCTTCAAAAGGTATCGGATGATGATTTCCAAAATATCACCTACTTCAGCGATACAGCAGCTGCGAGAGATTACGATATCTCAGGCGGTGGTTGGGCTCCTGACTACCAAGACCCATCGACTTACCTCGAAAGTATCAGCCCAGTAAATGGTTCTGTCTTCTACTATCTTGGTATTGATGCAGGTTCAAATAATCCAGCCATTGCAACAGTTGGTTTGGATCAATACGCTAACATGTTGAAAGACGCCGATGCTGAATTGTTGGATCAAGCTAAACGCTATGAAAAATATGCAGCAGCGCAAGCATGGTTGACAGATAGCTCGATTACGCTTCCAACTGTTTCAAATGGTGGTGCTCCAATGCTTCAACGGACCGTACCATACAGCCGTGCTGCTTCATGGGTTGGTACAAAAGGAACAGGAACCTTCTACAAATACCTTGAAATGTCCAAAGATGTTGTCACAACAAAAGACTTTAACAAGGCCAAAGAAGAATGGTTGAAGAAAAAAGCAGAATCCAATAAAAAAGCTCAAGAAGATCTCAAAGATCACATTGAGAAGAAAAAATAAAAAAATCAATCATTGGTCTATCAATGAAGATAAAAAAGTCGGAGCCGTCATGTGAAGGCTCCGTTTTTTTTTATGTCTCGAAAGTCAGTCTGTCTCATTTTTTAAGATGAAAGATAAATAAATCACCCGCTATTGAACTGTACTCAAAAAATAGATTTTTGGGTATGGTCCATAGACGGGTAATGATCATTCTATTCACTAAATCTTAAAAAATAGCCATCTGGATCTAAAACTGAAAATTCATGAGGATAGATATACTGTTCACCAACACGAAATTCTCTTTTGGTCAATGGACGATGAATAGGATAGTTAGATTCTAGCAATTTTTGATAGAGTCTAGGGACATCTTTTATGCCAAAGGAGATATTGACTCCACGACCAAATGGATAGGTCAGTTCAGCTAGCTCCTCCTTTGTTCCCTCCTCTATCATTAGCTGGCAATCTTCGAGAGAAAGGAAAAGGAAGTTCTCTTCTGGTCGCCCGTATTCGATGGTAAAACCCAGTAAATCACAGTAAAAGGAACGGGACTGCTCTATATTCGATACAATAAACTCAGGAATCACTGCATTGAAATTCATAAAGAACATCCTTACAAATCAATTTCCAATACAATTGGTGTATGATCTTGACGTGCTCCAGAGTCAATCATATCTGATTTAGTGACCTTGTCAGCAATGCGGTTTGAAGTCAACCAATAGTCGATTCTCCAGCCTGTGTTGTTGATTTTTGAAGTCTTGCTGCGTTGCGCCCACCAAGTGTAACGCTCCGGCACATCGCCGTGGAGGTGGCGGAAGGTATCTGTAAATCCTTTGGCTAAAAGATTTGTAAATCCTTCACGTTCTTCGTCTGTGAAACCTGGTGAACGACGGTTGCTGGCAGGGTTAGCAAGGTCGATTTCCATGTGAGCAACGTTGTAGTCACCGGTTGCAAGGACAGGTTTTTCCTTGTCTAACTCAGCCAAATATTCAGCATATTTGACATCCCATACTTGGCGTTCTGCTAGGCGTTTGAGGCCATCTCCGGCATTGGGTGTGTAGACCTGAGTAACGAAAAAGTGATCAAATTCTAGTGTAATGATCCGACCTTCCAAATCCATGGTTGAAGGAGCTCCGATCTCTGGGAAAGTCACAACTGGTGTGAGCTCTTTTTTATAGAGGAACATGGTTCCAGCATAGCCTTTACGAGCCGGTTCTTGAGAAGAGCGCCAGGTGTTTTCATATTGTGGGAAGAGTTCCTCAAGGATTTCGAGGTGTTTCTTTGTAGGTCCTTTGGCGGATAACTTGGTTTCTTGAATGGCAATGATATCCGCATCCTCAGCAACCAAGGTTTGGAGGACTTCTTGAGAGAGTTTGGCGCGTGCCGAATCACTGGTTAATGCAGCATTAAGCGAGTCGATATTCCATGAAATGAGTTTCATTGTGTTTCCTTTTCTTGACATGATAGATAATTTTATTATAACAAAAAATATATTTTTTTCTGATTAGAATGCCTTGAATTCTCTCCTGAAATCCATTATAATAGCTTGAATTCATTTGGAGAAAGGGAGTTCATTATGAAATTTTACTCTTATGACTATGTATTGAGTCAGATTAGTCAGCAAAATTGGGTGACCATTGGGATCTCTGGCTTGCTCATTCTACTGACTGGTTTTTTCGCGGTGAAAGCCTATCGGGATAAGCACGATAGCAAATTCCGTGAATTATCCATTATCTCGATTTTGACTCTGGTTGCAGTGGTCTTGATCAGCATCAGTAATTTTCAAAATAGTCAAAGTAATAACGACCAGTTCCAACGATCTCTGCATTTTATTGAGGTCATTTCGAAGGAGTTGGATGTCAAAAAAGAAGACGTCTATGTCAATACTTCGGCAGCCACAGATGGGGCAATCCTGAAAGTTGGAGAAGTTTATTATCGGGCTATCGCAGGCTCTGACCCAGATAGCTACCTATTGGAAAAGATGGATCTGTATAAAACGGACGTGGAACTTGTGGAGGTGAACAAATGACAGTAAATTTTTTAACCATTTTGATTAAATTGGCTCTGGGCTTGATTTCCTTAGTATTTGTGATCAATGTGACAGGGAAAGGCAATCTAGCACCAAGTTCTGCAGTAGACCAGATACAGAACTTTGTTCTGGGGGGAATTATTGGTGGGGTTATTTACAATAGCTCCATTACCATTCTTCAATACATTGTGATTCTCTTGATGTGGACCATTTTGATCTTGCTCTTAAAATGGCTCAATACCAATGTTCGTTTTATGAAGCATTTGATTGATGGAAAACCTACTGTCATCATTAAAAATGGGAAACTCGATCCGGAAGCTTGTCGTTCCAAAGGACTTTCTGCTTCAGATGTTGCCTTGAAACTACGTGGACAAGGGATTTTTCAATTAAAAGATGTGAAGCGCGCTGTTATTGAACAAAATGGTCAATTAATTGTTGTCCGTGCGGGAGATGAGAATCCTAAATACCCGATTATTACGGATGGCGTAGTTCAGCTTGAAATTTTGGAAACAATTGGAAAAAGTGAAGAGTGGCTGCTGGCTGAATTGGAAAAAGAAGGCTATGATAATGTTTTGGATATTTTCATTGCGGAGTATGACAAAGGAAAGATCAACGTGGTGACCTATTAGTAGAAGAGATTGGGCGAGCCTGTCCAATCTTTTTTCTTTGTAAAATTCCAGGAAAGGCCTCTTCATTTTCTTGAGATACTCTTGAAAAAATAGTAAAATGAAAGGAAAGTGTTTATTAGAAAAGAAGGATAGAAAATTTCATGAAGAAAAAAATACGGAAGTTTGAGAATCATTCGATAACACGCAGGCTATATCTGCTGTTTAGTTTGATTTGCCTTCTTTTTTTAGTTCTGATTGCTCGGCTTGGCTATATGCAGATCACTCACCAATCCTATTATACGGATAAATTGGCAAAAGCTACGAAAAAGACGGTCAAACAAGGGAGTGTGCGAGGGCAAATCTATGATGCTTCTGGCAAGCCCTTGGTGGAAAATGTGGGGAAACAGGTTCTGACATTTACGCGGGATCGTAAAATGACAGCCCAAGAAATGCGAGAGACTGCAGGGAAACTCTTACAGTACGTTGATGTAGAGGATCCTCAAGTGACCGAACGGCAAGAAGTAGACTATTATCTAGCCAATACCAAAGTCTATCAAGAGGTCGTGGAACATCTGCCTGAGAAAAAGAAATATGATACAGATGGAAATCGTCTGCCGGAAGCTAAAATCTATCAAGCGGCAGTGGACAGCATTGATCCTTCGAAACTCGGTTACACTGATGATGAGAAAAAGATCATCTATCTTTACAGCCAGATGAATGCTGTGGAGAATTTTGCGACGGGAATCATTACGACGAAAGCGTTAGGTGCTGAGCAGATTGCGACCATCACTGCTGACAGTCAAGATTTTCCGGGAATTGCCATCACGACTAGCTGGGACCGCAAGGTTTTGGATACTCCTCTAGCCTCTATTATTGGGAATGTCTCAACCGAGCAGGCGGGACTTCCAGCAGAAGAGGTTGACCAGTATGTCAAAAAAGGTTACGCTCTTAATGACCGGGTTGGAACGTCTTATCTCGAAAAGGAATATGAAGAGGTTCTCCAAGGGAAACGCAGTGAAAAAGAAATTCTTCTGGATAAGAATGGCAACATAGAAAAAGTGGTCGATGTTTCGAAAGGGGCTAAGGGAGAAAACCTCAAGCTCTCGATTGATTTGGATTTCCAAAAAGGGGTGGAGGATATTCTCCGCTCTGCCTTTAGCGCAGAGTTACAAGCTGGAAATGCGACCTACTCCGAAGGTGTCTATGCTGTAGCACTGGAGCCTGATACAGGGAAAGTTCTTGCTATGGCAGGGATTAAACACCAAGCAGGGAGTCAAGATCTATCAGCAGATGCTTTGGGAACAGTCACCAACGTCTTCGTCCCAGGATCCGTGGTCAAAGGAGCGACCTTGACTTCGGGATGGGAAAATGGAGTCATTTCTGGGAATCAGGTGCTGACCGATCAGCCGATTGTTTTTGCAGGATCAGCTCCTATCAATTCTTGGTTTACCCAATACGGTAGTCGTTCCATCAATGCGGTGGAGGCTTTAGAATACTCCTCTAATACCTATATGGTCCAAATTGCCCTTAAGATGATGGGGCAACCCTACACTCCAAACATGACCTTACAAGTGGATCAAGTAGACCCTGCTATGAAAAAACTCCGTTCTACTTTTGCAGAGTATGGTCTTGGAACGACAACGGGGATTGACCTTCCCAATGAATCGACTGGTTTTATCCCGAAAGAGTATACAGTCGGCAATTATTTGACCAATGCCTTTGGCCAGTTTGACAACTATACACCGATGCAATTGGCCCAGTATGTGGCGACAGTTGCGAATGATGGGAAGAGGGTGAGTCCTCATGTTGTTGAAGGTATCTATGACAATAATGATCAAGGGGGCCTTGGTCAGTTGAAAAAAACGATCGAAACTAAAGAGCTCAATCAGGTGCATATCTCAGCGGAGGACATGGCTTTGATCAAGCAAGGGTTCTACCAAGTTGCAAATGGTACGAGTGGGTTAACGACAGGAAAGACCGTGGGTCGAGGTGCTAGTGTGCCCATTAGTGCAAAGACCGGTACAGCTGAAACCACAGTCGATGGAGGCAAACAAGCCATTAATACCAATGTGGTGGCTTATGCACCATCAAACAATCCAAAGATTGCGGTAGCAGTGGTTTTTCCACATAATACCAATCTACAAGCGACGGTCAGTCATTCCATTGCGCGTGACATTATTAATTTATACAATCAGAAACACCCCATGAATTAGAAAGGAAATTATGCTTTATCCAGCACCTATTGCAAAATTAATTGACAGCTATTCGAAGTTGCCAGGAATTGGGATCAAAACAGCGACTCGTCTGGCTTTTTACACGATTGGTATGTCGGATGATGATGTCAATGAATTTGCCAAGAACTTACTGAATGCCAAGCGTGAGCTGGGGTATTGCAGTATTTGTGGAAATTTAACCGATGAAGAAACCTGCGAGATTTGTCGAGATGAAACGCGGGATCCATCCCTCATTCTGGTTGTAGAAGATAGCCGGGATGTATCTGCTATGGAGAATATTCAGGAATACCACGGTCGTTACCATGTCTTGCATGGCTTAATCTCGCCCATGAATGGCGTGGGACCCGATGATATCAATCTCAAGAGTTTGATTAGTCGCTTGATGGATGGAACAGTAACAGAGGTCATTGTTGCGACCAATGCGACGGCAGACGGGGAAGCGACATCGATGTATATCTCGCGCGTGCTCAAGCCAGCAGGGATCAAAGTGACACGTTTGGCACGGGGACTCGCAGTTGGAGCCGATATCGAGTATGCGGACGAAGTGACCTTGCTTCGCGCGATTGAAAATCGGACAGAATTATAAGAGAAGTTCTTTCGAAAGGGCTATCATTGTGGTATACTATCAAGTAAGAAATCAAGGGAACAATT
Source organism: Streptococcus parasanguinis (assembly GCF_001578955.1). Taxonomy (GTDB): domain Bacteria; phylum Bacillota; class Bacilli; order Lactobacillales; family Streptococcaceae; genus Streptococcus; species Streptococcus parasanguinis_U. The sequence continues at coordinate 144,072 of NZ_KQ969690.1, forward strand.
AGGGAGAAAATATGAGTAAACAAGACTTAATCCTGTTGTATGGTGGACGTAGTGCAGAACGTGAAGTTTCTGTTCTTTCAGCAGAAAGCGTGATGCGCGCGATTGATTACCAAGCATTTTCGGTTCAAACCTACTTTATTACGCAGTCAGGAGACTTCATCCAGACGCAAGCTTTTGAAGAGAAACCAGCGGATGATGAGAAATTGATGACCAATGATACAGTGGACTGGTCTAAAAAAGTGGCACCATCTGCGATTTACAAGGAAGGAGCAGTGGTCTTTCCAGTTCTTCATGGACCAATGGGAGAAGATGGTTCCATTCAAGGCTTCTTAGAAGTCTTGAAGATGCCTTATGTTGGCTGTGGCATCCTAGCTTCCAGTGTTGCGATGGACAAGATCACGACCAAACGGGTCTTGGAGTCTGCAGGGATTCCACAAGTTCCTTATGTAGCTGTAGTGGAAGGCGATGACTTGGAAGAGAAAATTGCTGCAATTGAAGCGACTCTCTCTTATCCTGTCTTTACCAAACCATCCAATATGGGCTCTAGTGTTGGGATTTCAAAATCTGAAAACCAAACAGAACTTCGGACTGCTCTCGAATTGGCCTTCAAATACGATAGCCGTGTCTTGGTAGAGCAAGGAGTCAATGCGCGTGAGATCGAAGTTGGACTGCTTGGAAACTATGATGTGAAGAGCACCCTGCCAGGTGAAGTTGTGAAAGATGTGGCCTTCTATGATTATGATGCCAAATACATCGACAACAAAATTACCATGGCGATTCCAGCTCAATTGGACCCTGAGGTTGTGAAAATCATGCGGACCAACGCAGAAAAAGCCTTTCGTGCAATCGGTGGTCTAGGTTTGGCGCGTTGTGATTTCTTCTATACCGATAAAGGAGAGATCTTCTTAAACGAACTCAATACCATGCCAGGATTTACCCAATGGTCTATGTATCCCTTGCTTTGGGACAATATGGGACTTAACTATACAGATTTGATCACCAAGTTAGTAGAGCTTGGAAAAGAAGTCTTCCAAAAACACGAAGCGCATTTGTTGTAAGAA
>NZ_KQ969690.1:145224-160548 GCF_001578955.1 Streptococcus parasanguinis
CAAGAGGCTAGGACTTCTGTCCCAGCCACTTTTTTTGTGGTCTAGAATATGGTATAATGAGAAGAATTTGATAGGAGCGTCCAAATCTTTGAGGACGTTACGGAGAACTGAGGAGTCGGATATGAATCTCACATTACATGAAGTTGCTCATCTAGTACGTGCAAAAAATGATATCAGCCAATTTGAAGATGTGGCCCTCGTCAAGCCGGAATTTGACAGTCGTTTGATTGGGCCTGGAGACCTGTTTGTTCCTTTAAAGGGAGCGCGTGATGGTCATGACTTTATTGAGACTGCTTTTGAAAATGGAGCCGTAGCCACTTTTTCAGAGAAAGTGATCGAAGGCCACCCTTATATTTTGGTGGAAGATGTGCTGAGCGCTTTTCAAACACTAGCTGCAGCCTATCTTCAAAAGACAAAAGTAGATGTTTTTGCAGTAACGGGGTCAAATGGTAAAACCACCACAAAAGATATGTTGGCACAGCTATTGTCCACCACCTACCTGACCTATAAAACACAGGGAAACTATAATAACGAAATTGGTCTTCCTTATACGGTTTTGCATATGCCAGAAGGGACGGACAAACTCGTCCTTGAAATGGGGCAAGACCATCTAGGAGATATCCATCTCTTGTCAGAACTGGCGCATCCAAAAGCTGCTATTGTCACCTTGATTGGAGAAGCCCATTTGGAATTCTTTAAAGATCGAAGTGAGATCGCAAAAGGAAAACTCCAGATTGCGGATGGCATGCCAGAAGGTGGCCTTCTGGTGGTTCCAGCTGATCCGATCGTGAATGCCTACCTCCCTGAAAAACAAAAAGTGGTTCGCTTTGGGCCAGATGAGGAGATTTTTATTACCGAGTTAATCGAACGAAAGGACAGCCTAACCTTCCGAGCGAATTTCTTAGAAGAAGCGATTGATCTTCCAGTAACAGGAAAATACAATGCGACCAATGCTATGATCGCAGCTTATGTTGCCCTGCAAGAAGGAGTGAGTGAGGCTGCGATTCGTGATAGTTTTGAAACCTTGCAATTAACACGCAACCGGACAGAATGGAAGAAAGCAGGTAATGGGGCGGATATCCTATCCGATGTCTACAATGCTAACCCAACGGCTATGCGCCTAATCTTAGAAACTTTCTCGACTATTCCTGCTAATCCAAATGGCCGAAAATTAGCCGTCCTGGCAGATATGAAAGAACTAGGGGAGCAATCGGTAGATCTGCACAACCAAATGATTCTCAGCCTCTCGCCAGATGTCTTGGATACGGTTATTTTCTATGGCCAAGACATTGCAGGATTGGCTCAGTTAGCGAGTCAGATGTTCCCACTCGGACATGTCTATTATTTCAAGAAAACAGCTGAGGAAGACCAGTTTGAGGACATGGTCAAACAAGTCAAGGAAAGTTTGAAAGAGCAAGACCAACTCCTCATCAAGGGAAGCAATTCCATGAATCTAGCCAAATTGGTAGAGGAGTTGGAGAATGGTAAGTAATAATATACTGAAGGACATTCAGCGCTTGATTTCAATCACCAATACAGGCTTAGCCTTCTCAAAAGATCCATTTGATCAAGAGCGCTACCAGGATATTCGTGAAATTTTACAGGATCTTGTGAGAGAAACGACTGATCTGAATTCACAAGAATTATCAGATTTGTTTCGACCGACAAACTATTATGACACCCCCTTAATTGATGTTAGGGCTTGGATTGTCAAAGATAGAAAACTTTGTCTGGTGAAAGGTCAGGGAGAAGAGACCTGGGCTTTGCCGGGTGGTTTTGGTGAGGTTGGCTATTCTCCTAAAGAAAATATTTTAAAGGAAATTCAAGAAGAAACGGGCTATGTAGCACGTGTCAATCGGTTGTTGGCAGTATTTGACACCAATCGCTACCAATTGCAAAGCCGCCAATATGTGAAATTGGTATTTGAATGTGAATTGCTGGATGGAAGTTTTCAACAGAATCAGGAAATTTCCGATCTTGCATTTTTTGAGAGAGGGAAAATGCCTGCTCTTTCTACCAAGCGCAATACAGAAGAACAATTGAATTTCCTTTGGGAGGTTTATGATGGGAAACGAGATTTGTATTGTGATTAAAAACGATCTATAAATTAAAGGGATATAAAAATGACACTTTGGGATTTATTGTTTACGAACCAAAAATCAGCCCCGCCTGAGTTTGGACTCTGGTATTTTTTCCTACCAGTTTCCTTGTTGGTGGTTGGCTACTTTTCTATCAAATATGCGCAGTCAAAAAGCTACCAGCGCTTTTGGTACTGGGCACAATTGATTCAAGTTTTGACCATCAATGCTTGGTATATTCTAGCCCACATGCCTTTGACAGATAATTTGCCTTTTTATCATTGTCGCTTGGCCATGCTTGCGATCCTTTTTGCCCCGAGAGGAACCTATATCAAGCAATATTTTGCCTTGTTGGGAGTTCTAGGATCGATTGCGGCCTTGGTTTACCCGGCCTTTGACCCCTTCCCTTTCCCTCATATTACTGTGCTCAATCTGATTTTTAGTCACTGGGCCTTGCTTGCCAATAGTTTGATTTACCTACAGGATCATTATCAATCTGCAAAACAAGACAGCTTGAGAATTTTCAAGATTACTTTTGGCATGAATGCCTTGATTTTCTTGGTCAACCTTTTGACGAAAGGAGATTACGGCTTCTTACGACGTCCACCAATCATTGGAGACCACGGTGCTCTTTTGAACTACCTCTTGGTCAGCATCGTGATGGTAGCTGGTATTTGCTTGGTTAATCAACGCTATAAATACAAATACAAGATGGTCGAAGAGAGCATAGTTTCGCGTTCAGAATAAAAAGAGCAGATAAGGGAAAGAAATCATGACACTTTGGGACTTGTTTTTTACCAGTCAACCAACGGCTCCTCCTCAATTGGGGGCTTGGTATTTCTTATTGCCGACTTCATTGGTGGTAGTGGGAGTTTTGTCCATTCGATTTGCTCACTCTAAAGGCTACCAAAACTTTTGGTATTGGGGGCAATTGATCCAGTTGCTCATTATCAACGCTTGGTATATTGCAGCTCGCTTGCCTCTTTCAGAGAGTCTTCCCTTCTATCATAGTCGGATGGCCATGTGGATTATTCTCTTAGCTCCTAAGAGCAGCTTCAAACAATATTTTGCCCTCGTGGGAGTCTTTGGCTCCATTATGGCCTTGGTTCATCCTGTTTTTTATCCCTATCCTTTTCCTCACGTATCCTCGATCAACAATGTCTTTGGTCACTGGGCTCTCTTGGCCAACTGTTTGATCTATCTGGTTCAATCCTACCAGGTGAAAGAAGGGGCTGTTTGGAAAATCTGTCAGATGACTTTTGGGGTCAATGCCATTATTCAGCTTGCGAATCTCGTAACAGGTGGAAACTACGGTTTTATGCGTCGCCCTCCTGTGATCGGTGACCATGGCCTTGTGCTCAACTATTTGATCGTGACAGTCCTCATGACGGGGACACTGATCCTCATCAATACAATCGTTCAGTACAGTAAGAAAAGAAGAATACCTGAATCTGTTTAAATAAGGAGATTTTATGCATCATTTTTTCACTACAGAATCAACAGCACCACCAGCAATCTCAGCACTTTGGTATAGTGTGATGGTCTTGTTCGTTGTGACAGCGATTATGATGTCACTTCGCTATTATCAGAATGAGCAATTTCGTAAATGCTTTCAATACTTACAAGGCTTCCAGTTAATTTGCTTGTATCTGTGGTATTTTGCCTACCACATTCCTTGGTCCAATAGCTTACCATTTTATCATTGCCGCTTGGCCATGTTTGCGGTCTTGTTTTTACCAGACCGATGGAAAAGCAAACAGTTCTTTGCCTTGATGGGAGTGAGTGGAGCCATCTTTGCTTTGGGCTATCCAGTCTTTGATCCCTACACTTTCCCTCATATTACGAGTTTTTCTTTCCTCCTCGGACATTACTGTCTCCTCATCAATTCCTTGATTTATCTCTTGAGATGGTATGATCGAAACCTCTTAAAAAATAGTCAGATTGTTCTCTATACCTTTGCCTTAGATTTATTCCTGGTTGGAGTCAATCAATTGACGGGAGGAAATTACGGCTTGATGGCCCGCCCTCCGATTATGAGAGGGGATAAGGTGTGGCTCAACTATCTGGTTGTATCCAGTATTTTAGCCCTTGCTTTATTACTCTTTAATCAGTTCTTCAGTCGCAGAAGTGAGCGGGTGAAAGTGAGAAAATAACAAGTAGGAAGGTTGGGACATCTTGGTCTCAACCCTGTTTTATATTAAAGGAGAATATATGAAGCGTTTCTTGCTAATGATTTCCCTCATTTGGAGTTTGGTTTGTACAATCACGATCGCACATGCAGATGATGAAGTTCGCTATTCGATTGAATCCTATGTAGGACACCTCCAATTGCAGGAAGATAGCCAAGCAACATTTACACAAGAGATTACCTATCAGTTTCAGACAGGCTATCATGGTCAATATGTGACCTTAGGAAGCGCTGATCCTCTTCCAAAAGGGTTTAAGATTCATCGTCATCCTGAAGTGGAAGCCTATGTGGATGGGGAAAAACGTGAGATTCGTGTAGAGGAGACAGACCTGGAAGATGGTCGGCAATTAAAAATATACAATGCCCGTATCGTCGGAGGAACGGTCAAGATCAAAGTAAAATGGAAGATTGATCATCTCTTGACTTTCTACAAGGATATTGCAGAACTGAATTGGTTTCCTATTTCAGATGGAGATGAGAAAGTCGCGAAATTAGATTTTTATGTGGATGGCTTGGATGCCAAGCAGGGAAAACTGTATGCCCATACTGGTTACTTTAATCCACCAGCCCAAGTCGAACGGACTGCAACTGGTTATCATATTTGGACAAAGGATTTTCCAAAAAATGGCAAGCTCGAACTGCATGCCTATTGGCCAATGACAGAGGCCCTGCGTCGAGACCAAGCAAATGAGATTAACAAGGGAAATGGAAAAGAGAAATTTCTCAAAAAAGAAAAATCCATTGAACAAAAAACATTCTTTTATCGGACCCTTCTACTCAAGGTTGTTCCAATTGTATCGATTCTTTTATTTATCTTAGCTTTCATTCCCTGGATCCGGTATTTTATCAGTACCAGAACTCGTCGGATTGCAAAAGGAGTACGATTATACGAACCACCACAGAATTTACCTCCTCTTGTCCTAGCTAAGGCACTGTATCAACTAGATTTTGAACGGATGGTGATGTCTAGAGAGAAGGGGCAACTAAAATTTAATCATCTCATCCAGGCAACCATATTAGATCTCATTGACCGAGGAAATATTCGGTTGACTAGGGATGAAAATGGGGAAACTTTGACTTGTCTCCATTATGAAGGCTTAGCTGATTTTGAATTAAAGTTTATTGAAATGATTTTTGATCAAGAATCTGAAATCAATATCAGTGAGGTATTCTCAAAGTATAAAATTGATAAAGTAGCCCTAAAAAAAGACTTTCGAGCTGCTAAATCAGACACGCAACGAGACCGTATTCGAAAGATCGGAAATGAGGTTCAATCGCTTTTAAAAAAGGATGCCCAGCAATTGTCAAAAGGTGTCGATAAGGAGATTGCGAAATTAGGATTGCCTTCTTATTTTAGAGACTTATCTGAGAAAGAAGAAGCTCTTTCAAAAACAGGCTGTGCCTTACATTTTTGGCTCTTACTGATCTTATTTGTGAGCATGTGTTTCTTATCTTTTGGATTTGGATCACACCTATCTTCCTTCTATTTTTGGATCATTTTACTTTTGGTTTTGTTATTCATTCCATTTTATATTCTTGTGAAAATTCGCGAAGATCATCTACAATCCTTAGAGAACTTGGATGCACAATTTGAATGGATGGCCTTTCGAAATATGATCGAAAGTATTCCAAATTTCAACCAAGCGGAACTGGAGAGTGTTGTACTATGGAATCGTATCCTAGTCTATGCAACTATGTATGGTCAAGCTAAAAAAGTGAGTCAGGTACTCAAAAATCATCAGATTTCCTTACCATATGAGGATTGGGATGCTGTTGTTTGGATAACGACCTCTTCAAATTCCTTCCTAGACGGCTCTACCTTGATGAGTTATGCAGATGATTCCTATAGCGTTTCAAGCTTTTCTACTAACTCCTCAGATGGCAGTGGCGGCTTTGACGGCGGTGGCTTTTCTGATGGTGGCGGTGGCGGAGGATTTGGAGCCTTCTAACAGTCATGATAAGAGGACTAGAATCTACGGATTTTGGTCTTTCTTTTTGCTCTCAAAGAAGAATCATCGTTGAAAAAAGTGCCTATTTTCGCTATAATAGGACAGATAGAGAAATTGAGGAGAGATCCGATGTAGAGATGGATTTGTAAATTTATCAGAAAATAAAAAGAGAAAGAATTAGGAATATGAACGTACAAGAAGAAATTAAAAAACGCCGTACCTTTGCCATTATCTCCCACCCGGATGCTGGTAAAACGACGATTACAGAGCAGTTGCTCTACTTTGGGGGAGAGATTCGGGAAGCCGGTACTGTCAAAGGGAAGAAAACAGGAAACTTTGCTAAATCCGACTGGATGGACATTGAGAAACAACGTGGGATTTCGGTAACCTCATCTGTCATGCAGTTTGACTATGATGGAAAACGCGTTAATATCCTTGATACCCCAGGGCACGAGGACTTCTCAGAAGATACTTACCGGACCTTGATGGCGGTGGATGCGGCGGTTATGGTCGTAGACTCTGCTAAAGGGATCGAGGCTCAAACCAAGAAATTGTTTGAGGTTGTGAAACACCGTGGCATTCCAGTCTTTACCTTTATGAACAAGCTGGACCGTGATGGACGTGAGCCATTGGACCTCTTGCAAGAATTGGAAGAAGTCTTGGGCATCGCAAGTTACCCAATGAACTGGCCGATCGGGATGGGGAAAGCCTTTGAAGGACTTTATGACCTTTATAACCAACGCTTGGAACTCTATAAAGGGGATGAACGCTTTGCGAGTCTAGAAGACGGAGACCAGCTCTTTGCCAACAATCCTTTCTACGAGCAGGTGAAAGATGACATCGAACTCTTGCAAGAAGCTGGAAATGAATTCTCAGAAGAAGCCATCCTTGCGGGTGAATTAACACCAGTCTTCTTCGGATCCGCTTTGACCAACTTTGGAGTACAGACTTTCTTGGAGACTTTCCTCAAGTTTGCTCCAGAACCACATGGCCACAAGAAGACCGATGGAGAAATGGTCGATCCTTATGACAAGGATTTCTCAGGCTTTGTCTTTAAAATCCAAGCCAACATGGACCCTCGTCACCGTGACCGGATTGCCTTTGTGCGGATCGTATCGGGTGAATTTGAGCGTGGGATGAGTGTCAACCTGCCTCGTACTGGTAAGGGCGCTAAGCTATCAAATGTCACCCAGTTTATGGCCGAAAGCCGTGAGAATGTCAGCAATGCCGTGGCAGGAGATATCATCGGGGTCTATGATACTGGTACTTATCAGGTTGGAGATACGCTGACAGTTGGTAAAAATAAGTTCGAATTTGAACCACTGCCAACCTTTACCCCTGAAATCTTCATGAAGGTGTCTGCCAAGAACGTTATGAAGCAAAAATCCTTCCACAAGGGGATTGAGCAATTGGTGCAAGAAGGAGCTATCCAGCTCTATACTAACTACCAAACAGGTGAATACATGTTGGGTGCTGTCGGGCAACTTCAGTTTGAAGTCTTTAAGCACCGGATGGAAAATGAATACAATGCAGAAGTGGTTATGAGCCCAATGGGTAAAAAGACCGTTCGCTGGATCAAACCAGAAGACTTAGATGAGCGCATGTCTTCAAGCCGAAATATCTTGGCTAAGGACCGCTTTGACCAGCCAGTCTTCCTCTTTGAAAATGACTTTGCCCTCCGCTGGTTTGCGGACAAGTATCCAGATGTTGAGTTGGAAGAAAAGATGGGATAAGGAACGTTTTCAAAACCGAACCATAACAATAGAATAAGAAAACGGATAAGATCCGTTTTCGCTTTTAAAGGAGAAATAATGGGATTATTAAGTGGTTTGATGGGCAATGCCTCTCAAAAGAATGTTGATAAAGTAGAAAGAGATCTGGAAGATATCTTGGTGCCGGGAGAGCAAGTCACACTTGCTTTTAGCTTGATTCGTGATTTAATCGTCTTTACAGAGTTTCGTTTGATCTTGGTGGATAAGCAAGGAGTAACAGGGAAGAAAACATCCTACAAATCCCTTCCTTATCGCTCCATCTCTCGATTTTCAGTAGAAACTTCCGGTCATTTTGATTTGGATGCCGAATTAAAAATCTGGGTTTCTTCAGCAGTGGAACCTTCAGAAGTTTTACAATTCAAGAGTGACAACAGTGTCATCGAAATTCAGCAAGCATTAGCCAGTGCGGTCTTTAAATAAAATAATCATTTTGATAGAGAACAGTTGAGAAAGGAGACGGAATGTTTATCGAAAAACAATTGGGTCAAGATCGGAAATGGATCAATATCGACTCGGATATGATTGCTGAAAACTCATATCTTTATAAAAAATACGAGATTGACAAAGAAACCATTGAGTACGCGATGGATAAGAACGAACGTGCCCATATGGATTATAATCGAGAAAACGGTACGATCACATTTATCTACAATGTATTGGATTTAGAAAAGGACAAGGAATACTACGAAACCATCCCTATGACCTTTATCGTTCAAGATACGCGACTCGTGACCATCAGTAACCAGGACAATGCCTATATCATTGAACAAATGGTTCGCTATTTGGAAAGCCATGGGGAGTTGTCGATCTATAAGTTGCTTTTTGCAGGTCTTGAAATGATCAGTAATGCTTATTATCCGATTATTGATCGCTTAGATAAGCACAAGGATGAACTCAATCGTTTGCTTCGAAAGACAACGACGACCAAGAATCTTTATGCCCTGTCTGACCTTGAGACCGGTATGGTCTATCTGGTCGCAGCAGCCAAGCAAAATCGGATGTTGCTAGAACATATTAAAGCGCATGCCATTTATCGCAGGATGAATGATATTGAAAAAGAGCAGTTTGATGATGCCATGATCGAAGCGCGTCAGTTGGCTTCGATGACTGAGTTGATTTCCAATGTCTTGCAACAGTTGTCAGGATCTTACAACAATATCCTAAACAACAACTTGAATGACAACTTGACAACCCTAACCATCTTTGAAGCCTTGTTGGCGGTTTTAGCCGTTATCACCGGTTTCTTTGGAATGAATATCCCTCTTCCTATGACAAAGGATCCCAATGCTTGGATTTATGTATCCGTATGTAGCTTTATATTATGGCTCATTTTGGGAAAGGTTATGCGGTGGATTGTGAAACAAAGATAAAAAAGAGGCTTGGAGAAATCCGAGCCTCTTCGTATCTAGAATAATCTGAGAAATAGGAACCATCTAGACACCTGCCCTCCTCTCCAAAGAAGGGGCAGTGTGAATAGTTCATTGACTGTACAAAATCTTCTTGGAAATAGTAGGAGTAGATTTAATAGTACTGAGTGGTTTCTAAAAAAATTAGAACGTAGAATAAATCGTTGAATCAGATAAAATGATCCTATTTCTTTATACAGAAATATTTTAGATACTAACTGTATTATACATATTTATTTGTAAAAACGCAAGATAAGAACTACCAAAAAATAAAAGTTTTTCCGAAATTTTTATACTCCTATGATGAAGTATATTAGATGGTCGCAAGAAGAAAAGCAGTCCTGTCCTGGCTTTACGTCACTTTGAAGATTTCGAGCTATCAAGGAGGTTTTCCTAAAAAATAAAATAATTCTCCTTTGACTATCATTTGCCTCTTCATTGTGTTATACTAGATAAGTTGCAAACTTGTATGAGAGAAATGGTGGGGAGGCGGAGCAGATGGAAGGCTTCTGTTCGAAAGAAGACTCCCGCAAAAAGGATCTTGGTGTCTCTTCGTTTGAAAAACGACTCTAATCAACCAAATCCGCTAGAGCGAAAACATTTTTCGCCAAAGGGAATTCCATTGAAAAACGATTGGCTTTTCCTTTAGATGAGTCTTGCGACAGGTGACCGGGAAGGTGACTTCCTATGCAATCAGTGCGTATTCGCATTGAAAGAAGTTTGATAAAGTGGCTTCGCACCACTTTTTAGAAAGAAGAAAGAATTGAAATTCAATGAATTTAACTTATCTGCTGAATTATTAGCAGAAATTGAAAAAGCTGGCTTTGTAGAAGCAAGCCCGATCCAAGAACAAACCATTCCGTTGGCTCTTGAAGGAAAAGATGTCATCGGTCAAGCGCAAACAGGGACTGGTAAAACAGCCGCTTTCGGTCTTCCAACGTTGGAGAAGATCGATGTCGATAACACAGTGATTCAAGCACTTGTCATTGCCCCAACGCGTGAATTGGCGGTTCAAAGTCAGGAAGAACTCTTCCGCTTTGGACGCAGTAAGGGTGTCAAGGTTCGCTCTGTCTATGGTGGATCAAGCATTGAAAAGCAAATTAAAGCTTTGAAGTCAGGTGCTCACATCGTTGTGGGAACACCTGGACGTTTGCTAGATTTGATCAAGCGCAAGGCCTTGAAACTTGATCATATTGAAACCTTGATCCTGGATGAAGCAGATGAAATGCTCAACATGGGCTTCTTGGAAGATATCGAAGCTATCATTAGTCGTGTCCCAGAAACACGCCAAACCTTGCTCTTTTCAGCAACGATGCCAGAAGCCATCAAGCGCATCGGTGTTCAGTTTATGAAAGAGCCAGAACACGTTAAGATTGCGGCCAAAGAATTGACAACCGATTTGGTCGATCAATACTATATTCGTGTCAAAGAAGGCGAAAAATTTGATACCATGACTCGATTGATGGATGTCGAGCAACCTGAACTTGCCATCGTCTTTGGTCGGACCAAACGCCGGGTCGATGAATTGACGCGTGGCTTGAAGATTCGTGGCTTCCGTGCAGAAGGAATTCACGGAGATTTGGATCAAAACAAACGTCTCCGAGTCCTTCGTGACTTTAAAAATGGGAACTTGGACGTCTTGGTGGCAACAGACGTGGCGGCACGTGGCTTGGATATTTCAGGTGTGACCCATGTCTACAACTACGATATTCCACAAGATCCAGAAAGCTATGTTCACCGGATCGGACGGACAGGTCGTGCTGGGAAAACAGGTCAATCCATTACCTTTGTATCGCCAAATGAAATGGGCTATTTGCAAATCATTGAGAACTTGACCAAAAAGCGGATGAAGGGAATGAAACCTGCAACAGCAGAAGAAGCCTTCCAAGCGAAAAAACAAGTAGCACTGAAGAAAATTGAGCGAGACTTTGAAGATGAAAAAATCCGGACCAACTTTGAGAAGTTTGGCAAGGATGCTCGCAAATTGGCTGCAGAATTCACTCCTGAAGAATTGGCCATGTATATTTTGAGCTTGACCGTTCAAGATCCAGACAGCCTTCCAGAAGTTGAAATTGCGCGTGAAAAACCATTGCCATTTAAACCATCCGGTGGTGGCTTTGGTGGAAAAGGCAAAGGTGGCCGTGGAAATGGCCGTCGTGGAGATCAACGCCGTGATCGAAATCGCAGAGATGACCGTGAAGGTGGACGCCGTGATCGAAATCGCAGAGATGACCGTGAAGGTGGACGCCGTGATTTCAAACGCAAGTCCAATAAAAATAGCCGAGACTTTGAAGGCAAAGGCAACAAACGTCCTCATCGTACTTCCAATGAAAAGAAAAATGGATTTGTTATCCGCAACAAAGGGGATAAATAAGTCCTAAGAACGGTCTAGCAATAGGCCGTTTTTTTAATGAAAATCAAAAATACAAGGGTTAACCAGCTGTTAACCCTTGTATATTTATAAGGAGACCTAAATGATAACTGACTCTTTTAGAAAAAATGTATCATGATAAGGAGCATCCAAAAAAGTCAGACAACAGAAAGAATGAATTCCTAAAATGGAATATTTCTGTTAACATATTAAGTCTACAATTATTTCCAAGCCTTGTCAAGGATTTTTTCTTATTTTTTTAAAATTTTTGACTAGAAAAATAAAAATTGACAATCTCTTCTAAAAGGTTATAATAAATATAATAACTATACTAATTAAAAAGAGGTGTCGCCCATGGTGATTGCATTAAAAAATGATGATCTAGAACTACAATTTAAGACATTTGGAGGGGAATTGAGCTCCATTCGAAGTAAAGAAGGCATAGAATATCTTTGGCAAGGGGATCCAGAGTATTGGTCAGGACAAGCGCCGGTTCTGTTTCCGATTTGCGGGAGTGTTCGTAATGGTCAAGTGCAGTATCATCTAAAAGATGGAGTGAAGACAGGCCAGCTTCCAAGACACGGCCTCATTCGCAAAAGAGAGTTTGAACTCAAAGAACAGACAGACCATCGTCTTGTCTTTGAAATTACCTCTAACGACGAAAGCTTACAAAATTATCCCTACCATTTTCGAGTGGAAATCGCTTATGAATTGAAAGGGAAAGAGATCACCATCACCTATCGCGTGCAAAATTTAGAGTCAGATCAAGTCATGCCTTATTTCATTGGAGGGCATCCAGCCTTTCGTTGTCCCCTTTTAGCAGATGAAGACTATGAAGACTACGAGTTGATTTTTGAAAAAGAAGAAAGCTGTAGCGTTCCTCTCTTATTCACAGAAACTGGTTTGGTCGATCGCCTGCAGCGGACGCCATTTTTAGACCATAGTCGTAGCCTACCTTTGCGCCATGAACTGTTTGAAAAAGACGCCATTATTTTAGATCAATTAGCTTCTAAATCTGTGCAGCTCCTCTCGAAAAAATCCGGTAAAGGTTTGGAATTTGCCTTTGCAGATTTTGAGAATCTCGTCCTTTGGTCTACCAATAACAAGGGGCCTTTCATTGCCTTGGAGCCTTGGACGGGTATTTCCACATCTGCAGAAGAGGGCGATTTCTTCGAAGATAAAAAAGGTGTGATCCAGTTGGCTCCTCAAGAAACACGGAGTCACCAGTACCGTATCACCATTTTGTAAATGAAAAACCGTTGGACTATGGAGTCCGACGGTTCTTATTGATATAGTTTAGCTTTGCTTGGCGTGATTTCTTTTTAAAGAGAGCCTCGGCAGACATAGCAGAGGGTTTATCTGGATAGGATTCTTGGTAAAGAAGTTTAACGGGGAGGCGAGCCCGTGTGTATTTGGCGCCTTTTCCAGCATTGTGAGTCTTTAGGCGTTTTTCGACATCCGTGGTGTAGCCAGTGTAGAGGGAGCCATCCGCACACTCTAGAACATACATGTAAGCCTTAGTTTCCATAGTAGATCTCATGAATCTCGTCTGTATAGCTGCCGTCTTCATTGTGAATAAAGAGGGGAGGCAGAATTTTTAAACCGTCCAGTGAGCCATCCTTGATCGCCTCAATCAACAACATATTCGCCTCTTTGGTCACTTTTGGATAGACAAACTGGATCCGCTTAGGTGCAAGATTGTAACGCTTCATGGTTTCGATGATATCTAAAAAGCGATCTGGACGGTGGACCATCGCTAGTCGACCATTTGATTTGAGAACCCGCTGGGCCACATGGCAAATCTCATCTAAATTGGTGGTAATTTCATGCCGAGCTAAGAGGTAGTGTTCACTCTCATTGAGATTGGAATGCTCATCCACCTTGAAATAAGGAGGATTGCAGAGGATGATATCCACCTTACTGCCCTTGATATGTTGAGGCAAATGCTTAAGGTCATCGGTGATCATGGACATTTGCTGGTTCAAGTCATTGAGGGCAATGGAGCGGGTTGCCATATCCGCTAGACGTTCCTGTATTTCGACACCAATGATCTGGGCCTCTGTACGAGTACTCGCAAAAAGTCCCACGGCCCCATTTCCAGCGCAGAGATCTACGATCAAGCCCCGCTTGGGCAATTTTGGAAAGCGCGAGAGCAGGACGCTATCCACGGAATAACTAAAGACTTCCCGATTTTGTATAATTTTCACATCACTTGAAAAGAGTTGATTGACGCGCTCACCGTCTTTTAATTCGATATCTGTCATGGCTCTATTATAGCATGAAAAGAGGCCTGGGGAAAGATCGATAAAACATAAAAAGTTGAGAGTTTTTACTCTCAACTTTTTTTTAATCAAATTCATATTTTTGGAGAATCGTAGTGAGGATAAAGACTCCTGTAAAGATAGCCATCAATGCCAGATAAACTGGGAAAGTAGTGGCTGTAAGGAGGGAAATCTCGATCAAGTTTTTTAACACGACCGCAGATGCGTAGAATCCTACTACAGAGAAGACGATGAGGAGGGCCCGCCAGATATTTAGTGGCAGGCAAGCACGGATAACGGATAGGAAACCGATGGATCCAAGTAAGTAGTAGGATACAGTAGACATATCGGCTGCAGACCAACCATGGCTTGCTCCCCAAAGGCGAATAAACAAGACACTAAAGATGACCATCAAGGCGCTTGGTAAGGCTAACAGAAGGGAACGTCTCAAGAAGTGTTTTTCAACCGGTTTGATATTGCGTTCAAAGGTCAACACAAATGGTGGGAATCCTTCGACGAATTGGTCGATCAGGGTGATTTGAATAGGAATGAAAGGGAAAATCAGCAAATAGTTGACGTTAAAGAAGAGAGCACTGGCAATACAGATGATAGCCAAGAGGAAGGAATAGATCGTTTTGATAAAGAAGATTGGAGCGATTCGTCCAATGTTGTTCACCACACGACGGCCTTCAAAAAGAATTTCTGGAACGTCATTAAAGTCAGAGTTCAAAAGAACAATATTGGCAATCTGACGGGTTGCGGGATCTCCCTCAGCCATCACGATGGAGCAGTCTGCTTCGCGAAGAGCAAGGATATCATTGACCCCATCTCCTGTCATAGCAGTCGTCCGACCAGCTGCTTTCAGGGTTTGGATAAGCAGTTTTTTCTGGTGAGGGGACACGCGCCCAAAGATAGCTGTTTCTTCTGCGTGATCCACTAATTGATCATCAGAAATTTTTGAACAATCGATGTAGTTCTCATAATTTTTGAAGCCAGCTTGTTGAGCGATATAAGAGACCGTCACAGGGTTGTCACCAGAGATGATTTTGAGATCCACTCCTTGTGAGCGCAAATACTCAAGAGTATCTGAAGCCCCTTCACGAATGGGGTCTGTAATCTCAATAACCGCAATCCCTTCAAGATTTTCAGGCAGTTTCAATTCCTGCATGCTGATCAGTTCTGAACTGTGAGCCAAGACGAGCACGCGCGATCCACGAGCTTGTGCTTCGACGACAGGAGCTGGATTTTCTTTAAGGAGCATTTCAGGAGCACCGAGAAAGACGGTTCCAAGGTTGGATA
>NZ_KQ969690.1:160568-171974 GCF_001578955.1 Streptococcus parasanguinis
CCAAGGTTGGATAGGTGCATGGCTCCCCATTTCCGATCACTTGAGAAAGGAATAATGTTTTCCGCAGTATAAGCATGCTCCAACTCCCCATAAGCCTTGCGAATAGCTTGAGCAGTAGGATTGGTGTCCTCGCTATATTGCATGTAAGCAGAGAGGATGACCTGGATCGTTTGTTCAGAAAAATGATCAGATAAACTATGGAGAGCTTCGACTGTCATCTTCCCTTGGGTGATGGTACCGGTCTTATCAAGACACAAGGTATCCACACGCGCCAGGGTTTCTACTGAGTACATTTCTTGGACAAGAACCTTGCGCATACCGAGCTTAATAACTGCCGTCAAAAGAGACGTAACCGTCAGTAGGGCAATTCCTTTTGGCAACATTCCCAAGAGAGCTGTGGAAGAATTCACGACAGAATCCTTGATTGGCAGCATCTTGATCAACAATGCTTCAAAGAAGAGGGCAAGGCCAAATGGAATGATAATTTTACCAGTGAAGCTTGAAATTTTCGCTAAGTTATAAAGAATACGCGAATTGATAGGTTTCAAGGTCTTGGCTTCCATCATCAGTTTGTTGGCATAGTTGTTTGCTCCAACTCGCTTGACACGGGCATAGACTTGACCACTGGCAATATAACTACCAGAAAGCAGTTCATCACCAACTTCTTTTAAGACCAGATCACTCTCACCAGTCAGCATAGCCTCATTGGCTTCAGCGATACCAGACATGACTTCGGCATCACTAGGGATCTGCTCACCCGAAGACAAGAGCATTAAATCACCTAGAACAAGCTTTTCTGGTGGAATCGCATCTTTTTCCCCGTCACGAATGACAGTCACTAGCTCACGACTCATGAGATTAAGTTTATCAATCATCCGCTTGGCGCGCATCTCGGTCATGATCCCTGTGATGGCATTGAAGCAAATGACTGCGAAAAAGATCATATTGCTCCAGGCCTGTACAGCAGCTAAGGCCACAGCAATCACAAAGTTTAAGGTATTAAACAAGGTGAAGACGTTGCGCTTGATAATTTGCCAGGTACTGGTATTTGTATTCGTTGTAAAATCATTGGTTTGTCCGCGATCCATTTTCTTACGGACTTCACTGAGGGACAAGCCCTTTAAATCAATAGTTTCCATAGACAATATGATATCATTTTTTTGAGAAAAAGACTATCTAGAATCGGTCCGCTGAGACAATTTTTATCTAAAAAAGGTTTGCGGTCAAAATCAGGATACGGTATAATAAGAAAGAATGTTTTACATGATTGAATATCTTGTAGAGAGACAAATGAAATGGATTTGAGGAACAACTATGTTTTATACCTATCTACGTGGCCTTGTTGCCTTTATTCTTTGGGTCTTAAATGGGAATGCCCATTACCATCATATGGACAATATTCCAGATCGGAAAGAGAACTACATCTTGGTATCCCCTCACCGAACTTGGTGGGATCCAGTCTATATGGCCTTTGCAACCAAGCCAAAACAATTTATCTTTATGGCTAAAAAAGAACTCTTCACCAATCGTATTTTTGGCTGGTGGATTCGCATGTGTGGGGCTTTTCCGATCGACCGTGAAAATCCGGGAGCAGAAGCCATTAAGTATCCTATCAATATGCTGAAAAAGAGCAACCGTTCCTTGATTATGTTCCCAAGTGGAAGCCGTCATTCTCAAGACGTCAAAGGCGGTGTTGCCATCATTGCCAAAATGGCTAAGGTCCGTATCATGCCAGTGACTTATACTGGTCCAAGAGATTTGAAAGGGCTGGCAACGGGTGAACGCATTGATATGAACTTTGGACATCCCATTGATATTTCGGATATTAAAAAGATGAATGACGAAGGAGTGGTAGAAGTTGCCCGCCGTATCCAAGAGGAGTTTGACCGCTTAGATGCTGAAGCACAAGCGATCAACACCCCAACAAAACCTTCTCTCTTGATTCGTTTGTTAAAAATCCTTTTGATTCCCCTTGCCTTAGTCGTAGGCATCTTGACCTTGCTCTTTAGTTACCTAGCAAGCTTTGTATGGGATCCAGATAAACATCGGAAAAACAAGTAAAAAAATTGAGAGTTTTTCTCAGTTTTTTTTATTTTTACGAATAATAAAAGTGAGAGGAGGTTTCTTATGGAGGATATCATCGAAAAAATCAAAGAATATAAGCTCTTTTTAGCTCTTACTGCTATTGGACTCTTACTTGGTGGGTATTTTCTTTTCCATCGACCTCAGTCAAGTGCATCCACCATACCGGATATTTATCAAGCTTCTAGTTCAACTTCGAGCAAAGAAAAGGTGCAGACCACTAGTTCCAAAGAAGAAAAGACGGTTACTTCAGTGTCTGATGCACCCGAGATCATTACGGTCGATGTCAAAGGAGCTGTCAAACAACCAGGTGTCTATGAGCTACGCTCAAATAGCAGAGTCCACGATGCCATTCATAAGGCGGGTGGGATGACAGCAGATGCCAATAGCCAATCGGTCAACTTGGCGCAAAAACTCTCTGATGAAGCAGTGATCTATGTTGCCAAAGAAGGGGAAGATGTTCCAGCGCTTGGAAGTTCAGAAAGTTCCGCAACTTCGTCAGCATCAGCAGAAAAAACAGGCAAGGTCCATTTGAATCGAGCGACAGAGACTGAGCTTCAAACGGTATCGGGAATTGGTCAGAAACGAGCCCAGGATATTATCGCTTATCGCGACGCAAATGGCCCTTTTCGATCAGTGGATGATCTAAAAAATGTTTCAGGAATCGGAGAGAAAACACTGGAGAAACTAAGAGATGCTTTCACGGTGGATTAAAGACCTTCCTTTTTCGCTTGTCCATCTCGCCTTTTTACTCCTATGGTTGTATTTTAGTGTCTATCAACCATCTTGGCTTTCAATCAGCGGTCTAGTAGTAGTGGGAATTTTAGCGGTTCATCACTATAAAGGGGATCGCTCAAGTTTGCTAGGTCTTGCTTTAGCAACCCTTTGTTTTGCGGCCTTCTTTGTCTTTCAGCGAATACAGGATCATCCAGTACAAGTAGAAAGTCAGCCCCCATCCCACTTACGCCTGATTCCAGATACTATCAAGATCAATGGGGACGCCCTGTCTTTTCGTGCTAAAAATCAAGGAAGGACCTACCAAGTCTTCTACACTTTAAAATCAGAAAAAGAAAAACAGCATTGGCAAAGTCAAACTCACTTGCTGGAGTTGACATATAAAGGTGTTATAGAAGAGCCAGAAGGGCAACGAAATTTTAGAGGATTTGACTACCGGTCTTATTTGCAGACTCAGGGGATTCACTATCAAATAAAAATTGAAGCGATCCAATCCGCTCTTCCCATCCAGACGTGGAATGTTTTTGACTGGCTATCTCAATGGAGGCGCCAAGCAATTGTTTGGAGCAAGGAGCACTTTCCGCAGCCAATGAACCAGTATATGACCGGCCTTCTTTTTGGCTATTTAGATACGGATTTTGAAGAGATGGACCAGCTTTACACGAGTTTAGGAATCATCCATTTATTCGCCTTATCGGGGATGCAGGTCGGCTTTTTCATCAATGGGATCCGGAAAGCTCTCTTACGTCTAGGAATCTTGCAAGAGACAGTCGATATCTGGATGGTTCCAATTTCTTTGGTGTATGCTGGCTTGACAGGTTTTTCAGTTTCAGTGGTTCGCAGTCTCTTGCAGAAGCTTCTCTCTCAAAAGAGCATCCGAGGGATGGAGAATATGGCGATGACCTTGATGCTCTTAATGCTGCTCATGCCCAAGTTTCTCCTGACAGCTGGAGGGGTTTTGAGTTGTGCCTACGCCTTTATTTTGACCTTGGTAGATACCAGTTCTTATTCAGGACTTAAAAAGCTACTAGTGGAAAGTTTCTGGATTAGCCTGGGAATTTTGCCCCTTTTGACCTATTACTTTAGTGTCTTTCAACCGTGGTCACTCCCTTTAACCTTCCTCTTTTCTTTCTTATTTGACCTTGTCCTTCTTCCAGGTTTAACGGTGCTATTTATCTTATCGATTCTAAAGCCCCTTACAATTTTTAACAGTTTCTTTCTTCTCATAGAGGAGTGTATTCGTTGGATTTCAAAGCTCACGTCGCTACCTTTGGTATTTGGTCAGCCGACGGGACCAGCTCTGATTGCTCTCTTCCTTCTTTTAGGAATCTTGTATGATCTTCGAAAGCAAAAAAAACGTCGTTTCCTGTTAATAGGCATGATTCTACTCATCTTTTGTTGGACCAAGCATCCTTTAGAAAATGAGATTACCATGGTGGATATCGGTCAAGGAGACAGTATCTTTTTACGCGATTGGAAAGGAAGAACCATATTGATTGATGTCGGAGGACGTGTCACTTTTAAAAGTGGAGAAAAGTGGCAAGAGCGCAGTCAATCTGCCAATGCGGATCAAACCCTGATTCCCTATCTCAAGAGTCGAGGTGTTGGAAAACTCGATGCTTTGGTCTTGACTCATACAGACCAGGACCATATGGGCGATATGTTAGAGGTTGCAAGACAAATCCCGGTTAAAAAAGTGTATGTCAGTCCAGGAAGTCTAACCAGTTCGAAATTTCAAGAGAAATTGAAACAGCTTCATAGTCCGATTAAAGTAGTCCAGAGAGGGGATTGTCTTCCTATTTTTGATCATGATCTAGAAGTCTTATCCCCTGATGAAGTGGGGGATGGTAAAAATGATGATTCGATTGTCCTCTATGGGCAGTTCTATCAGAAACGATTTTTGTTCACGGGTGATCTGGAAGAAGCTGGAGAGAAAAAACTTTTGGAAAACTATCCACAATTACAAGTGGATGTCTTGAAAGTAGGCCACCACGGTTCTAAAGGTTCCTCTAGTGATGTGTTTTTGGATCAGGTACATCCTCAATTGGCCTTGATTTCTGTTGGCAAGAAAAATCGCTACCAGCATCCCCATAAAGAATTACTCGATCGATTAGAGGAACGATCTATTTCTTATCTTCGTACCGATGAAAGAGGAGCGATTCGCTTGATTGGATGGGACCATTGGAGGGTGGAAACGGTCCGCTAGAGACGAGGAGAGGTTTGCTTTCTATGCTGAAAATTGCTATTATAGAAGGTGAAATCAATGTAAAGGTAGAATCGTATGAACGCATTTAAGCAATTTTGGATACAGTATGCAGATTTTTCAAGTAAGACCAGTCGAGCTCATTTTTGGCTAGCTTTTTTCTGGAATTTCCTGATTTCTTTGCCTCTTTGGGTTTTTTACGTAGTGACTTCTTTATCCCATCAAAATGCTCAAGAAACGCTCAATTTTTCAACTGTTCATTCTAAGACAGGTTTATGGGCGCTCGCTTTCTTAGCATTCTTTTACTTCCTCATTTTGGTACCCAGTCAAGCCATTTGTGTGCGTCGCTTGCGGGATGCTGGAATCCATTGGTCTTGGATCTTTTTGAACCTTGGTCCGGTTCTGCTCTATTTGTTGACGGGGCTAGATATTTTCCTATTTCTCTGGGTGATCACAGTTATTTCCCTCTTGATTCTCATGATGCTTCCAGGGAAAAACACCTTCCCACAATCAATGGAAACTCCTATGGGAGTGGCTTCTGAACCACAAGTTACAGCGACAGGGGGGAGCTTTGGAGGCAACTCGTTTGAGCGGATTCCTAATTTTGTAGCAGCACCTGATTTGTCCGACGAAAAACCACCATTGGAACAAAAAATGGCTGCTGAACACGAAATACACTAAACTGATAAAGATAAGAGAGTTTCATGCAAGCAATTACCGACACTAAACATCTGACGGTTCAAACTCTGCCTCCTCTTCTTGTCTTGACAGGAGAGGATGTAGGTCAATTTGAATGGTTAAAAAAAGATATTTTAAATAAAATAGGCTATGATCCTTCAGATTTGAATTATTCTTATTTTGATATGAAGGAAGCCTCCTATGATGAGGTCGAGCTGGATTTGGTCAGTCTTCCCTTTTTTGCAGATGAAAAAATCGTGATTTTGGATCACTTATTGGATGTGACCACTGCCAAAAAACGCAATTTAACAGATGAAGATCTAAAGCAATTTGAAAACTATCTGGAAAATCCTTCTGAATCGACCCGTTTGGTGATATTTGCAGAAGGAAAATTAGATAGTAAGCGCCGCTTGGTCAAACTCCTAAAACGGGATGCCCAAATCATTGAAGCGACAACGCCTAAAGAGCAAGAGGTAAAACGTTATTTTGCAAGTCAGGCCCAAGAATTGGGCTTGCAGTTTGAGGGCGATTCCTTGGACCAGCTACTCTTAAAATCTGGCTATGATTTTGGAGAGTTACAGAAGAATATCGCTCTACTGCAGGCTTATAAAGAAGATGGTCAGATTACCCTCGAAGATATCGAGGAGGTTGTTCCAAAGTCCTTGCAAGATAATATTTTTGATCTGACACAAATGATTCTCAAACGCCAAATCGATCAAGCCCGGAATTTGGTGAAGGATCTCCGCTTACAAGGAGAAGATGAGATAAAATTGATCGCTATTCTGTTGGGGCAATTCCGAATGTTTTCTCAAGTTAAAATTTTCTCAGAAGAAGGCCAATCCGAAAGCCAAATTGTAGCGAGCTTGTCGGAGTTGTCAGGACGCAAGGTCAATCCTTACCAGGTGAAGTTTGCCTTACGGGATAGCCGCAGGCTTTCCCTGTCCTTTTTGAAGCAGGCTATGATGACTTTCATCGAGACGGATTTTGCGATTAAAAGTGGAACATATGAAAAAGACTACTTATTTGATTTGGCCCTGTTGAAAGTAGCGAATAGCGTCTAAATACGAATGAATCGCAAGCAGATTAGTTGAATAATTTAGCTGTTTGCGTTATCATCAAGTCAGTAATAAAGAAAAGAGGACCATAAAATGGCTATCATTTTACCAGAATTACCATATGCTTATGATGCATTGGAACCTTATATCGATGAAGAAACCATGCATTTGCACCATGATAAACACCATCAAACATATGTAAACAATGTTAATGCAGCTCTTGAAAAACATCCTGAAATTGGAGAAGACCTTGAAAGCTTGTTAGCTAATGTTGAATCCATTCCAGCTGACATTCGCCAAGCTGTGATCAACAATGGTGGTGGTCATTTGAACCACGCTCTTTTCTGGGAATTGATGACTCCAGAACAAACAGCTCCTTCAGCAGAACTTGCTGCAGCTATTGATGCCACATTTGGTTCATTTGAAGACTTCAAAGCAGCCTTCACAGCAGCAGCAACGACACGTTTTGGTTCTGGCTGGGCATGGTTGGTTGTCAACAAAGAAGGTAAACTTGAAGTCACTTCAACAGCAAACCAAGATACACCAATCTCTGAAGGAAAAACACCAATCCTTGGTTTGGATGTTTGGGAACATGCTTACTACGTGAAATACCGTAACGTACGTCCTGACTACATTAAAGCTTTCTTCTCAGTGATCAACTGGAATAAAGTTAATGACTTGTTTGCAGCAGCAAAATAATAAAATAAAGGAATCTATAAGAGCGACAATTGGCTCTTATAGATTTTTTTGTTTGTATCCGGAAAATCGGAGTATAATTTCTTGCGTTTAGACAGGAAAATGATACACTAGTAGGAGTGTGTCTTACTTATCAGAAGCCCAGTTTGAAGGGCCTAGGCAAGGAAAAGATGACCGTTAAAATGAAAACTGAAACATTCAGGGAGAAACGAAATGACTAGTATTACCATTACCAAAGGAGCAGTTGAGACGCCTATCTATTTACGGATGTTGAATCGTCATGGCTTGATTGCAGGAGCAACAGGGACAGGGAAAACAGTTACCCTCAAGGTCCTCACAGAAAAATTAAGCAAAGAGGGCATTCCGGTCTTTCTAGCTGATATCAAGGGAGATTTATCTGGTTTAGCCAAAGCGGGGCAATGGACTCCAAAACTGGAAGAACGCTACAAACTGCTTGGTCTCACAGATCCGTTTGAGCCGCAAGCCTTCCCTGTTCGATTGTGGGATGTCTTTGGCCAAGCTGGTCATCCTGTTCGTGCGACTGTCGAAGGAATGGGGTCATTGCTTCTTTCTCGTCTACTTGATTTGAATGAAACTCAATCAGGAATTCTTGCAATTGTCTTTAAAGTGGCTCAAGAGAAAGATTGGCCCTTGCTTGATTTGAAGGACCTGCAAAGCCTTTTAAAGGAAGTCTATGAACACAGCTCAGACTATTCTGCCCAATATGGTAATATCACCAAACAATCTGTCGGTGCGATCCAAAGAAGCCTCTTGGTTCTTGAAGAAGAAGGAGCGGATCAGTTTTTCGGAGAGCCTGCACTTGATTTAAATGACTTTATGCAACTCGATGCATCAGGGCGTGGGTATATCAATATTCTTTCGGCTACAAAGCTCTTTCATTCACCAAAATTGTATTCAACCTTTTTAATTTGGATGTTGTCTCGTCTCTTTGAAACACTTCCCGAGGTTGGGGATCCCGAAAAGCCAAAACTGGTTTTCTTCTTTGATGAAGCCCATCTCCTCTTTAAGGATGCAAGCAAGCTCTTTCTTGAGAAGGTCGAGCAAGTCGTGCGCCTGATTCGTTCTAAGGGTGTAGGGATTTACTTTATTACCCAAAATCCTCAAGATCTACCAGAATCTGTTTTGGCACAGCTTGGAAATCGTGTACAACATGCTCTTCGAGCTTATACACCAAAAGAAATGAAGGCCATCAAGGTGGCTGCCCAAAGTTTTCGTCCGAATCCAGACTTTGATACAGAAACAGTGATCACAGAATTAGGGACAGGGGAAGCCTTGGTTTCTTTCCTGAATGAGAAGGGGCAACCTAGTGTGGTTGAGCGTGCTTATATTCTCTCTCCTCAATCGAGTTTTGACCTCTTAAATGAAAGTGAACAATTGGCCTTAATCACGACATCGCCTTTCCATCAAAAGTATGCGACGACGATTGATCGGGAATCTGCCTATGAAAAATTAGCAGCTAAAGCAAGCAAGGAAGCACAAGAAGAGGAGAAAAAAGAAGCAGAAAAAGAACGTGCTACGGCGGAAAAAGCAGAGCAAAAGCGCAGTCCAGGTCGCCCAAGAAAATCCAGTCTTGAAAAAGCTAAGGATTCCTTCTTGAGTTCCTTATTCCGGACGATTGCGCGTGAGATCGCTAAGCTAATTATGGGCTCCTTTAAACGAAAATAAGCCTTTGATGAAAAGAAATAAACTTTTTAAAAAGAAATCGTTTTCTATTTCTGATAATTCTTGTTATTTTCAGTAGAATCTTTTATAATTAATCTCGTATGAAAAAATATTTTAATCTACGCTCGATCATGATTGCGATCAGTATTCTATTGTGCTTAGTGGGAACAAGCGCACTGGGCTACTTGCATATTACGCAACCAACAGCATCAGCAATTGAAAAAAAAGCAAAGAAAACAAAAGAAGCAAAAGAACAAGATATCGAAAAGTCTACCCCTGAGACGAAAAAACCGCGTGTCAAATCTCCTGAAGCTAAGCAAGCAGTAGTAGATGCAGACATGGAAACGATGAGCGCTTATGGCCTTGTCTATGATTATGCTAATAAAGGTTTGGTAGAGGTTGTCCAGGATTTCCTAGCAGAAAGTGGAATTGATCCGTCACAAGTTGCCTTCACGTATCGCAATGCCATTACAGGAGAGCAATTTGCCATGAATGATCTTCAACCAATGACGGCAGGTAGTACCTATAAGCTACCGTTGAACATGTTGGTGGTGGATGAAGTCGCAAAGGGCAAACTCAATTTAACATACCGGTTTGACATTACCAATACTTACTATGAATATGTAGGAGAGCATGACAATTACGTTGCTGCCTTTGATGGAGCCATGTCTATTCCTGATATGCAGCGCTATTCATTGGTTTACTCTGAAAACACCCCAGCCTATGCTTTGGCAGATCGTTTAGGGGGGATGGAGCAAGCGCGTAAGTTGTTCAGTCGCTATGGTCAATCTCGTTCACCAGAGGTTAAAACCTTTAGCGAAGATAATAAAACGACAACGGATTATTACATCCATGTCTTGGAATATCTTTGGAATCATCAAGAAAAATATGCGGATTTACTAGAACTGATCGGGGAGTCTTTCCCAGGTGAGTACTATAAAAAATTCTTGCCAGATTTGGTGATTCAACAAAAACCAGGATATGTTGCTGAAGCACTTAATGTGGATGCGATTGTCCGTGAATCGACTCCTTATTTGGTTGCTATCTACACTGCAGGACTTGGAGGGACGACTCCAGAAAGTTCTGAAATCAGTGGCGTTGGTCTTTATCAATTGGGACAATTGGCTTATGTTATCAATGAATGGCATCGTGTCAATATGAATGAATAATCGACAGAAGGTCTGAGGGTTGCTCAGGCCTTTTATTCTATCAAAGTAGGATGAAATTCACTTGGTGTTTCGAATTACTTTTCTGTTCTAAAGAGACTTCTTTCCCTTTTCTATAAAAAGTATGTTATACTAATAATAGTAATAAGAGGAAGTATAGACATGATTACAAAGGAAGATTACCAGTTGCTTCGCTTGCATCCTGCATTTTCTGCGTTGCCAGTGGAGCTTTTTGATAAATTAGCTGTTGAAATTCATGCCAGGGATATCCCTAAAGGACAAATTTTATTTTATGCAGGAGATAGGCGGGAGCGCATTTTTCTTCTGACAAAAGGCTTTGCTCGTATTGAGCAATTTGATTCGTCTGACCAATTCTCCTATATGGATTATATTAAGAAGGGGGCTCTGTTCCCTTATGGTGGGATGTTCCAGGATGAGCGTTACCACTATACAGCTAGTGCGGTGACGGATTTGCGTTGTTTCGTGATTCCCGTCAACCTCTATGAATTATATGCCCAAGAGAGTAAGGAGCAGTTGCTCTTTATTATGAGAAAGCTCTCCTCCATCCTAGAATTTCAAGAGTTGCGCTTGCGCAATGTCGTGACAGCTAGTGCCAGTGAGCGCGTGATTCAATCCTTAGCCATTCTGTGCAAGGACTATGAAGGTCTAGGAAATCAGCTTCCATTTCCAATTAGTATGAAGGAAATGGCCAAATTAGCAGCCACAACTAGAGAAACCGTCAATCAAGTTTTAAAGAAACTCATCGATTCTCATAAGATCCAGTATGAGAGAAAACAACTAACTTTTCTAGATACAGCCTACTTTTTAAAAAGTTTTGAAGAGATCAACTAATTCGTTGATCTTTTTTTTATTTTTTACAAAAAAATATATATTCATAAAAATAATATAAAAGGCAAAATATGCAAAGAAAACGCTTCATATTAACTAAAAAATAGGAAGGATTCAAAAAAAGCCAAATTCTTTGCATTCAAAAAGTAGAATCCTTTGTGAAAGCGGTACCAATAAAGAATATAATAACAATTGTAATAAGCTTGTGAACAAGCTCAAAGAAAAAAGGAGGACTATAGATGTCTACACACCCAATTCA
>NZ_KQ969690.1:172228-178712 GCF_001578955.1 Streptococcus parasanguinis
AATTCATGTTTTCTCAGAAATTGGAAAACTGAAAAAAGTTTGTTTGCACCGTCCAGGTAAAGAGTTGGAAAACTTGATGCCTGACTATCTTGAACGTCTTCTTTTTGATGATATTCCTTTCTTGGAAGATGCTCAAAAAGAACACGACGCATTTGCTGAAGCACTTCGTAACGAAGGTATCGAAGTACTTTATCTTGAACAGTTGGCTGCTGAATCATTGACTTCTCCAGAAATTCGTGATCAGTTCATCGAAGAATACCTTGAAGAAGCAAACATTCGTGGACGCCAAACAAAAGTTGCGATCCGTGAATTGCTTCACAGCATTGAAGACAACCAAGAGTTGGTTGAAAAAACAATGGCAGGGGTTCAAAAAGCTGAACTTCCAGAAATTCCTGAAGAAGCAAAAGGATTGACAGACCTTGTTGAATCTGACTATCCATTTGCAATCGACCCAATGCCAAACTTGTACTTCACACGTGACCCATTTGCTACAATTGGTAATGCAGTATCATTGAACCACATGTACGCAGATACACGTAACCGTGAAACTTTGTATGGTAAATACATCTTCAAATACCACCCAGTTTACGGTGGAAAAGTTGAACTTGTCTACAACCGTGAAGAAGATACTCGTATCGAAGGTGGAGATGAGTTGGTACTTTCTAAAGATGTATTGGCAGTTGGTATCTCACAACGTACAGATGCTGCATCAATCGAAAAATTGTTGGTAAACATCTTCAAGAAGAACGTTGGCTTCAAGAAAGTATTGGCCTTCGAATTTGCTAACAACCGTAAATTCATGCACTTGGATACAGTATTCACAATGGTGGACTACGATAAATTCACAATCCACCCTGAAATCCAAGGTAACCTTCGCGTCTTCTCTGTAACTTATGAAAACGAACAATTGAAGATCGTTGAAGAAAAAGGTGATTTGGCTGAATTGCTTGCTGAAAACCTTGGTGTAGAAAAAGTTACTTTGATTCCATGTGGAGATGGCAATATCGTTGCTGCTGCGCGTGAACAATGGAACGACGGATCAAATACTCTTACAATCGCACCTGGTGTGGTAGTTGTATACGACCGTAACACTGTTACCAACAAGAAATTAGAAGAATACGGACTTCGTTTGATCAAGATCCGCGGAAGTGAATTGGTTCGCGGTCGTGGTGGACCTCGTTGTATGTCAATGCCATTCGAACGTGAAGAAATCTAATCATCCTTCTACAGGTTAGACGGGCTCAGTGTCTAAACTGAGCCCTCTAAACTGATTGACAGGATCTTATCATGCATAATAAAAGGAGATAATTAATGACAACTTCAGTATTCCAAGGACGTAGCTTTTTAGCAGAAAAAGACTTTACACGTGCAGAGTTAGAATACCTTATCGGACTTTCAGCTCACTTGAAAGATCTTAAAAAACGCAACATTGACCACCGCTACCTAGCTGGTAAAAACATTGCGCTTTTGTTTGAAAAAACTTCAACTCGTACTCGTGCAGCCTTCACTACTGCAGCCATCGACCTTGGTGCTCACCCAGAATACCTTGGTGCAAACGACATCCAGCTTGGTAAAAAAGAATCTACAGAAGATACTGCTAAAGTTCTTGGACGTATGTTTGATGGTATTGAATTCCGTGGTTTCAGCCAACGTATGGTTGAAGAATTGGCTGAATTCTCAGGTGTTCCAGTATGGAATGGTTTGACTGACGAATGGCACCCAACTCAAATGCTTGCAGACTACTTGACTGTTCAAGAAAACTTTGGACGCCTTGAAGGTTTGACACTTGTGTACTGTGGTGACGGACGTAACAACGTTGCAAACAGCCTTCTTGTAACAGGTGCTATCCTTGGTGTGAACGTACACATCTTCTCACCAAAAGAACTCTTCCCAGAACAAGAAATTGTTGAATTGGCAGAAGGATTCGCAAAAGAAAGTGGCGCTCATATCTTGATCACTGAAGATGCTGACGAAGCTGTGAAAGGTGCAGATGTACTTTACACTGACGTTTGGGTATCTATGGGTGAAGAAGACAAATTTGCAGAACGCGTTGCCCTTTTGAAACCTTACCAAGTAAACATGGAATTGGTTAAGAAAGCTGATAACGAAGACTTGATCTTCTTGCACTGCTTGCCAGCTTTCCACGACACAAACACTGTTTATGGTAAAGATGTTGCTGAAAAATTCGGCGTAGAAGAAATGGAAGTTACTGACGAAGTGTTCCGTAGCAAATATGCTCGTCACTTTGACCAAGCTGAAAACCGTATGCACACAATCAAAGCGGTGATGGCAGCTACTCTTGGTAACTTGTACATTCCAAAAGTTTAAGACTTTATAACCGTATACCAACAGCTATAGGGGCTGGACTGCTAGCTTTAGTCCTGCCCCTATTTTTTATAGAAAGGGAAAACCTATGTCAAGAAAAATCGTCGTTGCTTTGGGAGGAAACGCTATCCTTTCATCTGATCCTTCTGCAAAAGCTCAACAAGAAGCACTTGTAGAAACAGCAAAACACTTAGTAAAATTAATCAAAAATGGGGATGAGTTGATCATCACTCACGGAAATGGTCCTCAAGTAGGGAACCTCTTGCTCCAACACTTGGCAGCAAACTCTGAAAAGAACCCTGCTTTCCCACTTGATTCATTAGTTGCTATGACCGAAGGAAGCATTGGCTACTGGCTTCAAAATGCTCTTCAAAATGCTCTTCATGAAGAAGGAATCGAAAAAGATGTGGCTTCTGTTGTGACACAAGTCGTTGTTGATAAGAACGACCCAGCTTTCGTTAACCTCAGCAAACCAATCGGTCCATTCTACTCAGAAGAAGAAGCAAAAGCAGAAGCTGAAAAATCTGGAGCAACTTTCAAAGAAGATGCTGGTCGTGGCTGGCGTAAAGTTGTTGCTTCACCAAAACCAGTGGATATCAAAGAAATCAATACCATCCGTACTTTGTTGAACGACGGTCAAGTCGTTGTGGCAGCCGGTGGTGGCGGTATCCCAGTTGTGAAAGAAGCAGATGGTAGCCTATCTGGTGTTGAAGCTGTCATCGATAAAGACTTCGCATCTCAACGTTTGGCTGAATTAGTAGAAGCAGACCTCTTCATCGTCTTGACTGGTGTCGATTATGTCTTTGTGAACTACAACAAACCAGACCAAGCAAAATTGGAACATGTTAATGTGGCTCAATTGGAAGAATATATCAAACAAGACCAATTTGCACCAGGAAGCATGCTTCCTAAAGTGGAAGCTGCCATTGCCTTTGTAAATGGTCGCCCAGAAGGAAAAGCAGTTATTACATCACTTGAAAACCTGGGAGCTTTGATTGAGTCTGAAAGTGGAACAATCATCCAAAAAGACTAATGAAAAATTAGGAAAAAACTAGTATTTTAAAGCTTATTGTGATAGAATAAGTCTATAGGAAAGCGTTTTACAAGAGACTCTTGTAAAACATCACTCACACTTTGTTGCGTTAGGAGGAAGACAAATGAGTGAAAAAACAAAAAAAGGATTTAAGATGCCTTCATCTTTTTCCGTATTGTTAATTATCATTGCTATTATGGCAGTGTTAACTTGGATTATTCCAGCTGGTCAATACAAGGTTGACGATGCAGGTGCTATCATTGCAGGTAGTTATGAATCTGTAAAAGCACATCCTCAAGGAATTTGGGATGTTTTGATGGCCCCAATCAATGCCATGCTTGGTAAAGCACCAACCAGTGCAGCGATTGATGTAGCCTTCTTCATCTTGATGGTCGGTGGTTTCCTTGGTGTTGTGAATGAAACAGGTACCCTTGATGTAGGGATTGCTTCTATCGTTCGTAAATACAAAGGCCGCGAAAAAATGTTGATTTTGATCTTGATGCCATTGTTTGCCCTTGGTGGTACAACTTATGGTATGGGTGAAGAAACCATGGCCTTCTATCCACTTCTTGTACCTGTTATGATGTCCGTTGGTTTTGACAGCTTGACAGGGGTAGCCATTATCCTTTTAGGATCACAAATCGGATGTTTGGCGTCAACATTGAACCCATTTGCGACAGTTATCGCATCTGATACTGCAGGTATCTCAAGTGCTTCAGGTCTCTTACTTCGTGTGATCTTCTGGATCGTATTGACAGGACTTAGCACCTACTATGTATACCGTTATGCAGATAAGGTTCAAAAAGACCCAACCAAATCTCTCACCTATGCAACTCGTGAAGAAGATTTGAAACACTTCAATGTTGATAGTGGCGAAGAAATTCCTTCACAAATGAACAAGAAACAAAAACGTGTCTTGGTCGTCTTCATCTCAACATTCGTTATCATGGTTTCTGGATTTATCCCATTCAAAGATTTGGGTATTAAATTCTTTGAAACCTTCAACGAATCTCTCCATAAAATTCCAGTACTTGGTCAATTGATCGGTAACACAGATGCTCTTGGTACATGGTACTTCCCTCAAACAGCTATGCTCTTTGCCTTCATGGGAATCCTCGTTGGTATCATTTATGGCTTGAAAGAAGATAAAATCATTTCATCCTTCATGAATGGTGCAGCTGACCTCTTGAGTGTTGCTCTTATCGTAGCAGTAGCACGTGGTATCCAAGTCATCATGAACGACGGTATGATCACTGCGACAATTCTTCACTGGGGTGAAGAAGGACTGAAAGGTCTTTCATCTCAATTGTTCATTGTCTTGACTTACATTTTCTACTTGCCAATGTCATTCTTGATCCCATCATCATCTGGTCTTGCCAGTGCAACAATGGGTATCATGGCACCTCTTGGTAAATTCGTCAATGTACCAGGTAGCTTGATTGTCACAGCTTACCAATCTGCATCTGGTGTCTTGAACTTGATCGCACCAACTTCAGGTATCGTAATGGGAGCTCTTGCTCTTGGACGTGTTGACTTGAGTGCATGGTGGAAATTCATGGGTAAATTGGTCGTAGCGATTGTTGTGATCACCATTGCCCTTCTTCTACTAGGAACTGTGGTTCCATTCT
Source organism: Streptococcus parasanguinis (assembly GCF_001578955.1). Lineage (GTDB taxonomy): Bacteria > Bacillota > Bacilli > Lactobacillales > Streptococcaceae > Streptococcus > Streptococcus parasanguinis_U. Next base: position 177,215 of record NZ_KQ969690.1, read on the forward strand.
TGCAATAGAATAAAGTAGGTGTTTCATGAAAAATAGAATAAAGAACGATGTAAAAGAGCAGTTTTTAAACTCGCTTCAAACCATCATTTCTTACCCCTCAGTATTAAACGAAGGGGAAAATGGAACACCGTTTGGACAAGCTATCCAAGATGTCCTAGAAAAAACCTTAGAGCTTGCTCAGGAATTAGGTTTTCAAACATATATAGATCCTGAAGGATACTATGGATATGCAGAGATCGGTCAGGGGGAAGAACTCCTGGCCGTTCTTTGTCACTTGGATGTTGTTCCAGCCGGTGATCTAAAAGATTGGCAAACGCCACCTTTTGAAGCGACCATTGTCGGTGATTATTTAGTGGGTCGTGGTGTGCAGGATGATAAGGGTCCGTCCCTCGCTGCTCTTTACGCTGTCAAGAGTTTGCTGGATGATGGCATCCAGTTTACCAAACGAATTCGCTTTATCTTTGGGACGGATGAAGAAACCTTGTGGCGCTGTATGAACCGCTACAATCAAATCGAAGAGCAAGCAGATTTAGGATTTGCACCAGATTCCTCTTTCCCCTTAACCTATGCTGAAAAAGGCTTATTACAAGTGAAATTGCATGGTCCAGGTTGGGATGATCTTCCCTTACAGGCTGGACAGGCCCTCAATGTTGTTCCAGACAAGGCGACCTATGCTGGTCATCGTTTGGAGGAGTTGCTTCCTGTTTTGGATCAAAGTGGGGTTCAGTATAGCCAAACAGCAGATTCTGTAACGGTTTTGGGTGTTTCGAAACACTCTAAAGATGCAGCCGAAGGAGTGAATGCTATTGTCGGTTTAGCGGAAAGTTTATCCCTCATCCAACCCCATCCAGCCTTGCTCTTTATAGCAGATGCTGTTGGTGAGGATGCAACGGGAGAAGCTTTATTTGGCAGAATTACAGATGAACCTAGTGGGGATCTTTCTTTTAATCTTGCGACCCTTGTGATCGATCAAGAACAATCGGAAATCGGGATTGATATCCGGATTCCCGTCTTAGCAGACAAGGATGCCTTGGTAGCTCGTTTGCAAGAAATTGCAGCTAGTTATCAGTTGGAATATGAAGAGTTTGATTATTTGGCTCCTTTATATGTTCCTTTGGATAGTTCTTTAGTCAGCTCTTTGATGGCCGTCTATCAGGAAGAAACTGGTGATAAGACGCCAGCTATGTCTTCTGGTGGTGCGACATTTGCGCGTACCATGGAAAATTGTGTTGCTTTTGGGGCTCTTTTCCCAGGTGCAGAGCAGACTGAGCACCAAGCCAATGAACGAGCAAAAATTGACGATCTCTATGCTGCGATGGAAATCTATCGAGAAGCCATTCAACGCTTAGCTACAACATAAAAAGTTTGGAAACCAAGTTTCTAAACTTTCAGATTGAAGACAAACTTATACTAAAAACTTTCCTTAGGTGAGTACGGACGTCAGCGAACTTCTACGAAGTTACAAGACTAATTCAAGATACAGAGGGCGTCTGTGGAT
>NZ_KQ969690.1:178877-179404 GCF_001578955.1 Streptococcus parasanguinis
CTTAGGTGAGTACGGACGTCAGCGAACTTCTACGAAGTTACAAGACTAATTCAAGATACAGAGGGCGTCTGTGGATAAAGTCAAAATAGGAAGTTTGACGCAGAATCTTTTGATTCTAGAAAAACTTATCTTTTTGACACAATCCGCAGCCTGTGTTCAATTTTTATTGAGCCCCTTCGCTCTTTAATTTCTGGGCTCAGGCTAAAACAGTTTCCCAAACTGTTTTACTCTCAATAATTCCGAGTGCCTGAAACAATTTTGTTTCAGGCACTTTTCTCACGGCGGAAAGTTTCAGTGTTTTCTTAATTCATCCAAAAAATTAGAACACATTTTAATTTTTTTGCAGAATCGCTCACCTTATTTTAAGATAGTTTGTCTACATTTTAAAAAGTTTGGAAACTTGGTTTCCAAACTTTTTATTTACTAAAGAAGAAGGGTGGGGTGAATTCTTTTAATTTTTCAAAACAATCCAAAGCTCCTTGGTTGTCTTCGCAGATGACCAAGCAGACATCGTCTCCGCAAATGGT
>NZ_KQ969690.1:179424-182542 GCF_001578955.1 Streptococcus parasanguinis
CTACGATTTGATCCAGTTCCAGTGCATCTAAGATCGCTCCAAAGGATTGAGCGAGGCCTGGAAGAGTTTTTACAACGACCTGGTTTTGAACGGGCCGCAACATGACTAAGGCATCTTCCATATACATCCGCAGGCGCTTTTCCCAACGGGAAGGAGCGATGGTGTTCATGGCATAGTAGGAACTATCCCCCTCGTTAATTTTTACTAGATTCAAGGATTTGACATCCCGTGAAAGGGTGGACTGGGTAACGAGAACGCCATTAGCTTCTAAAGCTTCTTGAAGTTCTTGTTGGGTATGAATCCTACGCTCAGAAATGATCGAGCGGATCAAGCGGTGGCGACTTTCAATTTTATTCATGAGAGACTCCTTTACTTGATGAACATAGCATCCCCAAAGCTGAAGAAGCGGTAGCGTTCTTGAATCGCATGGTGGTATGCTTCGAGGGTTAATTCACGGCCAGCAAAGGCAGAAACCAACATGACCAGAGTTGATTTTGGAAGGTGGAAGTTGGTTGAAAAGGCATCGACGACTTTCCATTCATAACCTGGTTTGATAAAAATATTGGTCCAGCCTGAATCAGCTTGGATGTCTCCATCAAATTTGTTGCCAATCGTTTCAAGGGTTCGAATAGAAGTCGTTCCGACGGCCACGATGCGTTTTCCTGCAGCTTTTACCTGACGAAGGGTTGCGGCAGCTTCTTCAGAAAGTTGGTAAAATTCAGAGTGCATCTCATGGTCTTCAAGATTGTCCACAGATACTGGACGGAAGGTTCCCAGGCCCACATGAAGGGTCAAATAGACCAGGTGAACCCCTTTTGCTTCAATTTTTTGGAGCAATTCTTGGGTGAAATGAAGACCTGCCGTCGGAGCTGCAGCAGAACCATTTTCTTTGGCGTAAACGGTTTGGTAGCGTTCGCGATCAGCAAGCTTTTCGTGAATATAGGGAGGAAGTGGCATTTCACCAAGACTTTCCAAGACTTCTAAAAAGATCCCTTGGTAGTGGAAGCGAACGATGCGCCCACCATGCTCCAATTCTTCCTCAACGGTTGCGGTCAAACGACCATCTCCAAAGCTGACTGTGGCACCTACCTTTAAGCGTTTTGCAGGTTTTGCCAAGACTTCCCAACAGTCATTTTGGGTATTTTTAAGGAGAAGGAATTCGACGTGACCACCTGTTTCTGGTTTGACTCCATGAAGACGGGCAGGCAGTACGCGCGTATTGTTCATGACAAGAGCATCTCCTGGCTCCAATTCATCTAAAATTTCATCAAAATGACGGTCTTGGAATTGCCCTGTTTTTCGATCCAGGATCAAGAGTTTAGAGGCATCTCGTTTTTCAAGAGGGGTTTGGGCAATCAGTTCTTCAGGCAAATCAAAGTCAAAGTCGTTGGTATTCATTTGCGCTCCTTTTATAATAAATTTGTGAGTAGATAGATGGCTGTACCGATAGCTAAAAGCATCAGGACAGTTCCCATCAAAAAGATCAGGACCTTGAGAATCTTTCTTTGATGAATCAAGAAAGATAAGAGAAAGACAAGGAGTCCGATCAAAAAAATGATGAATAATAGTGATACAATCATACCTTTCATTATATCACGAATCGACTTGAAAATGAAAAAAATGCCAGAAAAAGATAGCGGTTTCACTTGACAAAAATTGGTCTATACCATATAATAAAAGCATAGAGAAATAGGAGGTCTATCCAATGAACATTATTGAAGTAAAGGACCAAATTGAGGGTGGAAAAGTTGCCTTTGATATATTAAAAGAAACCTTAAAGGAAGGTGCTCAAACCTTAGGTCTTGCGACTGGAAGCAGTCCCCTTGAGTTTTATAAACAAATTCGTGAAAGTGATTTGGACTTATCTAATCTAATCAGTGTGAACTTAGATGAATACGTAGGCTTGACGGGAGATGATCCTCAATCTTATCGATATTTCATGGAGAAAAATCTCTTTGATGCCAAACCATTCAAAGAAAGCTATCTCCCATCTGGTGTAGAAGAATCTGCCGATCAAGAAGTGATCCGTTATAACAAAATACTCGAAGACCATCCAGTGGACCTTCAAATATTGGGAATCGGACGCAATGGGCATATTGGTTTTAATGAGCCAGGAACATCCTTTGATAGTCAGACCCACTTAGTTCAGTTGGATGATTCTACCATTGAGGCTAATTCTCGTTTCTTTGATAAGATCGAAGATGTACCAACCCAAGCCATTTCGATGGGGATTGCCAATATCTTGGCTGCGAAATCAATTGTCTTGTTTGCTTATGGGGAATCGAAAGCCCAAGCAATTAAAGGTACGGTAGAGGGGAAAAGGACAGAAAAAGTGCCAGCTAGTGCCCTTCAAGGACATCCAAATGTGATCATTATTGCGGATAAGGAAGCTTTGAGCTTGTTAAGTCGATAAAAAACAGGACCTATCGCCGATTTATTCGGGCCAGATAGGTTTTTTTCTGCTTCAAAGTATGGTACAATACAAGTAATTATCTGCTGTGATTAGCTCTTTTCATCTACTGGGAGACAAAAGAAAAGGGCATGAGGGCTAGAAGCTTGTTTTAGCCTCCAGCTGATTAGTCTGTTTTAAAGGAAAAGTTTATGATAAAAAAATATTTGATCCATATTTGCCTCCTTCTGAGTCTCTTATGCCAGCCAATTCTAGCTAGTGCGGATGAATTGGTGGATATGGCGCAAAAGATGTATCCAAATGACAATGTCCAAGCCATTAACCGTCCGCATTCTTCGCTCATTATTGACGGCAATACGGGAAATGTTCTCTGGAAAGACAATATCGATGAAGTCAGAGATCCAGCTAGCATGAGTAAACTCATGACGCTCTATCTCTTGTTTGAAGATATGGCAAATGGTAAGATCAGTAAGGATACAGTGATCAAGGCGACCGCTTCAGACCAAGCGATCGGAAAGATCTATGAGATCTCCAACAATAATATTGTTGCTGGAGTAGACTACACCATTCCTGAGTTGATTACCATGACAGTGGTTCCATCCTCAAATGTATCGACCCTCATGTTGGCCAATCTTATGTCCAACAATGATCCAGATGCCTTTATCGAGCGCATGAATGCCAAGGCTAAGGAATTAGGGATGACCAACA
>NZ_KQ969690.1:182654-186441 GCF_001578955.1 Streptococcus parasanguinis
CTTGCAAGGCTACTATCAGGTAAACAATTATCCAAATGATGCGGCCAACCAGACAACTGCGCGTGATTTAGGGATTTTGGTCTATCATTTTATCAATCAATACCCAGATATTTTAAACTATACCAATCAAGCTCAAGTCACGGTCAAAAAAGGAACTCCGTATGAGGAAACCTTTGATACCTACAATTATTCATTGCCAGGAGCCAAGTATGCTTTGAAAGGTGTGGATGGTTTAAAAACTGGATCAAGTCCTCGTGGAGCTTTCAACTATATCGCGACCATCAAACGGGGCAATCAGCGCTTAATTGCTGTGATCATGGGGGTTGGAGATTGGGCAGACCAAGATGGGGAATACTACCGTCACCCATTTGGGAATGCCTTGATCGAAAAAGCCTATAAAGATTTTGGCTATAAGAAATTATTGGATTCTGGTGTCCAGCAGATTGATGGCAAGACCTATACACTCGAAAAACCATTCTATGCAACGGTGAAAAAGGGAGCTAAAGAGCCCACACTTGCAGTAAAAGATGGGTATTTGACAGTGGATAATGATCTCTATACTCTGTCTGAAGGAATCCGAGATGATATGAAGGTGGAAGAAGGGGCCAAGCCAGAACTGGTCAAAGAAACAGCAAGTGGAAAAAAGGCGACTGCCAAGCAAAGTAAATGGCTTTCGCTAGATCACTTCCTGATTTTGATTCCGATTCTCATTCTTGTCATCATTCTCTCGATTGAAAAACAAAGTCGAGATCGACGCAAAAGAGACGCCCAAAAGCGCTATTATAAAGATTAAGAATAAAACCTAACTGATTGTCGGTTGGGTTTTGTCATTGTTCCATTAGGATACTTTTAGAAAGGATGTAAATGAAAAAATTCCGTAATTCTTATGCAGCTTATATGCTACTCTATAGTTTTTATTTTATGTCTACCTCCCTCTTTACGACCTTAATTTCTGTCTATTTAATGGGGAAACACTATAGTGCCACCCAAGTATCGACCTTGGTATCTGTTGCCTTTTTCTTATCCATGGTAGCCCAACCCTTCTTTGGGTATATCAATGAACGATTTGGAATCGTAAAAATGACAACCCTCAGTCTGAGCATTATCATAGGTGGAGTCTTAGGTTTTCTTTGGGCTCCCAATCTCTTTTGGCTGACAGCTTTTTATGGAATCGTTCTAGTCTGTTTGAATGGAACAGCTCCCATGATGGAAGTTTTTGCAACGCAAAGTCCATACGCTTTTGGGAAGATTCGCGTTTGGGGAACGATTGGCTACTCAGTTGGAGTACAAATAGCTGGCTGGGTCTATCATCAGTTTAGTCCCCAAGCAGTCTATTATACGGTTTTAATCACGATTGTCCTAAGTATTTTCTGTCTAAGTGCCGTTCGAATGAAGAAAAAAGAGACAGTTATAGAGAAGGAAACAGAGCCCGTTTCTATTTGGCCTCTTCTTCACAACGGTCCTTATCTCTTCTTTATTATTCTGATTGGCTTGGCTTCAGGGGTTGGTAATATCGGTCACACCTATATTCCTGAGTTGCTGATGGATAGTGGTCTACCGGTTCATATTGCCTCAACGGTTGTGGCTATCTCAGTTGTAGTAGAAGCTCCCTTGATCTTTTTCTCTGATCGATTCATGGACCACTGGCCATTACGGGTTTTGATCGCTCTTCCAATCGGGATTATTTTCGCTCAATATGCCGTCTATGCTCTTCCAAGTCCTGTCTTCTTAAAAGTGCTCCTGACACTCTTAGCCAAGCATACGACAGGCATGGTTTTGGTTATGGTTTCCTTACGGTTTATTGCCCAACAGGTGAAGGGGAAAGACTTGGTTCTTGCTATGGCTATTGTACAGGGGGCACGCTACCTAGGTACGATTCTATTACAACCACTGGCTGCACACTTTATTGAATACGGCGGCTATCAACTTATGAGCCTCTTTTTAGCAGGAGTAGTAGGAATCGTTTTTGTAATGACCTTTGCCTTAAAAATGCCCCAAGGAAGATCTCACAGCCTTTTTGGTGGCAATGTAGAATAATTTTTTTGCTATTATCAAGAACTAGTGATTAATTTGACAATCAAAGTATTCGGTGATAGAATGAGGTAAAATAAAAATAAAGGAGACCATTTTATGAAAAAAATGATCTTATCGACAGCTGCTCTTTTGACGATTGTTTCCCTAGCTGCTTGTTCAAATAAGCAAGAAACAAAGAAGGAAACTTCAAATAGTCAATCAACTACTAAAGTGACGAGCAAATCTGCCAACACTACAAAAGGTAAGGATACTTCAACAGATTCAGAAAAAGGGTCAACTTCAAGTGTCGTTACAGATGAGGACATCAGTAAGGCAAAAACAGTGGGCGACTTCAAAAAGTTGTATGCAAAATTAATGGATCAGACAGTTTCTCTTACGGAAGAAGCAGGCTCTTCAGTAACAGGTTCCGCAAAAGAACAATACGATGCAACGATTAGTGCCTTGAAGCAAGAATTAGAAAACCAAAAAGATATCTTTAATGAAGGTTTGGAAAGCATCGGTTCAGATAGCACGGTTGTCCCTAAAGAAGACCGTGAAGCTTTGATCGAAAGCTTGAAAGATGCTCGAGAAGAGTTGGAAAGTACTCGTAAAGAAATGAAAGATATGCAGAAAGAATTGAGTAAATCTCCTGTTGCAGATGACGACAGTGATGATTCAGATTCTGAAGAATAAAAGGAAGAAAAGGTTGGAATTTCCAGCCTTTTTCTTATTTTTTTTCGAATGATATAGATGAGGAGGTGGGGCTATGTTTATTGCCATGGATAACAATCAACAGAGGTGGAACTGTATCAAGGAGGTCCCACCTACAACAGCTGGTCCTTTCTATTGCTTAGCTTGTCACAGTCAAGTGCGTCTAAAAAATGGCTCGGTTCTACGGGCTCATTTTGCTCATGTAGAATTACAGCATTGTCCCTATCATCACGAAGCTGAGAGTTTTGAACATCTGGAATTGAAAGCCAGTCTTTATGACTGGGCCTCTAGGGAGTCTAATACAGAAGTAGAAAGTTATTTAGCAGATTTTCAACAAATTGCCGATCTTTTGGTAGTAGACAAGAACTTAGCTTTAGAAGTGCAGTGTAGCTCCCTATCTTTAGAACGCTTGAAGGAGAGAAGCGATGCTTATCGCGCCCATGGTTACCAGGTCTATTGGTTACTTGGTAAAAAGTTGTGGCTCAAGGAAAGGTTAACAAAACTGCAGGCTGGTTTTCTTTATTTTAGTCAGAATCGAGGGTTCCATCTTTGGGAATTGGATCTGGCAAAGAAAGAGCTACGTTTACAATACCTCATTCATGAGGATTTACGAGGGCGATTGCATTATCAAACAGAAATTTTCCCTTTTGGTCAAAGGTCTTTACTAGAAGTCTTACGGACCCCTTATCTTTCGCAACCCATGCAGCAAATGGCAGTCGAGCTCGATCGGACATTTTTAACTTATATACAGCAGCAACTCTTTTATCGTCACCCAAAGTGGATGAGGTTTCAGGAAGAACTCTATTTGCAGGGACACCATCTACTGGAACTAGGCTTGGATTTCTTTTATCCTCTTTGTCGTCCGATCCTTTCACAGAACTTACTCCAAATTGAAGAGGATGTAGAAGGTTACTACCAGCAATTTATGGCCTATTATCAGTCACAAGGGATCCAACCTGTTCAGATCCTCTATCCCCCACGTTTTTATGCTCAACAGAAAAGCTAACTTTCTAAGATAGAAATCCTCCCGAAATGTTCATTTTTATGCTAAAATAGTACCACT
>NZ_KQ969690.1:186609-199928 GCF_001578955.1 Streptococcus parasanguinis
AGTCCCCAGCCCCTTGATAACACTGATTTTCTGAGGTGCTGGAATGAATGAATACGGGATTGAATACGACATTTTTATATTACCATGTATTCAAGCAACTTATCCACCGTATCGCTCCGTTGCTCTTCCGTTATGTGAGTGTACAGATCCAGCGTTATTTGAACGGTGCTATGTCCTAATCTATCAGAAATGTTTTTAGGTTCCACGCCAGCGCTGAATAACAATGAAGCGTGCGTGTGTCGTAAGCCGTGGGGCGTGATTGGTTTAAGTTTATGGTCAGCTATGAAGCGCTTGAAATAACGAATGAAATTATGAATGTGTACCCACTCGGCCCGCTGATTCGTGAAGATAAAATTTTCATCGCCTTCAAAATGTTTGCCGTTTTTAAAATAGATCTTTATCTGGTCCTTTTTCCAGCTTTTCAAGATCGAAAGAGTGTTAGGATCGATAGAAATTACGCGCTTGCTATTTTTGGTTTTGGGCGTCTGAAGAGTTTGTTTCTCTTTGATCCGGACGGCCGTCTTATTGACGGTTATTTTTTTATTTTCGAAGTCAATATCGGACCATTTTAAGGCGAGGGCTTCCCCTTGACGTAAGCCGGTATAGCTCATTAAGTGAACCAGCGGGAAGAAATAAGAGAGCGTGGCCGTTTGAGCTAGTTTTAAAAACTCCTTTAGCTCTTCCTTGGTCAAAAAGTTGCCTTTTCTTTGAGTTTGCCGGCTTTTCGGTTTGATTACTTTATCGAAAGGGTTTGAGTTGAGAATGTCCATTAGAACAGCGTATTTAAAAATTCGGTTGATAACTGAAAGATAGTGGTTATAGAGTACATAGTTTTTGCTCAATTCAATAACGACTCTTTGACAATATGCGACTGTTATTTTTTTTAGCTTCAATCCGTCAAAATGCTCTTCAGTCATTTTCTCGACTTTTGAGCGAACGTTTTCGAACGTGCTGGGCTTGACGGTGGTCCTATAGTTTTCTAACCACAAGAAAGCTAGTTCTCCGAATGTAGGATCTTGGAACCCGTCCGATTGGTTCGACGGAAGTCCGTTCTCTTCCACGTCAAGCAACAAATTTCTTTCGGCTTGTTTGGCTTCTTTCATGGTTTTAAAGCCCCGGCGCGTGGTTCGCCGTTCTTTCCCGGTCAAGGGGTCAATTCCCAGATAGGTTTGAAATAAGTAACGAGTCTCCCCGTTTTTGGTTGTATATTTTTTTATCATGTCTTTCCTCCGTTGGCTTGCCCGCACAATTGAAAGAACGAAATGATTTTGCTATACTTAACTTATATCATGTTTTCCCCGTGGCTTGCCTCGGGGCTTTTTTTGTTTATTCGAAAAACAGTTTAATATTATCTGCTTGCGCGTTGGTGATCTTGGCTTTAATTGTCTTAACTTCGTTTGTTTTGGTATTCCGCAAGTACAACTTAGCAAGTCCGGGTTTTTCTTCTGTAGTAGTGACAGAGGTCGAATCTATTTTACCTTTACGTTTTCCAGACGCACCGATCACGCCACCTACAATTGTACCAACTGGGTTAAATGCTGAACCAATTGCAGCTCCTAAAAGCGCGCTCCCTTTTTTTCCTTTTTGTTTGGTCGTCCCGGTCGTTTTTGTGCGCTCTATAATCGTAGAGCCCTCAAATTGAAAATTTTCAAATTCAAACAGCTCGGGAGTGTCTGAATAGAATCCGATATAATATAGGCCGTCGACTGTCTTTCGAATCGTTGTCGTCCCTATTGAAATTTTTGTTTCTTGAGCAGCTTTTTTTCTCATTTCATTCATCGATGAAATTCCGTCCGCTGTCTTTTCAGTCGCTTTTTTTGCGAAATTCTTGAATTTGTCAAAGTCCATAATTTTTCTCCTTTTATCCAACTAATCGATAGTATTCATCTATTACCATTAATTCTTCGGCCGTCGTTTTGAGCTTGTGGCGTTCCATAAAATGCACATAGTTAAACTCGCTCGCGTCCCCAGCTTCTAACTCTTCCTTTAATAGCGCGTGAATCATGGCCCTATTGGCTTCATTTTCGCACTTGATCGGGTTTATGGTATATTCGGCCGTCGTGTGCTCTAAATGGCCCAATTCGTGCAAAATCACGCGCTTCTGGGCCTCAATAGTTAGTGATTTATTAACGAAAATGATCTTCATATCAGATAAGATCATTCCGGGCCGTGGCCACAAGTCATTGTCAAAGTAAGCAAGCGTAACGCCCGCTTTATCACAAATTTCTTCTATCATAATCTTCCTTTAAAATAGATATCAAGTATATTTTCAATCGCTTCGATATCTTCTTCATTTAATGGTTTTCCGTCAAATGTTTTTGCGCTCTTTGCCAGCTCGCGAAGATCCAAGTTTGAAAGGTCTGGCTCGGAACTTGCCTCGCGTCCTCGAGGCACGTCATAACCCATTAACCAAGCCTCAGAAACATTAAAAGTCAAAGCTAAAAGAGCGAGTTTCTTTTGGTCTGGCGCTTGTATTCCATTTACATATTGAGAAAGAGCACTTTTTCCAAGTTTGACCCCTAATTTTTCTTGAAACGGTTTTGAATTATTGATAACGTCGACTTGTTTCCAGTTCTTTTCGGTCATTAACTCCCGAAGCCGATCAGCGGTTTCATATTTTCTCATGGTGTTCATCTCCTTTTTTCTACTATAGTATAACACACAAAAAGAAAATAAAAAATAAAAAAGTTCAAAAAAAATGAAAAAAGTTGTTGACAAAGTTCATGCCCCGTGATATACTTAATTCATCAAGTTCATAAGACGTGAACTAAAAGAAAGGAGGGAGAATATGAGCAACGATTATTCAAAACTTTTAGGAAAGATTACCGAGAAATTCGGGACGCAAGCGGAATTTGCCAACGCCTTGGGAATATCAGAGCGAAGCGTATCGCTGAAGCTAAACAATAAAGTATCTTGGAAAGATAGCGAGATCGCGAAGGCAATCGAAATTCTCGAGATCGATCCAGAGAATATCCCGGCTTATTTTTTTAAGTACAAAGTTCAACAATCATGAACAAAAAAACGCCAGATGAAGAATCTGACGCTTGCTTAAAATATCTATCTTAATTATATCAGAAAGTGCTTGCCCGCACAATTGGAGGAGCGAAGAAATGGAGGAGCTATACTTGCCACCCTTGATCTCGGACGAGATCGCGAAAGTCTATCTAAAGCAGATGATCGAGATCGTGAAGGAAGAGCTCAAGGAAGAAATGAAAGCAGAAAGTTTACCACTCGATCAGAAAGCCTTAATGAAAAAATTCGGCTTTGATCATGGCTATATCAAAAAGCTAGAACGTCGAGGACTTGCATTTCGAAAACAAGGAAAAAAGAAAATGTACGACGTCCGGGACGTTTACGAAATTTTAGAAAAAGAAAAGGAGTATTTAAAATGAATCAAATTATTATTTCTGGGCAAGTTGCCGGAACAGTAGCGATCGGGGGCGTGTGCTTCATCGCTGGCCTTATCGTATCGTGGAAGGACCACAAGAAACGAATGAAAATCGCGAAAACTGAAACGTTAAAAGCGATTGAAGAAGGACTTCCAGAGCATAACGCACAAGTCATTGAGCAATACGAAGACGAACTCGCAAGTCGTCGAAAAGCTATGAAGCTCTATACTGAATCGCCGGAGGTTCCGTTCCATGTTTGGTAAAAAGGCCCGCAAGATCGAGCAACAATCAAAAGCACTCAATCGCTTGTGGCTTATAAATTTACAACAAACAGAAATTCTGAAAGCCACACTTGAGCGGGAAGAACGACTACTGGACGAGCTCGCTCGTCTGAAAGGAGAAGTTAGAAATGGTAACAATCAATAAGCTCGAGATCGAAAACGTCAAACGCGTTAAAGCGGTCAAGATCGAGCCGTCGGCAAAAGGGCTGACCATTGTCGGAGGGAACAACAACCAAGGGAAAACAAGCGTATTGGACGCAATAGCGTGGGCCTTGGGTGGTAACAAATATAAACCCTCACAGGCACAACGCGAGGGATCGACGATTCCCCCAAGCCTTAAAATCACGCTATCAAATGGCCTTATCGTTGAACGCAAGGGAAAGAATAGCGATCTAAAAGTTATTGATCCGAGCGGTAACAAAGCCGGTCAGAAGTTGCTTGATAGCTTCGTAGAAGAGCTGGCCCTTGATCTTCCTAAGTTTATGGAAATGAACGATAAGGAGAAGGCGTCCACGCTCTTACAAATTATCGGAGTCGGAGATCAGCTTGTCCAACTTGAAATGGAAGAAAAGACCAAGTACCAAGAGCGTCATGCGATCGGCGTCATTGCTGACCAAAAAGAAAAGTTCGCAAAAGAGCAGCCGTATTATCCGGACGCACCGAAAGAACTCATCTCGATTGCTGATCTGATCCAGCAACAGCAAGAGATCCTTGGGCGCAACGGAGAGAACGCTCGCAAGCGTCAGAATCTCGCAAGAATCGAAAATGACTATCAAGGGGCACTCGCAAACGTTGAGCGTTTGGAAGATATGCTCAAGGAAGCCCGAGAAAAAGAACAGGGACTAGCTCAAGACTTGGATATTGCTCGCAAAGACGCACAAGATCTGATCGACGAATCGACACAAGAGATTGAAGAAAGTATCGCGAACATTGAACAGATCAATCTTAAAGTTCGGGCGAATCTTGACAAAGACAAGGCCGAAGAGGACGCGAAAGGCTACCGCGAACAGTATCGCGAGTTAGATCTGGTTATTGAGGGTATTCGCAAGCAAAAACGCGACTTACTCACAAACGCAGACTTACCACTTCCGGGCTTATCCGTGGAAGATGGAGAACTCTTATACTTGGGTCAACGCTGGGACAATATGTCCGGTTCGCAACAATTACAAGTGGCTACGGCTATTGTCCGCAAGCTCAAGCCAGATTGTGGCTTTGTGCTTATTGACAAGCTCGAGCAGATGGACCAAGTAACATTAATGGAGTTTGGCGCTTGGCTAGAGCAAGAGGGCTTGCAAGCTATCGCGACACGCGTCTCAACTGGTGGAGAGTGTTCGGTTCTCATAGAGGACGGGTACAGTATTAAACCCGAGAGTTTTGAAAATGGACTATTAAACGGGGCAATGAACGGCGCACAAGAAACAGTCGCGCCAACTTGGCAAAATGGCTTTTAAAAGAAAGAAGGAAAAATCATGAAAAAAACAGAAAAATTTATCGTTATTCGCAACAAAGAAAATGGATATTTCTTACAGGAGTATGAAAACAATAATCGAGCTTTGGCCTATAGTTCAAAGTGGACCGATGACTTGCGAGACGCTGCAAACAATAGCGTAGAATCTATTGAAAAGCAGGGTGACCGTATGTATAAAGTTGCTGAAGCGTTTGAAGGCGAACTGCTCGAAGTTACCGCAACGTATGAGCTCAAAACGCTCGACGGGAAAGAGCCAAAAGATCTCACGGAAGAGATCAAAGAAGCAAAACGCAAACACTTTGAAAACTTTCTTCGCGGGCTCTTGAGTGACAACGACGAGGAGGACTAAAAAATGCAAATCACAAGAGGAAGGAAGGCACGGGCGCAAAAAGTCGTGATCTATGGCCCGGAAGGGATCGGAAAGTCTAGCTTTGCGAGTCAATTCCCGGATCCGGTATTCATCGATACGGAAGGATCAACCGATAATATGGACGTGGCCCGTATGGACAAGCCCACAAGCTGGACAATGCTCAAGAACGAGATCTCGTTCATTAAGGCAAACCCGGGCGCGTGTAAGACACTAGTCATTGATACGATCGACTGGGCCGAACAGCTCGCGGTCGATTATGTATGCGCACAGCACCAAAAGAACGGAATCGAAGATTTCGGCTGGGGCAAGGGCTATACATACGTCCAAGAAGAGATCGGGCGCTTATTAAATAGCTTGTCTGAGCTTGTGGACAACGGGATCAACGTCATTTTGACAGCTCACGCACAAATCAAGAAATTCGAGCAACCGGACGAAATGGGATCTTATGACCGATACGAATTAAAACTCGGACAAAAGACCAGCTCAAAAACGGCCCCGCTGGTCAAGGAATGGGCCGATATGGTGCTCTTTGCGAATTATAAGACAATCGTCATGACCACGGACACGGGCAAAAAGAAAGCCCAAGGGGGCGAGCGTGTCATGTATACGAATCACCGCCCGGCATGGGACGCAAAAAACCGCCACGGCTTGCCAGATCAGCTTCCGTTTACGTTTGAGATCGTGGCCCATATCTTCAACGCACCGGCTCCCGTACCAACTGAGCAAACGGCACCAGCACCGGCACCACAACCAGAGCCAGAGCCACAACCGGCACCAGAGCCACCAAAACAAAACATTAACGAGCAATTGCAAGAGGTCGCTCAAGAGGTGGCTCAAGAGATGGGACGGGCTCCACAAGTGGGACTCTTACCACAAGCGTTGGTCGACTTAATGGCGCCTAACAACGTAACGGAAAACGAATTACAAGAGGTCGCTTATATTCGGGGACATTTTCCAATGGGAACGCCGATCGAAAACTTCCCAAGCAATTACTGGGATATGATCGTCGCGAATTGGGACGCTACACTGGACGTCATTAAAAACCAAGTCCGGAACGATCCATAATTCCCCTTCACGGTGTAGATTTTAGGAATTAGATATCATAACAAAATATAACAAGGAGTATCTATGGAAGATAAAACTATTAAAATCGATTTGTCGAAGATCGCAAATACAGCCTTACAAGAAAAGGTTGACAAAGAACTTGAAAAAGTCCTTGAGAATATTCTGGACCTCAATACAGAGGCTAAAACAACTCGTAAGGTCACGATCACACTAACGATGTCAACTGACGATGAGCGAACTGTTGTAAATACAGGTATTGAAGTTAAATCCACTTTGGCACCGCAGAAAGGTGTCGCAACAACTGTTATTGTCGGTCGCGACGACACTGGTAAAATTCACGCTAACGAGCTCAAAAGTGGTATTCCTGGCCAAACTTACTTTGATGATAACGGAGACATGAGAACCGACACTGGCGAACTCATCGAAAAGATTGAAAAACAAAGTACAAATATCATTGATTACAACAAAAAGAAAGCGGGTAACTAACTATGACAGAAAATCTCAAAGAAGCATTATCTTACACAGTCGAACTAGCGGGTAAAGAAAACAAAATCATTCGTTCAGGAACTGGGAAGGAATATTTTGATGGCAATGAATATAGCTTACAGGAACTTAACCCTCGTAAGTACGCACCTATCCTTGAGCTTCAGACACTCAAGAGTCTTGTCGATTATCTCAAATCAGATAATGACTTAATCGGTAGTCGTAAACTTGTAGTTGTCGTGGACAGTTTCCGAGAAGTATCCGTGTATGATCAAGTTGATTTTGAAAATGGCAAACGTCCTCAGCTTGTATCTGTAAGAGCATCTGTCCCAGCTATTCCATTCAGCAATTGGCGCGACCAAGAAGAATTTAATATCATGCTGCAGTCTATGTTTATCGATGATGCAGACCGCAATTTGGTCTTGGATTTTGCTAGTCATTTAAAAATCGAAAAAGGCGCAGAAGTACAGGACAATGGTATCAGTCAGATGGCGACAATTCGCGATGGTGTAGCAAGTCTAGCACAAGCTAAGACTCCAAATCCAGTAACCTTGCGACCATATCGGACTTTTAATGAAGTAGAGCAGCCTGCTAGTCAATTCATCTTCCGAATCAACAAATTGGCGAATCTTGCGCTCTTTGAAGCAGATGGTGGTAAATGGAAATTAGAAGCCGTCGAAAGCATCGCGAATTATTTAAAAAATGAACTTGCTAGCAACGAAAAAATTACTATTTTAGCTTAAAGGAGAAAATTATCATGACACAACAACAATTTAACAACAACTTCGAGCGCGAATTCGGCTGGGACGACACAATTCAAAAGGATTCTGAATTCGTCTTTCTACCAGATGGCCTATACTGGTTCACGGTTAAAGAATACGAGCGCGGACGTCACACTCCGAACCCGCAAAACCCCGGCAAGTTGCCAGCTTGTCCTAAAGCAACAGTACACCTTACTATCGTAGCGAACGAAGGCGAAACAGAACTCCGTCACAATCTCTTCTTACACAGCTCGACGGAAGGTATGCTTTCAGCGTTCTTTGGAGCTATCGGGCAAAAACGCAAAGGTGAGCCCCTTCGTATGGACTGGAACGCGATCATCGGAAAAGTCGGAGTTTGTAAGGTTGGATCTCGTGAGTACAACGGAAACAAGTACAACGAAGTAAAAGGCATGATTTACGCGGAGGACGTGGACTATACAAAAGTATTAAACGCGCAACCGGGACAACAAGCCCCAGCGTACCAACAACCAGCACCACAATATCAGCAACCACAACAACCAGCACAGGGAGGCTTCACAGGAGGGCCGTTCTAATATAGGAGGTTCTAAAGTATGGAGTTAAGACCCTATCAACAAGAAGCGCGGGAAGCCGTTCAGAAGGAATGGGCAGAAGGGCGAAAACGAACCCTTCTCGTCCTCCCGACTGGGACGGGAAAAACCGTCGTATTCTCAAAGATCATCGAAGATCAAGTCCGAGAAGGGAAGCGCGTGTTAGTGCTCGCTCACAGATCCGAATTGTTAGATCAAGCAAGCGACAAGCTAAAGACCGCGACGGGCCTCGGTACAGCACTAGAAAAGGCTGAAAGCACGTCCATAGGATCGTGGTATCGGGTGGTCGTTGGATCTGTCCAAACCATGCAACGGGAGAAACGTTTAAGTCAATTCCCGCCCGATTGGTTCGACGTGATCGTTGTCGACGAGGCGCACCACGCTATATCTGACGGTTATCAAAAAGTGCTGGGCTATTTCAAAGACTCGGAAGTCTTGGGGGTTACAGCGACCCCAGACCGCGGAGATATGAAAAATCTCGGTTCGTACTTTGATAGTTTAGCTTATGAATACTCACTCGTACAAGCGATCAAAGAAGGCTATCTATCCAAAATTAAGGCCTTAACGATTCCGATCGATCTCGATCTCTCGAGCGTTTCGATGTCCGCGGGTGATTTTAAAGCGAGCGACGTCGGAACGGCACTCGATCCGTACCTCGTACAGATCGCGGACGAAATGGCCAAGTATTGCAAGGATCGGAAAACAGTCGTCTTTCTTCCGCTAGTCAAAACAAGCCAAAAATTCCGCGATATTTTAAACGAGCGAGGCTTTAAAGCAGCCGAAGTCAACGGCGAATCGAAAGACCGGGCCGAAGTGCTCGAGGACTTTGAGAAAGGACGCTATAACGTTCTATGTAACTCAATGTTACTTACTGAGGGGTGGGATTGCCCGTCGGTTGATTGTGTGGTCGTGTTAAGGCCGACAAAAGTCCGGGCGCTCTATTCGCAGATGGTCGGACGTGGAACGCGTCTCTATCCGGGAAAAGAAGAGCTTCTTCTACTTGATTTTCTATGGCACACCGAGCGTCACGAGCTTTGCCGACCAGCTCACTTGATATGTGAAAGCCCGGACGTGGCGAAGAAGATGGTCGAAAACATGGAAGAAGAGACGAGCATCGTGCTCGATCTCGAAGCGATGGAGGCCAAGAGCGCGGAGGACGTTGTCGCAGAGCGTGAAGAGGCCCTTGCGAAACAACTCGCAGAAATGCGGAAACGCAAAAGAAAACTCGTCGATCCACTTCAATTTGAAATGTCAATTCACGCTGAAGATCTCTCGAGCTATGTTCCTAATTTTGGCTATGAAATGGCCCCACCTTCAGAAAAACAACTCAAAGCCCTCGAGAAATACGGGATCTTTACCGATGAAGTCGGTAACGCCGGAAAAGCAAAATTGCTACTTGATCGCTTACACAAGCGCCAGAGCGAAGGCCTCACGACACCGAAACAGATCCGCTTTCTTGAGAGTCGAGGCTTCCGCAATGTCGGAATGTGGAGCTTTGAGAGTGCTAGAAGCATGATTGATCGAATCGCAGCGAATGGGTGGAGAATACCGCCACAGATCAGAGCGAGCGAATATGTACCAAACTAAAAAAATAAGGAGAAACACAATGAAAACTAACAAATTAACACTTTTGACAGTCGCAACTATTGCGACAGCTACACTGGGAATTAAGGGAGTAAATGCCGATGAGTCTGATCGAGGAATCACGCCAGAGACTGAAACAGTTACAACAAACCAAGGCAACACAGCAAGCGGAACTGAATCAACTGTTCCAGCAACGGAAGCAACTCAACCAGCAGATTCTAACAATGACGCGGGATCTGGAAGCGCTGAAGCTACGAATAACGAACGAGAAGGACTTCCAACAACTTTTGAAAAGAGCGGGAATGTGATCGAAGTCAAGAACCCGGAAGTCGTTGTCGATCAGTCAAACGGTACAGGGAAGTATCAACCCTTTAGCGTGGAATATAAGAACGTACACTTCCCAGATGATCTCGAGATCAACGAGGGCGATAAGGTGACGTTCACACTTCCAAAAGAAGTAGCATTTCAAACGAGCTTCACGTTCGACGTACACAATCCAGAAAATGCCGTTGTCGGTCAAGCTACCGCGGACAGCCAAGCTGGAACCGTGACAACCGTATTTAACGATTATTTTAAAAACCACCCACTAAACAAACAAATGAGCCTTAAAATGGACGCAAAATGGACTGACAAGGTCCAAAGTGACCAGCCCGTTAGTGCGAACTTTAACGGCACAATCGTAAATGCAACAATCGGCAAAGAACAAGAGATCGGAAGCGATGAACTCCTTTCCAAGTGGGGAAGCCAAGACGAAAACGATCCGACGGTTATCAACTGGACTGTACGCGTCAATTATGCGCGCAAAGTCCTAAACTATGTGAAAATCATCGACGAAATGTCAGAAAATCAAAAGCTAGTCGATGATTATTTTGAAATCAAGAATATTGAGAGCGTGGATCCGTGGATCGACAAGGGGTCCGCAATGGATCTTGTTAAGTCAATTAGTAAGTCAGATCACGGCTTCGAGATCAAGATGGATCGTCTTGATCGTATGATCTATTTAAACTATAAGACTAAACTAACAAGCGCGGTTAAAGATAGCGTAAACCCAACAAATAAAGTTGAACTTAAAGCCGAAGATTCGGGCGCCGTTTCTTATAGCTACGTTCAACTTGTGGGTGGCCGTGGGGACGCGTCCGGAGAAAATAAACCAGTTTGGGAAATTCCAAACGACGCTCCGAAATATGAGAAACCATCTATTGATATCAACGATATCCCGCTTATGCCTCCTGCGCCTATCGTGGAAATTCCAGAATGGAAAGGTGGAACGGTTCCATTCGATGCACCGCAGCTGGATAAACCAGAGTGGCAAGGTGGGGTGACACCTCCGGACGCGCCAGTATTGGACAAGCCGGAACTAGTGATCGATATTCCGGAACCTAAACGCGACGAACCAAAACCACAACCGAAAGAAGACAAGCCAAACACACCAGCGCCGAAAGAAACACCAAAAGTCGAAGAAGTAAAAATCACTAAACGTGTGGATAATCACGCAAAAATCACGCGAAACGAATCTGAAGAAACAGTCGAAGCGTACAGCGCACCGGCTACACTTCCTAACACGGGATCAGAATTCGGAATCGCGATCAGCCTCCTCGGACTTTTAGGATTGAGCCTCGGGGCGTATGGAATTGCAGCAAAGAAAGAAAACTAAAAAAGAATAGAGGGGACTAATGGAACGAGAATTTGACCTATTACCACTTTTAGACCATATAGACCCCTCGATTCTATCTTATCAAGAATGGATCAACGTCGGAATGGCCTTAAAGCATGAGGGATACACGGCTTTTGACTGGGATAATTGGTCCTTACGTGATCCGGCCCGATACCGGAAATTCGAATGTTTTAAGAAATGGGACACCTTCAACGAGGAAGCGGGTTCCATCGTCACGGGCGGTACAATCGTACAGCTCGCAAAAGATCACGGCTGGGTGAATCCATACTCAAGCGATAGCGAGGGAGCCCATGAGCTCGATTGGAACGATACGATCGATCGAGACTATCGCGTCATTGATAAGAACTGGATCGAGGGAAAAGAGATTCATGAGCCTACAAACTGGAACCCGGTACAAGAGATTATTAAATATCTCGAGGCCCTATTCGAATCATCTGAGAATGTCGGTTATGTTACCGAGTCATATCCAAAAGTAAACGACGAGACGGGCGAGATCGAGAAATGGCTTCCGACGAAGGGAGCTTATGACCGAACCGCGGGACAACTGATCGAGCAGCTATCCAAGTGTAACGGAGATATCGGGGCTGTCCTTGGGGACTATCACAAGGAAGCTGGTGCGTGGATCCGATTCAATCCGTTAGACGGCAAGGGAGCCAAAAACGAGAACGTAACTGATTATCGGTACGCACTCGTTGAGTCTGACAGCATGAGCGTTGAAAAGCAAAACGCGATCTATAAAGAGCTTGAATTGCCGATCGTGGCCCTCGTCTATAGTGGAAACAAGTCCTTACACGCTATCGTGAAAGTGGACGCTGGCAATTATGAGGAATACAGAAAACGCGTCGACTACTTATATAAGATCTGTCAGAAAAACGGAATATCAGTCGACACACAAAACCGCAACCCGTCGCGCCTGTCCCGTATGCCCGGTTTTGAGCGAAACGGCCAGAAACAATTCTTAGTTGATACGAATATCGGGAAGCGCAACTGGGAAGAGTGGTACCAGTATATCGAGGACTTAAACGACGATCTTCCAGATCCGGAAGGGCTGGGGGATAGCTGGGACAACCTCCCAGAGCTCGCGCCCGAGCTGATTGAAGGCGTCCTTAGACAGGGGCACAAAATGCTGATCGCTGGGCCGTCAAAAGCTGGTAAGTCCTTCAGCTTGATCGAAATGTCAATCGCAATCGCAGAGGGCAAGAAATGGCTTGAATGGAACTGTACACAAGGCAAGGTCCTATATGTCAATCTCGAGTTAGACCGTGCGTCATGTTTGCACAGATTCCGGGACGTGTACGAAGCAATGGGACTTCAACCTAACAATCTTCAAAATATAGATATATGGAACTTACGCGGAAAGACGGTCCCTATGGACAAGTTAGCTCCGAAGCTGATCCGCCGGTCGCTCAAAAAGAACTATATAGCCGTCATTATTGACCCGATCTATAAAGTCCTTACGGGTGACGAAAACAGCGCGGACCAGATGGCACACTTTACGAATCAGTTCGACAAGGTCGCGACAGAGCTTGGGTGCTCAGTGATCTATTGCCACCACCACTCAAAAGGTGCTCAAGGGGGCAAAAAATCAATGGACCGAGCCAGCGGTTCGGGCGTATTCGCTCGAGATCCAGACGCGTTGATCGACTTGGTAGAATTGGACGTCACAGAGGAGCT
>NZ_KQ969690.1:199996-226673 GCF_001578955.1 Streptococcus parasanguinis
TATACGCGCAACGAATCAACCACACGGCGACACGAATCTATAAAGACGCAATTCGAGCAGCAAACATTGACTATTACCAAGACAACGTAAGCCTTGACGATCTCCAAAGCGCGAGCGTCATGAGATCGCACTTTGAAAGAGCGATCCCAAACGTGCTCGAGCGTAAGCCGTGGACTGAGAGAATCGAGGAAGCCCGTCGAGCGATTGAAATATCGACAGCGTGGCGCGTGGAAGGCACTCTTCGGGAGTTTGCCAAGTTCAAGCCTGTCAATATGTGGTTTAGCTATCCAGTACATTTTTTGGACGATTCGGGAGTTTTAGCTGATATCCAACTCGAGGACAGTAAGCCTATGTGGCAAAAAGGACACGAGGGCAGAAAGTCAAAAGAGCAGAATCAGAAAGAACGAAACGAGAAACTCGAGACGGCCTATTACGCACTTTTCGATGGATCATCTCCAGTTACAACGAACGAGCTCAAAGACTATTTAGGGTTAAAATCCACGAAGTCAGTCGAGAATTATATCCGTGAACATGATGGTTTTGATATTAAAAAAGGTATCGTTTTTCCTATAAAAGAAAAGGAAAAATAGGAAAAAGTCTAGAAGAATTCTTTGGAAAAATACAGTATTTTTCTTTTCCAGTTTTGGAAAAAGTCTAGTATTTTTCTTTTCTTTCCGAAATTGGAAAAATAGGAAAAAGTCTAGTATTTTTCCGGAAAAAAACTGCAATACCCTTAGTCAGGGTAAAGGGGAAGTTTTCCAAAGTGGAGTCAAAGAGAAAAGGAAAAGGGGCTCAAGCTCCGCCCCTTTATCCTTTATCTCATCTTTGACAAAAGCGCAAATGGAAAACCTAAAATAAAATAATAAAAAGAAAATGGTATAAAAAATGAGAAAAAAGGTCAGATCAAAAAGATTGGAATTTGGGAAACGTATGCCACCACTTTATCATACGATACCCGGTCAAGATTTTTGGTATTCAGAATCGGAAGTTTTGAAATGGATCGCAGATCAACCGCTTTTGTTAGATTGGTTAAAAGATCAATTAAATTCAGCTGGATATATTACCTATAACGCGACAACTGGAAAATGGACCGGAGTCGATTATGAGAAAAGAATGAGGGAGAAAAATGATTGAGTTCTTTTTGCCGATGGAAAAAATTCCGACGACAACGCACCAGCAAAAAAAAGTAAATGTCAGAAATGGCAAGCCGATTTTCTACGAACCTGAGGAGCTGAAAAATGCTCGAGCAAAATTTGAAAGCTTACTTGCGCGTCATGTACCACCAGACAAATTGAAAGGGCCGATCCGGCTCACGGTCAAGTGGTGCTTCCCGATGATTAAGGGAGCGCACACAGGCCAGTACAAGACAACCAAACCAGACACGGACAACCTCCAAAAGTTATTTAAAGATTGTATGACCAAGCTCGGGTTTTGGAAAGACGACGCACAGGTCGCAAGCGAGATCGCTGAAAAGTTTTGGTCTGAGGTCGTGGGGATCTATGTCAGAGTGGAGGAGTGGGACGATGAACTATATACATTTCTTTAGCGTCGAGCTCCCGGACTTCATGGCACGAAATAACCAAGTGGCACAAAGCCTCGGTTTTGGTTCTGAGCGCTATTGGTTCTGGACCGTGGACGCGATCGCTGAGATCTGCAAAAAATACCATGACGATGAACTGGTCGTAAAGCAATTCGGGCTCTTGTTTGAATGGCTCGAGAAACAGGCGGAAGGAGTGAAAACATGAAGGAAAAAACGTACTATGAAGTTCTGGCAGAGATGGAAAAGGAAAAATATAACAAATTAGACGTGCAATTATCGCTCGGGGCTATATGTGCTGGGCTCGTGAAAGAATTACAAAATAATAAAAAATTGAATGAAATTAATTACACGATACCGATCGGGAAACAATTGTACAAAATATCAGTCAAAAAGAAAGAAAATTGACTATGGAACGTGTGAATTATAATCCAAAACAGCGCGCAGAATTTAAAAAGAATCTAAAGCGTCTAATGGACGAAAAAGGAGTCACAAAAACACAGCTTTCAAGAAAGCTGGGCTGGTCCTATAATACGATTGATTATTGGATCCGTGGGGATCGTGTACCAGATAAAACAGGAATCGAGGCTATATGCGATTATTTCGGAATCGACGACGTGGAACTATTGGGATCTGAAATGAAAGTCCGGACGTTCGCTTATTATAAAAACGATACGCTTATCGCGTTCGGTACCATGGAAGAGATCGCTGAACAGACCGGGCGGAAGATCGAGTCGTTGCGGAGTTTGCTTTGCAATTCAAAACGTTTTAATAAGACAACGAAAACATACATGATCGAGCTCGAAGACGATAGACGATACAAGCTAAAATTTAAACAGTCGTTTACAATCGACGAGCTGAATCTAAAAGGAATCGGGTGGTTGCTAGAAAGCCCACTCGTAGAAGTAGAAGAGGTAGAAGAATGAATAAACAAGAATTAATCGGGAAAATCAAGAGTGCAGAAACTTTATATTTATCTTCTGGTCCATTCATCGGAAAGAAATTGATCTTAGACTTAGTCGAACAGCTAGACGACGAAAAAGAAAAAGTCACGCTTCCCCGACCGGTGGCGAACTGGATCTCTTGTGTGAGAGGACGAAACAAGACTTTACATTTTGCGCTAGAAAATGCACCAGAAGAGGTGAATCTATGGTTTTGCGAAGATGAAAAAAATCGGCAAAATATTTTTGCTGACGCTTGGGTGAATGGCTATCATATCGAACCCGAAAAACGCTATATCGTAACAGTAAAAAATATCGGAAACGAATGTAAGTACTTGAAATGGAACGCCTTACAACAATACTGGTATTTTGGAAATGGTAAGAACCCGAAAGATATTCGCTTGTATCACACGTTAGAAAATCTGCAAAAAGGGGGTTTCGGGAATGTGTTTGTAAACCCGCTCTTTACGATTGAGGAGGTAGCGAAATGAGCGATAGTGTGTTTATATACGCCTTCGCAAGATATGGCTGGACTGAAGAATGTATAGATATTGACGAAGTAGCTTATGTGGACTTTGAGAAAGGCCAAATATGTCTTAAAGCGCATGACGCGCGGATTCCACGTATGATTCAGACTACTTCAGTGGACTTGTATAACGTCGAAAAGGCTTTGTTAAGAAATCGGGGGTGATTGAATAATGGACTTATTAACACTTATTTTCAGGCTCTTATCTCTTGCGTGGCTAGGTGGCCTCACAGTGATCGGCTGGGCTATGTGGAAAGAGGGACGAGAAAATGACGAATAATGATAAGCTGTTACGTGCGAATTTTGCGTTTATCCTTTTTGTCTTAATTGCTGTATGTGTCAATCTGAACGCACGAGTCCGGACGTTAGAAACGAGCAACGGTGAGCTACAACAGACAATCCAAACGCAAAAGGACGAACTCGAGAAAGCTGAAGAAAAAAACACAATGCAAGACGTGATTATAAATAAATTGAACAGCGATTATAATTCGCGTATAGCCCAACAATTACAAGAGATCGCCGATCAAAACGGCGTCGGGGGATAGTATGAAAGTTTATGTCGTTAGAAAATATCTTAAACGTACACGCTGGGACGTGAATCATTCAACCAAGTTTGAAGAGATCGAATTTCAGACTAAAGAAGAAGCGCTGACCTATCGTGACAGTCAGAAAGTCGGAGTCTTTGACGTGTACGAAAAAGAAGTATAAAGCCCACTTGGTGCTAGAAAGGAGGAGCGCTTGCGGATTGAGACAAGATATGGTTATCTTATAGACGCGCTTCGACGCTACCCGTTCGATAAAGAGATAAAAGAGCGAATCGAAGAGATCAGCTTCCCTTATCAAAATTTCGACGAAAATTGGTTCATAAAGAGCAAGTCAGCAAGTAACACGCCGGAAGCCTTAAAAAACGTGATCCTTAAAGAAAACGATCCGGAACTAATTCGGCTGTACACACTAGCGAAAGCGATTGAAGAGTACACAAACGAGTGTGAAGGGACAGTGTGGGAGGCGATCAAATGCTTATACGTGACACGATCAAAAAATGTCGAAGGCGTGGCCCTCGAGTTGTTTATGTCAAAAAACTCAGTCTATCGAAATGTTATCAAACCATTTTTCGAAGGCCTCGAAAAGAAAGTAACAAGTATTTTTTTAAAAAGTCGCTGAAATTTGGGAAAAGTGTTCAAAAAAAGGTGGTAAAATTGTATTATCGGGAGATCGAGAGAAACGGAGATCTCCCAGCGGACGACAGGGCCAAGCCAACAGTTACAGCAGCACGTTTTTACTTTCATAAAACTTTTTTCGTTTGTGGGATCTCCTTATATTTTTTTAAAAATTTTTCGTTTTGGCGGTTCGATTCCGCCCGTCCGCTTAGCAAGGTTTTCTAATTCTTCCCTTGCGAATCATTTCTAATACTCTATACTTTTCTTTTCCAGCCCTCCTATTCCTTTCTGGGGGCTGGTTTTTTGGTGGTTTTAAATGCAAATCGAAAGAGTCAAAATAGCCGATCTGAGAGAATACGAGGGGAACGCAAAATTACACCCACAGGAGCAGATCGACAAGATCAAAAAATCGATCCAAGAGTTTGGGAATAATGACCCGATCGCGATTGATGAAAACAATATCATCATCGAGGGCCACGGACGCTTACAAGCGCTCGAGCAACTCGGATACACAGAAGCGGAAGTCATTCGCTTGTCTCACTTATCAGAGGATCAAAAGAAAGCCTATATCTTGGTACATAACAAGCTAAACATGGACACGGGCTTTGATAGTGAAATGCTAAAAGATGAGCTGGACGAGATCTTCAGTGTGGACATGGCAGATTTTGGTTTTGACTTGCCGAAAGAGGATCTTAATTTTGATTTTAAACCAGAGGAATCAGAGGAAGAGGAAGAAAAAGAATTTCACAGAGAAACAACAATAAATCAATATAATCTGGACTTATTCGATCAAACGAAAACCGAAGGGCGTTTTGAAATGCCCGTCCTCGATCCAGTGGATCACGTACCGGAACGCTTGCAAGGCTTTAATTACGTCTTAAACAAGCCGGATCACGGCGCGGGAGTCCATTTCTTTCTTGACGATTATCAATTTGAGAGAATCTGGCAACGGCCGGAATATTATATCGAGAAGCTAGGCGAGTTCGATTGTGTACTTACGCCAGACTTTAGCTTATATATCGATATGCCGGTAGCTATGCAAGTGTGGAACGTGTATCGCTCTAGGTTGATTGGTCAGATCATGCAGAGATACGGCTATATGGTTATTCCCACGGTATCATGGGCGTATTCGGATAGTTTTTCTTTTTGCTTTGACGGATTGCCGGAGGGCGCTACACTTGCGATCAGTACGATTGGGGTCAAGCAGAACGAAGAACAATTTGAAATATGGCGCGATGGAATGGACGTCATGATCGAGCTATTGAAGCCAAAAAGATTGTTAGTCTATGGTGGCGCGGTTGAGTATGACTATGGAGATATCGAAGTACACTATTTCGAAAATGAAACAACGGAGAGAATGAAACATGGGCGGTAGAGGAGCTAAAAGCTCCGGCGGAAAAGGCCGGAAAACAAAAGTAAGTGGTGGCGGTGGTGCAACTAGCGCCGGAACGTTGCCACAAAGCACAGAGGCGAAGTTGAACCCGATCCAAATTAGACTGAAAAAGAAATTGTTTACTAATTATCACGAGAGACGCGAGCAATGGAGGCAAACAGGGTCAAGGCAAACGATCAATTACGACAAATCAGACAAGCGAATCACTCGGGATCAAGGCGAAAGTAATAGGACACGGACAAGTAGATATAGAAAAAATAAATATTTCGAAGAATACAAACCTAATGGGAAAAGCGCAGTACAGATTCAGAGTGGGGCAATCAAAAAACGGTGGGCGAAACATTTTAACGAGCACCACCAAGCGAAACGTAACCCGCTATCTGAAAGCGGATTTTCTAAAGCTCAAAGAATTAGAGTGAGGTAAGTTATGGGTGGCAGAGGTGCAAGTTCAGGTAGGAGCAAAAAAGGCAAACTGTACGGAACAGAATATAAAACTTTACATAAAGTAGGGAATATCAAGTTTGTTACTCAAAACGAGCAAGGATCACAAAAAGCACCGATGGAAACAATGACTAAGGGTAGAGTTTACGCGCTGATCGATAGGAATAAAAACGCACCTAAAAGCATTGTTTATTTTGATACAGAAAACAAGCGTAACAAACAAATTGACTTGGACCATGTGCATAGAGGAATGAGTCCTCATGCTCATCATGGATATAATCACAACGAATTTGATAAAAGCAAAAAGAGGGCAACTAGTTTGACGCCGAAAGAGAAGAAGCTCGTTGAAAAAGTCAAAACAGAGTGGTATAATCATATTAAGAAAACGTAGATAGTCGTATATAGGGATTACGCCTTGATTGAGGAGATTCCGGTTCGAATCCGGGCTTCTACGTTCAGCCCCCTAATCGGGGCTTTTTGTTTGCAGAAATTAAAAAGGCAACTCCCCTCTTTTTGCTATATAGAATGAAAATCACAAGTAATAGCACTTGTGATTTTTTTGTTTGAAAGGAGGTAAGAATTGCCTAGAGATGGAACAGAAAACTTAATCCCGTTTAACGAGCGAACAGAGGAAGAACAGAGAAAAATCCAGAGAAAAGGCGGTATCGCCTCCGGAAAGGTTCGAAGGGAAAAAGCGGACTTAAAAAAGAAAGTCAATCAAATTTTGGAGATGGACGTCTTCAGTCCGCAACTAAAAGAAATGCTCGAAGAGAAAGGCTTGAGCGCGACGAATCAGACAGCAATTGCGACGGTGCTTTTGCAAAAGGCCCTTAAAGGCGATATGCGAGCTATTGAGCTCTTAGCCAAGATGAACGGCAACGAGGGCACAAAAGATAATCTCGACAAGAAAGAGCAAAAGGAACGAATCAAGGCCCAGCAACTCGAGAACCAGAAAAAGGCCCAACAGTTGGAAGGCAACGTCGTTTCAGAAGATATCATGTCCGACTATTTCGACAAGTTGGAAGGAGTGATAAAAGATGGCTCTTGATCGATTATACACAGATAAACAGATCGGGATCTTGCGTCGCTCTATCGCTCGTGACTGGTACATGATGATAAATCATGGCGCAGTACGGGCCGGGAAAACCAAGCTCGACAATGATCTTTTTTTGATGGAGCTGAAACGGGTTAAGAAAAACGCTGCTAAAGTCGGAGTTCAAAAACCCATGTACATTTTAGGTGCGGTATCGTCTGGGACGTTGCAAACAAATATCTTGCGCGAGATCACCGACGCTTACGGCCACGAATTTCAGTTTGACCGACACGGGAACTTTACCTTATTTGGCGTATACGTCGTTACGACGTTTACGGGGTCCATAGCGGGCCTTAAAGCTATTCGGGGTATGACAGCCTTCGGGGCCTATGTAAACGAGGCCACGCTCGCGAATAAGGAGGTTTTTGACGAGATCTTAAAACGTTGCTCCGGTTACGGCGCGCGTATAATATGCGATACCAACCCAGACCACCCAAAACACTGGTTAAAGGTTGATTATATCGACAAGGCGGACGATGAAAAGATCATCGCGAACCATTTCACGATATTCGATAACACGTTTTTAAATCAACGATACGTGGACAACTTGATCGCAACGACGCCTTCCGGTATGTTCACAGAACGCGGGATCTATGGTAAATGGGTGATCGGTGAAGGTGCGGTCTATCGTGATTTCAAAGAGGAAATGTACGTCAAGAAAGCACCCGAGCATTTTGCGAAGATCTATGCTGGGGTTGACTGGGGTTATGAGCACTGGGGCTCGATCGTTGTCGTTGGACAAACTGAGGCCGGGGACGTGTACATACTCGAGGAACACGCGCACCAGTACAAAGAGATTGATTTCTGGGTTGACGTTGCAAAGGATATTAAAGCGCGTTACGGTGATATATTCTTTTGGGCAGATAGCGCACGGCCCGAGCACGTCGGACGGTTTAACCGCGAGCGTCTTAAATGTTTCAATGCGTACAAGTCGGTATTATCCGGGATTGAAGAAGTGGCCAAACTTATGAAGGGTGGCCGTTTTTTTGTCGTTTCAAATAAGGTCCGCAAGTTCAAAGACGAGATCTATCAATACGTCTGGAACGAGCGCACAGGCGAACCACTGAAAGAGCACGACGACGTACTAGACGCGGTAAGATACGCGATCTATTCGCAGCACGTATACGATACGAGCAGCACAGTAAAAGAGCGTATGCAAAGCGCACAATATTATTTCTAAAAGGAGGAATAAGAGAAAGTGAAATTCCT
This sequence comes from Streptococcus parasanguinis, assembly GCF_001578955.1. Lineage (GTDB taxonomy): Bacteria > Bacillota > Bacilli > Lactobacillales > Streptococcaceae > Streptococcus > Streptococcus parasanguinis_U. Next base: position 208,297 of record NZ_KQ969690.1, read on the forward strand.
TAAAGGGAGACGCTTCGACGAGAACGCGAATCGTCAGTTTATCATGACGGCCGAAGATTTTGACACGATCGAATACGAAGGCCAGAAATGGATCGAGCGTCTAAAAAACTATATCGGAACGCACAGATCCGAGCAATTAGACCGGTTGAAAGAACTGAAACGCTATTATCTCGCCGATAATAATATCAAGTATCGCGAGGCCAAAAGCGATCCGTACAGCGCGGACAACCGAATCGCGAGCGACTGGGCAAAATACATTGCTATTTTTGAACAAGGATATATGTTAGGAAACCCGGTCGAATATAAGAATGAGAACGCGGAGATCCAAAAACAGATTGACCAGTTTTCAAAGCAAAACAACGAAAAGGACCACAACGTCGCGATCAAGACAGATCTCGCGATCTATGGCCGTGCTTATGAGCTTTTGAATACGTTCCAAGACGAGGACGGCTCGGTTTGGGTTAAGCTCTATCGTATGGATCCGGAGCAAACTTTTGTCATTTATGACGATAGTTACGAGCAACGTTCATTGATGGCTATCAACTACTACTCTATCAGTTACGGCAACGGCCACAAACGCGATTTCGTAAAGGTCTATACTAGTAACGCTATTTATGAGTATGTGGACGATAATCAAGACACGGACACGCTTCATCTTAAAGACGTAAGCGAGCATTTCTTTAATGGCGTACCGGTGAATGAGTTTAGCAATAACACGGATCGGACAGGCGCGTTTGAAGCCGTGCTGGACTCTATCGACGCTTACGACTTATCACAGTCAGAGCTTGCGAACTTCCAACAAGACAGTAACGAGGCTCTTTTGGTGATCTCGGGGAACCCGTTTACCGGGGTTGATGATAAGGACTTCTTAGAAGATGGCCGAATCAATCCAAACGGTCGCCTTGGGGTATCTCAAGCGTTCAAGAAAGCTAAAATCTTAGTTCTCGATGATAACCCGATCCCGGGTGGATCGAGCCCAAGCGCGAATTATCTCGTTAAATCATACGACACGGCAGGGGCCGAAGCGTACAAGGAACGGCTGGTTCAAGATATCATGCGGTTTACGTTCACGCCAGATACCACGGACAGCAACTTTGCAGGTACACAGTCGGGTGAAGCGATGAAATATAAGCTCATGGCGTCTGACAATTACCGAGGCAAACAAGAGTTGCTTTTTGAAAAAGGACTCATGCGTCGTTTACGTCTCGCAGTGAATATCTGGAAGATCAAGGGCAACGATTCAGAAAATTATAACCTTATCAATGAAACAAGCGTTGTTTTTAAACCAAATATCCCGCAAAATAACAGCAAGATTGTGGCAATGGCCAAGAATCTGTATGGCGTGGTAAGTGAACAAACAATCTTCGAAATGCTCGAACAAGTGACAGGCGTCGACGCTGAAGCAGAGCTAAAGCGTATGAAAGAAGAAACGGAAAAAGCGCTTGAAATGCTCCCACGAATCGAGCCAAAAGCCGGCAAGGTAGCGATAGATGAAGAAGATAAAGAAGATGAAGAAACTGAAGCTGACCAACCATGAGGAATACTGGGAAGCACGCGCCCGGGAGATATTCGAGTACGTTGACCGGAAAGATATAGACTTCTTCGCTGAATTAGAAAAAACTTACCGCAACGAGGCAGTAAGACTTCAAAAGTCATTGTTCGACTTTTACGCAAAGTACGCCGAAGATCATGAACTCACTTACCAAGACGCAACGAAGCGCCTTCGTGGTGAGGATTTGAGCGACTATGTGGATAATGCGACGTTATACCGCGAGCAGGCCGAAAAGGATCCAGAGCTATTAAAGCGATTGAACCAACAATACGCGTCAGCTCGAGCGATCAGAATCGAGGCTTTGCAGCTAGAAGCTATCCACAGGCTCGGAGTGCTCACAGGAGCACTCCATAAGAGCTTCGAGAAGTATTTATTCAACGTCGCGGAATACGCGTACAGAAAGGCAATGGGAGGCCGTACAGGCGCGGTCAACCGTCCAGCGTTTGAAGAGATTGTCAAAACCCCTTTCAATGGTCGGAACTATTCCGAGCAACTTTGGGGCAACACGGACAGCCTCGCGCAAAAGCTGAAAGAAGTATTTAAACAAGGTTTTATTCGTGGGGACAGCCCGCAAGATATGGCCCGCGAAATACGAAAAGAGTTTAATGTGGCACGGTCTCGAGCCGAAACGTTGGTAAGGACCGACGCGACGGCCGTCATTAATCGGGCCACTATCAAGCGGTATCAAAAAGCCGGGCTAGAGTATTATAGAATCTTGGTCGTGCTAGACGATCGGACCACTCAAATATGCCGGCGAATCGCGCAAGAAAACAAGCTGTACAAGCTCGAAGACGCGCAAGTCGGGGTAAATATGCCCCCGTTTCATTACAATTGCCGGTCTACGATCATGCCGGACGCGGAAGAAATAGAAGAGGAGGGATCTAGTGGTTAATATCTGGGATATAGTATCTTACACAGCGGGGCTTTTCTGCTTTGCCTTCGTGGTATTAGTGGGTTGGGCCGTGATCGCTGGAATGATCGAAGGTATCATAAATAGCATTAAACAGTCGCGAGGCGACAAGGATAAGTGATCGGAGGTGATCCGGTATCTTGACAAGCGGGAATAGACCGCTTTTTTTATTGTCCAGACTATGCGGAGGACGTTAAAAGCTGCATTGTCTCGTCGCCGGACGTAAAACGAGAACAATCGAGTGACGGCGTAACCGTCGGAGGAAAATAATGTCAGAAAATACACAAGCAGTCGAGACTGAAGCACTTGAGCAAGACGTCACTCAAGAAGAACAAGTCGAAGCCAAGCAAGAAAAGGCAGAGCGTACCTTTACACGCGCCGAGTTTGGGAAAGCAATCGCAGCCGAGATCGCCAAGGCCCGCGCCAGCTGGGAAGCAGAGCAAGCTGAAGCAATCGAAAAGGCCAAAAGCGAAGGCGAACGCCTCGCAAAGCTGACCAAAGACGAACGCGCGAAAGAAGAGGAAGCAAAACGAATCCAAGCGATCGAAGAACGCGAGCGAGCTCTTGCAATCAAAGAAATGCGCGTGGCCACTCAAACGCTATTGAGCGAAGAAGGACTTCCGGGCGAGTTTATCGATTTTGTGATCGATGAGACAGCCGAAGCCACAAAAGAGAAGATCGGCACTTTGCGACAAATCTTTGATAAGGCAGTAGAAGCGCGCGTCGATGAACGCTTGACACAGAAAGCCCCTCGCAAGGGTACGGGCCCAGTATCTATGACGAAAGCGGAGATCATGGCTATTGAGAACGACGAAGAACGTCAAGCGATGATCGCTGCAAACATTGGACTATTTAAAAACTAGAAAGGGCTATTAAAATATGGCTGAAAACAAACTTACAACCATGACAGATCTTGGCGAAATTAAGTCCATTGATTTTGTCAATAAATTTTCTAAAAACATTAACGACTTGCTCCGTCTTTTGGGGGTAACTCGCCGTCAAGAATTGACAAATGACCTCAAGATCCAAACTTACAAATGGACAGCGGACGTTGACACAACTAAAACCGCTGAAGGTGAAACAATTCCGCTCTCTAAAATGACACGCGCAAAGGACCAAGAATACACGGTAGAATGGTTCAAGAAACGTCGTGCAGTATCAGCGGAAGCGATCGCCCGTCACGGTGCGTCACGCGCTATCACAGAGGCAGATACACGCTTGCTTCGTGAAATTCAAAACGGAATCAAAGAAGACTTCTTGGCTTACCTCAAAAAGACTAAAACAAAAGTCAAAGGGAAAAGCCTTCAACAAGCTCTTGCGAATAGCTGGGGCAAATTGACCACTTTCAACGAGTTCGAAGGATCTCCACTTGTATCATTCGTTAACCCGCTTGACGTGGCAGAATACCTTGGAAACACAGCGGTAGCGTCTGACGCTTCAAACGTGTTCGGGTTCACACTTTTGCAAAACTTCCTCGGTATGCAAAATGTTATTGTTATGCCTTCATGTCCACAAGGCAAGATCTATACAACAGCCGTTGAAAACCTTGTTTTCGCTTACCTAAACGTTGCTGGTGGTGATCTTGGTGGATTGTTTGCGGACTTCACAGATGAAACAGGCTTGATCGGTGTGGCGCGTGATCGTCATTTAAATAACTTGACTTTCGAGTCAGTATTCTTTGGCGCTAACGTTCTTTTCGCTGAAATTCCGGACGGTGTGGTGGAAGCTACAATCGAACCAGCGTCAGCGGTAGCAGCCTAGTTTTAGGAGGTTTGAGCGATGACAGCAATCAATATCGATCAAGTAACGGAAGAGCTTCGACTTTTAAAGGGTATTCCCAAGGCTGACCAAGAACAAGACGATCTTTTGGCCCTTATTGTACGGGATAGCTTCGAGCGTATGATCGCTTACGTCAATCAATTCTCGGAAACAGCACTCGAGGAATTGCCCGAAAGCGTGGCTTATATCCTTCGAGACGTTGCCGTCAGTCGCTTTAATCGACTAAACTCGGAAGGCGCGACAGCGGACAGCGAGGAAGGCCGGAGCTTCACTTGGGAGTCTAGCTATCTAACAGATGAGCATAAGGCCGTATTACAAGGCCTTGCGATCAAACATCGGGCCCGCGGAATCGCTCGATTCATTTAAAGGGGGCGCGTGTATGATCTATAACGAACGCGTGACCTTGATCTTTGAGGAAGAGCCGGAGGACGAATTGCTTGAGAGCACGGAAACGAAGAAGAGTTTTCCGGTCCCTTGTATGCGAAATTCATTATCTAGTTATGAGATGATGGGGCTTTTTGGTAAGTATGACTTTGATTCGTTCAAATTGCACTTACAAGGCACGTACAAGGGCTTCTCGGAAGTGATTTACAATGGCCACAGGCTCAAGATCAAAGGTAAACGATATCATCATAATAGCACGGTTATTTACTTATGAGTTTTTCGTATACAGTAAAAGGCTTGGACAAGTTTATTCGGAAGGTCCAAAACAAACCACGGGAAGCGCGTCGGGCTGTATCGGCAGAATTGCAACGATCGGCCTTGCGTGTGGAACGAAAAGCCAAAATGAAAGCGGCAGTCGATACCGGATTCATGAGAAACGGGATCTTTGTCGCTCGGGTCGGTATGTTACGGTACAAAGTAACGTCTCCCGCTGGTTATTCGGTCTATGTGGAGCTTGGAACTCGTAAGATGAAGGCCCAGCCATTTCTTGGTCCAGCCGTTAAGGAAGAAAGCGAAGCGTTATTTAAAAACCTTCGTAAAATGTTTAGGAGGTGATTCATGGCAAACGAAACGCCTTCAGTTCAAATGCTCGCAGATTTACGCGAAAGATTAAAACCACTTAATATCCCGATTAAGTTCAAATTACCTAAACAAGACACACTCGAGCCGTTTTTGGTGATCGGGCAATCTAGCTCGGACACGTCTAAAACAGCTCAAACGGGGCTTATTATCGAGGATATGAGCGTACAAATCGATATTTTCTTACCGGGCACGGAAAGCCGGGCCGGGGTCGAGAAGGTCAAATCTGAGGCCCTTCGCAGGATCGGCCACAATCGCAACGTAAACGCGAGCGTACTCTTGGACGATACGGTAGGCCGGGAAGTCTACCATATCGTTATTGCACTAACAGATACAATTTTTTAAAAAGGAGCACTTTATAAATGGGTGAAGCTGAAGATAAAGCAAAAATTAAAATTACGATTGCAAAGCCGATCGTAGGTAAGAAAGTATTTTATTTCATTCAATCAATCCACGCTGAAAAAGGTAACGGAGCAATGCTTCCAGCCTATCGTACAGATGGTACGACAACTATGGGTGGTGAATACATTGACGAACAAACTCAACAAGGGCGCTTGCTTGAGAAATCAACAGATGAGCACTCAATCGAGTTGACTCAACATCTCGCGCCTAAAGATCCGTCAGTTCAAGTCATTCTTGACGCACAAAAAACAGGGGAATCTGTAAAAATCTGGCGCGTTATCGTTGACGAGTCAGTTAAAGATACTTCAACCGGGAAAGATACTTATCCAGCACAGTTTGGATATGGTAAGATCACAGACGACGTAGAATTTACTGACGCAATTGATGGATTCGTCGAGTTGAACTATACAGTGGGTATCGTTGGCCGTCTTCGTGATGGTAAGTTCCCACTTTCAGCGGACGAAATCGCAATGTTGAACGACGTTTACGAGTACCAAAACCCGGGCGAAACAACAGGCGATTACAACAATATCACACGCTAATTTTTCAAGCAAAGGGGCCTCGGAAGCCCTTTTGCTTTTATTTTTTTGACAAAAAAGGAGTTATTCAATGGAATTTTCAGTCGGAAGCCGCGCAATCGAGATCAAATTTGATTATATGACCATGTACAAGGTCAATCGTGATCTTGGATCTCAAGGACCAGACGGCACACGTAACGAGGACGGCGTCGGAGCTCTATTCCTTCGTGTGGTTGATCGTAACGATTCAGCTCTAGTGGATCTTATCAAGCTATGTGCAAGCAAGAAAGCGAAAGCCGTAAGCGATGAAGAAGCTATCAAGGCAATCGCGGACAAAATGGAAGATCTCGGAGCAGAAAGCACAGAGCCACTATTTGAAGCACTAGAAGAAGAGATGGTCGAATCTGGTTTTTTCAAAGAGAAAGTTTCGAAATACTTAGAAAATCTCGAGCTGGGATTGAAGTACCTCAAAGCCAAAGCAGAAACAGCGGAGGACAAGGCACAAGCGGAACTTCAGATCGAGCAGACAGAGGCGCAAATTGGGCGCTTGAGAAGCGCAATCTCTTAATAGAGTGCGCTCGCTTGGGTCTGACTGACCCAAATATTATTTTTTCATGTACAAAAACAGAGCTTGACGCGATTCGCGAGGGCCTTTACTATCGAGCGATCGAAGAGAGGGAAAACCTCGTCGAACTTGCTTTTAACTTACGATACACGCTAAACGCTAAAAAAGCGGACTTTGGCAAGTTGAGCAAGAAAAAAGATCGAGAAAAGGTCCGACGTCTATTCAGACAGCGCGAAGAGCGGGAAAGCTCTCAAGGTATGCTCGAGAAGATCGAGCGTCTTAACGAACATTTCAGAAATAGATAGATAGGAGGTGGGGCGATGGCTTTTGATGGATCGATTGAAGCGATTATCGGCGCGGACTTAACCGGGTATGAAAAAGCAATGAGCGACGTCGTGAGTTCGACTCGTAAAGCATTTCAAAACGCGGCACAGGAAGCGTCAAAAAGTGCGAATCAGATGATTCGGGAAGTCGGGGAATTAATGAACCGGCTTGCAAACAGTAACCAAAATATCGGATCCAAGATCGGCCAAGGATTGACCGGCGGATTCAAAATCGCCCTCGGAGAGCTACAACGTATCTCTTCTAACATTGGCGCAAAAATACCTGACCCCATAAGGAAGGCATTTACTCGCGTTTCGGCTGACATTAAGTCAGTCTTAGGCACGATGAAAAATGACGTCTCAACACTTGGGGCCGGTATTAATTCGAAAATTAAAAAAGCGTTTGACTTTGATATTTCAAAAGCGATCAAATCGCCAAAAAGCGCGTTTGCTGAGATGGCAAACAGCGTTGACTCTATGGCCCAACGGATCAGCTCCAAAGTCCACAGTTTAGGTTCAGTCTTTACTAATTCGGCTAATAATATGTCCGGATCATATAAGACGGCCTTCGGTGCGATTGGGGACTCTATGGCCCGGCTCGAAGCTCGTATTCAGTCCGTGGCTGGCAATCTTACGAGTGCACTTGGTCAAAAGGTATTGAACCCGATCAACTCTTCGTGGTCCAGTATGTTTACCAACTTGACCAATAAGGCTAACAGCTTCGCGGATCGAGTTCAAAACTCTTTCGGTGGTAAGATCTTATCATCAGTTAACAACCTCGCGAGCAACGTAAGCGGACGACTTGGAAACGCGTTTCAGACAACAGGTCAAAAGGCTGTCAGCGCGTTAACTGGGATCGTTAGTCATACGAATCAAGCGGCGAGCGCGTCAACAAACTTGCTCAAGCAGGTTTTAGGTGTGGCTGCTGCTTACAAGCTTTTTGATCTTGGGAAACAAGCAATTAAGAGTACTGTTTCAAAAGCTGCTGAGTTCGAAGCCAAAATGAGCAATATCAAGGCCGTGACGGGCGAGAGCGCGGAAACGATGAAGAAATTCAATGACGCTGCAATTAAAGCCGGGGCAGATACAGCCTTCAGCGCAGCGGACGCCGCAGACGCGATCGGCGAACTTGCAAAAGCCGGGGTATCAACGAAAGATATCCTAAACGGTGGACTCACAGCGTCCCTAAACTTGGCCACAGCGGGCGAGTTAGATCTAAAAGAAGCTGCTGAAATCACGTCGACAGCGTTAAACGCCTTCCGTCGTGATGGAATGACGGCCACACAAGCAGCAAACCAACTCGCGGGAGCTGCTAACGCGTCAGCGACAGACGTCCACGAGTTGAAATATGGTCTCTCAATGGTCGCACCAGTTGCGTCTGGGCTTGGTCTATCGTTCCGCGATACCACTAACGCCCTCGCAGTATTCGCTCAAAACGGGCTCAAAGGTTCCGACGCCGGTACGTCTCTTAAAACTATGCTGATGAATCTGCAACCGCAGACCAAGGCACAAACGAACATGATGAAAGAACTCGGGATCATTACGGCCGATGGCTCGAACCAGTTCTTCACGGCTGAAGGTAAGATCAAGTCATTCGCTGAGATCTCTCAAGTTTTGAAAGATCGTCTCGGTGGGCTTACCGACGCAGAAAAACAAATGGCTTTGAAAACTATGTTCGGTACCGACGCGGTGCGCGCTGCTACTATCGCGATGAACGAGGGAGCAGATGGCGCTAACAAGATGCAAGAAGCTATCGACAAGGTGACGGCTGCTCAAGTTGCGGCTGAAAAGCTCAACAACTTAAAAGGGGCCGTCGAGGCTTTGAGTGGATCTTGGGAAACGTTCCAGATCAAAGTCGGGACGGCAGTCCTTCCAATCCTTACGACACTCGTCAAATGGATTGATAAACTAGTTGACAGGCTTTCAAATTCGCAGGGAGTCCAAAACTTCCTAAACGCTATTGAATCAATCAACCCGGCCTTAAATCAGTTTCTTAACGGAACTAAAATGACCGACGAGCAAGCGAATAAGTTTAAAGGCACCATGCAAGCTGTAAAACCAGCCGTAACAGCCCTTGTGGGCGCGTTTGCGTTCGGTCCAGCGGTGCGCGGACTAACTTCGCTTACTGGTGTTATGGGTACGGTCGCAATGAAAACAATGGCTCTCGGATCTATCGCTTCTAGTGCGTTTAGCACGGCCGGAGGCTTCATTTCGAGTTTTGCTGGTAAGATCGCAGGTATTCCGGGCGCTCTTGGTGGAGCTGCTTCGCAAGGTCTATCAATCCTTAGCATGATGACAAGTGGGATCGCGTCCGTTATGGGAATCGCCCTCGCGTCAATCGGTCCGGCTGCTATCCTTGGCCTTGTCCTCGCTGGTTTGGGCCTAATTAATCAACAATTCGGGCAACAGATCAATCAGTTGATTACCACAGTAACAACTAAAGGACCATTAATCATTCAAACCCTTGTAAACGGGATCACTAGTCAATTGCCGAGCTTGATCGCTTCGGGCGCTGATCTAGTGGCCAAACTCGCGCAAGGTTTTGCGACAATGTTCCCGGTTATCGTTGACGCTGGTATTCAATTAATCGGTAGCCTCGTTCAAGGCGTGGGCCAAAATGCGGGCTCGCTTATTTCGTCGGCAATAACCGCCATCGGATCATTCGTCGATACATTGCTTCAAGCATTACCACGATTGATCTCAATTGGTATGGAATTACTCCTCAACTTGACGAAGGGGAATCTCCAAGCTATGCCGCAATATCTCGCGACAGTTCAACAAATTGCGACAAACTTTATCACAAGCTTGCAAGCAAACTTCCCTTCCATCCTTGAACAAGGGATTCAAATTTTGATGAATCTCGTCCAAGGTTTCATTCAAGCGTTTCCGGCAATCATCCAAATTGCGACACAAGTCATTGTCGGATTCATGCAAACGATCCTGTCGAACTTACCAACGATCTTACAGGGTGGTATTCAATTAATCGTAACCCTCGTTCAAGGGATCATTAACGCGTTGCCTCAGATCGCGCAAAGTGCGGTACAGATTATCGGTCAGATGATCCGTGGATTCGCTCAAGCCTTGCCACAGCTTCTTATGGCTGGGGCTCAATTGATCGTACAGCTTGCAATAGCGATCGTTAAGGGCTTACCTAACATCGTCACGGCAGCTTGGGAGATTATCAAGGGATTCGGCGAAGCTCTTCTTAACTTCATTCCGAACGCGCTGAAAGGCGTCGCGGACGCTATCGGGAATTTCTTCGGTGGTATCTGGGACTGGATCACGGGCAAGTCAGACGAAGGTGGAGAAAAAACCAAGGCGTCTATTGACGGCACAGCCGAGCATATCAAGAGCAAGAGTTCGGAAACGACGACACAGTTAAGTACCGACGCTTCAACCGCTTCTACGAATGTATCGACTTCTTATAGCCAGATGAGCGCGAACACGATCGCGTCAACGTCTAACATGAGCCTTGGCGTTACGGCTAATATGTCTCAAATGTCCACAAATGCTATGGACAGCACAACTCAGTTGCAACAGAACGCCTCGACTAACTTCGGACAGTTGAATACTGACGGCACAATGAATATGCAACAGCTTGCAGCGAACGCGGACGCGTCATTTAACCAGATGAACGCAAACGCACTCGCACAGACTGGCCAGATGAATACAGGCGTAACGACTAATATCGGTCAGTTAAACGCGAACGCAAGTAACGAGTTGAATCAGTTAATGAATAACGCGAACGCGAGCACGACGGGAGTCAATACGGCTGCAACCACTAACGCGCAACAAGCAAGCGCGAACGTTGTAAGCAACTTCCAACAAATGCAAACGGGAGCAACGAGCGCTACAAATGCTATGGCAATTAGTGCTCAGACAGATTTTGATAAGATGGCCCAACAAGCTGAGCAATCAAGCTCTAAAATGTCACAGTCTATCACGACGAATTATCAAAATATGCAAAAGATTGTCACGCAAGAAATGAACGCGACAGCCCAAGCGGTTCAAGCTGGCCTCAATAAGATCTCACAAGTGAGCTCTTCGGCTGGTAAGCAACTAGAAAGCTCATTTAAGTCAACGTTCCAAAGCGTGACAAACAGCGCTAAAAGTGGTATGCACGCGTTCACTAGCACCATGCAATCAAGCATGACGCAAGCGGTATCGCTTGCCGGTTCGGCTTGCAATCAGATTTCGGCTTCGTTTGGCTTGCTTCCAGCATTGCTTCAAATGGTCGGATTTAACGCTGGCATGGGTCTATATAACGGACTCGCTTCGATGGCTGGTTCGCTTTATGCGCTTGCTTACAGTATTGCTTCTAGCATTGCTGCGATCATGCGTTCGGCCTTGGATATCCACTCGCCGTCCCGCGTAACGAAAAAGATCGGGAGCTTCACGGGTGAAGGTATGTATCTCGGTATGAAAGACTGGGTCGGTGATATCAAGGCGATGGCGAAAACATACGCGCAAGCAATCACAGATCAAGACTATCAGACTAACAGCGTATTGACCACAAGCGCGAGCGTGACCAGCTCGGGCGTTCGTTCATCTCTTGAGGACTTGAGCGATGAGGTCAAAAATTCACAACTTTCGAACCAAAAATTCGAAGTACATAACGAAATTGTGGGAGACAAGATCTATACCACAATCAAAGAGAAGGACGCGAGAGAAAAGGCGCTAGACGCTTATTTCGCGTAAGGGGGAACGATGGACTTATTAATTGAGAAAGACGGCCAAAGTCAGAAACTTTCTGGCCTTGGCCTTTACAATATCACGGTCGATGATTCGTCCCCGGCCGTGGAATTATCAAGGCGAACCGTCAAGGGGCGCAATGGTTATATTTTCGACGGCTTGACTTATACCGAAAAGAAAATCTCAGTCACGGCTAGACTTTCAGCGGGTTCGATGGAGGACTTTTTAAACAAAAAAGACGAATTGACTCGCTGGGTCTTGGGTGACGATAGCTTCTATATCACGAAATTGTACCAAAACGTAAATAATATTTACGACTTCCAGAAGCCCGGCCAAACGACAGGCGATCTAAATATTGCCCAGTTGCCTCATGCTAACTGGAAATATCGCTATAACGTTGTGGGTAATGGTCAAATCGAGTTTGATTTTATCGGCAATTCGGAAGCCGGGATCAAGTACAATATTTCGTTTTCATTCGTTACAGCGGAGCTCCCGTATGGCGAGACAGTCCCACGGGATCTCGCACTTAGCGCAAACAGTTTTCCATACAACGGAACGGCGCCACTCAGTCAATTAGAGGTTCCTTTCGTTGTGGAGTTAACCGCAAACGCTGATAATACTAGTTTTTTCCTTGAGATCGACGGCCGTCGGTTTACTTACCAGCACACAGAAACGCCTTTAAGGTCGGGCCAAAAGCTCCTTTTAAAGGGAGTTGAGACGGCAATCTATCAAGGGCCAACAACGCAAGACTTAAACGTCAACAACCGGACGAATTACGAGTATTTTGTCATTCGGCCAAAGCCTAACCGGTCGGTCAATTGGTTTACTAATTTTAAGGGGACCGTCAAGATCCTCGGTTTTAAAGAGCTATATCGTTAGAGAGGAGGTGGACTTTTGATTACTTTTTACGACGAAACGGGCAAAGGATACGGAGCCCAAGTTGAGCTAAAAACTAAAAACGCAGTAAATGGCGAACGATCGATCTCCGGAACGATTGTATCTAATAAACAGGTTCTATCGAAATTAGATCGTGGGTGGAGTTTTACCTTCGACGGAGAGCTTTATAAGATCATTTACGCGAAGCCGAAAGACGAAGGAAAAAACATTTCTCTATCTTTTGACGCGGTCCACCAGTTCTTTTACGATTTCGAGCACTCGAACTGTTATAAAGAATTTAACGGTTCAAATCGTTTTGAAGTGTATATCGAGGCGATTTTTAAAGATAGCGGCTATCGGTACGTGATCGAGGCACAAGCGGGATCGATTCGAAAAGAGAATTTCGGTAACGCGAGCCGGCTCAAAATGTTCAAAGATATCATTAAGGCAGCGGGCCTCGAGTTTTCGGTAACTGGTAAGGTCGTTCGAATTTTGAAAAAAGTCGGGACTGACCTTTCGACAGTTGTCCGGAAAAATTTCAACATGAACGAGCTCACGATTGAAAAAAATATCGGTGGCTTTATAACCTATAAAAAAGGGCTGGGGGCGTGGAAAGATGAAGAAAACCACGACGCAGGCCGATATACTTCAGAGTATGAAAGCCCACTTGCTCGGATCTATGGCCGAATCGAGGGCGAACCCGTAACAGACGAGCGCTATAAAGAGACTGGTAAGCTCTTAGAACGACTAAAGAAAGAAGTCGACGAATCCTATTCGATCTCGGTCCAGCTTGATATGGAAGATCTCACACAAGCCGGGTATAAGTACACACGGCCCCGTGCGGGTGACTATATCATGGCTATTAATGAGACGATCGGGTTCCGTGAAAAGATCCGTATTGTGTCTTACGAGAGCTCTTACGACGTGACGGGCCGGCTATTATCTCACAAGGTAACCTGTAACGATATTGGGACCGTGCAGAAAGCGATCACGTCGGAAGGCTCGATCATGCGAAGCGTTTCCGAGTCGAAGCAATACGCCGAAGGTGCTCTCGAGGTAGCCACACGGGCGCTTGTTTCCGCGAATGGTAAGAATACCAACTATTACGGCACAACGAAGCCAAAAGATGAGCCAAGAGGGACGCTTCACGAAGGCGATCTCTTGTACTTGACCGTAGGAGAGGAAACGGAGCTCTATTATTGGAGCGGGTCGGAATGGCTCCCAAAAATTCTCAAAGTTGACACGTCGAAGATTGAAAAAATAGTCAACGACGCCCAAGCCTCAACAACCCAAGCAATCGCACAAGCCAACGCAAAGGCAGAAGAAGCCCTCAAAAAAGCCGGCACGTTACCAGACACTAGCAAGCTATCTGACCAGATCAAGCAACAGATTTTATCAAGCCCAGACTTGCAGAACAAAGTCACGGAAGGTGTAAATAGCGTTGATGGTAACGTGATTTATAGTAAAATCTTTTCCAAATTGTTAACGCAATTCGCAAATAAAGGTGATTTTGAAAGCCTTGATCGGGTCCAAAACGATCAAGGGCGCGATCTTCTGAATCTGTCCAAACAGATCACAGCTCAGACGCTAGAATTTAACAAGCTCACGGAATCAAACAAGATGTATGAGCGTATTCTCGGTAAGAGCGAAACAGGCGCACCAGACCAACTCTCACGGTTGGTTATGAGTAGCCAGATCTTCCAGACAGAGGTTGGGAAGTATTCAACTAGTGGTGGACCGAATATGCTCCGAAATTCGCGAGCCGATGACGGATTGAACTACTGGACTGAAGCTAATGGACGGTTGACCTTCACAGCTCACCATTTTTACCTAAACGGTCAGAAGCGAATGTTTTCTCTAAGACCAGGAGCATTTGTCCACAGTCCGCGATTTATCATCAAACAAAATACAAATTATATGCTTAATTTGATAGCTTTTGATGCTAACACAGCACGCTTTAAAATTGCATTCTGTAAGCGTAGAAAAGGATCGACGAATGACTTTGATGAAATGCAAATAATCTTTGACAAGACTGGAAGTCCAGCATTTAACTCAGGCAGAGCCGTCAAGAAGTCATTTAGTTTTAATACCGGCGCATTTGATGAAGGCTATCTGTTATTTAATTATCAAGGGAATTCTAACGGCTGGTCTGGTCTATTTATGACTGAGCTGGACTTTTACGAGGGTACAAATGACCGGCTATGGCAACCAAGCCCAGACGACAGCGCAGAACCTATCGAAGCAGTACGCACACAAGTAAGCCAGCTCGCTGGTTCTTGGTCGGTCAAAAATCTAAGTAGCGCGGGCGACGTACTCAACTCTATCAATCTACTTGCTAACGGTACGAACCTAATAGACGGAAGGCTAACACATATCACGGGGCAGACTGTTATCGACAACGCGGTTATAGAAGACGGTATGATCGCTAACGTATCTGCTAACAAAGTAACCGCTGGGACTATCGACGCTCGCGAAGTAAACCTAATCAATCTAAACGCTAAAAGCGTAACGTCTGGAACGTTTAAAGGTTTAACTTTCGAAGGTGGTATTATTCGCGGAAATTATGGAAATACCGTGATCAATTTGAACTCAAATGTAACGACTTACAACGGAACAGCCAAAATTGAGTTCATGTCCCCACAAAACTCGCTGGAATTTAACTCTGGGGGTCGTAAGGCTTTCCTATCCCCAACTATTTCTAATGGAACCAATTATGCAGCATTTGCATTTGGAGTCAATGATAGAGGAGTAATGGACCCGAACGCCAATTTTACAGGACTCAAAATATTTAACCAATACGGCCACCGCAAAGTTGTCCTTATTGGTGATGTACACATCGTGAAAGATTCTGTATCGAACAATGCACCTTCAACATCTTTGGCAGATATATTTAGATATATCAACGAAAACTTTAAGGCGTTACAAAGATTTCGTGACCAAAATGGTGAAGGATATCCAGGTTTTTACGACATAAGTCTTTAGAAAGGCAATAGATGAATACATCAGATAAAATTATAAATGCGATCTCGCATAATCTCGCAAATGCTATCGTTGAGGCTACAAAATATTCGGTCTTGTACGAGGAAACAAACGAAGAAAACAAGCGCATAAACGAGGAATATCAACGCGTAAACGAGCTATTGAGCAAATTTAACGATGTTTTGGATAGCGATCAAGCACTCAAGGACCTCTTTGATGAGGCCTCTCAAAAATTAGAAGAAGGTAAATAAAAATATGGATTTTAAAATCATTAACAAATACTTGCAAGAAGAAGGACGTACCTTTGTATCAATCCGCTCGGCCAACCCTTACACAGCCTTTGAGCGTGTACTAATCGGGGACCGTACCAACGAATCGGACGAAGCACTTATTCAAGCCGTCCTCGGCCAAGTTGTGACTGAATTAAACCCAGTCGAAGGTGTTAAGAAGTTGCAAGAGGATTTATACACGCAAGCCCAAGAGTACGAGGCGAAGCTGGCCAAGAAAGACGAAGAGATCCAAAAGGTAAAAGACGTGGCAGAATGGAGCGTACTCGCCCGCGTGACTGACATTGACCACCCGCTGGACCCTACAGTCTTTAAACGTGGCCTTGAATTGGTGGACCTTGGGAAAGTAGGCGAAACCTATCCAGCACAAGCGATCTTTGCGATTGAGGACCCGAACCATATCGAGAAATACAGCGAAGGCAAGCGCGTGATGGTCCAAGTGAACCAGCCGTTTACTTACCAAGGTGAAACGCTTGACCAACTCGCAAGCCTTGAGCAGAACGGCAAACTTGCGATCTGGAAATGGACTGAACCAAAAGCTGAGCTTGAAACTCAACCCGTCCAGTAAGCGAGTAGCTTGATAGGGGGGTGGTTTAATTGGACCTATTAGCATTAGTGGATAAGTTGACACCCGTTCTGGTCGTGATTATTCCCAGTTACTTTTCCTTTAAAAGTACAAAAACCACGAAAGAAGCTGACAAACGTCTTGAGGGTCTATCTAACAAGATAGACACCCTCGAGAAGTCAGTCTCAAACGTGGAAGAGATCGGAAAAGATAACCGAAAGAATTTAACGATGATCGGGAAAGGCTTGCAGCGGCTCCAACGTTTTCGATTGCAGGAGAACTTAAAGAATGCGCTCAAGCGTGGACACACTAACCAGCATGAGATCGAGGAGCTATCAAAATTATATGAAAGTTACGTCGAATTAGGCGGTAACGGAGCTATTAAAGTGCTCTTTGAGCGCTTTTTAGAATTAGAAATAGACGAGGAAAAATAAAATGGATCAAATCACAAGCATTATCACAACATCAGCAATGAGCATTTTAGTTGTATTAACCGGGATCGTGGTTCAAGCGATCAAAAAATACTTACTTATGCGCGGGGGCAAGAAAGCAATCGAGATCGTTGAGATCTTGGCAAAAAACGCGGTCAACGCTACAGAGCAGGTTGCGGATAAATTGGATATTCACGGCAAGGATAAACTCGAGCACGCTAAAACGAGCTTGATCGAGGGCCTTGAGTCTCAAAATATCCACTTGACCAATCAAGAACTCAATACGTTTATCGAGGCAGCAGTCAAACGCGCTAACGAAGAATGGAAGAAATAGAGAGGTCGAACATGAGTGTACAACAATCTATTGTTAACGGTTTTACTAGTCGTCGTGGGCTGATTACCTATTCAATGTTCGGAAGCCGTAACGGTTCAGACGGAACCGGGGACTGTTCGGGTATCATGTCGCAAGTATTAAAGGAAGCCGGAATCAATATCATCGGCCTACCGTCAACAGTTACGCTTGGCCAGCAACTAGCTAATAACGGCTTTTACCGCGTAAGTATCAATCAAAACTGGGACGCACAACCGGCCGATATTATCTTGATGAGCTGGGGTGCTGATATGTCAAGCTCAGGCGGTGCTGGTGGACACGTCGGAGCGATGATCGATGATACATACTTCATTTCTTGCGACTACTCAACTCAAGGAGCAGTCGGACAAGCGATCAATACTTACCCGTGGAACGATTACTATAGCTGGAATAAACCAGCTTATATTGAGGTTTGGCGGTATGCTGACACGGCACCACAGACGAATAACCAAGCGAACACATCCGTACAGCCTCAAGAGAAGGCATACTACGAAGCGAACGAGGTCAAGTATGTTAACGGTATCTGGCAAATCAAATGCGACTATCTCGCGCCCGTCGGCTTCGACTGGACCGAGAACGGTATTCCTGTTTCGATGGTTAACTGGGTCGATAAGGACGGTAATAACTTGCCAGACGGAGCAGATCGAGACTTTAAAGCGGGCATGTTCTTCTCGTTCGAACTCGACGAAGCCCATATCACGGACAAGTGCACGGGTGGCTATTATGGTGGCTACTACTGGCGCCTGTTTGAGTTTGGACAATTCGGACCGATCTGGCTCTCTTGCTGGGATAAGGACGATCTAGTCAACTATTACGAATAATAAAACGTAAGTTCAAAAATTTATAATCTTTTTTCTTCCCCTCCTTTTTTGGAGGGGCTTTTTTGTGTTTATAACGGCAATTTCTTAATTTTTCCATTATAACGGCAATAAAAAAGCCCTCGGGCTCGTTCTCTCAATTATGCGGGCAATGAATACGATTTTGAATACGACTTTTTTCAATTATTGAAAAATGACGAAAACGATATTTTTCTAAAATACGCGATTTTTAAACGTTTGAGAACATATGGCACAATGATGGAAACAGTTTTTGAAATATGCTAAAA
>NZ_KQ969690.1:226804-229470 GCF_001578955.1 Streptococcus parasanguinis
TAGTACCATTGGAGGATTAATCGAAATGGTAAAACAACGTAATGAAATTGATGAAAAATACCAATGGGATTTGTCGACAATTTTTGCGACAGATCAAGCTTGGGAAGAGGAAGCATCCAGCTTAGCTGCAGATATTAAAGCAGCTAGCCACTATGCTGGCCATTTGTTGGATTCAGCACAAACGCTTTTGGAGACCACCAATGCTTATTTGGAATTGAGCCGTCGCTTAGAAAAGGTCTATGTCTATGCTCATATGAAAAATGACCAAGATACACGAGTGGCTAAATACCAAGAATACCAATCAAAAGGGATGTCTCTTTATAGCTTGTTGGGAGAAACCTTTGCCTTCTACGAGCCTGAATTCATGGCCATTACGGATGAGCAATACAAGGCCTTTGTGAGTGAAGTTCCAGCCTTGGAACAATATGGTCATTATTTTGATCGTTTGCTAGAGAAAAAAGAACATGTCTTGTCTCAAAAAGAAGAGGAATTACTTGCAGGAGCTGGTGAGATCTTTGCAGCTGGTGGTGAAACTTTTGAAATCTTGGACAATGCAGATATTGTTTTCCCAACTGTGCATGATGACAAGGGCGAAGAAGTTCAATTAACACATGGAAACTATATTTCATTGGTAGAATCAAAAGATCGTGCCGTTCGTAAAGAAGCTTACGAAGGTCTCTACAAGGTCTATGAACAGTACCAACATACTTATGCTAAAACCTTGCAAACCAATGTAAAAGTTCACAACTTTAATGCCAAAGTTCGCAAATTCTCATCTGCCCGTGAAGCGGCCCTTTCTGAAAACTTTGTACCAGAAAGTGTTTATGATAGCTTGGTAGCAGCTGTAAACAAACATTTGCCACTCTTGCAACGCTATGTGCAATTGCGTTCAAAAATTCTAGGAATCTCAGACTTGAAGATGTACGATATGTATACGCCATTATCAGATACAGACTACAAGTTTACCTATGAAGAATCATTGGCCAAAGCAGAAGAAGTCTTGGTTGTTTTGGGGGAGGACTATCTTTCTCGTGTGAAACGTGCCTTTAGCGAACGGTGGATTGATGTGCATGTCAACCAAGGGAAACGCTCAGGTGCCTATTCAGGTGGTTCTTATGATACCAATGCTTTCATGTTGTTAAACTGGCAAGATACATTGGATAATCTCTTCACCTTGGTGCATGAAACTGGTCACAGTATGCATTCTAGCTATACCCGTGAAACCCAACCTTATGTCTATGGGGACTACTCAATTTTCCTTGCTGAAATCGCCTCTACAACCAATGAAAATATCTTGACCGAACGTCTGTTAGAAGAAGTAGAAGACGATGCAACTCGTTTTGCTATTTTGAATCACTTCTTGGATGGCTTCCGTGGAACGGTCTTCCGTCAAACCCAGTTTGCCGAATTTGAGCATGCCATTCATAAAGCAGACCAAGAAGGTACCGTTTTGACTAGTGAGTTCTTGAACAACCTTTATGCAGAGCTCAATGAAAAATACTATGGTCTTTCAAAAGAAGACAACCCTGAGATCCAATATGAATGGGCTCGGATACCTCACTTCTACTATAACTACTATGTCTTCCAATATTCAACTGGTTTTGCAGCAGCTTCAGCTCTAGCTGAAAAAATCGTTCATGGAACCCAAGAAGATCGTGACAAATATATCGACTACTTGAAGGCTGGAAACTCTGATTATCCACTAAATGTCATCCGCAAAGCAGGTGTGGATATGGAAAAAGAAGACTATTTGGACGCAGCCTTTGCAGTCTTTGAACGTCGTTTGAATGAATTTGAAGCCCTAGTAGAAAAATTAGGACTCGCATAAGATGGTAGAGTCTTATAGTAAAAATGCCAACCACAATATGCGCCGTCCAGTGGTAAAAGATGAGATCGTTGACTTTATGCGTACGCGTCAAAAACCGGTAGCGGGTGCCCTAAAGGAATTAGAAGCATTCGCCCACAAGGAAAATATTCCCATCATCCCGCATGAAACGGTAGCATACTTTAGACTACTCCTACAAGCCCTACAACCAAAGAAAATCCTTGAAATTGGGACGGCAATTGGGTTTTCGGCGCTCTTAATGGCTGAAAATGCTCCCAATGCACAAATTACTACCATTGATCGTAACGAAGAAATGATTGACTTTGCCAAGAAAAATCTAGCTAAATACGATCTGAGAAAGCAAATTACCTTGCTTGAAGGAGATGCGGTAGATGTCTTGCGGGATTTAACAGAGACCTATGACTTTGTCTTTATGGACTCTGCTAAGTCTAAGTACATCGTCTTTTTGCCACGAATTCTCGAACTCTTAGAAGTTGGGGGAGTCGTAGTATTGGATGATATTTTCCAAGGAGGAGATGTTGCCAAAGACATCATGGAAGTTCGTCGTGGGCAACGGACCATTTATCGAGGTCTTCAAAACCTCTTTAACGCGACTCTCAACCATCCAGATTTGACAGCTAGCTTGGTGCCACTTGGAGACGGTATTTTGATGATTCGTAAAAATGCAGAGACGGTAACCTTGCCAGATCCTAGCTCTTTTTAGGTAAATTTAAGGTATTCTCTCTAATTTGTGGTAAAATAGAGGAAGTTTAAAAAGGAACGGAGAGTAATTTTCATGAAGAAAAAACTTGTAGCAGGTGCTGTGACCTTGCTATCAGTC
>NZ_KQ969690.1:229490-233984 GCF_001578955.1 Streptococcus parasanguinis
GGTGCTGTGACCTTGCTATCAGTCGTAACATTAGCAGCCTGTGCCAATAGCACAAACAAAGATGTCGTGACCATGAAAGGGGACACGATCACGGTTTCAGATTTCTATGATGAAATCAAATCAAACCAAGGAGCCCAACAAGTTCTTTTCCAAATGACTATCAATAAAGTTTTTGAAAAAGAATATGGATCAAAAATTTCTGATAAAGAAGTCGATAAAGAATTGGCTAAACAAAAGAAACAATTGGGCAACCAATTTGATGCTTACTTGGCGCAACAAGGCTTGACGGAAGAAACAGCGAAGAAACAAATCCGTAGCAATATGTTGTTGGAATATGCAGTTAGCCAAGCTGCTAAGAAAGATATCAAAGAGTCTGACTACAAGGCGGCTTTTGAATCTTATACACCTGAGGTAACAGCACAAATTATCAAGTTGGATTCTGAAGACAAAGCAAAAGAAGTATTGGAAGCAGCTAAAGCGGAAGGTGCAGACTTTGCCAAAATTGCAAAAGATAATTCAACAGATACCGCTACAAAAGACAAAGGTGGTGAAGTCAAGTTCGATTCAGGAACAGCAGATATCCCATCTCAAGTCAAAGAAGCTGCCTTTAAGTTGGATGAAAACGGGATTTCAGATGTCATCACAGTATCAGCAGGTCAAAACTACTCAGCTAGCTACTATATTGTCAAATTGAATAAGAAGACAGAAAAAGGTTCTGACTGGAAGAAATACGAAAAACGTTTGAAAGAGATCATTATTGAAGGTCGTAAGCAAGATACTAATTACATCCGTAGTATTATAGCTAAAGCGATGACCAATGCCAATATTAAGGTTAAAGATGATGCTTTCAAATCTACTTTCAACCAATATTTGCAAAATATCGGTGTTGAAACAAGTGATAGTAAATCATCATCTAAAAAATAGTTGACGGTTCCTTTTGGAACTTGTATAATGAAATAGTTGAGAATGAATCATTGTTACTCGGAATCAGAGAAGTGGCGGGGGTGCGAGCCATGGAAGAGAAATGATTTTGCTACTCAGCTGAGACAATTGCATATAAAAATAAGAATGACAAGTTCATTGAATGAAGGTGGTACCGCGGTTTTTCGCCCTTCGTTTGGTGACTTGTCTTTTGTTTGCGGGCAGTTGTCTGGAGCTTTTTAAAGGAGATCAAAAGATGCGAACCTATCAAGTGAAACAAAAATTTCGATTGGGTGGCGAGCGGTTCGATATCAAAGATGAGTTGGGAAATGTTGAATACCAGGTTGAGGGATCTTTTCTTAAGATTCCCAAGACTTTTACCATCTATGATAAGAATGGACAAGAAGTGAGCCACATTACTAAAAAACCAATCAGCCTTCTTCCTAAGTTTGTGGTTGAGTTGAAGGATGGGGACAGCTTTTTTATCCATAAAAAGCTGACGCTCTTCAGGGATAGGTACGATATCGAAGATTTGGGACTGCGGGTACAAGGAAATATCTGGGACCTAGAATTCAAATTATTCGATGATCGGGATCAAATCGTCGCTGAGATTAGCAAGGAACTCTTTCATCTCACCTCGACCTATCAAGTATCGGTCTATGAGGACGAGTATGCGGATTTAGTCATCTCGCTTTGTGTCGCCATCGATTACGTCGAAATGTTGGAAACTGGCGCCAATTAGTTAAATAAGAATTAGGAGAAAAACATGAAACAATTATCTAGTGCACAAGTCCGCCAAATGTGGCTTGATTTCTGGGCTACAAAAGGCCACTCAGTAGAACCATCCGTTAGCTTGGTTCCTGTAAATGACCCAACCCTTTTGTGGATCAACTCAGGGGTTGCCACTCTTAAAAAATACTTTGATGGAACCATCATTCCTGAAAATCCACGGATTACCAATGCTCAAAAGGCTATCCGTACCAACGATATCGAAAACGTAGGGAAGACAGCGCGTCACCACACCATGTTTGAAATGTTGGGGAACTTCTCAATTGGAGATTACTTCCGTGACGAAGCCATTACCTGGGCTTATGAGCTTTTGACAAGTCCGGAATGGTTTGACTTCCCCAAAGACAAACTTTACATGACCTATTACCCTGACGACAAGGATTCATACAACCGTTGGATTGCTGTTGGTGTGGATCCAAGTCACTTGATTCCAATCGAAGACAACTTCTGGGAAATCGGTGCGGGACCTTCTGGACCAGATACAGAAATCTTCTTTGACCGTGGAGAAGCCTTTGACCCTGAAAATATCGGTCTTCGTCTGCTTGCAGAAGATATCGAAAACGACCGTTACATCGAAATTTGGAACATTGTCTTGTCACAATTTAACGCTGACCCTGCTGTTCCTCGTAGCGAATACAAGGAATTGCCACACAAGAACATTGATACGGGCGCAGGTTTGGAACGTTTGGTAGCCGTTATCCAAGGGGCGAAAACAAACTTTGAAACTGACCTCTTCATGCCAATCATCCGTGAAGTAGAAAAGATGTCTGGTAAAACCTATGATCCAGATGGCGATAACATGAGCTTCAAGGTGATTGCTGACCACATCCGTTCGCTTTCATTTGCGATTGGAGATGGAGCTCTTCCTGGTAATGAAGGACGCGGCTACGTTCTTCGTCGTCTCCTCCGTCGTGCTTCCATGCATGGTCAAAAATTGGGGATTGAAGGAACCTTCTTGTATAAATTGGTTCCAACTGTTGGGAAGATCATGGAAAGCTACTACCCAGAAGTACTTGAAAAACAAGACTTTATCGAAAAAATCATCAAGAGTGAAGAAGAATCGTTTGCTCGTACTTTGAATTCTGGTCAACACTTTGCTCAAACCATCGTTGAAGACTTGAAAGCCAAAGGTCAAACAGTGATTGCTGGTCAAGATGTCTTTAAACTTTATGATACATACGGATTCCCAGTAGAATTGACAGAAGAAATCGCTGAAGAAGCTGGAATGACAGTCGATCGTGACGGTTTTGAAGCGGCTATGAAGGAACAACAAGAACGGGCGCGTGCATCTGCTGTCAAAGGTGGATCCATGGGGATGCAAAATGAAACCCTTCAAAACATTACAGTTGAAAGTAGCTTCAACTACAATGCCAGCCAATTGCCTTCTAAGTTGGTGGCTATCGTAGCGGACAATGCAGAAGTAGAAGCTGTATCTGAAGGGACTGCATCACTGATCTTTGCAGAAACTCCATTCTACGCTGAAATGGGTGGACAAGTTGCGGACCATGGTCAAATCTTGGATGCTGCAGGAAATGTCGTTGCTACAGTAACAGATGTTCAAAAAGCACCAAATGGACAACCACTTCATACTGTTGAAGTTCTTGCCCCTCTTGCCTTGAACCAAGAATACACCTTGGCTATTGATACCAATCGTCGTCATCGTGTCATGAAGAACCACACAGCCACTCACTTGCTCCATGCGGCTCTTCACAATATCCTTGGTAACCACGCAACCCAAGCAGGATCTCTCAACGAGGTAGAATTCCTTCGCTTTGACTTCACTCACTTCCAAGCCGTAACTCCTGAAGAATTGCGCGCTATTGAACAACAAGTCAATGAAAAGATTTGGGAAGCGATCGCAGTCGAAACGATTGAAACAGATATCGATACTGCTAAAGAAATGGGAGCCATGGCCCTCTTTGGTGAGAAATACGGTAAAGAAGTCCGTGTTGTAACCATTGGTGACTACTCAGTGGAACTCTGTGGTGGTACCCACGTAGGCAATACTTCTGAAATTGGTCTCCTCAAGATTGTCAAAGAAGAAGGGATCGGATCAGGAACTCGTCGTATCTTGGCAGTGACTGGTAAGGAAGCCTTCGAAGCTTACCGTGAACAAGAAGATGCTCTGAAAGCAGTCGCAGCAACCTTGAAAGCACCTCAACTCAAAGAAGTCCCTCATAAGGTGGAAGGTCTTCAAGAACAACTCCGTCAATTGCAAAAAGAAAATGCAGAATTGAAGGAAAAAGCAGCAGCAGCTGCAGCAGGTGATGTCTTCAAGAATGTTCAAGAAGCAAACGGACACCGTTACATTGCCAGCCAAGTTTCTGTATCAGATGCAGGTGCCCTTCGTACATTTGCCGATAACTGGAAACAAAAAGACTACTCTGATGTGCTTGTTCTTGTTGCAACCATCGGTGACAAGGTGAACGTCCTTGTAGCCAGCAAGACAAAAGAAGTCCATGCAGGCAATGTGATTAAAGAATTGGCTCCAATCGTCGATGGACGTGGTGGTGGTAAACCAGACATGGCCATGGCAGGAGGAAGCAACCAAGCGAAAATCCAAGAATTGTTGGATGCCGTAGCAGGTAAATTGTAAGAATCGAAGAGGTTGGATGTTTGTCCAACCTCTTTTTTCAAAAAAGAAGCAGATCCAATCAGAAAAAGATTGCAACAAAAAAAACCTTTCCGTCTGGAAAGGTTTCAGATTGAAGATAAAGTCTTCTTAAAAAATTTCCTTAGGTGAGTACGGACGTCAGCGAACTTCTACGAAGTTCCATGACTTAG
>NZ_KQ969690.1:234004-242636 GCF_001578955.1 Streptococcus parasanguinis
CTCAGGCTAAAACAGTTTCCCAAACTGTTTTACTCTCAAAACTCCCGAGTGCTAGAAGCAATAGTGTTTCTAGCACTTTTCTCACGGCGGAAAGTTTTTAATCTTCAAAATTTAAAAGTCATTTTTTGAAAATCATCTAGCTATTTTATGTAAAACAATAGGTTGTCTACATTCAAAAACCTTTCCATCTGGAAAGGTTTTTGTCTTATAATCCGTAATTATAATCGTCATCCTGCATGGCTTCTACTTCACCGAGAAGGTACCCATTTCCGACTTGAGAGAAGAAGTCGTGGTTAGAGGTACCGGTTGAGATTCCGTTCATGACGATTGGGTTAACGTCATCTGCTGAGTCTGGGAAGAGCGGATCTTGTCCCAAGTTCATGAGGGCTTTATTGGCGTTGTAGCGAAGGAAGGTCTTGACTTCCTCAGTCCAGCCAACACCATCATAGAGACTCTCTGTGTAACCTTCTTCATTCTCATAGAGGGTGTAGAGCAGATCATACATCCACTCTTTGAGTTTTTCTTGTTCTTCTTCTGGTAATTCGTTAAATCCAAGTTGGAACTTGTAGCCGATATAGGTTCCGTGAACTGATTCGTCCCGGATGATTAACTTGATGATTTCAGCTACGTTGGCCAATTTGTTGTTTCCAAGATAGTAGAGAGGTGTGAAGAAACCAGAGTAGAAGAGGAAGGTTTCAAGGAAAACGCTGGCGACTTTCTTTTCAAGGGGAGTCCCATTGAGGTAGATTTCGTTGATGATTTCTGCCTTCTTTTGAAGGAAAGGATTGGTGTTAGTCCATTCGAAAATCTCTTCGATTTCTGACTTGGTATTCAAAGTAGAAAAGATAGAAGAGTAAGACTTAGCATGGACAGATTCCATAAATTGGATGTTGTTAAAGACAGCTTCTTCGTGTGGAGTACGAATATCCGCACGAAGAGCTTGAACACCTGTTTCAGATTGCATGGTATCTAGAAGGGTCAATCCCCCAAAGACTTTACCAACTAGGTCTTTTTCTTTATTAGACAACTTTCTCCAGTCATCCAAGTCGTTTGACAAAGGGATACGCGTATCCAACCAGAATTGCTCTGTTAGTTTTTCCCAGGTCGATTTATCGATGACATCTTCGATCGCATTCCAGTTAATGGCTTTGTAGTATGTTTCCATTTGCATCACTTTCTTTTTCTATTCATTCAATCGTTACTATTCTACCATAAATTGATAGAATACCGCACAAAAAGTCGGCGAACCGACTTTTGATAGCTATCTAGGATAGCGGATTAGATGACACAGCTTTCACATTGGTTGGCGCCAACTTCTCCACCATCATCTGTAAAGGTACGGACGTAGTAGATAGACTTGATACCTTTGTTAAAGGCGTAGTTCCGAAGGATAGACAAGTCACGAGTGGTTTGTTTGTTTTCAGTTTTCCATTCGTAAAGACCCTTTGGAATATCGCTACGCATAAAGAGAGTCAGTGAAAGACCTTGGTCTACGTGTTCAGTTGCGGCAGCATAGACATCGATGACTTTTCGCATATCCATGTCGTAGGCAGAAGTGTAGTAAGGAATCGTTTCCGTTGACAATCCTGCTGCAGGGTAGTAGATCTTACCGATTTTTTTCTCTTGGCGTTCTTCAATCCGTTGTGTGATTGGGTGGATAGAAGCAGAGACATCATTGATGTAGCTGATAGATCCATTTGGTGCGACAGCTAAGCGGTTTTGGTGGTAAAGACCATCTGCTTGAACTTTAGCACGCAGTTCTGCCCAATCCTCTGCACTTGGGATGAAGATATCTTTAAAGAGTTCTTTCACACGATCCGATTTTGGTACAAATTCTCCACTTGTGTACTTATCGAAGTAGCTACCGTTGGCGTAGTCTGATTTTTCGAAGTTGTGGAAGGTAACGCCTCGTTCACGAGCGATGTTGTTTGATTCTACGAGAGTCCAGTAGTTCATGAGCATGAAGTAGATACTTGTAAACTCAACAGACTCCGGTGATCCGTATTCGATCAATTGTTGCGCAAGGTAGCTGTGAAGTCCCATAGCTCCAAGTCCAAACGAATGAGCCAGTTTATTTCCATGATCAATAGTTGGGACTGCTACGATATGAGAGCTATCTGTAACGAAGGTCAAAGCACGAACCATGGCACGAATGGAACGACCAAAATCAGGTGAAGTCATCATGTTGACCACGTTGGTTGAACCAAGGTTACAGGAGACGTCTGTTCCCATTTGGACAAATTCTTGGGCATCGTTGATCAAGCTTGGTTCTTGAACCTGTAGGATCTCTGAACACAAGTTACTCATGACGATTTTCCCATCAACTGGGTTTGCCCGGTTAGCAGTATCGATGTTGACTACATAAGGGTAGCCAGATTCTTGTTGCAATTTAGAAATTTCAGTTTCCAAATCACGTGCCTTGATTTTTGTTTTACGGATATTTGGATTAGCGACTAACTCATCGTATTTTTCAGTGATGTCGATGTAGTTGAATGGTACTCCGTATTCACGCTCAACAGAGTATGGGCTGAAGAGGTACATTTCTTCATTTTTACACGCTAACTCATAGAATTTGTCTGGTACGACGACCCCGAGTGAGAGGGTCTTAACCCGAACTTTTTCATCGGCGTTTTCTTTCTTAGTAGAAAGGAAGGCAATGATGTCTGGGTGGAAGACGTTCAAGTACACCACACCAGCCCCTTGGCGTTGTCCCAATTGGTTCGAGTAAGAGAAGCTATCTTCAAACAGTTTCATAACAGGTACGACCCCAGAAGCAGCTCCTTCATAGCCCTTGATCGGTGCTCCAGCTTCACGAAGGTTGCTGAGGGAGATCCCAACCCCACCACCGATACGAGAAAGTTGAAGGGCAGAGTTGATAGAACGTCCGATCGCATTCATATCATCAGTTACTTGGATCAAGAAACAAGAAACTAATTCTCCGCGGCGGGCACGACCAGCATTTAAGAATGAAGGAGTAGCTGGTTGGTAGCGTTGGTGGATGATTTCGTTTGCAATGTCTTTTGCGATGTCTTCATTTCCATCTGCAAAATAAAGAGCATTGAAGAAGACGCGGTCTTCCATACTTTCAAGATAATATTCTCCATCGTTTGTTTTCAGAGCGTATTGGTTATAGAATTTATAAGCCGCCATGAAGGACTTGAATTGGAAGTTTTGGTCTTTGATAAATTGGGCCAATTCCTCTAAAAATTCAGGACGATATTTCTCGATAAAAGCTCTCTCAATGTAATTGTGCTCGAGAAGGTACTGAATCTTGTCTGTAATTGAGTCAAAGGTTTTAGTATTTGGTACAACATTTTCTTTAAAGAAAGCATCTAAAGCTTCTTTATCTTTATGAAGCATGATTTGGCCGTTTACTGGACGGTTGATTTCATTGTTAAGACGAAAATACGTCACATCTTCAAGAGATTTTAATCCCATAATAATCCTTTTCTAGTTCAAAAAAATGAAGAGGAGAAGTCCTCTCTTTACAAGTAAAAAGTCTAGTGTTAGGTTGCTAACGCTAGACCCTATTTAAGCAAAATACTGTTTTTATTAAGAAAGTTTCTTCAACTTAGCTGGTTGAAAACCAGAAAATACTTCATCCGGTGTTTGAATAACTGGAGCAGCATTGAAGCCAAGGTTTTTAACATGTTCTACAAATTCTGGCTGTTCATCTAAGTTAATTTCGCGGTATTCCACGTGATTGCTATCGAGGAATCGTTTGGTCATTTTGCACTGAACACAATTATTTTTTGAATAAATGGTTACCATTTCTTTTTCGTTCTCCTATCGAAATATAAATCTGTAAACAGTATAAACAAAATCCAGCAACTTGTCAACAAAATAAAACTAAATATTGTGCAAAGAAATGAAATGGAGTTTTCAAAGCACAATATATTGTGGTTAGTGAAAGATGGAAAATTTCAAAAAATGAGATAGGAATAGGCTTTAAAGCATCTTTAATTAGTTATAATTATTTGCTGAATCAATATCCTGTGGTTCAGTAGGTTCATTTTACTGAAAACGGAGGAAAATATTACTTATAATATAGTAGAAAATTGAAAAGATACTTTATCTTTTCTTCAGGTGCTTCTTAGAATGTATCTAAATTGGGATTTTTCGCAGTCTTTTTCTGTAAGTCAGTGATAAAAATCTTGAAAAAAATTTCAAAAGATGATATAATACCAAATTGTAAGGGTTATCAAAAGGTAACTCAAAAACTATTTTTAAAAAGGAGAGTCCAATTATGGCTTCTAAAGATTTCCACATCGTGGCAGAAACAGGTATCCACGCACGTCCAGCAACTTTGTTGGTTCAAACTGCTAGCAAATTTGCTTCAGATATTACTCTTGAATACAAAGGTAAATCAGTTAACTTGAAATCAATCATGGGTGTTATGAGCCTTGGTGTTGGTCAAGGAGCAGACGTTGTAATCTCTGCAGAAGGTGCTGATGCTGATGATGCGATCGCAGCTATCTCAGAAACAATGACAAAAGAAGGATTGGCTTAAATATGACAAAAATGCTAAAAGGAATTGCAGCATCTGATGGTGTTGCTGTTGCTAAGGCATATTTGCTCATTCAACCAGACTTATCATTTGAGACTGTTTCAGTCGAAGATACAAGTGCAGAAGAAGCTCGTTTGGATGCAGCTCTTGAAGCTTCACAAAACGAGCTTTCTCTTATTCGGGAGAATGCAGTAGCAAGCCTTGGTGAAGAAGCAGCGCAAGTTTTTGATGCGCATATGATGGTTCTGGCTGACCCTGAAATGATTGGTCAGATCAAAGAAACGATTCGTACGAAAAAAATCAATGCAGAAGCAGGCTTAAAAGAAGTCACTGACATGTTCATTGCGATCTTTGAAGGAATGGAAGACAATCCTTACATGCAAGAACGTGCAGCAGATATTCGTGACGTTACCAAACGTGTCCTTGCCAACTTGCTTGGTAAGAAATTGCCAAACCCTGCTTCTATCAATGAAGAAGCAATCGTGGTTGCGCATGACTTGACACCATCTGATACAGCTCAGTTGAACAAAAAGTACGTAAAAGCCTTTGTTACTAACATCGGTGGACGTACCAGTCACTCAGCTATCATGGCGCGTACACTTGAAATCGCAGCTGTTCTGGGTACAAATAACATCACAGAACTTGTCAAAGACGGTGATGTTTTGGCTGTTTCAGGGATCACTGGTGAAGTGGTGATCAACCCAACTGAAGAACAAATTGCAGAATTCAAAGCAGCTGGTGAAGCTTACGCGAAACAAAAAGCTGAATGGGCTCTCCTTAAAGATGCTCAAACAGTAACAGCTGATGGAAAACATTTCGAATTGGCTGCCAACATCGGTACACCTAAAGACGTTGAAGGTGTAAATGATAACGGTGCAGAAGCTGTTGGTCTCTATCGTACAGAATTCTTGTACATGGATTCTCAAGACTTCCCAACGGAAGATGACCAATACGAAGCCTACAAAGCTGTTCTTGAAGGTATGAACGGTAAACCTGTGGTTGTTCGTACAATGGATATCGGTGGGGATAAAGAACTTCCTTACTTCGATCTTCCTAAAGAAATGAACCCATTCTTGGGTTACCGTGCTTTGCGTATTTCTATCTCTGAAACTGGTAATCAAATGTTCCGTACACAATTGCGTGCCTTGCTTCGTGCATCTGTTCACGGTAAATTGCGGATCATGTTCCCAATGGTTGCTTTGTTGACGGAGTTCCGTACGGCTAAAGGCATTCTTGAAGAAGAAAAAGCTAAATTGCTTGCTGAAGGTGTTGCCGTTGCAGACGATATCCAAGTAGGGATCATGATTGAAATTCCAGCTGCAGCTATGCTTGCTGATCAATTTGCTAAGGAAGTTGATTTCTTCTCAATTGGTACAAACGACTTGATCCAATACACTATGGCTGCTGACCGTATGAACGAACAAGTTTCATACCTTTACCAACCGTATAACCCATCAATCCTTCGTTTGATCAATAATGTGATCAAGGCGGCTCACGCAGAAGGTAAATGGGCTGGTATGTGTGGTGAAATGGCCGGTGACCAAACAGCTGTTCCACTCCTTGTCGGAATGGGCTTGGATGAGTTCTCCATGTCAGCGACATCTGTTCTTCGTACACGTAGCTTGATGAAGAAATTGGATACAGCTAAAATGCAAGAATACGCTAACCGTGCTCTGACTGAATGTTCAACCATGGAAGAAGTGCTTGAACTTTCTAAAGAATACGTGAACGTAGACTAAGAATGAATCAAATACTAAGACATATCTGTCTTAGTCTCAGATTGAAGACAAAGAAATTTTAAAAACTTTCCTAAGGTCTCAATCATTCCGAGTGCCTGAAACAACTGTGTTTCAGGCACTTTTCTCACAGCGAAAAGTATTTCAACTTCTTAAATAACTAAAAAATAAAAGTTATTTTTTGAAAATTATCTAGCTGTTTTATGTAAAATCATAGTTTGTCTACATTCAAATACTAAGACACATCTGTCTTAGTATTTTTTTTGTTTTTTTTACTTTTTTTATAAAAATGTTCATTTTATTCGTAATAAACTAGTTAGTAATAAAAACATTGACTAAAATGTTCGGTTTTTTGTTTAAATTTCCTTAGATATGTAGTATAATCGTAAGTAAGAGTATGAGGAAAGCGAAGGAATGCAGTAAAAGGTTCGGAAAAGAAAATGAAAGAACTTTTCCTGATAAATTTACATGATTTTCCTGGAATCAACTTGAAAATTAAGTGATTTTATAGTAAAATAAAAACAATTAGAAAACGCTTTCAAAAAAATTGAAGAGGTGAGTATATGGATAGAAGCACAGACTTATGGACATTTGGAAGAGGGGATAATTTCCAGCTTCAAGAGTATTTAGGTGCTCACAAGGAAACAAGGGGAGAACAAGAAGGGTATGCCTTCCGTGTTTGGGCTCCCAATGCCCAGGCGGTCGATCTGATTGGTGACTTTACTGATTGGGAAGCCCGGAAAATTCCAATGGTTCGTAATGAAGGAGGCGTCTGGGAAGTTTTCTGTTCAGATGCAAAAGAGGGAGATATCTACAAATATTTGGTGACACGAAATAATGGTCATCAGGTTCAAAAAATTGATCCTCTAGCGTTATGGATGGAAAAACGACCCAATACAGGGTCTATCATTAAGACCATTCCGGAAAAGAACTGGAAAGACGGTCTTTGGAGAGCACGCCGTAAAAAATTTGGTTTTAAGGAACGACCTGTTAATATCTATGAGGTTCACGCAGGATCTTGGAAACGAAATGATGATTATAGTTCCTATACTTTCAAACAACTAAAAGAAGAACTCATCCCTTATTTGGTTGAGATGAACTACACCCACGTAGAATTTATGCCAGTGATGGCCCATCCATTGGGATTGAGCTGGGGGTATCAGCTCATGGGCTATTTTGCCCTCGAGCAAACTTATGGTAGCCCAGAAGAATTTCAAGATTTCGTGGAAGAATGTCACCTCAACAATATCGGAGTGATCGTGGATTGGGTGCCTGGCCATTTCATCATTAATGATGATGCTTTGGCATATTATGATGGAACACCAACATTTGAATACCAGGATGAACATCGGGCCCATAACTATGGTTGGGGGGCTTTGAACTTCGATTTAGGAAAGAATCAAGTACAGTCTTTCTTGATTTCTAGTTTGAAGTTTTGGATTGAAACCTATCATTTAGATGGAATTCGGGTCGATGCTGTGAGCAATATGCTCTACCTCGATTATGACAGTGGTCCATGGACACCAAATATTGATGGGGGAAACCTCAACTATGAAGGGGTTCATTTCCTCAGACGTTTGAATGCGATTATCAAGAACGAACACCCAGATGTTATGATGATTGCTGAAGAAAGTTCTGCTGGTCAAAAGATCACAGGCCCTGAAGAAGAAGGTGGTCTTGGTTTTGACTATAAATGGAATATGGGTTGGATGAATGATATTCTACGATTCTATGAGGAAGACCCGGTCTACAGGAAATTTGACTTTAATCTGGTAACCTTTAGTTATATGTATGCATTTTCTGAGAATTTCTTACTACCATTTTCACATGATGAAGTGGTGCACGGTAAGAAGAGTTTGATGCACAAGATGTGGGGAGATCGGTACAATCAATTTGCTGGACTCCGTAATCTTTTAACCTATCAGATCTGCCATCCAGGTAAGAAATTGCTCTTTATGGGTTCAGAATTTGGTCAATTTTTGGAATGGAAGTCAGAGGAGCAACTGGAATGGGGGAATCTAGAGGATGAAATGAATGCTAAGATGCGTCGTTTTACTTCTCAGCTCAATCATTTCTACAAAGAACACAAAGAATTGTGGGAGATTGATGATAGCTTTGATGGCTTAGAGATTATTGATGCAGATAACCGGGATCAGAGCGTCTTGTCTATGATCCGGAAGAATCGTAAAGGCGAGCTTCTAGTATGTGTCTTCAATATGGCACCAGTAGAACGCAAGGACTTTACGATTGGTGTGCCTGTATCAGCGGTCTATGAAGAAATTTGGAATACAGAATTAGAAGAATGGGGAGGTGTCTGGAAAGAGCACAATCCGACAGTTCAGTCTCAAGAGGGACTATGGAAGGATTATGAACAAACCTTGACCTTTAC
>NZ_KQ969690.1:243036-244975 GCF_001578955.1 Streptococcus parasanguinis
AGGAAATCGTTGGTTCGAAGGAACTAGTCATGCCATCCTCCAAAATATCGACTATATCGACAGCATCAATCCTGAATATGTCTTGATTCTTTCTGGTGACCATATCTACAAGATGGACTATGATGATATGCTTCAAGCGCACAAGGATAATAATGCGAGCTTGACTGTTGCCGTCCTAGATGTACCTTTGAAGGAAGCGAGTCGTTTTGGAATCATGAATACCGATGCTAATAATCGGATTGTTGAATTTGAAGAAAAACCAGCTGAACCAAAATCTACCAAGGCTTCCATGGGGATTTACATCTTTGACTGGGCTCGTCTGCGCAATATGTTGGTTGCTGCTGAAAAGAGCGATATCGATATGTCAGACTTCGGTAAAAATGTCATTCCAACTTATCTAGAATCAGGAGAAAGTGTTTATGCTTATGAATTCAATGGTTATTGGAAAGACGTTGGTACGATTGAGTCACTTTGGGAAGCCAATATGGAATATATCGATCCGAATAATGCCTTGGATAGTCGCGATCGTCACTGGAAAATCTATTCACGCAACCTCATTTCTCCACCGAACTTCTTTGGGGAACATGGCCACATCGAAGATTCTCTTGTCGTCGATGGTTGTTCGGTAGACGGTACAGTCAAACACTCCATCTTATCAACAGAAGCTCAAGTTCGTGAAGGAGCGGTTGTCGAAGATGCTGTCGTGATGAGCAATGCCATTATCGGTAAAGGAGCTGTCGTGAAACGCGCGATTATCGGAGAAGGAGCAGTCATTGCAGAAGGCGTCGTGATTGATGGAACAGAGGAAGTACAAGTTGTCGGTTACAATGAAAAAGTGGGGGTAGCAACAGATGAAGATTGATAAATATTCAGCCATTTTAGGAAATACAGTTGGGTATCATGATATGTCCACTTTGACCAGCCATCGTCCGGTAGCATCCCTACCGTTTGATGGGAAATACCGCTTAATCGACTTCCCATTGTCTAGTCTTGCAAATGCTGGTATTCGTAGTGTTTTTGGGATTTTCCAACAAGAAAATATTAGTTCGGTCTTTGACCATATTCGTTCAGGTCGTGAGTGGGGCTTGTCTACTTTATTGAGCCACTATTACCTCGGAATCTATAATACTCCAGTTGAAAATACAACGGTAGGGCCAGAATACTACCAACAATTATTGACCTATTTGAAACGGTCTGGTTCTAATCAAACAGTTGCTTTGAACTGTGATGTATTAATGAATATTGACCTCAATCAGATTTTCCACCTTCATAATACCATTGATCGTCCGATTACAGTGGTTTATAAAAAGTTGCATCTGCAAAACATTTCTGAAGTAAATGCTGTCTTGGAAATTGATGAAACAGACCATGTTACAGAGCAAAAACTTTTTGATGGTCAGGATCCTGATAAAGTCTACAATATGTCAACAGATGTCTTTATTGTAGATACTCCTTGGTTGATTGAAAAAATTGAAGAAGAAGCCAAGAAAGAATACCCACAAAAATTGCGCTATATCTTGCGTGATTTGGCAGTGGAATACAATGCCTTTGCCTTTGAGTATACAGGCTACCTAGCAAATATTCACTCAGTTGAATCCTATTATCAAGCAAACTTGGATATGTTGGAAAACCAAAAATTCATGAAGCTCTTTTCACCAAATCAAAAGGTGTATACAAAAGTGAAGAATGAAGAGCCAACTTATTATTCCAAGACTTCAAATATCAAATCGTCCCAATTTGCTTCTGGTAGTATTGTAGAAGGAACCGTTGAACGCTCTGTTGTTTCACGCCGGGTACACCTTCATGAAGGTTCAGAAGTCCGCAGTAGTCTTCTTTTCCCTGGTGTTGTCATTCATGAAAATGCAATCGTCGAACATGCCATCCTGGATAAGGGGGTTGAAGTGACTGCCGGTGTGACGATTCGTGGGACAGAAGAAGC
>NZ_KQ969690.1:245562-248273 GCF_001578955.1 Streptococcus parasanguinis
GGTTAAAAAAGGAACGATTGTTACAGAGGATATTGTCTAATGAAACTATTATTTGTTGCAGCTGAAGGAGCACCATTTTCTAAGACAGGTGGCTTGGGAGACGTCATTGGCGCTCTTCCTAAATCCTTAGCTAAAAGTGGTCATGACGTGCGCGTGATTCTCCCTTACTATGATATGGTAGAGGCAAAATTTGGGGATCAAATTGAAGACGTTTTGCATTTTGAGACCAAGGTTGGCTGGAGAAGTCAATATGTGGGTGTGAAACGCATTGTACGAGATGGGGTCACCTTTTACTTTATTGATAACCAACACTATTTCTTTAGAGGCCATGTGTATGGTGACTTTGATGATGGCGAACGGTTTGCCTTTTTCCAGCTCGCGGCCTTAGAAACGATGGAACGGGTTGACTTCATTCCAGATGTTCTTCATGCCCATGATTACCATACAGCGATGATTCCTTTCTTGCTTAAGGAAAAATACCGT
This sequence comes from Streptococcus parasanguinis, assembly GCF_001578955.1. Taxonomy (GTDB): domain Bacteria; phylum Bacillota; class Bacilli; order Lactobacillales; family Streptococcaceae; genus Streptococcus; species Streptococcus parasanguinis_U. Next base: position 246,046 of record NZ_KQ969690.1, read on the forward strand.
TGGATTCAAGCTTACCATGGGATTAAAACAGTATTGACCATCCATAATTTGGAATTCCAAGGTCAGTTTGACCCAGGAATGTTGTGGGATTTATTCGGAGTGGGATTTGAACGCTATGCAGACGGAACACTTCGGTGGAATGATTGCCTGAATTGGATGAAAGCCGGCATTCTATATGCTGACCGTGTGACAACCGTATCTCCTAGTTATGCACATGAGATTATGACTGCTGAATACGGTTGTGGCTTGGATCAGATCCTTCGGATGGAATCTGGCAAGGTGACCGGTATTGTTAACGGGATTGATGCGGATTTATATAATCCTGAAACGGATCCACTCTTGACGCATCACTTCAGTCTTTCAGATCTTTCAGGTAAAGCAGCTAGTAAACGAGCTCTTCAAGAACGTGTCGGTTTACCCGTTCGCGATGACGTTCCTTTGTTTGGAATTGTCTCTCGTTTGACACGTCAAAAAGGTTTTGATGTTGTGGTGGAAGAGTTGCATCAACTCTTGCAAAAGGATATTCAGATTGTCTTGCTCGGTACAGGAGATCCTGGATTTGAAAATGCCTTTGCTTGGTTCGGTCAAGCCTACTCAGATAAACTTTCAGCTAATATCACATTTGATGTCCAATTGGCCCAAGAAATCTATGCAGCGTCAGATGTCTTCTTGATGCCAAGCCGCTTTGAACCATGTGGCCTTTCTCAAATGATGGCCATGCGTTATGGAACCCTTCCTTTGGTACATGAAGTCGGCGGACTTCGAGATACGGTTCAACCGTATAATGTTGTTGATGGAAGTGGAACAGGCTTTAGCTTCAATAATTTATCTGGCTACTGGTTTAACTGGGCAGTTGATGAGGCTTTAGCTGTTTACTACAATGACAAACAGGCTTGGTATGGCCTGCAAGAACAAGCCATGACTCGTGATTTCTCATGGGATACGGCTAGTCAACGATACAACGATTTATACCAGTCCTTATAAGTAAATCTAGTGTAAAAACGCCTTTCGAGGCGTTTTTTGTTTTGTTTTCTTCCTATAAAGAAAACGGTTTATTTTTTTGAGTTTTAGAGCTTGCTAAAATAGAAGAAAAAAGATAAGATAGGTAAAGGTAAAAAATCCCGGGAAGGTTCTTATTTCTGGAAAGGATCCCATCCTCTCTAAAAATAATCAGGTCCCTGCTCGAGGGTTAAATATTACTATATAGGAATTTTAGGATGAAAAAAGCGAAACAAACGTTTGAAAAAATGACCAAATATTCGATTCGGAAATTAACTGTCGGTGTTGGTCCGGTAGCCATTGGAGCCTTTTTATTAGGAGGAAGCTTGTTAGGAGCTCGTCCTGTCAAAGCAGATCAGGTGACTCTACCTGCTCATGTGCACTTAGGATATGTGACAGAAGAAGAGCTAACTGCTGAAGAAAAAGAACAGGTGATTCATGCAATCCCTGAAGAGTATCAAAATGAAGATACTTTCTATCTCGTCTATAAGAAGAAGGAAGCAATTCAGTCGGTTCTTCCTCAAACAGGAAGTCAGGAAGTCGCCCTATTTGGCCTAAGTCTAGCCACTGCTTCCTTTGCGGTCCTCTTACTCTCTAAAAAGCACCGGAAGAAGGTCATGGGCGTCCTTTTGATTGGAGCCATGGGACAAAGTCTTCTACTTCCAGTTGAAGTCGCAGCGCTACAAAATCAAGTTTTGCGCGCCTATAATCAGGATCTTGCGATCGCATCGAGCAAAGATCTTGCAAATGGCGTGATTCAAATTGACGGCTATGACTATATTGGTTATCTGTGCTACCCGTCAGTCCAAAAGACGAGCTTACAAGAGCCAAAGGCTATGCAGGAAACGAAATCTTCTGTAGAAGGGACGATCAAAACAAGTACAGGTATTCCACAAGTGGAAGCACAAGCGCGTGTGACCCCAGAAGTCGCTCCAGCCTTTCCTCAAGTTGAAAAACCAAGCCTGGAAGTCTCTACTGAGCCTGTGCCATTTGAAACTGTCAAACAAGCTGATCCTACATTGGCCAAAGGGCAAACCAAGGTGCTGACTGCTGGTCAAAATGGGGAGCGGACCATATTGACGGAAGTGAGTGTGGTAGATGGACAAGAAGTTCGCAGAGTAGTTGAAAGCAAGGTCACTAAAGAACCAGTTTCACAAATTCTTGCTGTCGGGACAAAAGAAGATGCCCAACCAACCCCTCAACCCAGCCCTTCTCCAGTTGTAACGGCC
>NZ_KQ969690.1:248487-260868 GCF_001578955.1 Streptococcus parasanguinis
GGAAGCCAAGGGAACACAGGAAGAAGGCCATGTCGGCGAAGCTCCTATTCAACCGGAGAACCCAACCTATCAAGTTACGGAAGGGACGGTAACAGAGACAGAAACGGTAATCCTTCCATATGAAACAGAGTATGTAACGGACGCCAATCGTTACACCGATGAAGAAAGCCTCCTTCAAAAAGGAGAGGCTGGTAGCCAGGAGATTCGTCGTGTTTATAAGACGGTTAATGGTGAGAAGATTGGAGAGCCTCTCAGTACGACCACTGAAACGGTCAAAGCTCCTGTGACAGAAAAAATTAGTCGTGGGACCAAGGCGATTGAAGGCCAAAAAGAGGAAGTTGCTTTTGAAGAAATTCCATTTAAGACGGTAACCGAACAAGATGCCACCTTGCTAAAAGGAACTGAAAGGGTTTCTCAAGCCGGTAAGAATGGGAAGAAGAAAATCACCAAGGTCTACAAGACCATCAAGGGAGTTAAAACGGCGGATGCCCCAACGGTTACGGAGGAAGTAGTTGAACAAGCTCAAGATCGGATCATTCAAAAAGGGACCAAAGAACTTGACAAGCCAACCTTGACTTTGACCCAGGTCGATAAGGAAGAATTGAAGCGCAGTGCTAAAGCTACTTATCGTTTGGAAAAACCAGATGGTGTGACCATCAAGTCCATCCAGGCTGTATTGAAGAAGGGTGATCAAGTTGTGAAAACTTTCGCCCTTTCAGAGACGGACTTAGCAGCTGCCCTAGCGGACTTAGACTACTACAAGGATTATACGCTCGCAACGACTATGGTCTATGACCGTGGAAATGGGGATGAAGAAGAAGTTCTCAAGGAAGAACCTCTGAGAATTGATCTTAAAAAAGTTGAAATCAAAAACATCAAGGAAACCAGTCTGATTAGCGTGGATGACCAAGGTCTTGAAACAGATAGCAGCCTCTTGTCTGAAACACCATTAGATGTGAAGCCTTACTACTTAAAGGTCACCACCCACGATAATAAGGTCACAAAACTGGCCGTTGATAAAATAGAAGAAGTGACGGTAGATGGCACGACCCTCTACAAAGTAACAGCCAAAGCTCCTGATCTTATCCAACGGACTGCGGACAGCCAGTTTAGTGAGGACTATATCCACTATATTGCAAAACCCAAAGCACATGAAGGTGATGTCTACTACAATTTCAACGAACTTATAAAAGCCATGCAAGCCAATCCGACTGGTACCTTTAAACTGGGTAGCAATATGAATGCGGCCAATGTCCAGCCAGCAGGAAAATCCTATGTAACCAATGCCTTCAAGGGAATTTTGGAAAGTACGGATGGAAATAAATTTGCCATTCATAATATTACCAGACCATTGTTTGGAAACATCGAAGGTGGTTCGGTTAAGAATCTCTTGCTTGAAAATGTTGCGATTGACTTACCTGGAGTTGATCGAGTGGCTCCAATTGCCAATGTTATTAAAAACAATGCAACTGTCGAGAATGTTAAAGTAACAGGAAGTGTTGTCGGGAACAATGACGTAGCAGGGATCATCAATAAAATTGATGGCAGTGGGAAGGTCAGCAATGTTGCCTTTATCGGTAAATTGCACGCTGCTGGTAACAAAGGTGGCTATCTAGCGGGTGTTGTTGGCGAGAACTGGAAAGGTGTTGTTGAAAAAGCTTATGTTGATGCTGAAATCACTGGGAACAAAGCCAAAGCTGCAGGTTTAGTTTATTCCTCTCAAAATGGAGCAAATAACCATACAGTAGGTAAAGAAGGAGTCCTTAGAAATTCAGTTGCTAAAGGCTCGATTGAACTGAAAGAAGCGGTCCAATCTGGTGGCTTACTAGGGACCAACTGGGCCTTGGGGGCTATTGAAGACAACATCACCATGATGAAAGTCAAAACTGGTGAGATGGTCTTCGGACACTCAGATATCGATGCAGTTGATTACTTCACCTATTCAAGAACCAAGCGCAATTACAGCGTGGAAGGCGTGAGTGAAGGTAAGAAAACCTATAACAACTCTCGTAAAATCTCTAGCATTTCCCTTGCAGAAGCTGAGCAGAAAATTGAAGCAATGGGGATTACTGCTGATAAATTTGAAAGCACGAAACCTGTTGAAGATAAACTCAATAACCTTGTTAACAAAGACGATCAATACAAGGCAATCACTGCTTATGATGCGACTCGTGAGATAGCTTACCGCAATATTGCTAAACTGCAACCATTCTACAACAAAGAGTGGATTGTCGATCAAGGAAATAAATTGGCTGCGACTAGTCCTCTCTTGACCAAGGAAGTCTTGTCTGTGACGGCCATGAAGGGTAATGATTTTGTAACAGAACTGGCGGATGCCGACCACATTCTGATCCATTACTCGGATAAGACAAAAGATATCTTTAGCATTTCACCGAAAGAGTCTAAAGTCAAACAAGTCAAAGAGTACAGCGTAGCGGAGCTCGGTGAAGTTGTCTACACGACGAATATGGTGGATAAGGACCGGAGCGATCTCATTCATGCGATCGTTGAAAAATTAAGCTCTGTAGAATTACAATCAGATCCTATCTACACACACTTAGGTCGAACAGGTCCTAACAAAGTCAATGCCATTAAGAACCTTTACCTCGAGGAGAGCTTCCAAGAAGTCAAGGACAATCTGACTCACTTTGTAAAACAACTGGTTGAAAACCAAGATCATCAATTAAATACAGATGAGGCTGCCAAACGAGCGCTCATTAAGAAGATTGAGGACAACAAGGCTGCTGTTCTTTTGGGGCTTTCTTACCTCAATCGCTATTACGGAGTGAAGTTCGATGATGTCAATCTTAAGCAGCTCATGTTGTTCAAGCCAGACTTCTATGGGAAGAATGTCGATGTTTTAGACCGCTTGATTGAAATTGGCTCAAAAGAAGACTACATCAAAGGGACTCGTACCCACGATGCTTTCCGGGAAGTCGTTGCTAAATCGACTCTTTCTGGGAACCTAAATGACTTCCTGAAGTACAATATGGAGCTCTTCACAAAAGAGACAGACTTGAATGATTGGTTCATCAAAGCAACTAAAGACAATGTCTATATTGTGGAGCCTGAGACGACCAATCCAGCGTTCGCATCTGCTAAGCATAGAGCCTATGAGGGCTTAAACAATGATGTTCACGGTAAAATGATCTTGCCACTCTTGAACTTAAAAGATGCCCATATGTTCTTGATTTCAACCTACAATACATTGGCTTATAGTTCCTTCGAGAAATATGGTAAGAATACGGAAGCGGAACGAAATGCCTTCAAGGCGGAAATTGATAAAGTCGCTAAAGGGCAACAAAATTATCTGGATTTCTGGTCACGTCTCGCAACGGATAAGGTTCGCAATCAGCTCCTGAAGAGCAACAATATGGTGCCGACCCCTGTCCTTGATAACCAAAACTATAAGGGCATCAGTACAGATCGTTATGGACATACAAATAGTGGCAAAGATGTCGCTCCAATTCGTGAATTGTATGGTCCAACCGATCGTTACCATGCGACAGATTGGCGCATGGGGGCTGTGGCGCGAATTTATGGAAATCCATATAAAGATGACTCTGTCTTCTTCATGGTGACCGATATGATCAGTGACTTTGGCGTTTCTGCCTTCACGCACGAAACGACGCACGTCAATGACCGTATGGTTTACTTAGGTGGTTGGAGACACCGCGAAGGAACAGATATTGAAGCCTTTGCCCAAGGAATGCTCCAAACACCATCTGTATCCAATCCAAATGGGGAATACAAAGCCTTAGGGCTCAACATGGCCTATGAACGTCCTAACGATGGCAATCAATGGTACAATACCAATCCAAACGATCTTCAATCACGTGATGAGATTGATCGCTACATGAAAGGTTATAACGATACGCTCATGCTTCTGGATTATCTTGAAGGAGAAGCTGTATTGGACAAACATAGTAAGGACTTAAACAATGCTTGGTTCAAGAAGGTTGATAAACAATACCGAGGAGCTAACACCAAGAATCAATTCGATAAGGTTCGAGCTTTGAGTGATGAGGAAAAAGCGATTGCTTTAAACACAGTAGATGACCTCATCACCAACAACTTCATGACCAATCGTGGTCCTGGAAATGGCGTCTATAATCCGTCTGACTTTGGTTCAGCCTATGTGACTGTGCCGATGATGACAGGTATCTATGGTGGGAACACTAGTGAAGGGGCTCCTGGAGCCATGTCCTTCAAACACAATACCTTCAGAATTTGGGGCTATTATGGCTATGAAAAAGGATTCCTGGGTTATGCTTCAAACAAGTATAAACAAGAGTCTAAACAAGCTGGACTTGCCACTCTAGGAGATGACTTCGTCATTCAGAAGATTTCTGATGGAAGATTCAGTACCCTTGAAGATTGGAAGAAAGCTTACTTCAATGAAGTGGTAACCAGTGCCAAAAATGGAATGCAGGCTATTGACATCGATGGGAAGACATACAATAGCTATGAAGACTTGAAACGTGCATTTGCTGAAGCAGTGGATAAAGATAAGGCTACTCTAAGTAACGGTTCTGTCAAATTTGACAATACGGTTGCACTGAAAGAAAAAGTCTTTAAGAAATTGCTGCAACAAACAGACAGTTTCAAAACGTCTATCTTTAAATAATCGAATTCTCTCATCTGCTGAGCAGGTGAGAGTTTTTTAGAAGAAAAAATGAATAGAGGTGGACAAAGTGTCTAAAAATTAAAAGGAATCAATCGTAGGTCGGAAAAATTATCATATTAAAAAAATAACGTAATTTAACAAAAACGCTTTCTTTTCTAGGAAATATTTGACTATTATATCTTTTAGGAGTAAACTAAGGAGGTAAAATTTATAAAAGGAGAATTCATCATGAATTTAACATTTTTAGGTCTTTGTTTAGCCTGCTTTGGTGTATCACTGGCAGAAGGTTTGATGATGAGCAGCCTATTGAAATCTGCGTCTCGTCAACCAGAAATTATTGGTCAATTGCGTAGCCTCTTGATTCTTGGTGTTGCCTTTGTCGAAGGTACTTTCTTCGTAACCTTGGTTATGGCCTTCATTATCAAATAAGCACTTCTATTTTAGAAAAGGAGGTGTCAAAACTTGGAAGAAAGTATCACTCCAACGATAACTCTTGGACCTGTAACTTTTAATTTGACCCTACTTGCTATGACCTTGATTGCTGTTTTGGTGGTTTTTGGCTTTATTTATTGGGCCAGCCGTAAAATGACGATCCGACCAAAGGGCAAACAAAATGTGCTGGAATACGCATATGACTTTGTCGTAGGCTTCACCAAAGGAAATATTGGGGAACATTATATAAAGGACTATTCCTTGTTCTTGTTTGTTCTTTTCCTATTTCTTTTAGTGGCCAATAACATTGGATTGATGGCTAAAATCGAAACGACCAATGGTTACAATTTGTGGACATCACCAACCGCTAACCTGGGTTATGACTTTGCCTTTTCATTTTTGATCACCTTAATCGCCCATGTAGAAGGAATTCGCCGACGTGGTGTGAAGGAATATTTAAAGGCTTTTGTGACACCTGGATTTATGACCCCCATGAATATTTTGGAAGAATTAACGAACTTTGCCTCCTTGGCACTTCGGATCTTCGGAAATATCTTTGCGGGTGAGGTATTAGCAAGCTTGCTCGTGAACTTATCACACCAAGCTTTCTATTGGTATCCATTTGCCTTTATTGGTAGCATGGCATGGACTGCATTTTCAATTTTTATTTCATGTATCCAAGCCTATGTGTTTACCATGTTGTCATCAATCTATATTGGTAAGAAAATTAATGGTGAAGAGTAAGTAGAGGAGGAGTAGAAGAATGCATGTATCAATGAGTGAAATTATTGGTAACTTTATTCTCATTGCTGGTTCCTTCCTATTATTAATCTTTTTAATAAAGAAATTTGCATGGAACAATATCAATGGAATTTTAGAAGCGCGTGCCAAAAAGATTACAGATGATATTGATGGAGCAGAATCAGCTCGTCAAAAAGCTGAGGAACTAGCAAGTAAACGTGAAGAAGAGTTGGCAGGTAGCCGCAAAGAAGCTGCGTCTATTGTCGAAAATGCAAAGGAAACTGCAGAAAAGAACAAATCTCAGATCCTTTCAGAAGCCACTCAAGAAGCAGTACGTTTGAAAGAAAAAGCGCAACAAGAAATTGCGCATAACAAAGAAGAAGCATTGAACAGTATCAAAGGCGATGTGGCAGATCTCACTGTCAATCTTGCCAGCAAATTGTTGAGTCAACAGCTGGATGCTGAAGGTCAACGCCAACTGATCGATCGCTATCTTGATGAATTAGGAGAAGCCTAATGGACAAAAAGCAACTGATGGTGATTGAGAAATATACCCAGCCTTTTGTTCAATTGGTCTTTGAAAAAGGAGAACAAGATCTTGTCTTTGAAAAATTGACCCAAATCAAGGGCATTTTTGAGGAGACTGGACTTGCTAACTTCTTAGCTCATATCGGTGTAGAGGATGAAGAGAAAGCAAAAAGTCTAAGACTTTTTCAACCCTCTGATTCACAATTACTCGACCATTTGATTAAAGTGGTTATTCTCAATCATCGTGAAGCCTTATTTTATGACATTGTAACGATTTGTTTGGATCAGATTCAACTGTTGAGCAACGCATTTGTCGTCACTGTTACGACAGTTGCTGGTTTGGATCCTGTTCAAGAGCAAAAGCTAGTACCCATTATCGAAAGAAAATTTGGGATTCAAGTTCGCTCGATCCAACAAAAGATCGATCCAGATTTAATTGGTGGCTTTGTCGTGACAGCCAATCATAAAACATTGGATACCAGTCTCAAACACCAATTGCAAGTTATAAAATCTAAATTGAAATAGAAAGTGGTGTGAATTTTGGCGATTAACGCACAAGAAATCAGCGCTTTAATTAAGCAACAAATTGAAAATTTCAAGCCAAACTTTGACGTCACTGAGACAGGTGTTGTAACCTACATTGGTGACGGGATTGCCCGCGCTCATGGGCTTGAAAATGCCATGAGTGGTGAGTTGTTGATCTTTGAAAATGGCTCATACGGGATGGCCCAAAACTTAGAAACAACGGATGTCGGGATCATCATCTTGGGTGATTTTACGGATATTCGTGAAGGAGACTCTGTCCGTCGTACAGGTAAAATCATGGAAGTCCCTGCAGGGGATGCCTTGATTGGTCGTGTTGTCAACCCACTTGGCCAACCAGTAGATGGTTTGGGTGAGATTGTGACAGATAAATTCCGTCCAGTTGAAACACCAGCTCCTGGTGTTATGCAACGGAAATCTGTCTCAGAACCCCTACAAACTGGTTTGAAAGCTATTGATGCCCTTGTTCCAATCGGACGCGGTCAACGGGAATTGATCATCGGGGACCGTCAAACAGGGAAAACTTCGATTGCCATCGATACCATCTTGAACCAAAAGGGTCAAGATATGATCTGTATCTATGTGGCGATTGGTCAAAAAGAATCAACAGTTCGTACGCAAGTAGAAACTCTCCGTAAATACGGAGCTATGGATTATACGATTGTGGTAACCGCTTCGGCTTCTCAACCGTCTCCATTGCTTTATTTGGCACCTTATGCTGGGGTTGCTATGGCAGAAGAGTTCATGTATAACGGTAAACATGTTTTGATCGTCTATGATGATTTGTCAAAACAAGCCGTAGCCTACCGTGAATTGTCCCTTCTTCTCCGTCGTCCACCAGGACGTGAAGCTTTCCCAGGGGATGTCTTCTATCTCCACAGCCGTTTGTTGGAACGTTCAGCGAAAGTTTCGGATGAATTGGGTGGGGGCTCTATTACAGCTCTTCCAATCATTGAAACCCAAGCAGGAGATATTTCTGCTTATATCGCAACTAACGTGATTTCGATCACAGACGGACAAATCTTCTTGCAAGATAGTTTGTTCAATGCTGGTATTCGTCCAGCCATTGATGCGGGTTCTTCTGTATCTCGTGTAGGGGGAGCTGCCCAAATCAAGGCTATGAAGAAAGTTGCAGGTACCCTTCGTATCGACCTTGCTTCCTACCGTGAATTGGAAGCCTTCACGAAATTTGGTAGTGACTTGGATGCTGCGACTCAAGCGAAATTGAACCGTGGTCGCCGAACAGTTGAAGTCTTGAAACAACCCGTTCATGAACCATTGACAGTTGAAAAACAAGTCGTGATCTTGTATGCCTTGACTCATGGTTTCTTAGATAGTGTTCCAGTAGACGACATTCTTCGTTTCCAAGAAGAGTTGTTTGATTACTTTGAAGCACATTATAATCAAATCTTTGAGACGATTCGTTCAACACATGATCTTCCAGCAGAAGAAGAACTGGATGCAGCCCTTACAGAATTTGTCAACCAGTCAAATTTCAAATAGAAATAGGAGTGGAAGATGGCAGTTTCATTAAATGATATAAAAAATAAAATTGCATCCACTAAAAATACTAGTCAAATTACCAATGCCATGCAGATGGTGTCTGCTGCTAAACTCGGAAAATCTGAGCAAGCAGCCAAGGATTTTCAGGTTTATGCCGCTAAGGTACGTAAGTTATTAACAGACTTGCTCCATGGACATGAAACAGAAAATGCTAAGTCCCATCCCATGTTGGTGAGTCGGCCGGTAAAAAAGACAGCTTATATCGTCATTACATCCGATCGTGGTTTGGTCGGAGGCTACAATGCCTCCATCCTTAAAACCATGATGGAAATGAAGGCAGAATACCATCCAACTGGAGATGACTTTGAAGTGATCTGTATTGGAAGTGTCGGTGCGGATTTCTTCCGTGCCCGTGGGATTCAGCCGGTTTATGAATTGCGTGGTTTGCCTGATCAACCTAGCTTTAAGGAAGTTCGTACGATCATTTCGAAAACAGTCCAAATGTATCAGGAAGGCTTGTTTGATGAGTTGTACGTCTGTTACAACCACCACGTCAACAGTTTGACGAGTCAAATGCGGGTGGAACAAATGCTTCCAATTATTGATTTGGACCCAAATGAAGCGGATGAGGACTATGTATTGAATCTAGAATTGGAATCTAGTCGAGATGCCATTTTGGATCAATTGCTTCCTCAATTTGCTGAAAGCATGATCTATGGTGCCATTATTGATGCTAAAACAGCTGAAAATGCTGCTGGGATGATGGCCATGCAAACTGCAACAGACAATGCCAAGAAAGTCATTGATGAATTAACGATTCAATACAACCGTGCTCGTCAAGCAGCGATTACACAAGAAATTACCGAAATCGTTGCGGGTGCTAGCGCCCTTGAATAGTTGTCGGATACAATTTTAAATACAAAAACAGATGCTTGAAAGAGAACTTTTGAGCAGTAGAAATTACTTAGAATAGGAGAATGACATGAGTTTAGGCAAAATTTCTCAGGTCGTAGGTCCCGTCGTAGACGTTGCCTTTTCCGTTGGAGATAAACTTCCTGAGATCAATAATGCGCTTGTAGTCTATAAAAATGACCAACAAAAATCAAAAGTCGTTCTTGAAGTAGCTTTGGAACTTGGTGATGGGGTCGTACGGACCATTGCCATGGAATCAACTGATGGTTTAACACGTGGAATGGAAGTCTTGGACACTGGTCGTCCAATCTCTGTTCCTGTCGGAAAAGAAACCTTGGGACGTGTCTTCAATGTTCTTGGAGATACCATTGACTTGGATCAACCTTTTGCTGAGGATGCTCCTCGTGACTCCATCCACAAAAAAGCTCCATCCTTTGACGAGCTCTCTACTTCAGAAGAAATTCTTGAAACAGGGATCAAGGTTATTGACCTCTTAGCCCCTTATTTGAAAGGTGGGAAGGTCGGACTCTTCGGTGGTGCCGGAGTTGGGAAGACCGTCTTGATTCAAGAATTAATCCATAATATTGCCCAAGAACACGGTGGGATTTCTGTATTTACCGGTGTTGGGGAACGGACACGTGAAGGGAATGACCTTTACTGGGAAATGAAAGAATCTGGCGTTATTGAAAAAACAGCCATGGTCTTTGGACAAATGAATGAGCCACCTGGAGCACGGATGCGTGTTGCTTTGACTGGTTTGACCATTGCGGAATACTTCCGTGATGTCGAAGGTCAGGACGTTCTCTTGTTTATCGACAATATCTTCCGTTTCACCCAAGCCGGATCTGAAGTATCAGCCCTTTTGGGACGGATGCCATCAGCCGTTGGTTACCAACCTACTTTGGCAACTGAAATGGGGCAATTGCAAGAACGGATTACGTCAACCAAGAAAGGTTCTGTTACATCCATCCAAGCCATCTATGTGCCAGCCGATGACTATACAGACCCAGCGCCAGCAACCGCCTTTGCCCACTTGGATTCAACAACCAACTTGGAACGTAAATTGGTACAATTGGGGATCTACCCTGCGGTGGACCCATTGGCATCAAGCTCACGTGCCCTTTCTCCAGAAATCGTAGGAGAAGAACACTATGCAGTAGCATCTGAGGTCAAACGTGTCCTTCAGCGTTACCATGAATTGCAAGATATCATTGCTATCTTGGGGATGGATGAATTGTCTGACGAAGAAAAGACCTTGGTTGCTCGTGCTCGCCGGATCCAATTCTTCTTGTCACAAAACTTCAACGTTGCGGAACAATTTACCGGTCAACCTGGTTCATACGTACCTGTTGCAGAAACTGTTCGTGGTTTTAAAGAAATCTTGGACGGAAAATATGACCATCTTCCTGAAGATGCCTTCCGTGGTGTTGGATCGATCGAAGATGTGATTGCCAAAGCTGAAAAAATGGGATTCTAAGAAGAGGTGAAAGATGAGTCAAATGAACGTCCAAATCGTTACACCGGATGGACTGGTTTATGATCATCATGCCGCATTTGTATCTGTCAAGACAATTGATGGTGAATTAGGGATTTTACCTCATCATATCAATACCATTGCGGTTTTGGCTGTAGACCAAGTAAAGGTTCGTCGTGTCGACGATGACAAACATATTGATTGGATTGCAGTCAATGGGGGGATTATCGAAGTAGCAGGTAATCTCATTACCATTGTTGCCGATTCTGCCGAACGTGCTCGAGATATCGACATTAGTCGTGCAGAACGTGCCAAACTGCGAGCTGAAAAAGCGATTGAAGAAGCCAAAGATCAGCATTCGGTTGATATGGAACGTCGTGCTAAAATTGCTCTTCAACGCGCCATTAACCGGATTAATGTCGGAAATCGTTTATAACATATTAAAAAATAAGGTAGAGGTCTTGTCCTCGCCTTATTTTTGTTGAGTGAGAATCAAAAGAAGAATGTGAGAATCAAATATGGTATAATAGCTGTATGATCCAAATGATTTTTAACTTTTCAAGCCATTTATTGTTTATCTTTTTTGCCTATTACCTATTGTTGAACCTAGTTCAATGGGAAAAGTTTTTAAAAGTAAGTACTGAAAATGCTGTTAAAATCCGTTTTTTGATCTTGATGCTCAGCATTGGAATCGGCTATCTAGCCAGCTCATTTTTTATCAGCGTGTATGAGATGAGTCGGCAGATTTTTATTGGCCAATTCTAGCCACATTTTATCAAAAATATGGTATGATAGAAGTCGTGACTTTAAGAAATTGGAGAACAATCCTGTATGGAAAAAATAATCGTTAATGGTGGAAATAATCGACTAGTTGGAACTGTCAAAATCGAAGGAGCAAAAAACGCTGTCCTTCCGCTTCTTGCTGCAACAGTCCTTGCAAGTGAGGGCGTGACGACCTTAAAAAACGTCCCTGTTTTATCAGATGTCTTCACAATGAACAATGTCGTTCGTGGCTTGAATGCACAAGTGACCTTCAATGAAGAAGAAAATACGGTTGTCGTAGATGCGCAAGAAAAATTATCAGAGGAAGCGCCTTATAAGTATGTGAGCAAGATGCGGGCCTCTATCGTTGTCTTGGGTCCTGTCTTGGCACGCAATGGCCATGCCAAGGTTTCCATGCCTGGAGGCTGTACGATCGGTAGTCGTCCAATAGACCTCCATCTCAAAGGTCTGGAAGCCATGGGGGCTGAAATTACCCAAACAGCTGGCTATATTGAAGCAAAAGCAGATCGTCTCAAGGGAGCACATATCTATATGGACTTCCCATCAGTAGGTGCGACACAAAATATTATGATGGCCGCAACCTTGGCAGATGGAGTCACTGTGATTGAAAATGCAGCTCGGGAACCTGAAATTGTTGACCTAGCTCTCTTGCTGAATAAAATGGGAACTAACGTCAAGGGGGCAGGAACTGAGACTTTGACTATTGTCGGTGTTGAGAAGTTGCATGGTGCAGACCACAATGTTGTGCAAGACCGCATCGAAGCTGGAACCTTTATGATTGGGGCAGCCATGACTGGTGGAGATGTCTTGATCGAAGATGCCATTTGGGAACACAACC
>NZ_KQ969690.1:260939-263410 GCF_001578955.1 Streptococcus parasanguinis
ACAACCGTCCGCTTCTATCTAAGATGCAGGAGATGGGTGTAACGGTAACCGAAGAAGAAAATGGCATTCGGATTCAATCGGATATCAGTAAGCTCCGTCCAGTGACCGTTAAAACCCTTCCCTACCCAGGATTCCCAACCGATATGCAGGCTCAATTCACAGCCTTGATGGCCATGGCTAAAGGTGAGTCTACCATGATTGAAACGGTTTTTGAGAATCGCTTCCAGCATTTGGAAGAAATGCGTCGGATGGGCGTTCACTCAGACATTATGCGGGATACAGCTCGTATCGTTGGAGGGGAAAGCTTCCAAGGTGCAGAGGTTATGTCGACCGATTTACGAGCAAGTGCAACCTTGGTTTTGATGGGCTTGGTAGCAGAAGGAGAGACGAAAGTCAGCAAATTAAGTCACTTAGATCGTGGTTATTATCAATTCCATGAGAAATTGGTGGCACTAGGTGCAGACGTGAAACGTGTAGAGGAAGAAGACGATGAAAACTAATCTTCGCTATGTTGGAAAACAGCTAGGAATTGTCCTCCTGTTGGCTGTGATTGGAATCATCATTTTTGCAGTTGGTTTGGTCATTGGCTATGGAGTGATTGGAGATGGAAAAAATCCATGGTCCATTCTCTCTCCGGATACTTGGTCAGAGATCATTGGAAAGCTAACGGGCAAATAAGCTTTTAACTAAAATTGAGTAAAAAGGAGAGCAGCGAATCGAGTCAATGACCCATCTAGCGCTGCTCTTTTTTGGAGAGAGATATGGCAAAACAAACAGTAAGCAAACGAACCAAACAAACCCTAGCAGGTTTTGTGGTGGCAACGGCCCTAGCTATCGGGGGCTATTATTTTAATCAACCGACGGTAAAAGAAGCGACAGATCAGGTTGTTTCGGTGGTGACTAGTAGCCAACAAGAAACACCTAGTAAAGAGTTAGCTAGCTCTGTATTAACGAAATCTGCTCGTTCACAATTAGGAAATGACTTGGAATGGAATGGTGCTGGAGCCTTTGTAGTTAAGGGGAATCGAACAGATCTGGATGCCAGTGTGGCTAGTCAACCCTATGCGGATAACAAGACAAAAGAAGTGAATGGAAAGACCGTACCGACGGTTGCGAACGCTATTATGACCAAGACGACTCGCCAGTACAGAGATCGAGATGCAACAGGTAGTGGCCTAACCGATTGGAAACCAGCAGGTTGGCATCAGGTCCATAATTTGTCAGGCGAGTATGACCATGCTGTGGATCGGGGCCATCTATTGGGCTATGCCTTGATCGGTAATCTCAAAGGTTTCGATGCTTCGACGAGCAATCCCAAAAATATCGCTGTGCAAACGGCTTGGTCCAATCAAGCCAATGATCCTCATTCCACCGGTCAAAACTACTATGAGACCCTGGTTCGAAAAGCACTGGATAAGAACAAGCGGGTTCGCTATCGGGTGACCTTGATCTACAACCATCCAGAAGATCTGATTCCATTAGGATCACAGATCGAAGCCAAATCGAGTGATGGGACCCTTGAGTTCAATGTCTTTGTTCCCAATGTTCAAAGTGGGATTAGCCTGAATTATCAGACAGGCAAAGTAACCGTTCATCAATAAGCTGGAAAACGTAGTTATTTAAGTTATTTTTAAGAATGGGGTGTTACAATTGCATACCTTCTTTAAGAGAAAGGAGAATGTATGAGAACCATTTTTCGATTTTTCAGAGGAATCCTTCGCATGGCTTGGAGTCTTTTTTGGGGATTTTTCTGGACCATTGCGATCAGTTTTCTCGTCCTAGTGGGGATCATCTATTTTACAGATTCTCCTAGTTCTGGTATGGATGGATTTGGACGAGCTGCCCAAAAGGTTGTCTATCAGGTTGGCAATTTATTTGGTGATCAGGGCTTTGCATCGCGCTTTGGAATGATACCTAGCTCACAGACCACGCAGACGGACGATCATGAGCATAGTGGCGCTCGCTGGGAAAAAGCGGAAGCTACGGTCTACCTGGATCCCAATATCAGTCAAACTTTTGTAAAAGCTTATCGGGATGCTATTGAGGCTTGGAACCAAACAGGCGCCTTTACCTTCAAGCTGGTTACAAATGAAAAAGAAGCTAATGTGGTCTTGACGGAAATGGATAACGCATCGGTTTCTGCTGCAGGAGAGACTGCCTCTCAGACTAACCTCTTAACCAACCGCTTCACCCACATCACAGTGCGTCTCAATCGCCATTATCTTTTAAATTATGTCTATAACTATAGTCATGATCGGATTGTCAATACAGCTGAGCATGAGCTAGGACATGCGATAGGGCTGGACCACACTGATGGAGAATCGGTCATGCAACCGGCTGGTTCCTTCTACAGTATTCAGGATACAGATGTGGAAGCAGTTCGACAATTGTATAAGGAAGAATAAGTTTTAAAATACTTTCTAAAAGTTCTGAGCCTCAAGGGGCTCAGGATTTTTTGATGGCTCGTCTTT
>NZ_KQ969690.1:263502-272218 GCF_001578955.1 Streptococcus parasanguinis
AATCTAGGAAAAAGATAGTAAAATAGGGACATGATTATTTTACAAGCCAACAAAATTGAACGCTCTTTTGCAGGGGAGGTTCTTTTTGATAATATCAGCCTGCAAGTGGATGAACGGGACCGGATTGCCCTGGTTGGAAAGAACGGAGCCGGTAAGTCAACACTCTTAAAAATCTTGGTGGGAGAAGAAGAGCCGACTTCTGGGGAAATCAATAAAAAGCGTGACCTTTCTCTCTCTTATTTAGCCCAGGATAGCCGCTTTGAGTCGTCCAATACCATCTACGATGAGATGCTCCATGTCTTTGAAGACCTCCGTAAAACGGAGAAAACTTTGCGGCAGATGGAGCTTGAGATGGGTGAAAAAACTGGGGCTGACCTAGAAAAACTCATGCAGGACTATGACCGTCTATCGGAAGAATTCCGTCAGGCAGGTGGTTTTACCTATGAGGCAGATATCCGTGCGATTCTCAACGGCTTCAAGTTCGATGAGTCCATGTGGCAGATGAAGATTGAAGAGCTGTCTGGTGGGCAAAATACCCGTCTAGCTCTGGCCAAGATGCTCTTAGAAAAACCAAATCTCTTGGTACTGGACGAGCCAACCAACCACTTGGATATTGAGACCATCGCCTGGTTGGAAAATTACTTGGTTAATTATAGCGGAGCTCTTCTCATTGTCAGCCACGACCGGTATTTCCTAGACAAGGTCGCCACCATTACACTGGACTTGACCAAGCATTCCTTAGATCGCTATGTCGGTAATTACTCCAGTTTTGTGGAGCAAAAAGAGCAAAAATTGCTGACCGAAGCCAAGAACTACGAGAAGCAACAAAAAGAAATCGCGGCGCTGGAAGACTTTGTTAATCGCAATTTGGTGCGGGCGTCGACTACCAAGAGAGCCCAGTCTCGGCGCAAGCAGTTGGAAAAAATGGAGCGCCTAGACAAGCCTGAAGCTGGGAGCAAGTCTGCCCATATGACCTTCCATTCCGATAAGACATCGGGCAATGTCGTCCTGACAGTAGAAGAGGCAGCCGTCGGCTATGACGATCAAATCCTATCAGAGCCTATCAATCTGGATATCCGCAAGATGAATGCAGTCGCCATTGTGGGACCAAATGGAATCGGGAAATCGACCTTAATCAAGTCCATCGTTGGGCAGATTCCTTTTATCAAGGGAGAAGCCCGTTTTGGGGCCAATGTCGAGGTGGGCTATTATGACCAGACCCAAAGTAAACTGACGCCACACAACAGTGTCTTGGATGAGCTATGGAATGACTTTAAACTGACGCCAGAAGTAGAAATCCGCAATCGCCTAGGAGCCTTTCTTTTCTCTGGGGATGATGTCAAGAAAACCGTCGGCATGCTGTCGGGTGGAGAGCGGGCGCGCTTGCTTCTAGCCAAGTTGTCTATGGAAAATAACAACTTTTTGATTCTCGACGAGCCGACTAACCACTTGGACATCGATAGCAAGGAAGTGCTGGAAAATGCCTTGATTGATTTTGATGGGACCTTGCTCTTTGTCAGCCACGACCGTTACTTTATCAATCGGGTGGCTACACAAGTCTTGGAACTCTCAGAAGAGGGCTCAACTCTTTATCTAGGAGACTATGACTATTATCTGGAGAAAAAAGCTGAGTTAGAGGCTCTTGCTGCAGCACAAGCAGAAGCAGTGCCTGTTTCTTCGATGGAAGAAGTCGCTAGCAATGACTATCACTTGCAGAAGCAAAACCAGAAGGAACTCCGGAAAATCACTCGTCGCATTGAGCAATTGGAAGCGGAGATGGAAGAGCTGGATCAAAAAATCCAAGACATCACCGAAACCATGCATAGCACCAATGATGCAGCTGACTTAGTTCAACTGCAAAGCGAGCTGGATCAACTAACTGTCCAGCAGGAAGCAGTCATGGAAGAATGGGCAGAACTGTCAGAGCAGGTGGAATAGATGGAAGATCTTGGAAAAGTTTTTCGTGAATTTCGAATCAGTAAAAATTATTCGTTAAAAGAAGCTGCAGGAGAAGCTTGCTCGACCTCCCAGTTATCCCGTTTTGAATTGGGGGAGTCGGATCTGGCTGCTTCTCGCTTCTTTGACATTTTGGACAATATCCATGTGACAATTGAGAATTTTATGGATAAGGCCAGAAATTTTCAACACCATGAGCATGTCGCCTTAATGGCTCAGATTATTCCGCTTTACTACTCAAATGATATTGCAGGTTTTAAAAAGCTTCAAAGAGAACAACTTGAAAAAGCCAAACATTCCACCAATCCTCTCTATTTTGAGCTGAACTGGATCCTGCTACAAGGTCTGATTTGCCAGAGAGATGCCAGCTACACCATGAAGCAGCGTGATCTGGATAAGGTGGCGGATTATCTCTTTCAAACGGAAGAGTGGACCATGTATGAGTTGATCCTCTTTGGCAATCTCTACAGCTTTTATGATGTGGACTATGTTGCTCGCCTTGGGAGAGAAGTGATGGAGCGTGAAGATTTCTACAAAGAAATTGGTCGCCATCGAAAATTGGTCTTAATTCTGGCCCTGAATTGTTACCAGCATTGTTTAGAACATCGTTCTTTTGAAAATGCCAGTTATTTTGAAGCCTATGTAGAAAAGATTATCGGGAAGAGCATCAAGCTCTACGAACGCAATATCTTTCATTATCTCAAGGGATTTGCCCTGTATCAGAAGGGGCAAACAGAAGAAGGCCGGCAGCAAATGCAGGAAGCCATGCATATTTTTGATGTGCTGGGACTGCCAGAGCAGGTGGCCTATTATCAAGAACACTTTGATAAATTTGTAATAGATGAATGTTCCTAAATAGGACAGAGATAAAGGAGATTTTATGAACCGACATGCGGTCCAATTAATTAGTCGTGGAGCGATTAACAAAATTGGAAATATGCTCTATGACTATGGGAATAGTGTCTGGCTGGCCTCGATGGGGACTATAGGAAAGACGGTATTAGGGATCTATCAGATTTCTGAGTTAGTGACAGGGATTCTCGTGAATCCTTTTGGAGGAGTGATTTCAGACCGTTTTTCTCGTCGCAAGATTTTGATGACGACCGACCTGGTTTGTGGACTCCTTTGTTTGGCGATTTCTTTTATCACAAATGATAGCTTGATGATTGCGGCTCTTATTTTTGCCAATATTGTTCAGGCCATTGCCTTTGGTTTTTCTCGACCTGCCAATAAAGCTATTATCACAGAAGTTGTGGAGAAAGAAGAGATTGTAACCTATAATGCTCACTTGGAGTTGGTCTTACAGGTTGTTAGTGTCAGTTCACCTGTTTTTTCTTTCCTAGTTCTACAATTTGCCAGTCTTCATGCGACCCTCTTACTGGATGCGCTGACCTTTTTCATTGCCTTTGTTCTAGTGGCTTTCCTTCCGAAAGAAGAAGCTAAGGTGCAAGAGAGGAAACAGTTTACCGGGAAAGATATTTTTTCTGATATCAAGGATGGGTTAGACTATATCTGGCATCAGAAAGAGATTTTCTTTCTCTTATTAGTGGCTTCTAGCGTCAATTTCTTTTTTGCAGCTTTTGAGTTTTTACTTCCCTTCTCGAATCGTCTATACGGGGTTAAAGGAGCTTATGCGACCATTTTAACGCTGGGAGCTATTGGATCTATTCTAGGAGCACTTGTTGCCAATAAAATGAAATCAAGTATGAGAATTCTCCTGTTTTTACTGCTTTTGGCAGGGATAGGAGTGTTCATAATGGGCTTGCCCCTTCCACCTTATCTTTCCTTTTCAGGAAATCTGGTCTGTGAATTTTTGGTGACCATTTTCGACATCCACGTTTTTTCCCAAGTACAAACCAAGGTGGAAGATGATTATCTAGGTAGAGTATTGAGCACAATTTATACCTTGGCTGTTCTCTTTATGCCCATCGCCAAAGGGTTGATGACTTGGTTGCCAAGCGTCCGTATGGAATCATTTCTCTTGATTGGAGCTGGGGTTATTCTCTTTTCACTCTTGGCTCAGCTAGTAGCTAAGCAGCTTCAATCAAAAGAACAGTAGGCATCCTTCGATAAATTTGTAAAGCATTAATTTTCCCAAATAGGGGACAAAATGAAAACCTCTTTCATGAACTGATACAATAGTTTCAGAAAATGAAGGAGGTTTTTTATGAATCGACATGCTATCCAGCTGATTGCTCGTGGGGCAATCAATCGAATGGGAAATATGCTCTATGATTATGGGAATAGTGTTTGGCTGGCCTCGATGGGGACGGTGGGAAAGACGGTATTAGGGATTTATCAGATTTCTGAACTTGTCACCTCCATTCTAGTCAATCCATTTGGTGGCGTGATCTCAGACCGTTTTTCCCGACGCAAGATTTTGATGACAACCGACTTGGTTTGTGGTCTCCTTTGTTTGGGCATTTCTTTTATCAGGAACGATCGTTGGATGATTGCAGCCCTGATTGTTGCCAATATTGTTCAGGCCATTGCCTTTGCATTTTCTCGTACGGCCAACAAAGCCATTATCACTGAGGTCGTAGAGAAGGACGAGATTGTGACCTATAATGCCAGCTTGGAGCTGGTCTTACAGGTTGTTGGTGTTAGCTCACCTGTGTTCTCTTTCCTTGTTTTACAATTTGCCAGTCTCCATGCGACCCTCTTACTGGATGCACTGACCTTTTTCATCGCCTTTGTCCTAGTGGCATTCCTTCCCAAAGAAGAAGCCAAAGTTCAAGAAAAGAAACGGTTTACGGGAAAAGATATTTTTTCGGATATCAAGGATGGACTGCACTATATCTGGCATCAGAAAGAGATTTTCTTCCTTCTATTGGTGGCTTCCAGCGTCAATTTCTTTTTTGCGGCTTTTGAGTTTTTACTTCCCTTTTCCAATCGCCTTTACGGGGTCAAGGGCGCTTATGCAACCATCTTAACCTTGGGGGCTATTGGCTCCATCATCGGAGCCTTGATTGCCAATAAATTTAAATCAAGCATGGAGATGCTTCTCTTCTTATTGATTTTAACAGGAGTGGGAGTTTTCATGATGGGCTTGCCCCTTCCTCACCTTCTTACCTATTCTGGAAATTTAGTCTGTGAACTCTTCATGACGATTTTTAATATTCACTTTTTTACCCAAGTGCAAACAAAGGTGGAAGGAGACTATCTGGGCAGGGTCTTAAGCACCATTTTTACATTAGCCATTCTCTTTATGCCTGTGGCTAAAGGCTTGATGACCTGGTTACCAAGTGTCCGCATGGTATCTTTTCTTTTCATTGGTGCTGGAGTTATTCTCTTTTCACTATTAGCACAAGTAGTCGCAAAAAAATTGCATGCAAAAAGTCATTAGAAAAGCATGAAAAAAGCACCGTTCGGTGCTTTTTTAGTTGTTATTTTTTTCTTCTATTTTAACTTCTTTCTTTTCTTCCTCCAGTTGCTTTTGAGTGCTCTTGAGTTCTTTTTTTAGGGAGAAGCCCTTTGAAAAATTAACCAAGGTCATGACAAATGCACCCAAGAGGACACAGAGCAAGATCAGAATGATCAAGGGCAATTTAAATTGGACCAAGAGGAAATTCACAGTGACTGATTGCATGTTTGCAAGGGAAATACCAGCAATCAATAAAATTAAAAGTAATAAAGCAATGTAGTGTAGATTATTTTTGTTCATCATTATCTCCTTATTGTTCAGTCGGTGCCTTGCTTTTCACATCAGCGTATTCTTCCGGCTGCTCTAGACTTAGAATCTCCTCATAAGCCGGTAGGGAAAGGTCCTTGCCATATTTATTTTTTAAGGCAGTGCTCACTAGGCGATAGGCCAAATTGGCATTTCGGGACAAGATAGGACCGTGGAAGTAGCTGCCAAAGACGTTCTTGTAATGAACCCCTTCGCACCCATCTTCTTTGTTGTTCCCATTTCCATAGACGACCTTACCCAGCGGTTTTTCATCCTCTGCCAAGAAGGTCCGACCTTGGTGGTTCTCAAAACCATAATAGGTTTCGTTAAATTCTTCGTTATGGATTTTGATGTCACCAATATAGCGGTTGTTGACTTGATTGAGCGTATAGTGGCCCATAATACCGAGCCCTTCAATGCGTTTGCCAGAAGCTTCAATGTAGTACTGGCCTAGAAGCTGAAAGCCACCACAGATAGCAAGGATCACACCATCTTCATCAATAAAGCGCTCGAGGTCTTCTTTTTTATCTGGTAGATCTTCTGATACAATGGTCTGTTCGTAGTCTTGTCCTCCACCGAAAAAGGCGATATCATAGGCATCAGGGTCGAACCGGTCTTTGAGAGAGATGATATCCACTGTGACATGGGCTCCAAGTTTTTCTGCAACGTACTTGAGCATGAGGATATTCCCATTGTCCCCGTAGGTATTCATTAAGTTGCCATAGAGATGGGCAATGCGCAGGCTGTAAGGATACTGTGCCTGATCAGAAGATTCTAGAGAAGTATAAGTCATTAGTGCATCTCCTTTTCAATCAGGTGTTCTTGGGCCAAAATCTCACGGAATTCAAGCATGGCCGTATAAGTGGCTAAAATGTAAGCGTGAGGGGTTTCTTGTTGCTGGATGCGTTGGAAAACCTCTTTTAATTCAGCCATTTCTGTGATCTGATCAGCAGGATAGCCAGTGACCCGAAGTCGCCGAGCAATCTCAGAGTGGCGCACCCCGCCAGCGTTGATCTCTGGAATGTCCATCTGAGTGATTTGCTCGAAGTCGGCATCCCAAATCCAGCTGGTATCAATCCCATCTGCATAATTCGCATTGAGGAGAACCGACAAGCTAAAGGGATAAGGGGCTAGTTTGATCATTTCAATGGCTTGGGTCGCACCAACCGGATTTTTAATCAGGACTAGGGTACATTCCTTATCCCCAATCTTAAAGGTTTCCTGGCGACCAAAGACAGCGCGACTGCGATCAAATCCTTGCTTTATCACTTCAGGTTGAACCCCAAAGAATCCAGCAACGGAAACAGCTGCTAAGGCATTATAGATGTTGTAGAGACCACCGATATTGATGTGGTAATCTTGCCCTTGGATCCGGAATTGGGAAGAGCGCTGGGTTAATGAGAGGAGATCCGATACGGCATAAGTCAGAGAAGGCCTGTGGAAACCACAGTGCTCACAGATATAATCCCCAAGATTAGCATAGGTATTGAGCTTGTACTGGAGGATGTTGTGGCAATGCGGACAGAGGATTCCTTCCGTATTGTAATGAGCTAGTTGTGGCTCTGATTTGTCAGTATCAAATCCATAATATTGGATCGGATTGGATAAGGTCTGACTATTAAAGAGCGGACTATCACCATTTAACAAGACTGTTGCAGTTGGGACCTTGTGAATAGCATCCAAAATCATTTGGTAGGTCGTATAGATCTCTCCATAGCGGTCCATCTGGTCCCGGAAAATATTAGTGACCACAAAAAGGCTGGGCTTAATATAATCACAAATCCGAGAGAGGCTGGCCTCGTCAATTTCAAGTACCGCAATCGGTCGATTTGCTTTCGAATGCTTAGCACGTAAGAAGGTCGTTGTAATCCCAGAGATCATATTGGCCCCACTTGGATTGGTCAAAATAGGTCCAAAAGCTTCTTGGAGAATACCTACGGTTAGCGCAGTGGTCAGGGTTTTTCCATTTGTCCCTGTAATCACAACAATCTCATAGTTTTTTGCCAGTTGACTGAGAATATCTTTATCAAATTTGAGGGCTACTTTACCTGGTAGGGTTGATCCCCGCCCCATCTTTTCTAGAATAGAGCCGGAAAGCTTTCCTGCCAGAAGGCCCAAGGTTGTATTTATCTTCATAAATCATATTTTATCATAAAAAGCATCAGAAGGTTACAGAAAAATCTGTTGAAACGTGTTATAATAAGATGATGTCTTTTAGAGAAGTGGTAGGTATGAGAATATGAATATTCAACAGTTTTCAAATCCACAATTTTGGACCAGTTTGTTCCCAAATTGGTGGAGTGTTATTATCAATATCATCGATATTGCCCTGGTGGCTTGGTTGCTGTATTTTTTGATCAAAGCCATCGTCGGGACCAAGATCATGATTTTGGTGCGTGGGGTCATTATCTTTTTCTTGGCTCAATTTTTAGCCAATTTTTTGGGTTTAACGACTATTTCTTGGCTGATCAATCAAGTGATTACCTATGGGGTTATCGCGCTGGTTGTGATTTTCTCCCCTGAAATTCGGATTGGCTTAGAGCGTTTAGGTCGGGCGACAGAATTTTTTACGACGAGTGAAGTCAGTCAGGAAGAGAAAATGGTACAGGCCTATGTTAAGGCAGTGGCTTATATGAGCCCACGTAAGATTGGTGCTTTGGTAGCTATTCAAGGGGCCAGAACCCTTCAGGAATACATTTCCACAGGGATTCCACTAGATGCGGAAATTTCAGGAGAATTGCTGATTAATATCTTCATTCCTAATACTCCTCTGCACGATGGAGCCGTCATTGTCCGCAATGATAAAATCGCTGTTTCTTGTGCCTACCTGCCCTTGACCGAAAACACTGGAATTTCAAAAGAGTTCGGAACGCGTCACCGCGCAGCCATTGGTTTGTCTGAAGTTTCGGATGCCTTTACCTTTGTGGTATCAGAAGAAACGGGCGGGATCTCTGTGACCTATAATGGAACTTTCCGACACGATTTAACTTTAGAAGAGTTCGAGGCAGAATTGAGAGCCTTCTTGGTTCCTGAAGAGAATAAAACGATTAGTTGGAAAGAGCGTCTTTTTGGGAGGGTGACAAAATGAGA
>NZ_KQ969690.1:272421-273637 GCF_001578955.1 Streptococcus parasanguinis
AAAAAAGAATTTCTTTATGTTTTCGCCTCCGTCTTATTGTCCTTTATCTTGTTTATCAATGCGTCTTCCTTTAATTTTCAAAATAATAGTAGCGCAAGACAAGTGAGTTCAGAGACCTACACCAATACCTTGACCAATATTCCAATTGATGCCAAG
Source organism: Streptococcus parasanguinis (assembly GCF_001578955.1). Lineage (GTDB taxonomy): Bacteria > Bacillota > Bacilli > Lactobacillales > Streptococcaceae > Streptococcus > Streptococcus parasanguinis_U. Next base: position 272,578 of record NZ_KQ969690.1, read on the forward strand.
TACAATGACAAGACATACTTTGTCAGTGGGTTGACATCAGAGGTAACGGTCTTTCTAAAGGGTTCAAACCGGGTCGCTCTAGCAAGTGAAATGCAACCGGGAACACGAAAATTTCGCGTGGTAGCGGATCTTCGTAAGGCCAAGGAAGGTACCGTCGAAGTACCGTTGATTGTAGAAGATCTTCCGGCTGGTTTGACCGCAACCGTAGAGCCTCAGAAAGTTTCTGTAAAAATCGGGAAGAAAGCGAAAAAATCGTTTTCGGTCAGGGCTACGATCCCGGACAATCAAATTGTGGATGGAATAACGGTTTCGGATATTTCTCTTGAAACCACCAAGGTAGAAGTGACCAGCGATCAAGAAACCTTGAGTCGCATTGATCATGTCCAAGCGGTCTTCCCATCCAGTGAGATCATTAGTGGAAATTATAGCGGAACTATTTCCTTAAATGCAGTAGATGCCCAAGGAAATGTTCTACCAGGTCTGGTCAAGCCGAGTGAAACACGGATTCAAGTGACCACAAAGAGTAGCTCGTCTACGTCAAGCTCAAGCAGCTCGTCGTCGACCTCCTCCAGTTCAAGTAATTAGAAAGTAAAAAAGGTAATGAAGAATGGGTAAATATTTTGGGACGGACGGTGTCCGTGGAGAAGCAAATGTAGAATTAACGCCAGAATTGGCTTTTAAACTAGGCCGTTTCGGTGGCTATGTCTTGAGCCAACATGAAGAAGAAACACCCTTGGTATTTGTTGGACGTGATACGCGTATTTCTGGTGAAATGTTAGAGCATGCCTTAATTGCTGGCCTCTTATCTGTTGGGATTCGTGTCTACAAGTTGGGTGTGATTGCAACACCAGGTGTTGCTTATCTAGTTCGTACGGAAAAAGCCAGCGCCGGAGTGATGATTTCTGCTAGCCACAATCCAGCCTTGGACAATGGCATCAAATTCTTTGGTGGTGATGGTTTCAAATTGGATGACGATCGCGAACTTGAAATTGAAGCCTTGCTTGATGCGGCTGAAGATACGCTTCCACGTCCAAGTGCCCAAGGTTTAGGAACGGTCATG
>NZ_KQ969690.1:273657-275275 GCF_001578955.1 Streptococcus parasanguinis
GGTTTAGGAACGGTCATGGAATATCCGGAAGGCTTGCGTAAGTATCAAGAATTCCTTGTATCGACAGGTGTCCAACTCGAGGGTATGCACGTAGTCTTAGATACAGCAAATGGTGCAGCCTCTACTAGTGCCCGTCAAATCTTTGCAGATTTGGGAGCTCAATTGACCGTCATCGGTGAAAACCCAGATGGTTTGAACATCAATGATGGGGTTGGTTCTACTCACCCAGAGCATTTGCAAGAGAAGGTGAAAGAAGTAGGTGCAGCGATTGGTCTTGCCTTTGACGGAGACAGCGATCGCTTGATTGCTGTTGATGAAAATGGAGAGATTGTAGACGGAGATAAGATCATGTACATCATCGGTTCTTATCTTTCAAGCAAAGGCTTGCTCGAAAAAAATACGATCGTCACAACCGTCATGTCTAATCTCGGCTTCCACAAGGCATTGGATGCGAAGGGGATTCAAAAAGAAATCACAGCTGTTGGAGATCGTTATGTGGTCGAAGAAATGCGCAAATCAGGATACAATCTTGGTGGTGAACAATCCGGTCACGTCGTCATCATGGATTACAACACAACAGGTGATGGTCAATTAACAGGCGTTCAATTGACAAAAATCATGCAAGAAACCGGCAAGAAATTATCTGAATTGGCTATTGAAGTAACCATTTATCCACAAAAACTGGTCAATATCCGGGTTGAAAATAGCATGAAAGACAAGGCGATGGAAGTGCCTGCCATTCGTGAAATCATTGAAAAAATGGAAGCGGAAATGGTAGGAAATGGCCGCATCCTCGTGCGTCCAAGTGGAACTGAACCTCTCCTTCGTGTGATGGCAGAAGCACCTACCCATGAAGAAGTGGACTACTATGTAGATACCATTGCTGCAGTTGTTCAAGCAGAAATCGGACTTTAACCTTGTAAAAAACATGGCTCGCAAATAGGCGAGCAGAGGAGGTATATATGAAACAGGTTCGTCAAATTGTATGGGCACTTGCCTTGGTGCTAACGATTCTATTCACAGCTGGTTTGACTAAAACAATACATGCTGCAGAAGTCTCATCATATACACAGACAGCACGTCTAACGAAAGACGGTAACACGCTAACAAATGGAAGCAAGGTGTTGACAAATGAAAAATTGTCAGCAAGTATTTATTTAGCCTTTCCAGATTCGCAAACTATTCAAGCTGGTGATACCTTAATTCTTAGTTTGCCAAAAGAATTAGCCCTCTACACAGCATTGGAATTCAATGTTCTCGAAGAAGGTCAATCAAATGGCCAAACTGTGGGGAAAGCGGTCGTTGATACAGCAAAGAAAACAGTAACTGTCACCTTTAATGATTATTTCGCATCTCATCCACTCAACAAACGAGTTGCTCTTCATTTTGATGTAAAAGTAGACTCAGAAGTAGTTACAAAAACATCTCCAATCCAGTTTAAACTAGGAAATACAGATTTTTCATTGAATTATGAAAAAACAGCTGGAGAAGCTGGAGACTATGAGATGAAATACGGTTACCAAGATAAGTCTGATCCAACCATTATCAAATGGCGGATTCTCTTAAATGCTCGCCAAGATATGCTTCGTGGAATGGTCATTAAAGACCAATTTGGAGA
>NZ_KQ969690.1:275475-275996 GCF_001578955.1 Streptococcus parasanguinis
GTCTTCCAGTTCTGGATAACTTTACTAAAAAAGCTGTTTTCAATAAGAATGCAGATGGAAAGACCACTGGTTTTACAATTGAATTTGGTGATAACTACAATTGGCCAATGTATATTGAATATTCTACAAAAGTAGCTCCTGGAACGAAAGTCGGTGATATTGTCCATAATACGTTAACATGGACAGCAACCAATTTCCCAGCACCGCGTAGTTTAACCCGTGAATTGAGATTGGAATCAGGAACCGGAGAGGGATTAGGTGAGAAAGAACAAACACCACCGACACCTAGCTCAACCTCCTCATCAAGTTCTAGTTCATCATCAAGCTCATCATCCTCATCAAGTTCTAGTTCATCATCAAGTTCATCATCTTCAACGAGTTCTAGTTCATCATCAAGTTCATCATCTTCAACGAGTTCTGGTTCTACATCGAACTCAACATCCACATCAAGTTCTTCATTGAAATCATCTTCATCTTCTGTTAAAGAAGAAGCACCAAAACCTGGTAAGAAAAAAGTTCTT
>NZ_KQ969690.1:276549-278589 GCF_001578955.1 Streptococcus parasanguinis
CTCAACTGTGCGGAGGTGGGACGACGAAATCGAAATCTAACGAATGACCGATTTCTGTCCCACTCTCTTTTGTGTAGGCTCGATTTGAAAAATCCCCTATTTCGTGGTAAAATAGGGCTAATGAATTTATAGTAATCGAGGTATTAGAAGTGGCTTTTGGAGATAACGGAAAACGTAAAAAAACACCATTTGAAATGATCACGATGGTGGTCATTGTGATTATGTTGATTGTCACCGTTGGTGCAATCTTTGCAACCGCAATTGGTGCTCTTTCTTACTAAGACGCACACAGAAATAAAGGAAATCATCTATTTATGAGTATGTTTTTAGATACAGCCAAGATTAAGGTCAAGGCTGGAAATGGTGGCGATGGCATGGTGGCCTTTCGCCGCGAAAAATATGTCCCTAATGGCGGACCTTGGGGTGGTGATGGGGGTCGTGGTGGCAATGTCATCTTCGTAGTAGACGAAGGCTTGCGTACCTTGATGGACTTCCGTTATAACCGGCATTTCAAAGCCCAAAATGGGGAAAAAGGAATGACCAAAGGGATGCACGGACGGGGAGCAGAAGATCTCTATGTACGAGTCCCTCAAGGAACGACCGTCCGAGATGCAGAGACTGGTAAGGTCATTACAGACCTAGTTGAAAATGGACAAGAGTACATTGTCGCCCACGGTGGCCGTGGCGGACGTGGAAATATTCGTTTTGCTACTCCTAAAAATCCAGCTCCAGAGATTTCTGAGAACGGGGAACCTGGTCAGGAACGCGAACTCGAATTAGAGCTCAAGGTCTTGGCAGACGTTGGTTTGGTTGGCTTCCCATCAGTAGGGAAATCAACTCTTCTTAGTGTCATCACTTCAGCCAAACCAAAGATTGGAGCTTATCATTTCACAACCATCGTTCCAAACTTGGGCATGGTTCGGACGCCATCAGGTGAATCGTTTGCAGTCGCAGACCTTCCTGGATTGATTGAAGGAGCTAGCCAAGGAGTCGGACTAGGAACCCAGTTCCTTCGCCACATCGAGCGCACCCGTGTTATCTTGCATGTTATTGATATGTCAGCGAGTGAAGGACGCGACCCTTATGAAGACTATGTTCAAATTAATAAAGAGCTTGAAACCTACAATCTTCGTTTGCTGGAACGTCCTCAGATTATCGTGGCAAATAAGATGGATATGCCAGAGAGCCAAGAAAACTTGAAAGAATTCAAGAAGAAATTGGCAGCCAATTACGATGAGTTTGATGAATTGCCACAGATCTTCCCGATCTCTAGTTTGGCGCATCAAGGTTTGGACAACTTGTTAGAAGCAACGGCAGAATTGTTAGACAAAACGCCAGAATTCCTCTTGTATTCAGAAGACGAAATGGCCCAAGAAGAAGTCTACTATGGCTTTGATGAAGACCAGCCAGCCTTTGACATCAGTCGGGATGACGATGCTGCTTGGGTCTTGTCTGGTGAAAAACTTGAAAAACTCTTCAATATGACGAATTTCGATCGTGATGAAGCGGTCATGAAATTTGCTCGTCAATTGCGTGGCATGGGTGTTGATGAAGCCCTTCGTGCGCGTGGGGCAAAAGATGGCGATATCGTCCGGATCGGTAAATTTGAATTTGAGTTTGTGGATTAGGATAGATCCCGAGTGGATCAAGGATTCCAAATAAGAAGTGAGGCTTTTTCAGTGGGAGATAAACCAATATCTTTTCGAGATGAAAATGGAAATTTTGTTTCAGCAGCCGATGTTTGGAATGCTGAAAAACTAGAAGAACTCTTTAATACGCTAAATCCTAAGCGAAAATTGCGTTTACAAAGGGAAAAATTAGCAAAAGAAAACCAGCAGAAGTAAATAGACTTGGAGAATACTATGGCAAAAACAATTCATACAGATAAAGCACCCGCAGCAATTGGACCTTATGTTCAAGGGAAAATCGTAGGGAATCTTCTCTTTGCAAGTGGACAAGTTCCCTTGTCACCTGAAACAGGCGAAATCATTGGCGAAACCATCCAAGAACAAACAGAGCAAGTCTTAAAGAACATTGGGG
>NZ_KQ969690.1:278886-281497 GCF_001578955.1 Streptococcus parasanguinis
GGTACAGACTTTAACCACGTGGTGAAAACCACTTGTTTCTTAAGTGATATGAATGACTTTGTACCTTTTAATGAGGTTTATAAAACAGTCTTTACCACAGAGTTTCCAGCTCGGTCTGCTGTTGAAGTAGCACGCCTGCCACGTGATGTGAAGGTTGAAATTGAAGTTATTGCGGAAATCAAAGCCTAATAACCATTCAAAGACTAAAAGACAGAGTGGAGAGCAGGAAACTGTAGGCCACTCTGTTTTATTTATGGGAGGAGAAAATGACAGAAAGTAAGATTCAACTGGTCATGGTAACAGGGATGAGCGGTGCGGGCAAGACCGTCGCCATCCAATCGTTTGAGGATTTGGGTTACTTTACCATCGATAATATGCCACCGGCGCTCTTGCTGAAATTTATTGAGCTCATGCGCCACAGTCCCGATAACAATAAATTAGCCGTTGTTGTGGACATGCGGAGCCGTTCTTTTTTCAATGAAATTCGCACCATTTTGGATGAATTGGACAACCAAGAAGACCTGGATTTCAAGGTCTTGTTCTTGGATGCTACGGACAGTGAGTTGGTAGCACGATACAAGGAAACTCGTCGTAGTCACCCACTAGCGGCAGATGGCCGTGTCTTAGATGGGATTACCCTAGAGCGCGAACTCTTATCACCATTAAAAAATATCAGTCAAAATGTGGTGGATACGACTGAGTTGACGCCTCGTAATCTGAGAAAAACGATCGCAGAACAATTTGCCAGTCAAGACAATCAACCAGATTTTCGGGTTGAGGTCATGTCATTTGGGTTTAAATATGGCCTTCCGATCGATGCTGACCTTGTCTTTGACGTGCGTTTCCTTCCAAACCCCTACTATAAATTGGAACTTCGGAATTTAACCGGTCAAGATCCAGCTGTCTATGATTACGTCATGGATCACCCTGAATCAGAGGACTTTTATCGTCACCTCCATGACTTGATCGTTCCTATTTTACCGTCTTATAAACGAGAAGGTAAATCCGTTCTCACCATCGCTATGGGCTGTACCGGTGGGCAACACCGTTCAGTAGCCTTTGCAGAGCGCTTAGCGCATGATTTAGAAAAAAATTGGCAGGTCAATTGCAGTCATAGAGACAAGGACAGACGGAAAGAAACGGTGAATCGCTCATGAGAAAACCTAAAGTAACCGTTATTGGAGGAGGAACAGGGATTTCTGTTATTCTCGATAGTCTGAGAAAGAAACCGGTCGATATTACTGCTATTGTAACCGTTGCAGATGATGGTGGGAGTTCAGGTGAATTGCGGAAGAACATCCAAAAATTGACACCACCTGGAGATCTTCGAAATGTGCTGGTTGCCATGTCAGATATGCCTCGTTTTTATGAGAAGGTCTTTCAATACCGCTTTGCAGACGATGATGGCCCTTTGGCCGGACACCCTTTGGGAAACTTGATCATTGCAGGGATTTCAGAGATGCAAGGCTCGACCTATAATGCCATGCAGTTGTTAACTAAATTCTTTCATACGACCGGCAAGATCTATCCTTCCAGTGATAGTCCCTTGACCCTTCATGCCGTCTTTCAAGATGGAAAAGAAGTGGTAGGAGAAAGCCACATCGCCAACTACACCGGCATGATTGATCATGTCTATGTGACCAATACCTTTGATCAAGAGCGCCCAAAAGCTAGTAAGAAAGTGGTGGAAGCTATTCTTGAAAGTGATATGGTCGTCTTAGGTCCTGGTTCGCTCTTTACCTCGATCCTCCCTAATTTGATGATCGATGAGATTGGGAAAGCCATCCTTGAAACCAAGGCCCAAGTAGCCTATGTGTGTAATATCATGACCCAAAGAGGAGAAACCGAGCATTTCACAGATAGTGACCACGTTGCCGTTCTTCATAAACATTTGGGAGAGAAGTTCATCGATACCGTCCTTGTCAATATCAATCAGGTTCCGGCAGCTTACATGAACAGCAATAAATTTGATGAATACTTGGTGCAGGTAGAGCACGATTTTAAGGGGTTGCACTCGCAAGTTCCCCAAGTGATTTCTTCTGATTTCTTAAAGTTGGTCAATGGAGGAGCCTTTCATGATGGTGAAAAAGTAGTCGAAGAGTTGATGCAGATCGTGCAGGTGAGAAAATGAGTTTTACGGTTCGTGTAAAAGAAGAATTATTGTCTCTCAAGCGATTTGAAAAGAGTGAATTGGCTGCCATTATCAAGATGTCTGGAAGTCTTGGGATTTCAATGGGGGGCTTGACGCTCTCGGTAACAACAGAAAATGCCAAGATCGCTCGCCATATCTATGAATTGTTGCATCATTTCTATGAGGCCAAATCGGATATTCGCCACCACCAAAAAACCAATTTGAAAAAAAATCGTGTCTACACAGTATTCTTGGATGAAAAGGTGGAAGAGATTCTTGCTGACTTGCATTTAGCAGATGCCTTTTTTGGGATTGAAACAGGTATTGATGCTAGTGTTTTAGAAGATGAAGCAGCTAGTCGTGCTTATCTTCGGGGGGCCTTTCTGTCGAGTGGTTCTATCAAGGATCCTGAAAAAGGGAAGTACCAGTTGGAAATTCATTCTGTTTATACAGACCACGCAGAAGGAATTGCCCTTCTCA
>NZ_KQ969690.1:281903-283013 GCF_001578955.1 Streptococcus parasanguinis
GTTTATACAGACCACGCAGAAGGAATTGCCCTTCTCATGCAAGGATTTTTACTAGATGCGAAAACCATCGAGCGGAAAAAAGGAGTGGTGACCTATCTGCAACGAGCGGAAGATATTATTGATTTTCTAATTGTGGTAGAGGCCATGCAAGCCATGCAGGAATTTGAGTCTATCAAGGTCATGAGAGAGACGCGCAATGACCTCAATCGGGCCAATAATGCCGAGATGGCCAATATCCAGCGCACAGTTACTGCTAGCATGAAAACCATTAATAATATTAGTAAAATTGTGGATATGGTCGGCCTAGGTAGTTTACCAAGTGACTTGCAAGAAGTTGCCTATATCCGGATGAACCATCCAGATTATTCCATCCAGCAGATTGCGGATAGTTTGCAACAACCTATTTCAAAAAGCGGTGTCAATCACCGCTTGCGTAAGATCAATAAGATCGCAGACGATTTAGACAAATAAAAAAGGCCAAAGGCCTTTCATAATGAGGTTAAAGTCTTTTTAAAAACTTTCCTTAGGTGAGTACGGACGTCAGCGAACTTCATAGAAGTTCCATGACTTAGTTTTGAGCCTAATGTCTCAAAACTCCCGAGTGCCTGAAACGTATTGTTTCAGGCACTTTTCTCACAGCGGAAAGTTTTTGTATTTTCTTGATTCATACTAAAAATAGGAACTCATTTTTACTTCTTTGCAGAATCGATTAACTTTTTTTATTATAAACTAGTTGAGTGGGTTGGTTGGACTTTCTTATCTGGATAGATGTAGTTGATGGCATTGTTTACAGCTGTTGGAGCTTCCCCAAGACCTGTAGCGATGAGATCAATCTTTCCTTCGTAGAAGCAGCAGTCTCCACAGGCATAAATTCCAGGAAGGCTGGTTTCTTGTTTTTGGTTCACCTTGATTTTATGGCGTTGCAATTCTACACCCCATTCTTTCAAGTTTCCGATTGAAGATTTAAAGCCATAGTTGACAAATAAGTGATCAATCGGAATGAGTTCGGTTTCATCGGTTTTAACTTTTGTGATTTCAAGATGAGTGGCATGACCATTTTCGCCAATCAAGCGGCTAGGAACAAATGGTGTTTTGATGCTAACAGAAGAT
>NZ_KQ969690.1:283161-292241 GCF_001578955.1 Streptococcus parasanguinis
GTTTGAGTTCTTCTACACTATGTTCTAAAGCACGGAAGTTATCCCGACGATGAATGATCGTAGTTGGAGCAATCTTGTCAAAAGCAAGAGCCCAGTCTACAGCAGAGTCTCCACCACCAAGGACGGTCACCTGCTGTCCTTCATATTGTTGGATGTTCGAAACATGATAGTGGACGTTATCAAAGTCTTCAGCTCCCTCAATGTCAAGGGCGCGTGGCTTAAAGGCACCACCGCCTATGGCTATAATGACTGCTTTAGACTGATGCACTTGGCGAGAAGTAGTGATGGTGAAGAGGTCGCCTTCTTTTCGAATATCCTCTACAGTTTCATTGAGAAAGATCGGTGTATCAAACCGTTTGACTTGCTCGATCAAGCGGTTGCTCAATTCTTCACCAGTCAAATTGGTAAAGCCAGGTACATCGAGGATACTCTTTTCTGGATAGAGAATAGCTGGTTGCCCTCCCAGTTGAGGTAAGGAATCAATCAGTTTGACTTTTACTTGGCGCATATTGCCATAAAAAGCAGCAAACAGACCAACTGGTCCGCCCCCAACAATTGTAATATCATAAATTTCTGACATAGTATCTCCTTCAGGGTTTTCTTTGTTTCCATTGTATCATAAAATGGGAAGAATGAAAAAGTTGGAAAAAGAAATGACATGAAGGCTAGGAGGGCTAGAAAAGTTTCAAAAGATCTTGACAGCGTCCTTAAAGTGTGATAAAATTATTAAGATTTTAGGCTTGAAGGGAGTGAAAAATATGTCAAAAACAGTAGTACGTAAGAATGAATCTCTTGACGATGCTCTTCGTCGTTTCAAACGTGCGGTTACTAAAGCTGGTACTCTTCAAGAAACACGCAAACGTGAATTCTATGAAAAACCTTCTGTAAAACGTAAACGTAAATCAGAAGCAGCTCGTAAACGTAAAAAATTCTAATTGAATACAAGAACAGACCTCGGTCTGTTTTTTGTTTTTTTCATCCGTTAAAGACAAAAAAACCGATCTTCTAGCTAGAAGATCGGATCTTTTTATCTGATTATTTGTTTGCAAGCAAGTCGCGGATTTCAGTAAGCAACTCTTCTTGAGTAGGAGCAGGAGCTTCTTCTTCGACAGCTTCTTCTTTTTTACCAAGGTTTTGAGCTTTTTCAGCAGCTTTCACTACGAAGAAAAGAACAGTACCAACAACAAGGAAGTTGATCACAGCGCTCAAGAAGCTACCGTATGCAACACCGTTCCATGACAAATTAGCAATCTTATCAACACCAGCAGCTTTCATAGCTGGTTTCAAAATAAGTGGAGTGATGATATCGTTAACAAGTGATGTTACGATAGCTCCAAATGCAGCTCCGATAACGACTGCTACAGCAAGGTCAACAATATTCCCACGAAGGAGAAAAGCTTTCAAATCTTTTAACATATCCTAAATATGTCCTTTCATAATAATTTTTTACTATGATAGTATAACGGAAAAATATTCGACTGACAAGGAATATGCCTCATTTTTTAAAATTAGTGATAAAGGTTGAAAATCTTTTCTTTTATGTGTGAAATCGGTAGGAAAAAATTTACTTTTACTAACTTTTAGTATAAAATATAAAGTGATAATCTATGGTAAAATGGAGGCACTGTTTATGGTTGATAAAGAGCTAATTGCAGAAATTAAAAACAGTGTAAACATTGTTGAAGTTATTGGAGAAGTTGTTTCTTTGACCAAGGCTGGCCGTAATTTTTTAGGGCTCTGTCCTTTTCATGGTGAAAAGACTCCTTCTTTTAATGTCGTTGAAGACAAGCAGTTTTACCATTGTTTCGGATGTGGTCGCTCGGGAGATGTCTTTAAGTTTATTGAGGAATACCGTGGAGTGGCTTTTATGGATGCGGTCCAGATCGTAGCAGAAAAAGCGGGTATTGCGCTTCAGTACCAAGCAAGGCCGGCTCAACCAACGTCTATCAATCCCAACCAAGAACTTTATGAGATTCATCAGGAAGCCAGTAAGTTCTACCAGGCGATTCTGATGACGACAAAGATGGGAGAAGAAGCGCGAAATTATCTGCATGAACGTGGATTGACGGATGAGGTCATCCGACATTTTCAATTGGGCTTAGCCCCAGCAGAAGGGAATTATCTCTATCGAAATCTCTCTGAGAAGTTCTCTGAGAAAGTGATTACCGATTCGGGATTATTCACAATCTCAGATGCTGGAACAGTTTTTGATGCCTTTCAGGATCGGATTATGTTTCCTTTGACGGATGATAGTGGACGTGTCATTGCTTTTTCTGGTAGGTTATGGAAAAAGATGGACGATGGGAGTCATCAAGCCAAGTACAAGAATAGTCGTAGCACCCGTCTCTTTAACAAAAGTTATGAGCTCTACCATTTAGACCAAGCTAAGACGAGCGCCAAAAAGCAACATGAAATGTATATCATGGAAGGCTTTATGGATGTCATTGCGGCTTATCGAGCTGGGGTTGAAAATGCAGTCGCCTCTATGGGGACAGCCTTGACACCAGAGCACGTCCAGCACCTGTCTCATTTTACCAAAAAGGTCATTCTGACCTATGATGGGGATAAGGCGGGACTTGAAGCAACCGCTAAGGCCTTGGATGTCTTGCAGGATCTGGAGTTGGAGATCGTCCGTATCCCTGATCAGATGGATCCCGATGAGTACCTCAAAAAGACCTCCCCAGAAGATCTAGCTTCCCTCTTGAAGAATTCGCGGATCAGTAAGGTTGAATTCTTGATGCACTACTGGAAACCCCAGTATATTGAGAACTTGCAGGCACAGATTGAGTTTGTCGAGAAGCTGGCACCGATGATCGCCCAGACGCGCTCCATCACAGCGCAAAACACCTATATTTATAAGTTGGCAGATTTATTGCCAGACTTTGATTATTTGCAGATTGAGCAGATTGTCAATAATAGTCGCTTGCATCAACGGCAGGAGGATCAAAGTGGTGGACGATCAAGAACGTCGAATTTTTCAGTCGATCTCCTACCTAACCGTGGGATGACGCGCTTGATCAAGGCGGAAAATCATTTATTAAGTAGGATGAAAGATTTTCCAATGGTGCTCAATGATTACCGTTTGCGACCTGATTTTGTCTTTGACACACCGGAGTTACAGATCTTGTACCAATTACTCTGTCAAAATGGAGAAGTCACATCTCAGGATTTGTCCGAGCAACCTGAAGGGGTCCAGCACGCCTGGTACCGGATGTTAGAAGAAGATTTGCCAGAAGAGATAGCGGATGGTGAATTAGAAGAAGTGGAAGAAACGCGAAATCGTGAGCTTCTTCGCAAAGAAAGTCAACAAATTGGAAATAAAGTGAAGGAAGCTTCCTCGACAGGGGATGCGGAAAAAGCTTTATTGGAACTCGAGCGTTTGATCGCTCAAAAAAGAAGAATGGAGTAGGAATGGCTAAAGAACAAAAAGATATTACAACATTGGACGTTCAAATTGCAGAGTTTATTCGCAGCCACAAGAAAAGTGGAACTGCAACAGATGATGAAATTAATGACAAGTTGGTTATTCCATTCACACTAGATGCAGATGGGATTGAAGATCTTTTGCAACGCATTCAAGATGCAGGAATTTCGATCACGGATAAAGATGGTAACCCAAGTGCGCGTGTGTTGAACAATGAAGAAGAGCCAGAATTGTCAGATGAGGAATTGCTTGGAAGCAACTCTGCCAAGGTCAACGACCCAGTACGGATGTACTTGAAAGAAATTGGGGTTGTTCCTCTTTTGACCAATGAAGAAGAACAAGAATTGGCTATACTAGTGGAACAAGGTGATTTGGAAGCTAAGCAACGTCTTGCAGAAGCCAACCTTCGTTTGGTTGTATCCATTGCGAAACGTTACGTTGGTCGTGGAATGCAATTTTTGGATTTGATCCAAGAAGGAAATATGGGCTTGATGAAGGCCGTTGATAAGTTTGACTATACCAAAGGGTTCAAGTTCTCTACCTATGCTACTTGGTGGATTCGTCAGGCTATCACTCGTGCCATTGCAGACCAAGCACGGACCATTCGGATCCCTGTTCACATGGTGGAAACCATTAACAAGTTGGTTCGTGAACAACGCAATCTCTTGCAAGAATTGGGACAAGACCCAACCCCTGAACAAATCGCTGAACGCATGGATATGACGCCTGATAAGGTGCGTGAAATCTTGAAGATTGCCCAAGAGCCTGTTTCTTTGGAAACGCCAATCGGGGAAGAAGACGATAGCCATTTGGGAGATTTCATCGAAGATGAAGTGATTGAAAATCCAGTAGACTACACCACTCGTGTTGTTCTACGTGAACAATTAGATGAAGTCCTCGATACCCTGACAGACCGTGAAGAAAACGTCCTTCGTTTACGTTTCGGTTTGGATGATGGAAAAATGCGGACCTTGGAAGATGTGGGTAAAGTCTTCAACGTGACCCGTGAACGGATCCGTCAGATCGAAGCCAAAGCCCTCCGCAAACTCCGCCACCCAAGCAGAAGCAAACCATTGCGTGATTTTATTGAGGATTAAAAAGATCCTGTGGATCTTTTTAACCCGAGCTAAGCAATTCTATCGAGAGTAACATAACAAAAAAAGGAAGTGTCATATGGCATATACAACTGAGCAAATTGAAGAAATTAAAAATAAAATCTTAAATGCTTTGGAAGAGGTAATCGATCCTGAGCTTGGGATTGACATTGTTAATTTAGGTCTTGTTTACGAGATCCATTTTGATGGTGAAACTGGAGCGACCATTATTGATATGACGCTAACGACCATGGGATGTCCATTAGCGGATCTTCTGACAGATCAGATTCATGATGTTTTAGCAGAAGTAGAAGAAGTGACATCTGTGGATGTGAAGTTGGTCTGGTATCCTGCTTGGACGGTAGAAAAAATGAGCCGCTATGCACGGATTGCACTTGGAATTAGTTAAAAATTCTATTCATCAAAACAAATCAGAGGTTGGGGCTTCCCTAACCTCTGATTTGTTTACACCTGTATTTTTGAACAACCATTTTCAAATTCTTAGCAAATTTTCAGATAAAGTTGCAATCATCAAGAGGACAAGGTATAATAGCATAAATAGAAAATAAAGGAGATTTACATGAATCAGTATCCTTTGGTCTACTTGGACCATGTGACAAAGAATTATGGGCATGAAGTTGCTCTCATGGATGTTAGTTTGAACATCCAACCTGGCCGTATTATTGGCCTTTTGGGGCCTAATGGTAGCGGGAAAACAACCATCATTAAATTGATTAATGGTTTGTTGCAACCAAGCCTTGGAAATATCTATATTCATGGGCAATTACCATCCCCAGCTTCTAAAAAAGTTGTTTCCTATTTGCCGGATACGACTTATCTGAATGAAAATATAAAAATTAGTGATGCTATTAGCTATTTCCAAGATTTTTATTCAGATTTTAATGTCCAACGAGCTTACCAATTGCTCAACGATTTGCATTTGCATCCAAATCAAAAATTGAACAGCCTTTCAAAAGGGAACAAGGAAAAAGTACAATTGATTTTGGTGATGAGTCGTGAAGCTGACTTGTATGTCCTTGATGAACCAATCGGTGGGGTCGACCCAGCAGCGCGTGATTATATTTTGCGGACCATTATTCAAAACAGACGTCCAAACTCTTCTGTCTTGATTTCTACTCACTTGATTGCGGATATTGAGCAAGTTTTGGATGAAGCGATTTTCATCAACCAAGGAAGAATCCTCTTGCATGAAAATACGACTGTTTTGCGCAATCAACACGGAAAATCTATCGATGAGATCTTCCGTGATCAATTCCGTGTTTATTAGGAGGACTCCATGTTAGGTAAATTATTAAAATACGAATTTAAGACAACAAGTAAATGGTATCTGTTGATTACTTTGATCGCACTTGGTTTGTCAGTGATTACAGGTGTTATTGGTGGAAGTGCTACAAACGGTTTTGTGAATATGGAAACCGATAGTATGCAAATCATAACGGGGACTCTTGGGATTCTCATTTTTGGAGGAGTCATTGGTCTTTATCTTAGTAACTACTATATTATTATTCGTCGTTTCTATTCCAACTTATACGGACGTGAAGGTTACTTGACCTGGACCCTTCCAGCTAGCCCTCATGCGATCATTTTGTCTAAATTTGTGGGAGCTTTAGTAGCGAGTCTTTACTGCCTATTCCTTCTATTTTTTAGTGGTTTTATCACAATGCTTGTGATGGGCGCTGTCATTGGACAAGACCTCTCTCCTGTATTTAGTATTATCGCTGAGGCTTTTAGTCATTCTATTGCTTATTGGATTATCATCTGGTGGATTTTTACCACAGCTTCAGGAATCTTACTATTTTATGTATCAATCGCACTTGGCCAACTGTTCCAAAATCGTCGTGGATTGAAGGCTATTCTGTTTTTCTTTCTCTTGTGTATTGTGTTAAGTATCATCGGTACAGCAGTCAATCCATTAAAAGATTCATATGCTGTCGGATATGCATTGGTTTATGGAAATATTGATGAATTTGGACCAAACTTCATCCCAGGTCTCATTTATGAAGTTATTAAGATTGTTTCTATGTACTTCACCATTCACTACATCAGCAAGTACAAGTTGAATCTTCAATAATAACAGCAAATTGAGCAAGGAGCTCCCCAGTGGAAGCCTTCTTGTTCAATTTTTTTCTTTTGCATTTTTAGCTACATTTTGATATACTAATTGTACTCGTTTTGGGGTCGTTACGGATTCGACAGGCATTATGAGGTATATTTTGCAACTCATCTAGCGGATGTAAAACGCCAGTTAAATATAACTGCAAAAAATAATAATTCTTACGCTTTAGCTGCCTAAACACCAGCAGGCGTGACCCGATTCGAATCGCTCGTGTTTGATGACAGGTCTTTATTTTAGCGAGATACGATCTAGCTTTGTCTAGGAGTTAGATAAGAGATTGATAGACTCGCAGGTACAGGGCTTGAGTTATGTGTCATGTAGCTGTTAAAATAAGACATAACCTATGGTTGTAGACAAATATGCTGGCAGGTGTTTGGACGTGGGTTCGACTCCCACCGGCTCCATATTTTTATTCATGGAAGATTACTCAAGAGGCTTAAGAGGCCGTGTTGGAAACGCGGTAGGCGTGTAAAAGCGTGCGTGGGTTCGAATCCCATGTCTTCCGTTGTTGAGACATCATTGTGTAGCAGTGGTGTTTTTTTGTACAAAAAAGAGTCCCAAAAATAGACAAGTGAGGGAGGAGAAAACAGTGATTGCACAGCTAGATACCAAATCAGTCTATACTTTTATGGAAAGCCTTGTGAGCATAAAAGACTATGTCCAAGTGGCTAAAAGCATGGGGTATGACGCATTGGGAATCATGGATGTAGATAATTTGTATGGAGCTTATGAATTTATCGAAGCCTGTCAGGCCCACAAGCTCAGCCCCTTGGTCGGTTTAGAAATTGGACTAGAGGTAGACAATGAAACAATTCCGTTTCGGATGATCGCTCTGTCAACGAAGGGCTACCAGAATCTGATGAAGATGTCGACCGTCAAAATGATGGGGAAGAGCAATTGGGAGGATGCGAAGCACCTTACAGAAGGAGTAGCAGTCATTGTCCCTGCACCTTTTGCTAGTGGAGACTTGCCGCTTAGTCTAGATTACTTCATCGGAGTTTTTGCGGATACGCCGGTCCAAGAGTTTAGCCACCCTGTGCTCCCTCTTCATACTGTGCGTTTTTTTGAGGCGGGAGATATGGAAGCCATGCAGATGCTAGCAGCCATTAAGGACAATCAAAGCTTAACGGAAACAGGACCAATTGATCCGACAACAGTCCTAAAAGCCCCTCAGGATTTAAAGAATGATTTTGCAGAGCGATTTCCTCAAGCCATCACAAATCTGGAAAACCTTGTACATGGAATTCAATACGACATTGATACCCAGTTGAAATTGCCTCGCTTTAATCCTCAGAAACCAGCTGTTGAGGAATTGAGAGAATTAGCTCAAGTGGGTCTTCTTCGAAAGAACTTGACCAGTCCGGTCTATCAAGAACGTTTGGATCATGAATTAGACATTATTCACCAAATGGGCTTTGATGATTATTTCTTGATTGTCTGGGATCTTCTTCGTTTCGGACGAAGTCAAGGATATTATATGGGAATGGGGCGTGGGTCTGCTGTAGGCTCACTGGTAGCTTATGCCCTGGAGATTACAGGGATTGATCCAGTGGAGAAGAACCTCCTGTTTGAGCGCTTTTTAAATGTGGAGCGCTATACCATGCCGGATATTGATATTGATATTCCTGATATCTATCGTCCAGAATTTATCCGTTATGTGAGAGACCGTTATGGGAGTTACCATGCAGCTCAGATCGTGACCTTTTCAACCTTTGGGGCCAAACAAGCCATTCGAGATGTCTTTAAACGTTTTGGGGTACCAGAGTACGAATTAACCTCCATTACCAAGCGGATTGGCTTTAGGGATACACTGACGACAGCGTATGAACAGAATCTAGCTTTTCGACAAGTGATTCATAGTCGAGCAGAATTTGAACGTGGCTTTGAAATTGCCAAAAGAATTGAGGGCCAACCTAGACAGACCTCGATCCATGCGGCGGGTGTTGTGATGAGTGACCAGGATTTGACGGATCACATTCCTCTCAAGTATGGAGAAGACATGTTTGTCACCCAGTACGATGCTCATGCGGTTGAAGCCAATGGTCTATTGAAGATGGACTTTTTGGGTCTGCGAAACTTAACCTTTGTTCAAAAAATGAAGGAAGCCGTCTATGAAAAGTACCAAGAAGAGATCGTGATTGAAGCCATTGATTTAGAAGATCCAGAAACCTTGGCCTTGTTTGCTGCTGGGGATACCAAGGGGATTTTCCAATTTGAACAGGCTGGAGCCATTCGCCTCTTGAGACGAGTGAGACCCAATCATTTCGAAGAAGTGGTAGCGACCACCTCTCTCAATCGTCCAGGAGCTAGTGATTACATTGATAATTTCGTCAAAAGAAAGCACGGCCAAGAAAAAGTTGAGATTTTAGATCCAGCTATTGAAGAAATCTTAAGGCCCACTTATGGGATCATGCTCTACCAAGAG
>NZ_KQ969690.1:292261-293712 GCF_001578955.1 Streptococcus parasanguinis
AGAGCAGGTGATGCAGGTTGCCCAGCGTTTTGCAGGCTTTAGTCTAGGGAAAGCCGATATTTTACGTCGGGCTATGGGTAAAAAAAATGCAGCTGAAATGCATAAGATGGAAGACGATTTTGTTGTAGGTGCTCTTAAACTTGGTCATACGGAAGAAAAAGCTAAAGAGGTCTTTGCAATCATGGAAAAATTCGCAGGATATGGGTTTAACCGTTCCCATGCCTATGCCTATTCTGCCTTGGCTTTTCAGATGGCCTATTTCAAGGTCCATTATCCAGATGTTTTCTTTGATGTCATGCTCAATTATTCAAGCAGCGATTATCTGACTGATGCTCTCCAGTTTGATTTTAAAGTCGCACCATTATCCATCAATACCATCCCTTACAGAGATAAGTTCCAGGATCGAAAAATCTACTTGGGAATGAAAAATATCAAGGGACTCCCAAGAGATTTAGCGTATTGGATCATTGACAATCGTCCTTTTGGAAGTGTCGAAGATTTCATTTTACGACTCCCCAATCAGTATCATAAATTGCCTCTGTTGACACCTTTAGTGGAGCTTGGATTATTCGACATTTTTGAAAAAAATAGACGCAAGGTGCTTCACAATTTGCCGAATTTGTTTGTCTTTGCTGATGAGCTAGGAAGTTTGTTTGCGGATTCTAACTATTCCTGGACAGAAGTGGAAGACTTTAGCCAGGCTGAAAAATATGAGAAGGAAGAGGCCATTATTGGCATCGGGCTCAGTACCCACCCATTGGTTGCGATTGGGCAAACGAGTCCCTACGAGATCCAACCAATTTCTCAACTCATTCAAGGAGAGCAGGCACGCATTCTCATTGAGGTACAAAGTATTCGAACGATTCGAACCAAGTCGGGAGATCTCATGGCTTTCTTACAAGTCAGTGATACCAAGAAAAAATTGGATGTGACTCTTTTTCCTGAAACCTACAATCGATTTTCCTCCTTGATAAAAGAAGGTGGCTTTTATTACTTGACAGGGAAGATACAAGAGCGTGATGGGCGCTTGCAGATGATTCTAGCAGAGGCGCAACTAGCGACCAATGAGAAATTCTGGATTCAACTGGCTAACCATAAAGATGATAAAATGATGCTTTCTATCTTAAAAAAATATCCAGGGCCATATCCTGTAATATTACGCTATGAAGAAGAGAAGAAAACCTTGCAATTGAAGGGCTATACAGTCCAGAAAAACAAAGAATTAGAAGTTGAACTAGAGAATCTTGTTATGAAAACGATTTATCGGTAACAACTGCGAAAAATACGAGAATTTTAGTTTTCTTTGTGTTATAATTACGTAGAATGTAAAAGAAAAAAAGGAGCAAACAACGAAATGAAACGTATTGCTGTTTTAACTAGTGGTGGAGATGCCCCTGGGATGAACGCTGCCATCCGTGCAGTTGTTCGTCAAGCAA
This sequence comes from Streptococcus parasanguinis, assembly GCF_001578955.1. Classification (GTDB taxonomy): domain Bacteria; phylum Bacillota; class Bacilli; order Lactobacillales; family Streptococcaceae; genus Streptococcus; species Streptococcus parasanguinis_U. The sequence goes on from NZ_KQ969690.1 coordinate 293,698, forward strand.
TTTCAGAAGGAATGG
>NZ_KQ969690.1:293732-299270 GCF_001578955.1 Streptococcus parasanguinis
GTAAAATCCAGCCCCTTGATGCCTCATCTGTTGGAGATATTATTTCCCGCGGTGGTACCTTCCTTCACTCAGCACGTTACCCTGAATTCGCACAACGCGAAGGTCAATTAAAAGGGATCGAGCAATTGAAGAAACACGGGATCGAAGGTGTTGTCGTTATTGGTGGAGATGGTTCTTACCATGGTGCGATGCGCTTGACTGAGCTTGGATTCCCAGCTGTTGGTCTTCCTGGTACGATCGACAATGATATCGTCGGAACTGATTTTACAATTGGTTTTGATACTGCAGTCACAACTGCAATGGATGCGATCGATAAGATCCGTGATACTTCATCTAGTCACCACCGTACTTTCGTAATTGAAGTTATGGGACGTAATGCTGGAGATATCGCTCTTTGGGCAGGGATTGCATCTGGTGCGGATGAAATTATCATCCCTGAAGAAGGATTCAAGATCGAGAACGTTGTTGAAAGTATCAAAGAAGGTTACGCAAAAGGTCGTACCCACAACATCATTATCTTGGCTGAAGGCGTGATGTCTGCAGATGAATTTGGTAAAGCGTTGAAAGAAGCTGGTGATGAAAGTGACCTTCGTGTGACTGAGCTTGGCCACATCCAACGTGGTGGTTCACCTACTGCGCGTGACCGTGTTCTTGCTTCACGTATGGGAGCACACGCAGTTAAATTGTTGAAACAAGGAATCGGTGGTGTAGCCGTTGGTATTCGTAATGAAAAAATGGTGGAAAATCCAATCCTTGGTAAAGCAGAAGAAGGAGCCCTCTTTAGCTTGACAGAAGATGGTAAGATTGTGGTAAACAATCCACATAAAGCTGATCTTGGTCTTGCCGAGTTGAACCGTAGCTTGTCTTCAATTTAATTTTATTTCATAAATTCGTTAACCTTGTCTTAAAAAGACAGATATATTTAAAAAGGAGTCATATATATCATGAACAAACGTGTAAAAATCGTTGCAACTTTGGGTCCTGCGGTAGAAATCCGTGGTGGTAAAAAATTTGGTGAAGATGGATACTGGGGTGAAAAACTTGACGTTGAAGCTTCAGCACAAAACATTGCTAAATTAATTGAAGCTGGTGCTAACACTTTCCGTTTCAACTTCTCACACGGTGACCACCAAGAACAAGGTGAACGTATGGCGACTGTTAAACGTGCAGAAGAAATCGCTGGTAAAAAAGTTGGTTACCTTCTTGATACAAAAGGTCCTGAAATCCGTACTGAATTGTTCGAAGGCGAAGCTAAAGAATATTCATACAAGACTGGTGAACGTATCCGCGTTGCTACAAAACAAGGTATTAAATCAACTCGTGAAGTGATTGCTTTGAACGTTGCTGGTGCGCTTGACATCTTTGATGACGTTGAAGTTGGACACCAAGTATTGGTTGATGATGGTAAATTGGGTCTTCGCGTTGTAGAAAAAGACGCTGCAAAACGTGAATTTGTTGTTGAAGTTGAAAACGATGGTATCATCGCTAAACAAAAAGGTGTAAACATCCCTAACACTAAGATTCCTTTCCCAGCACTTGCTGAACGCGATAACGACGATATCCGCTTCGGTTTGGAACAAGGTATCAACTTCATCGCGATCTCATTCGTACGTACTGCAAAAGACGTTCAAGAAGTTCGTGCTATCTGTGAAGAAACTGGTAACAGCCACGTTCAATTGTTTGCGAAAATCGAAAACCAACAAGGTATCGAAAACTTGGATGAAATCATCGAAGTTACTGATGGTATCATGATCGCTCGTGGTGACATGGGTATCGAAGTACCATTCGAAATGGTTCCAGTTTACCAAAAAATGATTACTTCTAAAGTAAATGCTGCTGGTAAAGTTGTTATCACTGCAACAAACATGCTTGAAACAATGACTGAAAAACCACGTGCAACTCGTTCAGAAGTATCTGATGTCTTCAACGCTGTTATCGATGGTACTGATGCTACAATGCTTTCAGGTGAATCTGCAAACGGTAAATACCCACTTGAATCTGTAGCTACAATGGCGAAAATCGACATGAACGCTCAAACTCTTCTTAAAGAATACGGACGTTTGAACTCAGATTCATTTGAACGTAACTCTAAGACAGAAGTTATGGCTTCAGCTGTTAAAGATGCTACAAACTCAATGGATATCAAATTGGTTGTAACATTGACTAAGACAGGTCACACTGCACGTTTAATCTCTAAATACCGTCCAGATGCTGATATCTTGGCATTGACATTTGACGAATTGACTGAACGTGGATTGATGTTGAACTGGGGTGTTATCCCAATGTTGACAGATGCTCCTTCATCAACTGACGATATGTTCGAAATTGCTGAACGTAAAGCAGTTGAAGCTGGTCTTGTTAAATCTGGTGATGATATCGTTATCGTTGCTGGTGTACCAGTTGGAGAAGCTGTTCGTACAAACACAATGCGTATCCGTACAGTACGTTAATAGAAAATTATATCTAAAAGCCTTGCTGGTTGGTCCGAAAGGATTGACCGCGAGGTTTTTCTTTATACTAACGGCTTTTTCTCTAGATGTGACTATTGATAAGAATCACTTCCAAAGATTTCTTTCTCTTTTTTTAAGACAGAAAACATGGTATAATAAATAAAAAGGAAGGGAGACATTCATGCCAAGGAGAGATTTAATTAGAAATGTCATCATTGTCGCTGTACTGGTTTTAGCACTGATCTTATTACGAATCTTTGTATTTCATCCATTTAGTATCAATGATAAGATGGCCAATGCTTCTGTGAAAAATGGAGATCTTGTGGTAGCGACTAGAAATGCTCAGGTAGATCGCAGTGATCTGGTCTTATACAAGGTCGGTGGAAAAGAATACCTTGGACGTGTCATTGCCAAAGAAAACGATGAAGTCAGCTACGTAGATGACGTCCTCTATTTGAATGGACAGGCAACACCAGAACCTTACCTAAATAAAATGCTGAATAAACACTTAGCGGCTCCAACGAGTAATGGGTATTATACGGATGATTTCTTTTTATCAGAGTTAAAAGGGACCAAGGCTGGTCGTGTCCCATCGGATACTTATCTGGTCTTAAATGATAACCGTGGGGATACAGAAGATAGTCGTGAGTTTGGTTATATTCATAAAAATCAGATCGAAGGAGTCGTGAATCTGCGTCTCTATCCTCTTAATAAATTTGGATTTATAAAAGTAGAAGAATAGCCGAAAGGCTATTTTTTTTTATAAATATCATGATGAACTAGTTTTTTTTCCATTTTTGTGGTAAGATGTTCATTAAATAATTTTTTAGGAGGAGAATGCTATGCAGTATGCTTTGGAAATTTTACCAAGTTTGTTAAAGGGAGCAAGCCTCACCTTGCAAGTGTTTGCTTTCGTATTGATTTTATCGATTCCATTAGGAATCGTTGTTGCCTTTTTGCTTCAATTGCGCTCAAAGATCCTGCATGGACTCCTAACGATTTATATCTGGATCATGCGAGGGACCCCTCTATTGCTCCAGTTGATCTTTATTTATTACGTCCTTCCAAGTATTGGGATTCGGATTGACCGGTTGCCTGCGGCTATTACAGCCTTCACCCTTAATTATGCAGCCTATTTTGCGGAAATCTTCCGTGGAGGAATTGTCGCAATTCCGACAGGGCAGTATGAGGCGGCCAAGGTCTTAAAATTGAGTTCTTGGCAAACGATTCGCTATATTATTTTACCTCAGGTGGTGAAGATTGTTCTTCCAAGCGTCTTCAATGAAGTCATGTCCTTGATTAAAGACACTTCTTTGGTCTATGCTCTGGGAATTAGTGATTTGATCCTGGCTAGTCGGACGGCGGCCAATCGTGATGCCAGTCTAGCACCCATGTTTTTAGCGGGAGCTATTTATTTAATCCTCATTGGGATCGTGACCATCATTGCCAAGCGGGTTGAAAAGAAGTTTTCATATTATAAATAGGAGGAGAAGCATATGTTAGAATTAAAACAAATTTCGAAACGGTTTGGGGATAAGCAGATCTTATCAGATTTCAATCTTCTCGTTCCTGAAAAACAAATCGTTGCCATTGTTGGACCTTCTGGAGGAGGAAAGACCACCTTGCTTCGCATGCTAGCTGGTCTTGAAACCATTGATTCTGGTCAGATCGTCTATAATGGTGAAAATTTGCCTCTAGATGCCTTAGAAAAACGAAATCTTCTTGGTTTTGTCTTCCAGGACTTTCAATTATTTCCACACTTATCGGTCATGGAAAACCTGATCTTGTCCCCTATCAAGACCATGAATGTTACTAAGGAAGAAGCGAGTAAAAAAGCCATGAGCTTACTGGAGCGTTTGGGACTCGAACAACATGCGGATGCTTATCCATTCTCTCTATCTGGTGGTCAGAAGCAACGGGTGGCATTGGCTCGTGCTATGATGATCGATCCAGAAATTATTGGCTATGATGAGCCAACTTCGGCCTTGGATCCAGAATTGCGATTAGAAGTTGAGAAGTTAATCTTGCAAAACCGGGAACTGGGGATGACTCAGATCGTTGTTACCCATGATATTCCATTTGCAGAAGCAATTGCGGATGTTCTTCTCAAGGTTGAGCCTAAATAGGAGGAGAGGATGAAACGAGTAATACCATGGTTGCTAGGTGTCCTTAGTCTCGTTCTTCTGACTGCCTGTGGACAGACAGTGAGTGATCCTAAAGTGGACAACTGGCAAAAATACCAAAAAGAGCAGTCCATCACGATTGGTTTTGATAATACTTTCGTTCCCATGGGCTTTGAACAAAAAGATGGGAGCTACGCTGGTTTTGATATTGATTTGGCCAATCAAGTCTTTGAATCTTATGGGATTCATGTCAACTGGCAACCCATTGATTGGGATATGAAAGAGACGGAACTGAAAAATGGGACCATTGATGCCATCTGGAATGGCTATTCTGCAACAGATGAACGTCGGGAAAGTGTTGCTTTTACCAAGCCCTATATGAAAAATGAACAAGTCTTGGTCACTAAGAAAGCCTCTGGGATCCAATCAGTCGATGGGATGAAAGAGAAACGATTAGGTGCCCAGACCGGATCGTCTGGCTATATGGATTTTGAAGCCAATCCTAAAATCTTAAAAAATAAGGTTAAAAATCAAAAGGCTACCCAATACCAGAGTTTCAACGAGGCGCTGATCGATCTTCAGAATGATCGGATCGATGGCCTCTTAATCGACCGTGTCTATGCCAACTATTATCTGCAGACGGAAGGAATTTTAAAAGACTACAATGTCTTTCCTGTCGGGTTTGAGACAGAATCCTTTGCGGTAGGAGTGCGCAAGGCGGATAAAACTTTGAAGAAAAAAATTGATGAAGCCTTCGTAAAACTCTATCAAAAGGGCCAATTCCAAAAGATTTCTAAGAAGTGGTTCGGAACGGATGTAGCAACAGACGACATCAAGTAAAAAAGCTAGGAAATGATTCCTAGCTTTAGATTAAAGACAAAGTTATCTTAAAAACTTTCCTTAGGTGAGTACGGACGTCAGCGAACTTCTACGAAGTTCCATGACTTAGTTTTGAACCTAAGGTT
>NZ_KQ969690.1:299642-300437 GCF_001578955.1 Streptococcus parasanguinis
AGTTTCGTGGCGACGCCAGAGACTGGTATGTATTTGACCGTCTAGTTCATAACGGATAAGTTTGGTTTTTTGACTGATGGACTCCAGTTCAAAGTTTTGGAATTGAACTTGGTCGCTTGCGAGAGCCTCTATTAATTCTGCCTTGTTGTGTTCGTGACCGGTATCGTCAATCAAGGTATAATTATCCGCTAGCAATGTATCAAACTCTTGCTTAGCATAGAGGCGTTTTTCGTAGGTCAAGAGTTTCTTTTCAACGTTTTCGATCAACTCATCCTCAGGAATTGAGCTAGGTTCTACATGGACGTCAATGTCAAAGACTCCAAATTCTTCTTTCAGAAGATCCTCGACTTCTTCTGTGATCGCATGGCTTTCATAGACTGAAAGATCGGGATTCATCTCCAAGACAACGTCCAGATAGATATTGCTTCCGTAGGTTCGTCCGCGTTGTGATTTCACACGTGCAATCTTAGGGAGTTTTAAAATAGCTTTTTCGTAATCTTCGAGGAGGCTATCGTCAAAGCCGTCTGAAAGACTAAAGGAAGATTCCATAAAAATATCGTAGGCTGTTTTGAGGATAAAGAAAGTGATGATGATGGCTGCGATCTTATCGACAATTGGATAGTTAAAAGCACTAGCAGCGATCGCGATCGACGTTCCAAGAGATGTGACGACGTCTGAAAGATTGTCTTTTGCGGCTGCTTTTAAGGCTTTTGATTTGGCTCGTTTGGCTAAGCGAAGATTGTAGAAATAAACGCCTAGCATGACAAGGGCTGAAACCACTCCGACACCAGCACC
>NZ_KQ969690.1:300969-302701 GCF_001578955.1 Streptococcus parasanguinis
AGCACCGAGTGGATCAATGCTAACTGTTTCATTGCTGAAGATCTTTTGGAGGGTATCGCGTAAGACATCAAAACCGACATAAAACATAATGATGGAGGTGACTAGACTAGCTAGATCTTCAATTTTCCAGTGACCAAACTTGTGATCACGGTCAGCTGGTTGGCGCGCGAGACGAATCCCGATGAGCAGGGCAGCATTGCTGATAATATCTGATAAGTTGTTAAATCCATCGGCTACCAAACTAGAGGAGTGAAGCAGATGGCCAGTAGCTAATTTTGCTGAAGAAAGTAGTAAATAGGCTAAAATACTGATGATGGCACCACGTTCAGCCAGTTTTAAGTTACTGTATGGTTTTTCCAAAATTTCCTCCTACAACCTCGGATATGAACCTGTTTTCTTTAAGCTACTATTATATCGTTTTTGGAAGGGAAATTCAAATGAGTCCTTTTTTAAAAGAAGCTAGGCCGGTTTTTGTGGTATAATAGAACGATTGAATGAATGAGGAGTATGAGATGAATCCTTTATTGAATGGTATGAATGATCGCCAAGCAGAGGCGGTCCAAACGACAGAAGGTCCCCTTTTGATCATGGCGGGAGCTGGTTCGGGTAAGACACGTGTCTTGACCCACCGCATCGCTTACTTAATCGATGAAAAAATGGTCAATCCTTGGAATATTTTGGCCATTACCTTTACCAATAAAGCCGCTCGGGAAATGAAGGAGCGGGCTTATCAGTTGAATCCAGCTACCCAAGATTGCTTGATTGCCACCTTCCACTCCATGTGTGTGCGCATCCTCCGTCGAGATGCGGATCATATTGGCTACAATCGCAATTTTACCATTGTCGATCCAGGTGAGCAGCGGACCTTGATGAAGCGGATCTTGAAGTCCTTGAATTTAGATCCAAAAAAATGGAATGAACGGACCATTTTGGGGACTATTTCCAATGCCAAAAATGACTTGATCGATGAAGTGGCCTATGCTGCCCAGGCGGGAGATATGTATACTCAGATCGTCGCCAAGTGTTATGAGGCTTACCAAAAAGAACTCCGTCAGTCGGAAGCAGTGGACTTCGATGATTTGATCATGCTGACCTTGCGTCTTTTTGATCAGCATCCTGATGTGCTGACCTATTACCAGCAGAAGTTCCAATACATCCACGTGGATGAGTACCAAGATACCAACCATGCCCAATACCAGTTGGTCAAACTCTTGGCTTCACGCTTTAAAAATATCTGTGTCGTTGGGGATGCTGACCAGTCTATTTATGGCTGGCGGGGAGCGGATATGCAGAATATCCTGGACTTTGAGAAGGACTATCCTGATGCCAAGGTCGTTTTGTTAGAGGAAAATTATCGCTCCACTAAAACTATCCTGCAAGCAGCCAATGATGTCATCAAAAACAATCGCCACCGCCGTCCGAAGAATCTCTGGACACAAAATGAAGACGGGGAAGAGATTGTCTATTATCGGGCTAATGATGAGCAGGATGAAGCAGTCTTTGTTGCTAAAACGATTGAAGAGCTTAGTCGCGAAGCTGGCTACAAACACCGTGATTTTGCCGTTCTCTACCGGACCAATGCCCAGTCCCGGACCATTGAAGAAGCCCTGCTCAAGTCCAACATTCCCTATACCATGGTAGGGGGCACCAAGTTCTACAGCCGGAAGGAAATTCGAGATGTCATTGCTTATCTGAACTTGATTGCCAACCTCAGTGACAATATCAGTTTTGA
>NZ_KQ969690.1:302892-310191 GCF_001578955.1 Streptococcus parasanguinis
CAAGCGGGGAATCGGGCCAGGTACAGTGGATAAGATTCGCGACTTTGCTCAAATGCAAGAGTCCTCACTCCTGGATGCTTCAGCCAATATCATGCTCTCTGGCATCAAAGGAAAGGCAGCCCAAGCCATCTGGGACTTTGCCAATCTCATTCTTGATTTGAGAGAAAGACTGGACCAGCTGACCATTACAGAGTTGGTCGAAGAAGTCCTTGATAAGACGGGTTATATGACGGCCCTAACCAATCAGGGGAACTTGGAAAGTCAGGCCCGCATCGAGAATATCCAAGAGTTCCTATCTGTTACCAAGAATTTTGATGAAAATGGAGAGACCGTCGAAGACGAATCAGGTGTGGAGACCTTGAGTCGTTTCTTGAACGATTTGGCTTTGATTGCCGATACAGATGATGGGGCCCAAGAAACTTCAGAAGTCACCTTGATGACTCTTCATGCAGCAAAGGGATTGGAGTTCCCAGTCGTCTTCTTGATTGGAATGGAAGAAAATGTCTTTCCTCTTAGTCGTGCAGCAGAGGATCCAGATGAATTGGAGGAAGAACGTCGTCTGGCATATGTGGGGATCACGCGGGCAGAGAAGGTTCTCTTCTTGACCAATGCCAACTCACGTTTGCTCTTTGGACGAACCAGCTACAACCGTCCGACGCGTTTTATCAATGAAATTAGCTCGGATTTATTGACCTATCAGGGATTAGCCCGTCCAGTTAATACCAGCTTTAAGGCTTCTTATAGCAATGGAGGCGGAACGACCTTTGGAAAAGGCATGAGCCTGTCACAAGCCCTTCAAGAGCGCAAGAGACAAGCAGCCCCAAGTGCTCTCACGTCATCAAGCCTCCCCTTTGGCAATAGCAACCGTTCTAGCGCCAAAGAAAGCGTCGCATGGGCCATTGGCGACATTGCCATTCACAAGAAGTGGGGCGAAGGAACCGTGCTTGAAGTATCTGGTAGTGGTAGTACCCAAGAGCTCAAGATCAACTTCCCAGAAGTGGGACTAAAGAAACTCTTAGCCAGTGTCGCGCCAATTGAGAAGAAATAAACTGAAACCAGTAAGCTAAGCTTGCTGGTTTTGTCCTTTTATCAACTTCCCTTAGGTGAGGGCGGACGGTAGCGACTCCCTTTGGGATTCCATACCTTAGATTTGAGCCTTCCGTCTCAAATCTACCGAGCAGCAGAAACAAATTTGTTTCTACTGCTTTTCTCACGGCGGGAAGTTTTAATGGTCATTGTTCTTCTTTCTTAAATTCTCTCATTTACTCTATTCACTGTCATAAACTAGGGAAATAGTAGGAGCAAGCCTCGTTTGTTGGTTTTGATTTTACTGGTGGCATGATATAATATACTAAGAATAGAGAAAGAGGCATGCTATGAACGAAATCAAGTGCCCCAACTGTGGGGAAGTCTTTACAGTCAATGAAAGTCAATACAGCGAACTCTTGTCACAGGTACGGACAGCTGAGTTTGACAAGGAAATTCATGAGCGGATTCGGCAAGAGTTGGCTTTAGCTGAGCAAAAGGCCCTTAATGAGCAACAAGAGAAGTTAGCTAAGAAGGATCAAGAAATTGCCCAGTTACAAAACCAGATTCAACAGTTTGATACTGAAAAAGAATTGGCCAAAAAAGAGGTGGAGCAAACAGCTAGCCAAAGCCTGCTAGAGAAAGAAAAAGAAGTGCAAACACTGGAGAATCAGTTGGCCACTTTGCGCTTGGAGCATGAGAACCAGCTGCAAAAGACCCTTTCTAATTTGGAGAAGGAGCGTGATCAGGTACAAAACCAATTGCTCCTTCAAGAGAAAGAAAATGAACTGTCCCTAGCTTCTGTTAAGCAAAACTATGAAGCCCAACTTAAGGCAGCAAATGAGCAAGTAGAGTTCTATAAGAACTTCAAGGCCCAACAGTCGACCAAGGCCATCGGGGAAAGTCTGGAACAGTATGCGGAAAGTGAATTCAACAAGGTTCGCAGTTTTGCCTTTCCAAATGCCTATTTTGAAAAGGACAACAAGGTCTCTGCACGTGGGTCTAAAGGCGACTTTATCTTCCGCGAGTGCGATGAAAATGGGGTAGAGATTATCTCCATTATGTTCGAGATGAAAAATGAAGCTGACGAGACCGAGAAGAAGCATAAGAACGCGGATTTCTACAAGGAATTGGACAAGGACCGTCGAGAAAAGAACTGTGAATATGCGGTTTTGGTGACCATGCTTGAGGCAGATAACGACTACTTCAACACAGGCATTGTCGATGTCAGTCATGAGTATGAGAAAATGTACGTCGTACGTCCTCAGTTCTTTATCCAGATCATTGGGCTTCTGCGTAATGCGGCCCTCAATTCCCTTAAATACAAGCAGGAATTGGCGCTTGTTCGTGAACAAAATATTGATATTACCCACTTTGAAGAAGACCTGAATGCCTTTAAGGTAGCCTTTGCTAAGAACTACAATTCGGCTTCTGTCAACTTTGGCAAGGCCATCGATGAAATTGACAAGGCTATTAAACGGATGGAAGAAGTTAAGAAGTTCTTGACTACATCAGAAAATCAACTTCGTCTTGCTAACAACAAGTTGGATGATGTTTCCGTTAAAAAATTGACACGGAAAAATCCAACCATGAAGGCTAAGTTTGATGCCTTGAATGAAGACTAGGAGGCTCCTATGCAGATACGAAAAGCAACCATAAAAGATGCTGAAGCACTATTGTCTCTATTCAAAGACTTGGGCTATCCAACGACCGCTTCTCAGCTGGCTCGACGTTTAGAAATGATTCTTTCTCAACCACATTATGGCTGTCTTCTAGCTGAAAGAGACGGAGAAATTTTAGGTTTCTTGGGTTATGCAAAGCTCTTCTTTTTTGAAGCAGATGGATCTTACTATCGTATTTTAGCTTTGTCAGTTGCAAAAGAAACAAGACGACAAGGAATTGCTAGTAGGCTAATTGATGAATTGAAAAAACAAGCGGTAAAAGAAGGAGTTAAGGCACTGGCTCTAAATAGTGGATTAACCGCTGAACGAAATGCTGCACATCAGTTTTATCAGGCAGTTGGATTTGAAAAAGTGACTGCCGGCTTTGCCTTGCATTTAAAAACTCAAGATAAATAAACCATGAAAAAATAGTAGAGGAAACGACGTAATGTCTTCAACAAAAGGGAAAACCTTATATTTTAACGAAAAGAGCATGGACTATGTGACATTTGGAAAAGGAAATCAACCTCTGGTGATCATACCAGGCTTGGGGGATGGGCTTCAGACCGTTAAAGGAAAGACACAGCTCTTTTCCCTCTCTTATCGCCTACTTGCTAAGCGTTATAAAATCTATGTTTTTTCTCGAATTAATGAGTTGAGGCAGGGCTATACGACGCGGGATATGGCAGCAGATGTAGCAGAAGCAATGGAAGCGCTGAACTTAGATACCGCTTATGTTATGGGGATTTCACAAGGTGGAATGATTGCTCAATGGCTAGCTGCAGATTTTCCAGAAAGGGTTCAAAAGCTTATCCTAGCTGTGACAACAGCGAAGCCTAGTCAACTGGCTAGAGAGCGAATTGAGCATTGGCAAAGGCTTAGTCAATCTGGAACTTTTAGAGACCTCATGCTGGATATCGCAAAACACTCCTATACGCAAAAGAGCTACCAAAAGTGGCGATTTCTTTCTAACATTATGGGGCGCTTGGGACGAATCAAAGATGAGAAACGAATTGCCATTCAGTCTCAGTCTTGCCTTACTCACGATAGCCTTGAGGCCTTAAAAGAAATTCAGTGTCCGACCTTGATCCTTGGTGCGCTTGAAGATGATGTGATTGGTGTGGATGGATCCAAGGAACTAGCAAAAGCGATTTCGGGTTGTCAACTCCTCATTCTTAAGCATTCTGGGCATGCTCTTTATGAAGAAAATAAAGTATTTCAAGAGGCTGTCTGTGAATTCTTAAACTAAAAAAAGCTGGAATTTTCCAGCTTTTTTATGTTAGTTAAATCGCAAAGAGATCGTTTAGGTTTTCAGCCATGGTTGGGTGGGTAAAGATTTGTTTTGCGATGTAAGTATAAGGGATCTTGTTGTCCATGGCCATGGTGATCAGGTTGATGAGTTCGCCTGCAGCTTCTCCAAAGAGCGTCGCTCCAAGAATTTCTTTGGTTTCTGGGTTGACAACGGCTTTGAAGGCCCCTCGGAGGTCTGCGTTGACATGGCCACGAGGCATGGCAGCAACTGGCAATTCTTTAACGGCAACTGGAAGTCCTTTGTCGCGTGCTTCTTGTTCGGTCAAGCCGACTTGGGCAAGTGGAGGAGCAATAAAGAGTGTTGTCGCATAATTTCTACGAGTTTCGAGGTTGTAGCTACCATCGCCTGTGAGATAGTTGAAGACAATGCGGAAGTCATCGAGCGACATGTAGGTGAATTGAGGACCACCATTGACATCCCCAACTGCAAAGACACCAGTGACGCTGGTTTCTAAATGACGGTTGACTTGGATCGCTCCACGATCAGTGACTTGAATATCTGTGTTTTCAAGACCAAGTCCAGCTGTGTTTGGTTTACGTCCTGTTGCGTAGAGAAGGATATCAAACTCGAAGTCTCCCTTATCTGTGACAACCGTTAAGCTGTTTTGGCCATCTTTGATTTCTTGGGTATGAACGCCTTGCAAGAATTGAATACCGTCTTCTTCAAGGTAGCTTTTTGCAAGAGCTGCAATACTTGGCTCGATCCGTGGCAAGAATGTTTCAGAAGCATCCAATACCGTTACTTGGCTGCCCAAGGTATTATAGAGATGAGCAAATTCCAATCCGATTGGTCCACCGCCAAGGACACCCAGGCGTTTAGGTAGGTTTTCCAAACGTTGAATGCCAGTTGAATCCACAGCAAATTTGCTTTCAGCTAATCCTGGGATTGGAAGAATAGTTGGCACAGCACCAGTATTAATAATAATGGTTTCAGCTGTCAATTCTTCTTTTTCATCTCCAGCTTGAATTTCGATGACCTTATTAGAAAGGAAACGAGCAGTTGCATCGATAATGTCTACACCAGTTCCAGCAATAGTTGCGTAGTTCTTGCCATTGAGACGAGTAGTGACCGCATTTTTCTCCTTCATGGCTTGCTCAAAATCCAAGCCTTTTTCTGCGGCAACAATCAAGGTCTTAGTGGGAATACAAGCGATATTGATACAAGTACCACCGTACATAGATTTGCTCTTTTCAATCAGAGCGACTTTTTTACCTTGGCTTGATAATTTCGCTGCGAGTGTTTTACCAGCTTTACCAAATCCAATCACAATAACATCATACATTAACATATGTTACACCTTCTTTCGATTTCTATTGTATCAAACCCGTTTTAAAAAGTCTGAAATCTGCTACGGGATTTTTTAGGAGGTCATGGGAAGGGGGAAAGAGGGACAAAAAGTTTTGTTTCATGGTATAATGAAGGGTCGGTAGCCCGGATGGTCACACAAACAGTTAGAAAGAGCAAATCAGATGGACGGAATTATCAATGTAAAAAAAGAAGCAGGCATGACCTCACATGATGTGGTTTTTAAACTGCGAAAAATCCTGGGAACTAAGAAGATCGGCCATGGGGGAACGCTGGATCCGGATGTGGTGGGAGTGCTTCCGATTGCAGTTGGCAAGGCGACCCGGATGGTCGAATTCATGCAAGATGAAGGCAAGGTCTATGAGGGAGAAATCACTTTAGGATTTTCTACCACGACGGAGGATGCCAGTGGGGAAGTCGTAGAGCGGACCCCAGTGGAAGCCCCTTTAGATGCAGGAGAGGTCGATCGTATGATTGCCCAGATGGTGGGAGAGATTGAGCAGGTACCGCCCATGTATTCAGCGGTCAAGGTCAATGGACGTAAGCTCTATGAATATGCGCGGGTAGGAGAAGAAGTGGAACGCCCTGTACGGCAGGTAACCATATATGAATTCACGCGCACTAGTGAGATTAGCTATGAAGAAAGTCTAGCACGTTTTCGTTTCCGGGTTAAATGCAGTAAGGGCACCTATATCCGGACCTTGTCGGTGGATTTGGGTCAAAAACTGGGCTACGCAGCCCATATGTCTCATCTGACACGGACCAGTGCTGCCGGTTTGTCACTGGATGATGCCCTGACCTTAGAAGAAGTGGCTGAAAAAGTAGCCCAAGGAGATTTGAGCTTCCTTCACCCACTTGAAATTGGCACTGGGGATCTGGAAAAAGTAGAGCTGACAGTAGAAGAGGTTGGCGAAGTCCAAGTGGGACGCTTTATTCCAGTTGAGAGTGATTCCAAAGAGTTAGCTGCTTTTTACCAAGGGAAATTGGTAGCCATTTTAGAAAAAAGAGAAGAACTTTACAAACCTCGAAAAGTCTTTCTCACAGAAAGTGTGTTACAATAAATTCATGAATATTCGTATGATTACTACTGCTAACCAGATCCATTTGGAGAATGAGACAGTTTTGGTTCTGGGCTACTTTGATGGCCTGCATCTGGGGCATCAAGAACTCTTTAAAAAGGCGCGTCAGATAGCGGATGAAAAAGGCTTGAAGGTCGCTTTGTTAACCTTCCCTGAATCTCCTAAGTTAGCCTTTGTTCGCTACCAACCAGAATTACTACTCCATTTGCAGAGCCCTGAGGATCGGTTCCAAAAATTAAACGAACTAGGAGTGGATGAGCTCTTCCTCATTGATTTTACGACTGATTTTGCTTCTAAAACAGCCAAAGAATTTGTTGATCAATTTGTCAAAGCCTTGAGGGCCCGAGTTTTAATTGCTGGATTTGATTATAGTTTTGGCTCTGATAAGAAAACGGCCTCTGACTTAGCTGATTATTTTGATGGTCAAGTGGAAGTCATTTCTCCTGTATTGGATCAGGGGGAAAAGATTAGTTCGACCCGCATTCGTCAGGCTGTCCTAGAAGGACGAGTCCAAGAAGCTGCCCGTCTACTTGGCCACCCTTTATCCAGTCGGGGAATCGTCGTGCATGGGGATGCGCGTGGCCGCACCATTGGCTATCCTACCGCCAATCTAGCACCGATTGATCGGACCTATCTACCATCAGATGGGGTTTATGTAGTTGATGTCGATTTTAAAGGGCAGACCTACCGTGGGATGGCTTCTGTCGGGAAAAATGTCACCTTTGATGGGAAAGAGCTTCGTTTCGAAGTCAATCTCTTTGATTTTACAGGAGACATTTATGGCCATACTTTGACCATTCATTGGTTGGATAAGATACGAGAAATGGTCAAATTCGATGGGATCAATCAACTAGTGGCGCAACTAGAAGAAGATGAAGCAGTTTCACGAAACTGGACCAAGAGGCTGGGACAAAAG
>NZ_KQ969690.1:310330-313016 GCF_001578955.1 Streptococcus parasanguinis
TTCTTGGGAAAAATGAAAGGGATTTCTTTTTTCCACTGAAATTCAGAAAAATCGTCGAGAAATCAAAAAAAGCGCTTTTCAAGCACCTATTTTTTTTGTATAATAGAGTCAGATAGTTATATATAAAAAAAGAAGTGAACCACATGATTACATTATTTTTATCACCGAGTTGTACATCATGTCGAAAAGCTCGGGCTTGGTTAAAAAAGCACGATGTTCCATTTAAAGAACACAATATTATGACAAGTCCTTTGAGCAAACAGGAGTTGACAAGTATATTGGCCTTGACCGAAAACGGAACAGACGACATTATTTCAACTCGTTCAAAAATTTTTCAAAAATTGGATGTTGATGTTGAAGATTTATCTATCTCAGCCTTGATCCGTCTGATTGAGGAAAATCCAAGTCTCTTGCGGAGACCGATTATTTTAGATAACAAACGCATGCAGATTGGCTTTAACGAAGATGAAATTCGGGCCTTCTTGCCACGGAGTTATCGCAAACAAGAGTTACGCTCTGCCACTCTAAGAGCAGAAATAAACTAAGAAGTATGTCGAATGCAAAAAAATTATAGTTACCCACTGGACTTATCGTGGAGCACTGAAGAGCTTGCTTCAGTGCTTTCTTTTTTCAATAAAGTTGAAGAAGCCTATGAAAGTAAGGTAGAGGCCAAAGAATATATGGAAGCCTACCGCGCTTTTAAGAAGGTCGTGCCTAGTATCGGAGAAGAAAAGCGTCTTGGACGGGAGTTCGAAGAAGTGAGCGGTTATTCTCTCTATCGTGCGACCCAGGCTGCAAAGCAAAAAGAGGAAGGATGGTTTTCTCTTGAAGAATAAATTAGAGTTTGCCAAACAGATCGTTTTAGAGGCTGGAGACTACTTGCGTCTTCATCTCCATGATGACTTGATGATCTCAAAAAAGACTGGGCCGACGGATTTAGTCACCCAGATGGACCAACAGGTTCAAAAGGATTTGGTTGAAAAAATCACACATCGCTATCCAGAAGATCGGATTTTTGCGGAGGAAGATGGCCTTCGTTCACCGATTTCAGAAGGATCCGTTTGGGTGATTGATCCTATTGATGGGACCAATAATTTTGTGACCCAAAAGGAAGATTTTGCGGTGATGGTGGCCTATTTTGAAGACGGAATTGGTCAGTTTGGCCTGATCTACGATGTGATGCGGGATCACCTTTTTTACGGGGGTGGAGAATTCCCTGTTTATCGCAATGAGGTTGAACTGACGCCCTTTGTGGACCAACCTCTGGAAAACCTTTTGATTGCTTCAAATGTCGGCATGCTTGAGAAAAATGACTGGGGCATGGCCGATCTTGGTATGGACTCTCTTGGCATTCGGGTCTACGGAAGTGCCGGTATTAGTTTTTCAAAAATTCTCTCAGGTGGGATTCTAGCTTATTTTAGCTACATCTGGCCCTGGGATTATGCCGCAGCTGCGATCATGGGGGAACAGTTGGGCTATACCGTTTTAAATCTAAATGGAGATAAACCTAATTACCAGTCAGTGGAACCGATTATGATGGTTCCAAAAGTGAAGTTAACAGAAATTCAAACCTATCTTAAGAAAGGGAGAAGTTAAATGAATTTTCCCAATGGTTTTAAAGAAAAATACCAGCATCTTCTAGGTGAGGATGCTGCTGCTTTTTTTGCGACCTTTGAACAAGAAGCAGTATCGGCCTTTCGGACTAATCCTTTGAAAGAAGCTCAAAAAGCATTTGATGATCCGATTCCCAATACTCCTTGGGGACATTATGGAAAGGTCTCAGGAAAATCCATCGAGCACGCAACGGGCTTGGTCTATTCGCAAGAACCAGCAGCCCAGATAGTGGCCCAAGTCGCTCAGCCGAAGCCTGGAATGAAGGTCTTAGACTTGGCGGCAGCTCCTGGCGGAAAGACCACCCAACTCTTGTCTTATTTGGACAATCAGGGACTCTTGGTCTCCAATGAAATCCACAAGGGCCGCTCGAAAATTCTTGTAGAGAATGTCGAACGCTTTGGTGCGCGAAATGTGCTGGTAACCAATGAGTCTGCCGATCGTCTGGCCAAAGTTTTCTCAGGCTTTTTTGATCTGATTGTACTAGACGCCCCATGTTCAGGTGAGGGGATGTTCCGTAAGCAACCAGATGCCATGGACTATTGGTCCATCGATTATCCTCAAGAGTGCAGTCTTCTTCAAAGAGAGATTCTCGAGGATGCTCTCAAGATGTTGGTCCCAGGTGGTTCCTTGGTTTATTCAACCTGTACCTGGGCTCCTGAGGAAAATGAAGAGATCGTATCCTGGCTTTTGGAAAACTATGATCTGGAATTGGAAACGATCGAGAAGATCAATGGTATGGCAGAAGGTATTGACCATCCAGAAACGGCGCGCATGTATCCTCATCTCTTTAAAGGGGAGGGACAATTTGTTGCTAAGTTCCGTTATCTAGGAGAGAATCGTCCTGCCAAAATCCCTTCCAAAAAGGACCAATTATCTGCGGAGCAAAAGAAATGGTGGCAGGAGTTTTCTAAGAAACACTTGAAGATCACTCTAGAAGGTGTCCTCGAAACCTTTGGGGACGAACTCTACTTGGTTCCACTTGGTTTACCAGATTTGCGAAAAGTAAAAATCGCCCGAAATGGCTTGCATCTAGGCACCTTCAAGAAAAATCGATTTGAACCTAGTTTTGCCC
>NZ_KQ969690.1:313036-320925 GCF_001578955.1 Streptococcus parasanguinis
CACGCCTGAAGACTTTGTTCATTATGTGGCGGGAGAGACGGTTCAATTAAAGGAAACGCATCCAAATGGATGGTACCAGGTCCTGGTTGAAGGCAATGGTTTGGGCTTTGCCAAAGTGACCGGACAGACCCTGAAAAATTTCTATCCAAAGGGGCTTCGTTTTAGGTAAAATGCTGGGCAAAGAACCCGTTCTATGATATAGTGGAAGTACAGGTTTTTTTGAAAAAAACTTGTCAAAATCATAAGTGAAATAGTGAAATATCAAGGAGACATGATTTGAAAAAGTCTAAAAAGCTGATCCTAGGACTAGCGACGATCGCATTAGCAGGAAGTTTATCTGCTTGTGCGTCTTGGATCAATCGCGGAGAATCCATCACTGCTGTCGGATCGACTGCCTTACAACCCTTGGTTGAAGGAGTAGTAGATCGCTACATTGAAGAACATCCTGGTAAGATTGTGAATGTACAAGGAGGAGGTTCTGGTACAGGACTTTCACAAGTTCAATCAGGCGCTGTTGATATCGGAAATAGTGACCTTTTTGCAGAGGAAAAATCTGGGATTGATGCTTCTAGTCTGGTCGATCACCAGGTAGCCGTAGCAGGGACAGCCATCATTGCCAATAAAAATATCTCAGTAGATAATTTGACAACAGAGCAATTGCGAAAGATCTTTACGGGTGAATATACCAACTGGAAGCAATTGGGAGGTCCAGATCTTGAAATCACGATTGTGAACCGAGCGGTTGGTTCTGGTAGCCGTGCTGTCTTTGATGCCATTATTATGGATGGCAAACAACCCAAGCAGGCTCAAGAGCAAGACTCTAATGGAATGGTGAAAAACATCGTTTCTCAGACGCCAGGAGCCATCTCTTATCTAGCCTTTACCTACTTGGATAGCAGTGTTAAAACCATGAAGCTTAATGGCTATCAACCAACTAAAGCCAATGTCGTCAACAATAACTGGCCAATCTGGTCTTACGAACACATGTATACTAAGGGAAAACCTAATGAGTTGTCTAAAAAATTCATTGACTACATGATGACCGATGAGGTTCAGCAAAAAGTTGTTGGCAAGATGGGTTATATCCCGATCAATGACATGAAAGTTACCCGTGATTTAAAAGGGAATGTGACAAAAAAATAAAAGAATTAGGTAAAAAATGAACGAAGTAGCAAAAAAAATGCTGACGAAATCAAAAAACTCCCGCCTAGAAAAATTTGGCAGAACCATTACTTTTCTATGCATGAGTTTGATTGTTGTCGTCGTTGCCATGATTTTGATTTTCGTGGCCCAAAAAGGTTTATCGACTTTCTTTGTCAATAAAGTCAATATCTTTAGTTTTCTATTTGGGAGCTCTTGGAATCCTGCTGCAAAGGAATTCGGAGCCCTACCAATGATTCTAGGTTCCTTTATTGTAACCTTGCTTTCTGCCCTCTTGGCAACGCCGTTTGCCATTGGTGCAGCTGTTTTCATGACAGAAGTCTCTCCTAAAGGAGCTCGTTTCTTGCAACCAGCGATTGAGCTCTTAGTGGGGATTCCTTCAGTTGTTTACGGATTCATTGGTCTTCAAGTGGTCGTCCCATTTACGCGTAGTCTCTTTGGAGGGACTGGTTTTGGGATTCTCTCAGGGGTCTTTGTCCTCTTTGTTATGATCCTGCCAACTGTTACCTTTATGACGACCGATAGCCTCCGAGCTGTGCCTCGTCATTACCGGGAAGCTAGTATGGCCATGGGAGCGACCCGTTGGCAAACTATTTGGCATGTCACGCTCAAGGCAGCCCGCTCTGGAATCTTTACAGCGGTTGTCTTTGGTATGGCGCGTGCTTTCGGGGAAGCCTTGGCTATCCAGATGGTTGTAGGAAACTCGGCAGTGGTACCAACCTCGCTCACAACACCAGCTTCCACCCTCACCTCTATTTTGACCATGGGAATCGGAAATACCGTCATGGGTACGGTCAATAACAATGTTCTTTGGTCACTCGCCTTGGTATTGCTCCTCATGAGTCTTGCCTTTAACAGTGTGATTAAACTGATTACGAAAGAAAGAGGTAAGAAGAACTATGCACGCTAAACGAATGGATAAAATTGCGACAGGAGTGCTGTATGCTATTTCAGGGATCATCGTTGCGATTCTTGCCTCATTGATCCTTTATATCTTAGTCCGTGGCTTGCCCCATGTATCTTGGCACTTCTTGACTGGAAAATCTTCTTCTTACCAAGCAGGAGGAGGGATCGGAATTCAATTGTATAATTCCTTCTTTCTCTTGGTCATTACCTTGGTGATTTCCTTCCCACTTTCTCTTGGAGCTGGGATTTACCTCTCTGAGTATGCTAAAAAAGGTCGTTTGACCAATTTGGTTCGTACCTGTATTGAGATCTTGTCTTCCTTGCCATCTGTCGTTGTAGGTCTCTTTGGTTACTTGGTCTTTGTTGTCCAGTTCAAATACGGATTTTCGATCATTTCAGGGGCATTGGCCTTGACCGTCTTTAACCTGCCACAGATGACCCGTAATATCGAAGATAGCTTGCAGCACGTCCACCATACGCAGCGTGAAGCAGGTCTAGCACTGGGCTTGTCTCGCTGGGAAACTGTGATTCATGTCGTGGTACCAGAAGCTCTTCCAAGTATTATCACTGGGGTCGTCTTAGCCTCAGGACGGATCTTTGGGGAAGCTGCTGCCTTGATCTATACTGCAGGTCAATCGGCTCCAGCCCTTGATTGGTCAAACTGGAATATCTTTAGTGTGACCAGTCCGATTTCGATCTTCCGTCAGGCTGAAACCTTGGCTGTCCATATCTGGAAGGTCAACAGTGAAGGAACCATTCCAGACTCGATCGAAGTCTCAGCCGGTTCTGCCGCCGTTCTTTTGATCTTTATCTTGATCTTTAACTTTGGAGCGCGCAAACTCGGAAGTTACCTCCATAAAAAACTAACATCTGCTTAAAGGAGAAGAAATGTCAAAATACAATTGGGATGAGAGACACATCATTACTTTTCCTGAAGAAAAGGTGGTCCTATCGACCAAAGATTTGCATGTCTATTATGGAACGAACGAGTCCATTAAAGGCGTTGATATGCAGTTTGAAAAGAATAAGATTACAGCCTTGATCGGTCCTTCAGGATCTGGAAAATCCACCTACCTCCGTAGTTTAAACCGGATGAATGATACCATCGATATTGCGCGTGTAACGGGTGAAATTTGGTATGAAGGAATCGATGTTAATCGTCCAGATATCAATGTTTATGAAATGCGCAAGCACATTGGGATGGTTTTCCAACGGCCCAATCCTTTTGCCAAATCGATTTATAAAAACATTACCTTCCCGCATGAACGCGCTGGGGTGAAAGATAAGAAGATCTTGGACGAATTGGTCGAAACTTCTTTGAAACAGGCAGCTCTATGGGATCAGGTCAAGGATGACCTTCATAAATCAGCTCTGACACTTTCAGGTGGTCAACAGCAACGACTTTGTATCGCACGGGCCATCTCTGTGAAGCCAGATATCTTACTCATGGATGAGCCTGCTTCAGCGCTTGATCCGATCGCGACAGCGCAATTAGAAGAAACCATGCTTGAGTTGAAGAAGAATTATACCATTGTCATCGTGACCCACAGCATGCAACAAGCAGCCCGTGCCAGTGATTATACCGGTTTCTTCTACCTAGGAAACCTCATCGAGTACGATAAGACTTCGAATATTTTCCAAAATGCGAAATTGCAATCGACCAACGATTATGTATCTGGTCACTTTGGATAAAGTAAAATGACAACAAAAAGGAAAATAGAATGACAGAACCAATTTTGCAAGTCAAGGACTTGTCGGTTTATTACAATAAAAAGAAGGCTTTGAATAGTGTCTCCTTGGACTTTGCTCCAAAGGAGATTACAGCCTTGATTGGTCCTTCAGGATCAGGGAAATCTACCCTTTTAAAAGCCATTAACCGCATGGGCGACCTTAACCATGAGGTCACCACCACAGGAACCATCCTCTACAATGGACATAATATCTACGGACCACGGACCGATACGGTCGAATTGCGTAAGGAAATCGGAATGGTCTTCCAACAGCCCAATCCTTTCCCAATGTCCATTTATGATAACGTGACCTATGGCTTGATGATTAATGGTGTCAAGGACAAGGCTGTCTTGGACGAAGCAGTTGAAACCTCTTTGAAACGCGCGTCCATCTGGGATGAAGTCAAGGATCGCCTGCATGATTCAGCTATCGGGCTTTCCGGTGGTCAGCAGCAGCGGGTCTGTGTGGCGCGGGTCCTTGCGACCAGTCCAAAGATTATTCTTTTGGATGAGCCAACTTCAGCGCTGGACCCGATTTCAGCTGGTAAAATTGAAGAAACCTTGTATGGACTAAAAGACCGCTACACCATGCTCTTGGTGACACGCTCCATGCAACAAGCGAGTCGGATTTCCGATAAAACAGCCTTTTTCTTGGATGGGGATTTGATCGAGTACAATGACACCAATGAAATGTTCTTGAACCCAGCTAAGAAAGAAACAGAAGACTATGTCTCTGGTAAATTTGGATAGGAAGAAAATAAAATGTTACGAGTTCAATTTGAAGAAGATTTAGAGAAGTTGCATAACCAGTTTTATGCAATGGGAAATGAAGTGTTGAGTCAGATCAACCGTACGGTCCGCGCTTTCGTGACCCATGACCGTGAATTGGCCCGCCAAGTTATCGAAGATGACGCGGAGATCAACGACTACGAAGTGAAGTTAGAGCGCAAATCCTTTGAGATTATTGCCCTTCAACAGCCCGTTTCACAAGACCTTCGTATCGTGATGACTGTCTTAAAAGCGGTCTCCGACTTAGAGCGGATGGGTGACCACGCAGTATCAATTGCCAAGGCAACGATTCGCATGAAAGGGGAAGTCCGCATCCAATCTGTTGAGGAAGAGATCAGCAAGATGGGCCGTGAAGTCAAAGATTTTGTCGAAGCGACATTAGATGTTTACCTCAAAGGCGATGTGGATTTGGCCTATGAAGTTGCGACACGAGACGAAGTCATCAACCATTACTTCGATAGCATCCAAGAATTAGCAACAGAAGAAATTCGGAAAAATCCTGAGTCCATCGTGACCGGGAGGGATTATTTCCAAGTGATCAACTTCTTGGAACGTATCGGAGATTATGCAAAAAACATCTGTGAATGGGTGGTTTACTTCGAAACAGGTAAAATTATCGAAATGTAAGATCATAGAGTCTTTTCGATATCAGACAGGCATTGTCATGCTTGTCTTTTCTTTTATCTTGACTTTGTGATAAAATAGTTTTATTAGGGCTTTTCATTGGAAAGCAAGAAACATTTAAAGGAGGAAATTATGCAAGCAGTTGCACATTTTGTAGAAACATTCGTTCCAGAACATTACGAAGTGTTTTTGGATTTAAATCGTAAAACCAAGACCTTTAGCGGTCGTGTGGTGATCACAGGTCAAGCCAAGGCGGACAAGATCTCGCTTCACCAAAAGGATTTGACCATCGAAACAGTAGAAGTAGCAGGTCAAGCCCGTCCATTTACGGTTGATGATGACAATGAAGCAGTCTATGTTGAATTGGAAGGAACAGGTCAAGTGACAGTTACTCTGACCTATTCTGGTAAGATCACAGACAATATGACAGGGATTTACCCATCTTACTACAGCATTGATGGCGTGAAGAAGGAAGTCCTCTCTACCCAGTTTGAGAGCCATTTTGCGCGTGAAGCTTTTCCAAGTGTGGACGAGCCTGAAGCCAAAGCAACTTTCGATCTTTCTTTGAAATTTGACCAAGAAGAAGGTGAAATCGCCCTTTCAAATATGCCTGAAATCGATGTGGAAAACCGCAAAGAAACAGGAATTTGGAAGTTTGATACGACTCCACGGATGTCTTCTTACCTCCTTGCCTTTGCTGCTGGAGATCTTCAAGGAGTGACAGCTAAGACCAAGAATGGAACCCTAGTCGGTGTCTACTCTACCAAAGCTCACCCATTAGAAAACTTGGACTTCTCATTGGATATTGCCGTTCGTGCTATTGAATTTTATGAAGACTACTATGGTGTGAAGTATCCAATCCCTCAATCCCTTCATATCGCCCTTCCAGACTTCTCTTCAGGAGCGATGGAAAACTGGGGCTTGGTAACCTACCGTGAAGTCTACCTTCTAGTAGATGAAAACTCTACGGCCCAAAGCCGTCAAACAGTAGCCTTGGTGGTGGCTCACGAATTGGCTCACCAATGGTTCGGAAACCTCGTGACCATGAAATGGTGGGATGATCTCTGGTTGAATGAAAGCTTTGCCAATATGATGGAATATGTCAGCTTGGATGCCATTGAACCAAGCTGGAATATCTTTGAAGACTTCCAAACAACTGGAGTGCCTGCTGCTTTGAAACGCGATGCTACAGATGGCGTTCAATCCGTCCATGTGGAAGTCAAACACCCAGACGAGATCAACACTCTTTTTGACCCAGCAATCGTTTACGCTAAGGGTAGCCGTCTTATGCACATGCTTCGTCGATGGTTAGGCGATGACGCCTTCCGCAAAGGGTTGAAGATCTACTTTGAAAAACACCAATACGGCAATACTATCGGTCGTGACCTTTGGGATGCTCTTGGGCAAGCTTCAGGTCGTGATGTCGCAGCCTTTATGGATTCTTGGTTGGAGCAACCAGGATACCCTGTTGTTTCAGCTTCTGTGGAAAACGATACCTTGATCATCCGTCAAGAGCAGTTCTTCATCGGAGATAGAGAAGAAAAAGGACGCAAGTGGGTTGTTCCGTTAAATAGCAACTGGACGGGTATTCCAGATACCTTGGAAACTGAAGTCTTAGAAATTCCAAACTACAGTGCCTTGAAAGCAGCTAACAGCGGAGCTCTTCGCTTCAATACAGAAAATACAGCTCACTATATCAGTGACTACCGTGGGGAATTGTTGGAAGACATCCTTGCTGACCTTGCTAGCTTGGATAGCACTTCAAAATTACAAGTGGTTCAAGAACGTCGTCTTTTAGCTGAAAGTGGTCAAATTTCTTATGCAAGCCTCTTGCCAGTGATTGAACACTTGACAGAAGAAAGTTCCTACTTGGTTGTTTCAGCTGTTTCGAGCGTCTTAGCTGGAATCAGTCTCTTTGTGGATGAAGGAACTGAAACAGAAGCTGCCTTCCATGAGTTGTTGAAACGCTTGAACCGTTACAACTTTGAACGCTTGGGTCTAGAAGCTAAGCCTGGTGAAACAGAAGAAGACGAAAAAGTTCGTCAGCTAATGATTGCTAATATGATCAAGGCCAATGATGAAGCTGCAAAAGCTCAAGCGAGCACTATCTTTGAAGCACATGCAGATGATTTGGAAAAACTTCCAGCTGCCATCCGCCTGCAAATCTTGGTCAACCAAATCAAGCACCAGGAAACCAAGGAGCTTAGCCAACAATACCTGGATACTTATGTTAAGACAGTAGATGGGAACTTTAAACGCCAGTTGGCGGCTGCACTTTCTTATACCAAGGATGAGGAAACTTTGGAAGCTCTATTGAAGGAGTGGAAGAACAAGGATGTGGTGAAACCTCAGGACTTGGCTATGAGCTGGTATTACAACTTCTTGCATGATGACTTTACCCAAGGTAGAACCTGGACTTGGGCACGTGAAAACTGGGATTGGATCAAGAAAGCCCTCGGTGGTGATATGAGCTTTGATAAGTTTGTCATCTACCCAGCTAACTGTTTCAAGACCCGTGAACGGTTGAATGAATACAAGGCCTTCTTTGAGCCTCAATTGGATGATATGGCGATCAGCCGTAATATCAAGATGGGAATTAAAGAAATTGCAGCTCGTATTGATCTTATCGAGCGGGAGAAAGCAGCAGTAGAAGCCGCTATCCTTGCGACAAAATAGATT
>NZ_KQ969690.1:321376-322715 GCF_001578955.1 Streptococcus parasanguinis
GAATTATTTGTATTGGATATCGAAGGAGAAGAATCATTAGTTTACTGGACTTGGTAAGAGAATCTCCGTTCGATAGTGGCCATTTTCTTTGAATCGCTTGATAGTTCCTTGGTATTCTTGTACTAGGGCATCAACGTTTCGCAAGCCCCAACCATCTCTTTGACGTGTTTTACGAGTCTCTTGTTCCTGTTCATTAAAGGTATTATTGATCGAAATAAATAGATTTTGTTGAAAATAACGTATATTCAGAGATAATGTTCTCTCCGATTTATCAGTCAATCGAAGGCAGGCTGAAATACTATTATCCAAACAATTTCCTAAAATAACAGCTAGAACATCGGGCTGAATAGATAGTTCTTGTGGGATAAAGCAGTCAATTTCTAATGCAATTGCATCTTCCACATCGCGCAGTTTTTGATTTAGTAAATAATTAACCGTTGGATTTTTGGAGTAAAAGATTTGTTTTCCTGAAATACTATCGGTTAACGATTGAAGATACTCTCTAGCTTCATCAGGATTTTCTTCTAGAAGTGCCAAGAGGGTTAAATGTTTATTTTTTAAGTCATGCCGAAGACTTTGCAATCGTTGGTATTCCTCTTGAGACTGTTGTGTTTCTCTTAATTGGAACTGAAGTTGTTCTTTATCTAATTTATTTTGATAATAAGCGTGCTGTTGTTGAGAAAGATGTAAGGTAAAATACAGCGAGGAAAACGACAATACAATAAGAGACAAGAGTGAAATGACAGAAAGATAATCTGGTCCAAATACTTGCCCTTGAATAGCAGATACAGTAAAGGCAAAAATAATCGATAAAATCGGCACGATGAATTGATAAAGCCAATTTCTTCTAGATGTTGCCATGCTTAACTTTTGATGTGTTCGAAATAACTGTCGAAGAACAAGAGTGATCACAGTTGAAAAAAGAAAACTGATGGCAAGGTAACCACTAATCAGTTCTAAATTTTTCGATACTTTTGACAGTGGAAGAAATAGTTGGATAGCTTGATTGAGGACAGCTCCGGCTAATAATGTCAGGCTTGTTTGTAAGAATATCCAAAAAGAAGAATCACGAAAGGAGAAATCAAAATAGAGTCCTACAAGAGCGGATTCTACAATACTCAGAAAGAGATTGCTAACTAAAAAAACGCGACTTTCTAAAAATAGAAAAACAAGAGCCACATGAAAAAGCAAGCAACAACAAAGGACTAATAGTGTCTCTTTTGAATGTTTACTTTTGGATATTGGCCTATAAAATAAAACACTTGCTAGAAATAAGTCAAACAAGATACTAATGATCCGCAATCCTATTAGCATTAGAAATTCCTTTCACTGAGATAGT
>NZ_KQ969690.1:323113-326002 GCF_001578955.1 Streptococcus parasanguinis
GACTGGAACTTACGACTAATTGGAAGTGAATGCTCCTCGGTTCCATTTAGCAAAATAGTTACTGTTTTCGCATCAAAATCTTTGATATATTTGGGATTTACAATATAAGAAGCATGAATTTGAATAAAATAATCAGGTAGTTTATCTAAAATGTCTTGAGTTTTCAGTAAGGACTTATAGGTATCTGCTAGTGTGTAAATAAAAACGGAACGCTTATCTTTTTCAAAATAGGTAATGTCACTTAAAGGAATAGAGTAACTTTGTTTTCCAAATGAGAAGTTAAAGATGGTTTGTCCTAGATCTAAATAACGCAAGATCCTATCTACTACCTTATTTAACCTTTGGGGTTCAATGGGTTTTACTAAGTAATCAAAAGTCTGTACTTCAAATACTTGTTCCATGTAATCTCGATAGCTGGTCACAAAAATAATGGGGATAAAAGGATTGAACTGACGAATTTCACGTGCAAGGTCAATTCCAGTAATTTGTGGCATATCAATATCCAAAAAAACACAATGTGTATCCCTTGTTAACTGTTCTAGCATTTTTTGTGGATTTGTATATAGTTTTGTTTCTACAGGAACCTTGTCGTAAGAAAGTAAATACTGTTCTAACTGACTAGCATCTCTAGTTGAGTCATCACAAATAACGACGTTTAACATAAGTCCCCCTTATCAAATTGAGTTGGCTAATTATGACACTTAAATGGTAAATCATGACGTAAACCATGGAAAGTCATATGTTTATTATACAATAATCTTATCAAAAATGAAGGAAGCTGGGACAATCTTCTCAGTTTTGAGTGATAAGATGAAGACATTTGCGACACTGACTATTAAAGATTTGACAAAATCATTCGATAAGCAACATTTTGCTAATAACCATATTTCCTTAGAAATAGAAGCTGCTAAAATTACAGCCTTTTTAGGACATAATGGTGCTGGTAAGTCCACCCTCTTAAATCAAATGATTGGTTTTACCAAACCCGATAAAGGAGATGTATGCTATGGAGACATTTCTTTTGTACAGAATCGTAAACAAGCTCGCTCAATGATGAGCTATATGTCGCAACAGTATGCACCACTTGAGAAATTGACGGTGGAACAAAACATAGAAATGCTTGGAAGAATGAGAGGATTAAACAGCTTAGATTTACAAAAGGAAATGGATCAGCTCCTAATCGACTTGGAAATTAAGGAGTACCGGGCAAAACAAGGAAAGGATCTCTCAGGCGGTTTAAAACGTCTAACTTCTTTTGCAATGGCTTTGATCGGATCTCCGATCATTATTCTTCTTGATGAGCCCACGAACGATGTTGATCCAATACGTCGTGAAAAACAATGGCAATTATTACAGAAGCTAGCGCATAAAGGTCATACCATTATTATCGTGACGCATAATCTCTTAGAAGTTGAAAAATATGCTGACAACTATGCCTTATTTAACCATGGGAAGTTAATCAAATCAGGACCAGTTCAGCAAATAACCTATCAAAAACAGTATCAAATATCTTTTGAGTTTAGGAATAAAGACAGCTTAGCTCTATTTCAAGATTACACCATTATCAATGGTTCGATCTGCCAGATTGAAATAGAAGAGAAGGAGCTAACGAGACTGCTACCAAAAATCACACAGGAATTGGATAGAAAGAATATTTTCAATCTGTCACTTACTCAGAAAAACATATCCATTTCAGATCTTTATAGAGAGGAGTTGACAAACTGATATGACTCAATTTTTTTACTTACTTCGTTGGAACTATCTTCGTCAAAAAGATCTATTTCTACTCTTTACGCTAGCTCAGGTTCTGTTATCCATTTCACTTCTTTTTGGTTATCCACTGGTGATAGGTAAAATTGATACGACAGCTGCCTACTATCTCTCTTCTGGTTCAGTTCTGATAGGAATTATTTCTATTGGCTGTACTATCTCATCACCTGTTATAGCAAATGCGAAGTCAGAAGGACATGTAGACTATGTACGAGCCCTTCCAATACCTCGAATTCTGATTTCCTTAGCAGATCTTTGGATGTGGATGATTGCTATTTTACCTGGAGTGTTCATTTCTGTTATACTGGGATATTTTCGTTTTTCTGTCCGCCTAAATGTATCTGTTCTGGCTGTTTTCATCCTATTTCTTATCTGTCTTACAATGATCAGTCTTGGATTTGCCATTGCCTATACTTTTTCTCCCAATATTGTCACGTTGATGTCTCAGTTAATTCTTATGATCGGTTTGATGTTTTCGCCAATTATGTACCCAGCAAGTCGTCTTCCAGATTGGATAAACCATCTCTACCATGTTCTTCCTTTTGTCCCTTCTGTCAACCTCCTACGAGCTAGTGTCTATAGTCATGGTCCCGTCTCATTTTTTGACTTCACTATTCTGATCATCTGGATTTTGCTAACACAGTTACTGATCTTGAGAGTTCTTTATAAGGAAAAATAAAGGAAGGAGGGTAGATAGAAGGTTCTTCTATGAAACAGTCATCCATTATAAAAGTAGTTCAATTGAAGAGATATTCCTACAACAAAAAGCAACAACTGTGTTCAGATGTTGCTTATTTTAGTATGTTTGTACCCTTTGTATCTTATTTGAAATACCAGTGGTGTTTGAGGCTGGCAAAAATTGCCTTGCTGGTGATCGTGATGATGATCAGTTTGATGAGGTCGGCAAGGATAAAGGGAGCAACGACCAAAGCAAATGCTTTTTGGATATCGGTATGCGTGACCAACATAAAGCCGATAGCTCCAGCTACAAAGAGAAGAATACTACTGAACAAATTAGCAAGGAAAATGGTCAGCACGCTGGATTTAGCATTGGTAAATAGAGACGTGATCCATGCTCGGAATGGGAAGAAGAGGAGGAAACCAGCAGTAGGGCCAAGG
>NZ_KQ969690.1:326022-331122 GCF_001578955.1 Streptococcus parasanguinis
GAAGAAGAGGAGGAAACCAGCAGTAGGGCCAAGGAAATGCGAAGCGCCACTAGCACCACCTGCCAATACTGGGAAACCTAAGAAACCAAGAAGTAGGTAGAGGCAGACTGTGACAAAAGCATGACTGGGTTTATAGATGGTCCCGATAATCCCGATCATGAGCGTTTGCAGGGTTAAAGGAATTGGGCCAAATGGAAGGGTAAATTGAGATAGGACGGAGATCATAGCTACTCCAATGGAGATGAGCACTAAAGGAAAGATTTTCTTCATAACAGTTAACCTCTATTTTATTTTATGGTAACAATTCTACAATATCGGTTTCATCCTGTCAATAGTCCCAGTCGTTTTAGGTTGTTTTAAGTAAAAATTTAGGCCTGTTTAAGACTTCTACAGTATAATCGCCTTACTTAAAGGATCGAGCTCCCTTTAAAATTTAAAAGACAAGTACTTGTAAAAAAGATAAAAGGTAAAAATATGAATCAAAAAGAAACAAAACAAGTAGTCGAAACGCAAGAATCCAAAGAAAAAATGGTCGTCCTCAAACGAAGTCCTAAGTGGTGGATCGGTATGGCAGCAGTTGGTGGATTGTTGGTCGGTGCTGGAAGTGGCTATGGTGTCGGTGTCATCGCCTCACAATCTTCCAATAACCAACAATTTTCTCAACCGGTCCAAACAGGTCAGATCCAAGGATCCAATCAGCAACAAAATAGTCAAAATGGGCATGCTTCACAAGGAAACCAGCAAAATGGTGGCCCACAGGACGGCGGTCCACAAGGTGGTGGCCAAGGACAAGGTGGTGGCCAAGGACAAGGCGGCCCGCAAGGTGCCGGTCCGGGTCAGATGCCACAGGAAGGTAATGGTGGCCCACAAGGGAATGGTCCAGATAACGGCATGAACCAATCTGGCGGACAAGAAGGGAACCAGGGGTCCTCTAAAAAGTCCAATAAGAAGAATTCAAAAAATAAAAACAAGACGAGTGACAGTCAAAGTAACAAAGAAAACACGACAAACTCATAGAATTAGCCTTCCTCAGGCAGGCTGAATTTGATCATAAAACCAGGTTCTAAACTATAGGAAATGAAGGCAAGTAGTGTTATAATGGTTAAGAATAGATTAGAAAGACTCACTCACGAAAGAGAAGAGGATACGACGATGATTAAAATTCTAATGGTCGAAGATGACCTTGGTTTATCAAATTCAGTATTTGATTTTTTAGATGATTTTGCGGATGTCATGCAGGTCTTTGACGGAGAAGAAGGTCTTTACGAAGCAGAAAGCGGGATCTATGATTTGATTTTGCTGGACCTCATGCTTCCTGAAAAAGACGGTTTCCATGTCTTGAAAGAATTGCGTGAAAAAGGCGTGACAACCCCTGTTTTAATCATGACAGCCAAAGAAAGTCTGGATGACAAAGGACACGGCTTTGAGCTAGGAGCAGACGATTACCTCACCAAGCCTTTCTACCTAGAAGAGCTTAAGATGCGGATTCAAGCCCTCTTGAAGCGCTCAGGAAAGGTCAATGAAAACACCCTTAATTATGGCAATTTGAAGGTCAATTTATCTACCAATTCGACTTATGTGGATGGGAAAGAAGTGGAACTTCTTGGGAAGGAATTTGATCTCTTGGTCTACTTCCTTCAAAACCAAAATGTCATCCTTCCAAAAACACAGATTTTCGATCGTCTCTGGGGATTTGACAGTGATACGACCATCTCTGTTGTTGAGGTCTATGTTTCAAAAATCCGTAAGAAATTAAAAGGTACTGATTTCGTTGAGAACTTGCAAACATTGCGCAGTGTGGGGTATATCTTAAAAGATGCTAACCAGAATTAAGAAAACCGTCGGGGAAGATGATTTTTCCTACTTCATCCGATATTTTGGGCTCTTTACTTTGATATTCTCAGCCATGACCTTGATTATCATTCAGGTTATGCGCTCGAGTCTCTATACAACCGTCGATGAGAACCTCAAGACTCTCAGTCAGGATCCCTATTCCATTATAGCTATTGCCAACCGGGATCAGAGACAGTCTAATTCCAAAGAGGGTGATGAGCATGAGATGATGATCCCAGATCATGATAAATCGGAACCAAAAGGAGATGTTACTTCCAATACGACTGTTGTTCTGCTGAATAAAAAATATGAAAACTTGACAACCGGTAATGGGTTTTTAAACTTCAAAACCGTAACCTTTGGACGGAAACTGCTCAACAAGGTTTCCCAGCTCCAAATTACAAATAGTTACGGAAAAAAAGAAAGTTACCGGGCTTACGTGACGGATTTGGGCTTGTCAGATGACGGAGATAGCGACGTCAAGTATGCGGTCGTCATGACCAATATCAGTCAGCTAGAGCAGACCAGTGAGGAGCACGAAAGCCAGATCGCTCTCGTCATGATTTGCTTCTGGGGAATCTCCTTGTTTGCGAGTCTCTTCCTTGCACGTCTTAGCGTTAAGCCGCTGCTTGAGAGTATGCAAAAGCAAAAGGCTTTCGTGGAAAATGCTTCCCATGAGTTGCGGACGCCTTTAGCAGTTCTGCAAAATCGCCTCGAAACGCTTTTTAGAAAGCCTGAAGCGACCATTATGGAATCGAGTGAGAATATTGCATCCAGCTTGGATGAAGTTCGAAATATGAAGCTCTTGACCACCAATCTTCTTAACATTGCCCGAAGAGATGACGGCTTGAAAACAGAGACGGAAGATATCGAACCAAGCTTTTTCGATCAGACCTTCTCGAATTTTGAGATCATTGCAGAAGAAAATGGCAAAATCTTCCGAGGAGACAATCAGGTGGACAAAGTCATTTGTTCTGATAGAACGCTCCTCAAGCAATTGATGACCATTCTCTATGACAATGCCTTGAAATATACCGATGAAGATGGCGAGATCCAGTTTGAAGTCCAATTGAAGGATAAAAGTCTTCTTTTGAGAGTGCTGGATAATGGTCCAGGGATTCGAGATGAGGATAAGAAACGGATCTTTGATCGTTTTTATCGTGTGGACAAGGCCAGAACCCGTCAAAAAGGTGGATTTGGTTTGGGCTTATCCCTCGCTAAGCAGATCGTAGAAGCCTTTAAAGGGACCATTCAAGTCAAAGATAATAAACCAAAAGGGACCATCTTTGAAGTGAAATTATCCATTAAGACGGAAAGTCGTAAAAAAAATCGTTCATAATCTTTAAAAAATAGAAAAGAGGAAAACCTATGAGTTCAAAAATGTTGCACACTTGCCTTCGTGTGGAAAACTTAGAAAAATCAATCGCTTTTTACCAAGATGCTTTTGGTTTTGAAGAAAAACGTCGGAAAGATTTCCCAGACTACAAGTTCACGATTGTTTATTTGGCCTTGCCTGGAGATGACTATGAGTTGGAATTGACTTACAATTATGATCATGGTCCATATGTCATCGGAGATGGCTATGCTCACGTTGCCTTGAGTACTCCTGATTTGGAAGGTTTGAATGCGGAACACAAGGCTAAAGGCTATGAAGTGACGGAACCAAAAGGTCTTCCAGGAACACAACCGAATTATTATTTCGTTGTAGATCCGGATGGATATAAAGTAGAAGTCATTCGCGAAAAATAAGAGGGACTAAAAACAAGGGCCGCTGTCGGCTACGACAGTCGCCCTCTTTTTTATGAAACCATTTACAAAAAAGGAATGTTTTTTCGAGAGAAATTTGCTATAATAAAGTTATGAGATTCAAACACACGAAAACTATTTTATTAATCATTACAAATCTCCTTTTATTGAGTCTTTTGTATATCGGCTATCAAAAGATTCAAAGGGTTCGTGAACAAAAAGCCTATCAGGATCAGTTTGCTAAGGTTACCCAACTTGAGAAAAGCTCTGAAAAAGGGAAAGATGTTCAAGTTCAGGAAGGGATTTTAGGAACTTCTTATGTGACGGCTTATTATCCTACTAAGGATGGACAGCCTGTTGAGATTGTGAAAGAGAAGATCCAAGAAGACATTCAGCGTCTAGGATCCGATGAAAAAACCAAAGAACCAAAGCATTTGACTTTCTACCATAGTGAAGAAGCAAATGCGCCTTTTGTTGGCTATCACCCGATCCAAATCAAACGGTCTGAATACCAATACAAAAAAGGGAAATTCATCAAAGATGAGACGGTGAAGTTGCCCCTCTTTTACTTGGATGATGAGAACAATCCTCTGACCCTGAGCCAAGTTTTTGCGGATCCAGATGGAGCTAAGCAGATCTTTTTGGAGGAATTACGAGGGAATTTAGCCTTTCGTCAGCTGGACGAGGAAAGCATTGATCAAATGGTTGCCCACTTCTCAGAGTTGGATTTGAGCCAATGGGAATTCCAATATGAAAAAGGAAATTTCACCATTCCATTTCCAACCAAGGTTAAGGGAGACGATACCTTCACTGTTCCCTTGTCTAAATTCTATGACGTAATTGATACAGAGCGCTTGCTTCCTGATGATCTAGCTTCTTACGAATCCTATATTGAAGAACGCCACCGTAAGATGATTGCTCTGACCTTTGATGATGGACCAGATCCAACCACGACTCCTCAGGCACTAGCCATCTTAAAGAAATACAATGCCAAAGCTACCTTCTTTATGGTCGGAAAAAATGTCAGTGCGAATCCCGATATTGCTAAGCAAGTCCGCAAAGAAGGTCATCAAATCGGGAACCATACCTGGGATCATCCTCAGTTGCCAAAATTGAGCTTGGATAATGCTAAAAAAGAAATCTTGGATACCCAAGAAGCTATTCAAAAAGCGACAGGTGTGCAGACCAAGATTACCCGTCCTCCGTATGGAGCTATCAATAACGCCATCCAATACGGTGTCGACCAATCCTTCATCATGTGGGATGTGGATAGCCTAGATTGGAAGACGCATAATACGACGGCTATTCTCAATGAAGTGAAAAAAGAAGTCAAACCGGGTTCGATTATCCTCATGCATGATATCCATCAAACCACGATTGACGCTCTACCGACCGTCCTTGACTACCTCAAATCACAAGGCTATACCTTTGTAACGGTGGATGAATTGTTGGATTATCAACTTGAAAGTCATCGCATTTATTACAATGGAAATTAACATAAAAATCCTCTGCAGTTCATTC
>NZ_KQ969690.1:332472-339103 GCF_001578955.1 Streptococcus parasanguinis
TTCACTAGCAGAGGATTTTCTTATTCATTTAAAAAGAGTTCGGAATTTTTTAAAACCAGTTCACGTACAGAAGCGTATTTTTTTAAGGATTTGAGTTCTTTTGGGTGGGTGATAAAGGTGATTACATAGCCCTCACGCCCCATTCGTCCTGTTCGACCGGCACGGTGGGTATAGGTCTCCACATCACGAGGAATATCGTAGTTAATCACACACTCAAGATGTTCAATGTCGATTCCACGAGCGACTAAATCGGTGGCCAGCAAGAGGGTCAGCTGATGGTCTTTGAAGCGTTCCAGAATGACCTTGCGGTATTTGACATTGACATCGCTTGCGAGCGATACGGCCTCAACACCCCGGTATTGTAGTTTTTCTTCAGCACTACCCAGATCAGACAGGCTATTGAAAAAAGCCAGACCACGAAAATCTTCGACGTAGGCGAGTTTGCGGAGCAATTCGACCTTGTCCCGCTTATCCACTTGCATATAAAAATGTTGGATATTGTCCAAAGAAACTCCATTAACCGTAACGCGAAGAGTATTTTCCTCTAGCTGGTCTGGATCGACCTTAGCTGTGGCGCTCATGTAGACATATTGGTGGTCACGGGGAGCATAGTGGCTGATCTTGTCGACGAAGTGGTACTGAGAATCACTTAGTAATTGGTCGAATTCATCTAAAATGATGGTTTCTACATTCATCATTTTGATCTTTTTCAGCTTGATCAGCTCAAAGATCCGACCAGGCGTCCCAACCAGGATTTCGGGTCCTTTTTTGAGGCGTTCGATTTGCCGTTTTTGACTAGATCCTGAAAGGAAGAGTTGTGTCTGGAGACCGAGAGGCTCTGCCCATTGTTTGGTGACATCAAAAATTTGTCCTGCTAATTCTGTATTAGGAGCCAAAATCAAGAGTTGTTGGGCCTTCTTCGGTTTGAGTTTGAGCAAGCTCGGAAAGAGATAGGCGAGTGTCTTACCTGTACCGGTAGGACTGATCCCGAGGACATTTTCTCCTTCATAGATAGGGGAGAAGATCTGTTCCTGAATTTCAGTGAATGTATCAAATCCAAGTGTTTCTAACTGGTCTTTCCAGCTTTGTGGAAATTGTTCTTTCATTCTTTTTCATCCTTAAATTGTATTCCAGCGCTTTGACGCATCTGGTAGAGGGTTTCATGGACCTGCTCAGCTGTTTGTAACCATTCAAGATAAGCAGCTGGCTTTTGATGAGCGATGGCAAGGGCAAAGGCTTCCGCCTCATCTTGCATTTGGTGTGGGCAGGACTGGATCGGAAGGTCGATGACTTCCCCAGAATGGCTGACGAAGCGAGCCTGGTTGATGGCTGCTACAGCATTGAGAGTTAGTGTTCCAGTCTTGGTGTAGATTTCAGCAGGTAGATGGCTGGTGATATTTTTCCCTGCCTGAATGGCAACCTGAAACTCTGGATAAATCAAGACACCTTGACCATAGAGATCAACCGAATTGGGTAATTGCTGAGCGGTGTAGCGGCTGGATATCGGTTCTCCAAAGAAGCCAATGGCCAAGTAGAGGCAGTAGACTCCCAGATCCATCAAGGCTCCCCCTGCATAGACATCTGAGAAAATATTGGGCATCTCACCCGCAAGAAGGGCCGGCAATTTAGAAGAATATTTGGCAAAGGTGAAGTTGGCGCCCAGTATTTCCTGATTAGAGAGGAAGTCTTTAACTACTTGAAAGGCCGCTTCTTGGTAATTTCTGGCAGCTTCAAAGAGATAGACCTGGTGCTCCTTAGCGAGCTTGACCAGTTCTTTCCATTCAGAAGGGTTGGTCACAGCCGGTTTTTCAATGATGACATGCTTCTTTGCTAAAATAGCAAGCTTGGCCTGAGCGAAATGAAGAGAATTAGGGCTAGCAATGTAGACCACATCCAGTTCACTGTCTAAGAAGTCAATGAAATCCGTGTAGCAAGAGATTGCTCCATAAGGCTCACAAAACTCTTGAGCAGTCTTCATCTTTCTCGAATACACAGCCTGCAAGTGATAGTGGCCCGTCTGATGAGCAGCTGTAATAAATTCATGTGAAATCCAACTCGTACCAATAATTCCCAGCTTTAACATAAGGTGTCCTTCCGTCATCGATTCACTCTATTATACCATGAAAAGGGGGAGGGGACAGTATAAAGTAGAAAATATGCACTGATTATTGTATAATGAAGTGATATGCTTAGAAGGGAAAACATAGGATTGAGAAATTCAGAATTACTGATCATTATTCCTGCTTATAATGAGAGTGGAAATATTGAAAAAACAATCAAGATGATTGAAGAACATACACCTGAATTTGATTATGTCATTATCAATGATTGTTCTACAGATCATACACTTGAAATTTGTCGCAATAACAACTTTAACGTTATCGATTTACCGATTAATTTAGGAATTGGTGGTGCTGTTCAGACTGGTTATCAATATGCAGTTAAAAATGGCTATCAATATGCTGTTCAAGTGGATGGAGATGGTCAGCATAATCCTGAATTTATCAGAAAGATGCTGCAAGTCCTTCAAGAGAAGAATGTGAACATGGTGATTGGCTCTCGTTTCATTGAAAATCAAGGTTTCCAATCCTCCTTCGCGCGACGGATTGGAATTTCATTTTTTGAAAAATTAATTAAGATTTTAACCGGTCAAAAGGTAACAGATCCTACATCAGGATTGCGGGTGGCCGATCGAAAAGTGATTGAAGAATTTGCTAAACAATATCCAAGTGATTATCCAGAACCAGAGACGATTGTGTCCCTCTTAACCTCAGGTTATTCCGTTGCAGAAGTACCGGTCTTGATGAACGAGCGAGAACACGGAGAATCATCGATTACATTCAGTAAGTCTGTTTACTATATGATCAAAGTGACAATGGCAATGCTATTGGCTAGAATTGGTGGAGGATATAAGAAATAACATGTTAAATATTTGGTTAACCCTTATTGTAATTATTTTTATCGTTTATATTCTACGCCTAGTTGCAAAGAAAGTCGTTGAACTGAGAAATGTCATTTCTTGGCTCATTCTTTGTTTGCTATCGTTGCCAGTCATTTGGTTTCCTAATTTGATTGGAGCAATATCTTTATTTCTTGGTATTCAAACGCTAAGTAACTTTATTTTTTTATTAAGTACATTTTTATTAATATTTTTAATTTTTTCATTAACTCGTACTGTATCAAAACAATCAGTACAGATTAAGAAATTGTCACAAACGATTGCTTTATTAAGAAGTGAGAATGAAAATGAACAATAAAGTAAATAGGAGTATTTATTTTTGGAATTTTGCAGGAAATATAGCAGCAGCTGCAGTCTCAATATTGTATTTGATTATTGTCTCTCGTTATACTTCTGCAAGTGATGCTGATAATTTTAGTTTGGCTTATGCAATTGGAAACCTATGGGTTGTCATTGGTATTTTTCAAGTTAGAAATTATCAGGCGACTGATTTGAAAGAAACGTACTCGTATTTGGAATATTGGCTAACTAGGGTTATTACAGTTTGTTTAATGTTAGTTTCACTATTTCCGTATTTATTTTTTAGTGGAAATAATGTTGGAAAAGGGGATTTATTTTTAATTATCATCCTAACAGTTATTTATCGTTCATGTGATGCTTTTTCTGATTTATTCCAAGGATTATTTCAACAACATGAACGTTTAGATATTGCAGGGAAATTAATGGTGCTTCGTTATAGTTTAAGCACAATCATTCTCCTAATTAGTTTGTTACTTTCAAATTCTTTAATTTTTTCTTTAATTTGTTTATGTTTTTTTAATGTTCTTTTTGTTTTTGGGGGTGATTACATCCAATCCAAACAAATAAGAACGATACCTTTTAATCAGATTTCATCTGCTACATTTAAGCGATCAATTAGCATCATGAAAACTTGCCTTCCATTGTTTGTCAACGGCTTTTTATTGGTATATGTATTGAATTATCCAAAACAAGTGATTGATAAATTGCTAGTAGAGGGCGTATTACGTGAAGGTGCTCAAAGGGATTTCAGTATTCTATTCATGCCTGTTTTCTTTATGAGTTTATTTGTATTAGCACTAAGACCGTTAATAACCGATTTGGCAAAACAATGGTCAGAAAAAAGATTTTATACATTTAATGCTATGATTCGTAAGATTTTATTATTGCTTATGATTTTGGGACTAGTAGTATCAATACTGGCCTATTTGATAGGGATTCCTATTTTGAATATTATAAGTGGTATTGATTTATCAAATTATAGTTTATTACTTACTATTTTAGTGCTTTCCGGCTTTTTATATTCTATAGCTTCTGTCATAGGTGATTTTTTAATTATATTGAGGAAACAAGTCTATCTACTCTATGTTTATGTCGCAATGGCGTTATTGACGAATATTCTTACGCCTATAGCGATGAGGGAGTTTGGCTTGTTTGGAGCAGGGCTTAGTTTTGTTATTGTTATGTTGTTTTACACCATTGCTAGTTGGATTGTCTTTGTAATTATGAGAAGGAAGGAGATTCAAAAATATGAATCAGTGGAATGATCATACATTTGTAATCTGTGCTTATGGGGATAGTCCTTTTTTAGAGGATTGTATAAACTCGTTATTAAGCCAAACCGTAAAAAGTAATATCATTTTGTATACTTCTACTCCAAGTGTATTTATCGAAAGTATTTGCCAAAAATATGCCATTCCGTTTAATACAACTGTAGGTGGCGGGATTGGGAAAGATTGGAATAATGCTTTATCTTTTGTTACTACCCAATATGCTACAATAGCCCATCAAGATGATTATTATGAGCCAACCTATTTAATGGAAATTCAAGAGAGGATAAAGAAGCATCAAGATGCTATCATTCTTTATTCTGATTATTTTGAAGAAAAAAATGGAGAGGTCATTAAACCGACTTCAAATCTAAAAATCAAATCATTAATGTTAAAAACAATCTCATTATTCCCTAAAACTAAGTGGTGGAGAAATCGGATTCTTGCTTTTGGAAATCCAATTTGTTGCCCTGCTGTAACTTATAATTTAGAATTGGTTAAGGGCTTTAGATTTGATGAGGAATGGAGAGTTAGTCTAGATTGGCTTGCCTGGTACCATTTGGCTAAATTTGATGGCAGATTTGTATATGTTCCAAAGAAATTAATGTGTCATCGTATTCATGAAGACTCTGAAACGAGTAATACCATTAGTGACAATACTCGAACAAAGGAAGATTACATGATGTTTAAACTCTTTTGGCCAAACGGATTAGCGAAATGTTTAAATCGTTTTTATAAAAAGAGTCAGGATACGAATGGTTAAAGATTGCGTGCTCGAGGTTTGATAAAAATATAAAAGTTTGAATATCTTAATTATTTGCAAAACTATGGGTTCTATAAAAATATATAAAGGATAAGATTGTGAAAGAAGCGCCTAAGATTAGTGTCATTATTCCAGTATATAATGCAGAATTATATCTCAAAAGATGTATAGATTCCGTTTTGAATCAAAGTTTTAAATCATTTGAAATTATTGCAATTGATGATGGTTCAAAGGATAATTCGTTTAAAATATTGAATGAATACCAACAATTTTCTCCAAATATTAGAACTTTGAGTCGAGAAAATAAAGGTGCAGCCTATACTAGAAATGAAGGCATCAAGCTTGCAAAAGGTGAATTCATCATGTTTATCGATAGTGATGATTATATAAACCCAGATTACTTGCAGGTGTTTTATGATGAAATATCAAGTGGGATAGATGATGCAGTTATTGGTGGTCTTCAGAGAGTAAACCAAGATGGTAAACAACTATTTTCTATCCAATTGGGTAAAGATAAATGGTCGAAATATAGATCGATTTCACCATGTGCTCGCATCTATAGAAAAAAATTTTTAGTAGATCACGAACTTTCTTTTCCAGATATTCCGCTGGCTGAGGACTTGTTATTCAGCTTAACGGTATATACAAAATCTGAAAATATAAGAACTATCCCATATTGTGGATATAATTGGTTTTATAATGAGAATAGTGCCTCTAATACATTAAATAAAGGATTTAACCCAAATTTGGATATCAAGAATGTACTTGATAAAATTGCAGCGATTATCCCTAAAGATTTTTCTGAAACTAAATTAATTAAATTTTTTATAAAAAAATTTACTCTTTATTGGTTATTGGACGGTGGGAGACATTCTACAAGTGCAGAGTTTTTACGTCAATATAAAGAAATTAATGATTGGATCAGGATAAATGGAATGAAGTCCACTCTTTCTGTTTTTGATCGAGAAATTAGAGATGAGAGGTTTATGGTTAAACTAGCTATCTTTACAATGAACTTGATTGAAAAGCTCGGTTTATTAAAACTGTTTGCAAAACTGTATTGTAAAGGGTAGTTAGAAGATATACAGTTTACTGATAAGTTAGTAGCAGATGTTAATAGGAGCAATGAATGGTTATATCAGTTGTAGTCCCATGTTTTAACGAAGAAGAATCGATTCCATTATTTTATCGAGAAATGGAACGTGTTCGGATGAAGATGGGAGAAAAGTTTGAATATATTTTTATAAATGATGGCTCTTCAGATGGTACGCTATCCGTTCTTCGAAAGCTACATCTTACAGATTCAAATGTGCACTACCTTTCTTTTTCTCGAAATTTCGG
>NZ_KQ969690.1:339123-346575 GCF_001578955.1 Streptococcus parasanguinis
TCGAAATTTCGGAAAAGAGGCTGCACTATATGCTGGACTTGAGCGTGCTAGTGGTGAATACGTGACCGTCATGGATGTAGATCTGCAGGACCCTCCGGAGTTATTGATCGAAATGAAGCAGAAGTTGGAGGAACAGCCGAATTTAGACTGTGTCGGAACGAGACGCGTAACCCGTGATGGGGAACCACCGATCCGCTCTTTCTTTGCACGGATGTTTTATAAATTGATCAATCATATTAGTCAAGTGGAAATGGTTGACGGGGCGCGTGATTTTCGTTTGATGCGTCGTCCTATGGTCGATGCGATTCTTGAGCTCTCGGAGTACAATCGTTTCTCAAAAGGAATTTTTGCTTGGGTAGGATTTGAGACAGAATACCTCGAATATAAAAATGTAGAGCGCGTGGCAGGAGAGACGTCTTGGAATTTTTGGTCCCTCTTTAAGTATTCGATTGAAGGGATTGTCAATTTCTCGGATGCCCCATTAAACATTGCCTTTATTGGTGGGCTATTATCTTGGATTTTGGCCTTTATCATGATGATTTTGATTGTAATCCGTACCTTAGTCTTTGGGGATCCTACTTCAGGTTGGCCATCCCTTATGACAGTGATTCTTTTCCTGGGAGGGTTCCAATTATTGACCATTGGGATTTTAGGGAAATATATCGGTAAGATCTTCATGGAAACCAAGAAACGTCCAATCTATGTTATCAAAGAGAAAAGCAAGTAAAAAGCAGAAAACTTCTGCTTTTTTTGCTATAATGATAGGGAAAAAGCATTTGAAAGGAATTTAACATGATTTTAATTACAGGAGCAAATGGGCAGCTTGGAACAGAACTTCGCCATTTGTTGGATGAACGAAATGAAGAATATGTAGCTGTTGATGTAGCTGAAATGGACATCACAAATGCAGAAAAAGTAGATGAGGTATTCGCAGAAGTGAAACCAACCCTAGTCTACCACTGTGCTGCCTACACAGCTGTTGATGCTGCTGAAGATGAAGGAAAAGAGTTGGACTATGCCATCAATGTGACTGGTACAGAAAATGTAGCAAAAGCGTCTGAAAAACATGGTGCAACCTTGGTTTATATCTCAACCGACTACGTTTTTGATGGGAAAAAACCGGTGGGACAAGAATGGGAAGTAGACGATCAACCAGATCCTCAAACAGAGTACGGTCGTACCAAACGTATGGGGGAAGAATTGGTTGAGAAGCATGTGTCTAACTTCTATATCATCCGAACAGCTTGGGTCTTTGGAAACTACGGTAAGAACTT
The DNA here is from genome assembly GCF_001578955.1 of Streptococcus parasanguinis. Classification (GTDB taxonomy): domain Bacteria; phylum Bacillota; class Bacilli; order Lactobacillales; family Streptococcaceae; genus Streptococcus; species Streptococcus parasanguinis_U. The sequence goes on from NZ_KQ969690.1 coordinate 340,398, forward strand.
TGTCTTCACGATGCAAAACCTTGCAAAGACTCACAAAACACTTACAGTCGTTAATGACCAACATGGTCGTCCAACCTGGACCCGTACTCTTGCAGAGTTTATGACTTATTTGGCTGAAAATCGTAAAGATTATGGTTATTACCACTTGTCTAACGATGCGAAAGAAGATACAACTTGGTATGACTTTGCAGTTGAGATCCTCAAAGATACGGATGTTGAAGTGAAGCCAGTGGATTCTAGCCAATTCCCAGCTAAGGCGAAACGCCCACTGAACTCTACAATGAGCTTGGCTAAGGCTAAGGCCACAGGATTCGTCATTCCAACTTGGCAAGATGCCTTGAAAGAGTTCTATAAACAAGAAGTGAAATAAGATCAAAAAGAAGCGGCTCTAAAGGGTCGCTTTTCTGTTTGTATTAGGCAAAAAGCCTAGAAAATGGTATAATTGAATAGACTGTGAATGATTTGAAAGGGAACTCTATGCAACATGTTTTTATTATCGGAAGTCGTGGGCTTCCGGCTCAATATGGCGGTTTTGAGACTTTTGTGGACCAATTGGTTTCGCATCAAGTGTCTTCAGATATCCAATACCATGTTGCCTGCCTTTCTAATGATCAAGCTTATCAACATTTTGACTACAAGGGTGTCGATTGTTTTACCATTAAAGCCCCTAAGCTTGGGCCTGCGCGTGTCATTGCCTATGATATGATGGCCATCAACTACGCCTTGAAGCTTATTAAGAAACAAGGAATTGAACAGCCGATTTTTTATGTCTTGGGCAATACAATCGGAGCCTTTGTGGCGCCTTTTGCGCGTAAGATCCATAAGATGGGTGGTCGATTCTATATCAATCCAGATGGACTGGAGTGGAAGCGGGCCAAGTGGGCTAAACCGATCCAAGCCTATCTCAAGTATTCTGAAAAGATCATGACGCGCCACGCTGACTTGGTAATTTCAGACAACCCAGGTATTGAGTCCTATATCAAGGAAGCCTACCCTTGGTCTAAGACGACCTATATTGCCTATGGAACGGACTTATCTCCGACCAGCCTAAATAGTCAGGATAGGAAGGTCCGAGAATTCTATCACAAGTGGCAGACACAAGAGAAAAACTATTACCTAATTTTGGGCCGCTTTGTCCCAGAAAATAATTATGAGACCGCCATTCGTGAATTTATGACCTCTTCAACCAAGCGGGATTTGGTGATTATTTGTAACCAGGAAGGCAATCCTTATTTTGAGGAGCTCCGAGCTCGAACTGGATTTGATCAGGATCCTCGTGTTAAGTTTGTAGGAACGGTTTATGATCAAGACCTTTTGAAGTATATCCGTAAAGGAGCCTTTGCCTATATCCATGGTCATGAAGTGGGCGGGACCAATCCTGGTCTCCTAGAGGCTCTTGCCCAGACGGATCTGAATTTAGTTTTAGGGGTCTCCTTTAACCAAACGGTCGCTAAGGACACGGCTCAATATTGGACTAAAGAAACTGGGAATTTGGCACATTTGATTGATCAGGTTGATTCTTTAGAAGATGTATCTGAATGGGGTCAACGAGCCAAGGCCAATATGAAACAAAACTTTACCTGGGAAAAAATTGTAGGTGAGTACGAGGAATTATTCTTATCATGAAAGTAAATATCTTGTTGTCCACCTACAATGGTGAGCAGTATCTAAAAGAGCAGGTCAAAAGTATTCAAGAACAGACCTATCAGGACTGGCAACTCTTGATCCGGGATGATGGGTCGACAGATGGTACAGTAGAGATCATTCAAGAGTTGGTAGCTCAGGATGAGCGTATTCGTTTTATCAATCAAGGAGCCATCGAAAATCTGGGTGTTATCAAGAGCTTTCACACACTCTTAAAATATGAAAAGGCTAATCTCTATTGCTTTAGTGACCAAGACGATGTCTGGCTTCCTGAAAAGATTGCCCTACAAGTGGAAGAAGCAGAGAAACATGTGCAAGAGGAGCCTTTGTTAGTCTACACCGATTTAAAAGTGGTCGATGAAAACTTGAATGTACAGCATGAAAGTATGATTCGCACCCAGTCTGATCATGCCAATATGGAACTGATTCAAGAATTGACCGAAAATACGGTTACTGGCGGAGTTGCTATGATTAACCATGCGCTAGCGGAATTATGGACAGGTCAAGAAAAGCATGCGCTTCTCATGCATGATTGGTATTTGGCCTTGTTGGCAGCTGCCTTTGGGAAGCTCATCTATATCGATCAACCGACAGAGTTGTACCGTCAGCACAGTAGCAACGTTCTAGGAGCTCGAACCCTCAGAAAAAGGGTTAAAAACTGGGTCCGCCCTCATATTTTGTTTGCTAAATATTGGAATCTCATCGAGTCCAGTCAAGAACAAGCAAAAAATTTATTGGAACTGCCTGTCAGTTCCCAAACTAAAGAAATCATTGAAAACTTTGTCACCATTATGGATGTTCCGCTAAAAGAACGTTTGAGACGGATTCGTCAGTACGGTTATCGGAAGAACCGGGCTTTTCACACCTTTGTGTTTACCAGCCTAATTCTGACAAAGTTTGCATATCGAGGTAAAAAATAATGTTTGACGTTTTTAGTCAGAAAAATCGAATTTTATTAAGAGAATTAATCAAAACAGACTTTAAATTACGCTACCAAGGATCAGCGATTGGTTATCTTTGGTCGATTTTAAAGCCCCTGATGACTTTTACCATCATGTATATTGTCTTCATTCGATTCTTACGCTTAGGTGGAGATGTTCCCCATTTCCCAGTTGCCCTTTTGTTGGCCAATGTAATCTGGGGCTTCTTCTCAGAAGCCACATCTATGGGGATGGTGTCGATCGTTAGTCGAGGCGACCTATTGCGGAAGTTGAATTTCTCCAAACACATCATTGTCTTATCTGCAATTTCAGGAGCAGCCATCAACTTTGTTATTAACCTTGTAGTGGTCCTGATTTTTTCATTCTTTAATGGGGTGACATTCTCTTGGACTGCTTTGATGGTGATTCCGCTGTTCTTTGAGTTGTTCTTGATGGCGACAGGGTGTGCCTTGATCTTAGCGACATTTTTTGTCCGTTTCCGTGACCTAGGTCAAGTCTGGGAAGTACTCCTGCAAGCAGGCTTGTATGCGACGCCAATTATCTATCCGATTACCTTTATCGCAGACCGCAATCCATGGGCTGCGAAGTTGGTCATGATGAATCCTTTGGCTCAAATTATTCAAGACATGCGTTATTTCTTGATTGATAAGGCCAACACCCCTGTCTGGCTTTTGGTGGAGAATAAGTTCTTGGTTCTGATTCCTTATGTTTTGCCATTTCTTATTTTTATCGCTGGCTTTGCTTACTTTAACAAACATGCTAAGAAATTTGCGGAGATTCTCTAATGACAGATAAACAAATTGCAGTAAAAGTAGACCATGTCAGTAAGTACTTTAAGTTGCCAACAGAGGCAACCAATAGTCTTCGAACTGCCCTGGTCAATCGCTTCAAAGGAATCAAAGGCTACAAAGAACAACATGTTCTTAAGGATATTTCTTTTGAAGTAGAAAAAGGAGACTTTTTCGGGATCCTCGGAAGGAATGGTTCTGGAAAGTCTACTCTCTTAAAAATTATTTCTGAAATCTATGTACCTGAAAAAGGTTCTGTCACAATCGATGGGAAACTGGTGTCTTTTATTGAGCTTGGAGTGGGCTTTAATCCAGAACTGACAGGTCGTGAAAATGTCTATATGAATGGAGCTATGCTGGGCTTTTCGACAGCTGAAATTGATGCCATGTACGATGATATCGTAGACTTTGCTGAGTTGCATGAATTCATGAACCAAAAGCTCAAAAACTACTCTTCAGGGATGCAGGTTCGTCTGGCCTTTTCGGTCGCCATCAAGGCCCAAGGTGATATCTTAATTTTGGACGAGGTCCTAGCAGTAGGAGACGAAGCCTTCCAGCGCAAGTGTAATGATTACTTCCAAGAACGGAAGAAATCAGGAAAAACCACTATCTTGGTTACCCATGATATGGGGGCCGTCAAGAAATATTGTAACAAGGCTGTTTTGATTGAAAATGGATTGGTGAAAGCTTTAGGGAGTCCAGAAAATGTTGCCAATCAGTACAGTTTTGATAATACAGCTCCTTTGCAACAGGGAGGAGAAGCTAATGGAGCAGGTAATTCAAACCAGGAAGAAAATGTCTTGGTTGAAAATTTTCAGCTTCAGTTGTTAAGCTCAAATAAATTACGTCCTCAAGATCCTATTCAGTTCCAGATTGATTTTGATGTTCGTGAAGATATCAGGACCTATATCGCTCTGTCTTTAACGGATATTGATCGGAACATTTGGATCTACAATGATAATTCTATGAATCAACTGATGAGTGGAACTGGACATAAAACGGTTCATTATACTTGTTCACTGCCAACTGTAAATGACTTAAAAATGAAATTGGAAGTGACGGTAAGGGATGAGGAAGGACAGATGTTGGCCTTTTCAGATGCCACCCAGACTCCACTGATCTTTATCAATCGAGATGATATCGCTTTGGATGATAAATCAGCAATGGATTCGGCAAGTGGCTTAATCCAACGCAATGGAACATGGTCAATGACTGACTAGACTGAGGGAAATATGGAAACGACGCCTTTTGTTTCGATTATTTGTACGGTTTTTAATAAAGAGCCCTGGCTAAAGAAGACGATTGATAGCTTCTTAGCCCAACAAACAGAGTTTGATTATGAGATTATCTTGGTGGATGATGCTTCAAGCGATGGATCTCGTTCTATCATTCAGGATTATCAAGCCAACTACCCTGATCTGATTCGTGCCTTTTATCAGGATGAGAATCAGGGAATTTCTAAAACCTGGGTCTCTATCTGTAAAGAAGCACGTGGAAAGTATATTGCCCGCTGTGATGGAGATGATTTTTGGTTAGACCCTTTAAAACTTCAGAAACAGGTTGACTTATTAGAAAGTGAACCTGATTGCAAATGGTCCAATACAGATTTTGATATTTATGATGAACAAGGAACCCTCGTTTCTAAGGCCGGCTTTGCCAAACATACGATCCCATTAGCAGATACTTATGAAAAGATGCTGGCAACAAGAGGCTTTACCATGGCCTCTACATGGCTAGTTGATAGAGATCTGATGGTAGAAGTCAATCAAGAGTTAGACTTAACGACATCAGATGATACTTTCAACCTCCAATTGGAGCTCTTTCAACGGACTTCTTTAGCCTATCTGGATGAAGCGACAGTTGCTTATACCATTAATCAAGGATCGGATTCTCGTCCTACTGATTTTAAAAGATTAGAACGTCGTTTTCATAAGTTACTACAAACACAACTGGACTATCTTGATAAGTATCCAAATGCTGATTTTAAAGAGATGACGAGGATTCTTTTAGATCGGAATAATACTTATGAGATTCGCCTTTCCAAACCAATGGATTCTCTTTCACACATCGGAATGGAGTCTGTTACAATTTATTTTGGTAACGAAGAAAATACTTATTCGGAAGATCGTACCATGACCAAACTTCTTCAAAAAGAAGATAGTCTAGCAATCGAAATTCCGAAGGGAACTTCTGTTATCCGAGTTGATCTGTCTGAAAGTCCAAGTTATTACTCTGATGTTGAATTGAGAGATTCTAACGGAAAGGTTTGCTGGCCAGTTTATAGTAATGGTATCGTTACAGATAATTTGTTTCTTTTTAGTGAACCAGATCCTCAATTGATTTATGAAGTTGAAGAAGAAGGTGTGTATCAACTGAGCTATAAAATGATTTCTATAGATAATCCCTCTGCACCGGATTATATTGGAAAAGTTTTTGCTGCCGAAATGTTAGATTGTCAAAATAGTTTGAAAAATCTTGAGGCAGAGTTACAAGCTACGAAAGAAGCATATAATACAGTCATCCATTCTCGCCGTTGGACCATTCCAACAAAGATTTTGAAATTCTTAAGAATAAGGAAATAATATGCAACGTTTACTTTTATATGTTCACTACAATAAGTTCAATTTTATTAGTGGACATGTACTCTATCAATTAGAAAAGATTCGCCCCTTGTATTCACGGGTGGTCTTTATCTCCAATAGTCAACTACCAGAAGATGTGAAGTCTAATTTAGTAGCACAGCATCTGGTAGACGATATTCTAGAGCGCAAAAATAGTGGCTTTGACTTTGCGGCTTGGCGGGAT
>NZ_KQ969690.1:346736-349690 GCF_001578955.1 Streptococcus parasanguinis
TGGCGGGATGGAATGAAGACAGTTGGCTTTGACCAACTGGCTCATTTTGATTCGGTTACCCTCATGAATGATACCTGCTTTGGACCTCTTTGGGATCTAGAACCAATTTATCAGCAGTTCGAACAGGATAATGAAGTGGATTTCTGGGGAATGACCAATTACCGGAAAGACAAGGATTTTAACGAGCATATTCAGAGTTATTATCTTAGCTTTAAAAAACAGGTTATTGAATCAAGTACTTTCCATGAATTTTGGCAGGGAGTTCAGGACTTTACCAATGTTCAGGATGTGATCGATAACTACGAAACCAAGGTCACAACGAATTTCCTGGATGCTGGTTTTCGCTATAAGACTGTCTTTGATACCATTCATGAAGACACCACAGGAATGCTCTATCCGGACTTTTCTTACTATAATCCTACAGCGATTCTCAATCATAAGGTTCCTTTCATCAAAGTCAAAACCATTGCAAACAATGAAGGAATTATGCCTTATATTTTTGACGAGTTGGAGCGTGTATCGGACTATCCATTGGATTTGATTCTCAACCACATGTCTATGATAGATCGTCCGGACTATCCTTATCTCTTGTCTCGTAAGTACTTGAAAAAACTGGAATTAGCTGGAGAGTTTGGTAAAAAAGTTGCGGTTCATCTTCATGTCTTTTATGTGGACCTTTTAGAAGAGTTTCTAGATGCTTTCCAAGCCTTTCATTTTGCTTATGACTTATGGATCACGACAGATGTAGAAGAGAAGAAGCAGGCTATTGAACAAATTCTTTCTAATCGGTCACAAGATGCGACGGTTGTAGTGACTGGAAACATTGGACGAGATGTGTTACCAATGCTGCTCTTAAAAGAGCAACTCTCAAAATACGATTATGTTGGTCATTTCCATACCAAGAAATCCAAAGAAGCAGATTTCTGGGCAGGTGAATCTTGGCGGAAAGAATTGATCGAGATGTTGGTCAAACCGGCTGATCAAATCCTAGCCAATATGGAAGCCAATCCAAAAGTCGGAATCACTATCGCAGATATTCCAACTTTCTTCCGTTACAATCGAATAGTGGTTGCCTGGAATGAGGCTCTTATTTCACCAGAGATGAATAAGCTCTGGGAACGGATGGGAGCGACCAAGACGATTGACTTCAAAAATCTCAATACCTTTGTCATGAGTTATGGGACCTTTGTTTGGTTTAAATACGATGCTTTGAAACCACTCTTTGATTTGAATTTGACAGCAGCAGATGTTCCAGCTGAACCTCTACCTCAAAATTCGATATTGCATGCGATCGAACGTTTGTTGATCTACATTGCTTGGGACCAAAAATATGACTTTAGGATCTCTCAAAACCCACATGTTCTGACACCATTTATTGATAATAAGCAATTGAACAATCGTGAAGATCTTCAACCCCATACCTTTGTAGACTTTAATCAAATTGGGGGGATAAAAGGAGCCTTGAAGTATATCGTAATTGGTCCTGCAAGAGCTGTGAAATATATACTAAAAAGAATGATAAAAAGAAAGTAGAGTAAATTATATGGGAGTTATTGATAAGACTAAAATTAGAAATATTTTAATCGCTATATTTTTAGTATTATTTTCAAGAGTGTTTTTGGCCAGTTTATTTCAGTTTACTATCAATCTCAAAATTATACTATTAATTATTAGTATTGTAATTTATTTTATTCTTTTTGATCCAAAAGATAAAAAGAAATTGCCAATTAATGCTTTTTTTCTGATAATTATTTTCGGTAGTGTCATTTCAGTAGTGAAACCAGTCCAATATGGATTAGATGAAGAGTCTCATTTGCCAAACGTAATCAGTATTTCTGATAGTCCTATTTTTAAATATTCCAATGAGAAATTGGAAGATTATAATTCAGTTTTTAAATATGATGCACTAAGAAATCCTAGTAAAAAAGATAAAAATTATTGGTTCAATGTTGAGCATAAGGAAAGTAAAATTAAAGGAGTAAGAGTTGGATTTGATAATCCAGCCTTTATTCCTAGTGCAATTGGATGGAATATAGGTAGATTAATCTCTAAAAAAGTGTTTGTTTCCTATTATTTGGGAAGAATCTTCGAAGTCATAGCATATGCCATTCTAGTATTTATTGCATTAAAAATCAGCAAAGTTTATAGAGAAGCGATATATTTATTTTCTACATTCCCTGCAGTATTGTACATTATAGCAGGTTATCATTATGATTATTTATATTTTGGAGCAACATTAATTAGTCTTGCTTTATTGACAAATATTCTATCAGGTGAACGTAAAATTGATAGAAATTATGCTTTTGCATTTCAATTCTCTACATTATTATTTTCATTTGCAAAATTTCCGTTTGTATTAATTGGAAGTCTATTTTCAATATTGCCAAATAAGTATTACCAGGATAAATCAGTAAGAAAATTCAGTTCAATCCTGTTTGGTTTAAATTTGTTAATTTCCTTTACATACGTTGGAATCATTAAATTGTTTGCTTCAGACAATGCTTTGTCAGGCAAAGGACCAGGACTATTATATTTTGTAACACATCCATTACCATTAATTAGAACTTTACTTTTAGCGCCATACGGTATTATTCATGACTTTGTTTCTGAACCATTGAAATATGTTTCAGAATCGTCTCCGTTTTTAATTGCAATTTCGATAGTTACTTTCTTTTTCGCTATGTTTGTCATTGCATTAAAAAATAAAATTGAAATGCCAACATTTTTTAAATATTACTGTCTTCTTTTACTTGCAGGTATTGCCTCATTAATAGTAATTGCTATTTCAGGAGATCCTAGGGTATACCACAAAGGTGATATTACTGTAGGTGGTGTACAAGGTCGTTATTATTATTTTATTCTGATGTTTTTGCCACTTTTTTGTGGATCATGGTTTAGAAAATTATTTGGTTTTTTAGATATGACCATTCAAAATGAAGATTCGAATTTTGAAT
>NZ_KQ969690.1:349771-357537 GCF_001578955.1 Streptococcus parasanguinis
TATCGGAATATACACTCAATTGCAGGGATAAAAAAATTTTTAGAAAGGATAAAAAATGAAGAGAAAGAGGAAATTAGATTTTAGAGATTTTCTTTTTAAAATTTATAATAAAATAACAAGAACACAAAAGTACTGTATAACTCTCTTTCTTTTATTTTTTATAAGCAACACTTTCTTAACACAAAATTTGATTTCTAAAGAGATCAAATCAACAGGATCTGTATTGTTCATAGTTAATCAGTTTGGTATTTGGTTTGGAATTGCATTCTTAATTCTAGTTTTACTAATTTCACAATACGCTTTAAAATGGATTTTTTTCCTTAAAATTTTAGTTTCATACGTAATCTATTTAATACTATCATACTCGATTGATATTTCGCTTAATATTAATAATCCTAGTTATAAGATTGATCATTTCCAAAAAAATAATTTTTGGCAATTTAATTCTCTAGTATTTATTTTATCATTGTTAGTGATTTCTTATGTTTTGGGTCAGATCAAAAAATCATATGATAATAAAGCGAATAGAAAAAAATTAGAACCTATTGGGAAACTGTTCGAATATGTCTTGCATTCTAGCATAGTTTGTTCGTTCATTTTTACTGATTCTAAAATTCTTTCTTTTTTGTATCGTACATCATGGTATGTATCTGGAAATTTTGAGAAATTAGGAGCAGGAAAGTACTCCTTGAGCCAATTTTGGATTTTAGAATTTTATTTGCTACTCTTAAGTATTTTCCTGACTTTAGTTGGCTTGCTTTTTGTAAAAGGACAAGTTGATGTAGTAAAAAATAGGTCTAGTTTTTCGCTAGCTGTATTTACAAGTATTAGTCTTGCAATATTATTTAATACAGGAATTCAATTGGGTCTAGGACATGGGGAACCTTTGGTTGGATACTCAATATTTCCTGGAGGTGTAATCTTTCAGATATTATGCTTATCTTATCTGTTTATTTTTCTATACATACTTCTTAATAGATATTTATTTACGACAATATTAATTTTATTTGGTGGTGTTCTGTTTATTGTTGCGAATGCTATAAAATTTAGTATGCGTGCGGAACCAATTTTGCCAAGTGATTTGGTCTGGGTATTTCAACCTTCTGTTTTATTTAGTTTTGTAGATGCTTCGGTTTTAATGACTGTGAGTATTTCCTTAGTCATTTTTACGTTTATCTATATAATAGGACGGAGATATATTTATCCAGGTAGAATTATTCGTGCAACGATCTTAAGATTTGTTTTATTAGGACTTATGTTCTTATTGTCCATTAATGTTTATTCTATTTTTAAAAGAAAAGATAATGGAAAAATTATTGATGACGTTCCGATTATTACTTTGTTAAATAATTTCCAAGATACAAAATGGTTAGGAAATTCCATAAACGCTAGATATCGATCGTTGTCATATGTATGGTTGAATCAAATAACAACAGATCCAATTATAGAACCGAAGGGATATAGTAAAGAAAAAATCAAAGAAATTGAGAAGAAATATGATCAAGTAGCTTTAGAAATCAATAAAAATAGAAATGAGTTAATTGATAATCAAACGATTGTTTATGTTTTAAGTGAGAGTTTTGCTGACCCATCAAGAATTGAAGGGGTAAGTTTATCTAGAAATCCTATACCAAAAATTCAAGAAATTAAGGCAAAAGTTACAAGTGGATTAATGCAATCGGATGGTTATGGTGGTGGAACTGCAAATATGGAGTTCCAAACATTGACGGGGTTACCTTTTTATAATATTAATCCTACAGTTTCTGTATTGTACTCAGAGGTTGCTCCTAAAATGAAAAAACTAATTTCAGTTAGTGATTCATTTAATAATAAAGAAGTTATTCATTTCGAATCTCCAATTAATTATTCTAGAAATGTAATTTACAATAGATTGAAATTCAATAAATTTATAAGTATTGATGATAAAAAGAATTATGATTTAGGTTATCAAGAAGTACATATAAGTGATGAATCTACGTATAAGGCAGTATTAAAAGAGATGGATGCTAAAAAGAATCAGTTCTTTTCTGTCATTACAATTCAAAATCACTCCCCATTTATAGCAGGAGAACCTTCAGACTTAACAGCAACAGGCAGAGGTTTTTCAGATGATGAAAATACCAAGCTAACGAATTATTCACGTCTTTTAACCTTTACCGACACCGCCACCCAATCCTTCCTTGAAAGTCTTTCTAAAATAGATAAGAAGATTACAGTGGTATTCTATGGAGATCACTTGCCAGGTCTTTATCCTGAGTCCGCCTTTAAGAATAATCCGGAGAGTCAGTATCAGACAGACTACTTCATTTGGAGTAATTTTGATGCACCGAAATTGAACTATCCTTTGGTCAATTCAAGTGATTTCTCTGCTATGGTCTTTGAACAGACCAATTCAAAAGTTTCGCCTTACTATGCTTTGTTGACAGAAGTATTGAAAAAAGCAAGTGTCGATAAAAAGGCCTTAGAAGGAGAAGCACAAGAAATTGCAGAGGATTTGAAAATGGTTGAATACGACCTGATTAGTGGGAAAGGTTACCTTTCTAAAGACTTCTTTAAAGTCCCAACTGATAAATCCAATTAAAAGGAGTGCTAGCAGGTAAAAATCTTTGTGATTTTGGCTGTCTGGCTCCCTTTTTTTTGTTTTTTATGCTAAACTATTAGATGGGGGTACGCTCATGATTAAGATATTTGGAAAGGTCCATTATCATTGGCAACCGGACTTATCTATTCTTGTGACTTATTGGTCCATTGCAGTGATTCCGGTCTTTATTGGACTGGCCTTGATGTATGAGAGCTCTAGTGTGCCAACGCTAGTTTTGTTTTCGTTCTTTTTATTTATGGTCTTGCTCGCGATTGGGGTCCATCGTTACTTTACTATTTATGATGATGGGATTTTACGGATTATTACAGCCAATCCTTTTACCCCAATTAAAGTGAAGATCACTTCCATTGAGAAAGTAGAAGTGAATAAGAAGTCCATCAAACTCGTCTTTAATGATGGTTCGCGTAGTCGGACATTCTGTATGCGCAAATGGCCGAAAAAATACTTTATCAATGCACTTGCCTTAAATCCCTATTTTAAGGGGGAAGTAGTTTTGACAGATAACTTTATTCATGTGGACTACTATGAGATGTATTATGCAAACAAATAAAAAGCCCTCTTAATCTTTTAAGAGAGCATGAGTGGGGCATTCTCTGATAGCCTCGAGAACATCGTTTGTGACAGGGACTTCTTTTTCGAGGAGATCGTCCTCTTCGGGAAATTTGACGATACCATTATCATGGTAATCGAACAACTCAGAGTAGGTTTGACAGAGACCGCAAGCGATGCAACGATCTGGAATTAACGTAACTTTCATACTTCTATTGTAATGATTTTTACGAGAAAAAACAAGGAGGAAGTCATGGCAAAAGAACCATGGGAAGAAGACATTTACGATGATGGAGAAGAAACATTGAAAAGAACGAGTAAATTAAATGGAGTGAAGGCTGATCGTCTCTTAACGATTTTGGCGATTATTTTCTTTGTGGTGGTTGTGGCTATGGTGTGTTTGTTGATTTTCCTTTCTACCGGAGGGAGCGACAAATCAAAACAAATGGCTGGTTTCTACAATGGAGAGACTAAGGTTGAACAGACATCATCAGCTCCTGTAGCACAGACGGACCAAGCAGCTACTAAAGATAGTTCAAAAGATGAGAACTCTGAAGAAGGCACGATCACTGTTCAAGCAGGTGAAGGGGAAGCAGCGATCGCTGCGCGTGCTGGTATTTCCATTGCCCAATTGGAACAGTTAAATCCATCCCACATGTCTACAGGATCTTGGTACGCCAATCCTGGTGATGTTGTTAAGATTCAGTAGGAGTAGAGAATGAAACAAATTCAAATTGCTATTGATGGCCCCGCTTCTAGTGGAAAGTCTACGGTTGCAAAAATTATTGCTAAGGATCTGGGTTATACCTATTTGGATACAGGAGCTATGTACCGTGCGGCGACTTACCTAGCTTTGCAAAATAATTTAACAGCTGAACAGGTTGATGACCTCTTAGACCTTTTAGATCAGTATCCAATTAGCTTCGGTCGTTCGGAAGAAGGAGAGCAGCTTGTCTTTGTAGCAGACGTAGATATTACTCACCCGATTCGCGATAACCAAGTGACCAACAATGTTTCATGGGTTGCAGCACTTGCGCCAGTTCGTGAAAAACTTGTCACTCTACAGCAAGCAATTGCAGCAGAGGGGGGCATCGTCATGGATGGTCGTGATATTGGGACCGTCGTTCTTCCACATGCAGAGTTGAAGATCTTTTTGGTCGCTTCTGTTGAGGAGCGGGCAGAACGTCGTTATAAGGAAAATGTTGAAAAGGGCATCACAGCGGATCTTGAATTGTTAAAAAAAGAAATCGCTGAGCGGGACTATAAGGACAGCCACCGTGCCGTTTCTCCTTTGAAACCTGCAGCTGATGCCATTCATTTTGATACGACGGGTGTTGGAATTGCAGACGTTGTTGCATTTATTGAAGAAAAAGCAAAAAAACTTCTTGACAAAGAATAAAAAACTTGATATCATATAAAAGTTGAGAAAAGCAGAAGTGAGAACTTCTCGCCTTGTGACGCAAGTTGCCTGGCCCCTACGGATCAAGTTTCAGTAATGAAATACATCATGTAGTTCGGGCCTGTTTTGCAGGTCCGTTCTTTGTTTTTCTCGAATAATAAAAAAGAGGTGAAAACCATAGCAAAGCAAGACTTATTCATCAATGATGAAATTCGTGTACGTGAAGTTCGCTTAATCGGTCTTGAAGGTGAGCAATTGGGTATCAAACCACTTAGCGAAGCGCAAGCACTTGCGGACGACGCTAATGTTGACTTGGTTCTCATTCAACCTCAAGCTAAACCTCCTGTTGCGAAAATTATGGACTACGGTAAGTTCAAATTTGAGTATCAGAAGAAGCAAAAAGAACAACGCAAAAAACAAAGCGTTGTGACCGTGAAAGAAGTTCGTTTGAGCCCAGTGATTGACAAGGGTGATTTCGATACGAAACTTCGCAATGCTCGCAAATTCCTTGAAAAAGGAAATAAAGTGAAGGTATCCATTCGCTTTAAGGGTCGGATGATTACCCACAAAGAGATTGGTGCTAAAGTTTTAGCCGACTTCGCTGAAGCGACACAAGATGTGGCGATCATCGAACAACGTGCTAAGATGGATGGACGTCAAATGTTCATGCAATTGGCGCCAGCAACTGACAAGAAATAATCTGTCAGAAAGTTAAAAAAAGGAGAAAATATCATGCCAAAACAAAAAACACACCGCGCATCAGCTAAACGTTTCAAACGTACAGGTTCTGGTGGACTTAAACGTTTCCGTGCTTACACTTCTCACCGTTTCCACGGAAAAACTAAGAAACAACGTCGTCATCTTCGTAAAGCATCTATGGTGCATGCAGGAGATTTCAAACGTATCAAAGCAATGCTTACTCGCTTGAAATAATCGCGTATTCGTAAGTAAAGAATTCTAGGAAATATTGGAGGAAATATAAATGGCACGTGTTAAAGGTGGCGTTGTATCACGCAAACGTCGTAAACGTATTCTTAAATTAGCTAAAGGTTACTATGGAGCTAAACATATCTTGTTCCGTACTGCAAAAGAACAAGTAATGAACTCTTACTACTATGCATACCGTGACCGTCGTCAAAAGAAACGTGACTTCCGTAAATTGTGGATCACACGTATCAATGCGGCAGCTCGTTTGAACGGACTTTCATACTCACAATTGATGCATGGTTTGAAATTGGCTGAGATCGAAGTTAACCGTAAAATGCTTGCTGACTTGGCTGTTAACGATGCAGCAGCTTTCACAGCTCTTGCAGATGCAGCTAAAGCAAAACTTGGTAAATAATTTTTATAAGACTGGGAAGATTTTCTCAGTCTTTTTTTCTTGCTGATTTCATGCTATAATGAAATCAATTATAGGAGAAATCATATTAGATGGAGGACCTAAAGGTGACACACAATCGACTAGCATGGGATGAGTATTTTGCAGCACAGGCCTTACTAATTTCAAATCGGGCAACTTGTAATCGCGCTAAGGTTGGGGCTGTACTGGTTAAGGATAATAAGGTCATTGCAACGGGTTATAATGGGTCCGTTTCTGGGACAGATCATTGTCTAGAGGATGGCTGTCTAATGGTCGAGGGGCATTGTGTCCGGACGATTCATGCAGAAGTCAATGCTATTTTGCAAGGTGCTGAACGTGGAATTCCAAAAGGGTTTACAGCTTATGTGACGCATTTTCCTTGTCTCAATTGTACCAAGCAGTTACTCCAAGTTGGTTGCAAGCGGGTGGTATACATTCATCAGTATCGAATTGATGAATATGCCGAGTATCTCTACCGTGAAAAAGAAGTAGAACTGATGCATTTACCGATTGAAGAGGTGAAACAGGCAATTGCAGAGACAGAACTGGTCTAGTTTGTACTTTTTTTGAAGTGAAGACTGATGGATACTGTAATGAGGGGATAGGTATATTTTCAATTCTTCTGGGTAAGTAGAAGAGAAAGGACAGCCTTAATCTTCTTGAATTTAGTTATCGAATTGGAAGGAATTTGTACTACAACCTGTTTTCCTATTCATATTTTTATTGCTAGTAAAGAAATATGTCTGCTACTTTCAGGAGTGATATAGATTGAAACTATATCAACTCCTTTTTTAAAACATAGTCTATTATAGTTGAAATGTGTTATAATGAAGTGTTATATGGTCCCGATAAGGTGATAGTCTTTCTATCAGTGCTTTGTAACTCTATAACGAATATTTATTTTAAGGGGGGACATTTTTATGTCAGAACGTAAACTTTTCACGTCTGAATCAGTATCTGAGGGGCATCCAGATAAGATTGCAGACCAAATTTCAGATGCTATTTTAGATGCTATTTTAGAGCAAGATCCAGAAGCACACGTTGCTGCTGAAACAGCTGTTTATACTGGTTCAGTGCATGTTTTCGGTGAGATTTCAACGACTGCTTATGTGGATATTAACCGTGTGGTTCGTGATACGATTGCAGAGATTGGTTATACCAATACGGAATACGGATTCTCAGCTGAGACGGTAGGAGTACACCCATCTTTGGTGGAACAATCTCCTGATATTGCCCAAGGGGTTAATGAAGCCTTGGAAGTACGTGGAAATGCAGATCAAGATCCACTTGACTTGATCGGAGCAGGAGACCAAGGTCTTATGTTTGGGTTTGCGGTGGATGAAACTGAAGAACTTATGCCATTGCCAATCTCACTCAGTCACAAGTTGGTTCGTCGTTTGGCAGAGCTTCGTAAGTCTGGTGAAATTAGCTATCTTCGTCCAGATGCAAAATCACAAGTCACTGTTGAGTACGATGAAAACGACCGCCCTGTGCGCGTGGATACAGTTGTTATTTCAACTCAACATGATCCAGATGTCAGCAATGAACAAATCCACGAAGATGTGATTAACAAGGTCATCAAAGAAGTGATTCCAGCTTCTTATCTAGATGCTGAGACCAAATTCTTCATCAACCCAACAGGACGCTTTGTTATCGGTGGACCTCAAGGGGACTCAGGTTTGACTGGTCGTAAGATCATCGTGGATACTTATGGTGGTTACTCACGTCACGGTGGTGGTGCCTTCTCTGGTAAGGATGCGACTAAGGTGGATCGTTCCGCTTCTTATGCAGCTCGCTACATTGCCAAAAACATCGTAGCGGCAGGTCTTGCTAAGAAAGCAGAAGTGCAATTGGCT
>NZ_KQ969690.1:357557-360912 GCF_001578955.1 Streptococcus parasanguinis
AAAGCAAATTAGAAGCTGCAGCGCGTCAAATCTTTGACCTTCGTCCTGCAGGGATTATTCAAATGTTGGATTTGAAACGTCCAATCTACCGTCAAACAGCGGCTTATGGCCATATGGGACGGACGGATATCGACCTTCCATGGGAACGTTTGGATAAGGTAGAAGCCTTGAAAGAAGCTGTAAAATAATTAGTTGAAATGGAAAAGTTAGGGTCAAGATGATCCTAGCTTTTTTTCGTTTTGAAAATTCCTACAGATGGAAAAATAGGTCGATCTGTGGTATAATAGTTAAAGTATTTTAAATACATTGTCCCTTTTATTTCCGTTGAAAAAACGATAGTAAAAGGAAAAAGACTTGAAAGAGCTAATAATTATTAAGATGAAAAAAATTGTAATAAATGGAGGTCGCCCTCTAAAAGGAGAGGTGACCATTAGTGGTGCAAAAAATAGTGTAGTGGCCCTGATTCCTGCAACCATTCTGGCGGACGATATCGTGACCCTCGATGGGGTACCGGATATCTCAGATGTTGCAAGTCTGATTGAAATCATGACCATCATGGGCGCTAAGATCGAACGCAAAGAAGACAGTTTGATCATTGATCCACGTGGGGTGAAGGATATGCCCATGCCATTTGGGAAAATCAATAGCTTACGAGCTTCCTATTATTTCTATGGCAGTTTGTTAGGGCGCTATGGTCAAGCAACTGTTGGACTACCTGGAGGATGCGATCTCGGCCCACGTCCAATTGATTTGCATTTGAAGGCCTTTGAAGCGATGGGAGCCGCTATGACTATGGATGGCTCTAGTATGAAACTTGCGACAGATGGCAAGCCTCTTCAAGGAGCTAACATCTATATGGATACTGTTAGTGTCGGTGCAACGATTAATACGATTTTGGCAGCGGTCAAAGCTAAAGGTCGGACAGTGATCGAAAATGCTGCGCGGGAACCTGAAATTATCGATGTGGTGACCTTGCTCAACAACATGGGAGCTCATATTCGTGGAGCAGGGACAGATATTATTATCATTGATGGTGTTCCGCATTTGCATGGAACGAGACATCAGGTGATTCCGGATCGTATCGAAGCAGGAACCTATATTGCTCTTGCAGCTGCTATTGGGGAAGGTATCCAGATCAATAATGTCCTGTATGAGCATTTAGAGAGCTATATTGCCAAGTTAGAAGAAATGGGTGTGCGCATGACCATTTCTGAAGATAGCATCTTTGTAGAAAAGCAAACAGGCTTGAAGGCGATCCAGATCAAAACGTCTCCTTATCCTGGTTTTGCGACTGATTTGCAACAACCGATCACACCTTTGCTATTAACGGCTGAAGGACGTGGGCGAATCGTTGATACGATTTATGAAAAACGGGTTAACCATGTGCCAGAATTGGCTAAAATGGGGGCTACTATCTTGACTTTGAACGACCACATTATCTATGAAGGGCCAAATCAATTGACGGGATCAAGTGTGAAAGCGACAGATCTTCGAGCTGGTGCGGCTTTAGTGATCGCAGGTCTCATGGCTTCTGGAACAACAGAAATTACAAATGTGGAATACATCCTTCGCGGGTATTCAGATATTATTCATAAATTGACCCAACTTGGAGCAGATATCCAGTTGATCGAAGAGTAGTGATTGAATCTGAGATCTGGTAGTGGTGCCTGGATACATGAACATTGGAGTTTGAAATGAATATTTGGACGCACTTAGCTGCCTATTCACTGATTGAAACACAAAGGTTGTACTTACGACCTTTTCTCTTTGAGGATGCGGAAGATTTTTATAAGATTGCTTCGAATCCTGATAACCTACAATTTATCTTTCCTGCACAAGCTGATCTTGCTGAAACTCAATATGTACTAGCCAACTATTTCATAAAAAATCCATTGGGGGTTTGGGCGATCTGTGATAAGGAAACCAATCGGATGATCGGCTCCATCAAGTTTGAAAAGTTGGATGAAATCAAGAGTGAGGCTGAGTTAGGCTACTTTTTACGTAAAGATTTTTGGGGAAAGGGCCTGATGACAGAAGCGGTCAAAGAGTTGGCCTATCTATCGTTTGAGAAATTTCAACTAAAGGAGCTTAAGATTGTCACCCATGTTGAAAATATAGGGAGTCAAAAGGTCGCTTTAAAGGCTGGCTTTCGTCTCTTTCGTCAATTCAAAGGGAGTGACCGCTATACGCGTAAAATGCGCGATTATTATGATTTCCGCCTAGGTAGAGGGGACTTCTATGAGTAAACACCAAGAGATTTTAGACTATCTCGAAAAATTACCAATTGGGAAACGGGTCAGTGTCCGCAGTATCTCCAATTTTCTGAATGTTAGTGATGGGACGGCCTATCGTGCCATTAAAGAAGCTGAAAATCAAGGAATTGTCGAAACGCGTCCTAGAAGTGGGACCATTCGTGTCAAATCTCAAAAGGCAGTACTAGAGCACTTGACTTATCGGGAAATTTTAGAAATCACTGGATCTGAAATATTAGCAGGTGAGGAAGGTCTCGAAAAAGAATTTAATAAATTTTATATCGGTGCTATGACGGAGAAGCACGTCCTAGACTATGTGTCTGAAGGAGGTCTTTTGATCGTGGGAGACCGCACTAGCATCCAACGATTGGCTCTTAAGCATGACAATGCGGTCTTAGTGACAGGTGGCTTTGAGGTCAGTGAGGATGTGATTGATCTGGCTAATCAGGTAAAAATCCCAGTCATACGAACTTCACACGATACCTATACCGTCGCTACCATGATCAATAAGGCTTTGTCTAACATGCAGATCAAGACGGATATCTTGACAGTAGAACAGGTCTATCGGCCCTTCCATGAATATGGTTATCTTTCAGAGACTGATACGGTAAGAGACTATCTGGATTTGGTTCGAAAAAATCGCTTTAGTCGCTTTCCAGTTGTCAATCAGCACCAGATGGTGGTGGGCGTCGTGACCATGAGAGATGCTGGAGATAAGGCGCCTCAGACGACCCTTGATAAGGTGATGTCACGGACGATCTTTACCACTAAATTGTCTACTAGCATTGCAACGATTAGCCAACGGATGATTGCTGAAGATTATGAGATGATTCCTGTTATTCGTAATAACCAGACCTTGCTGGGTGTTATTACACGTCGAGATGTGATGGATCGGATCAGCAAGGTGCAGTTTTCAAGCTTACCAACCTTTAGTGAGCAAATCGGACAAAAGATTCTAACGGAGAATAATCATTACCAATTCACAGTGGAGCCAAGTATGCTTGAAAAGAGTGGTGTTTTGGCCAATGGGGTCATGATCGAAGTTCTGATGAAGATTGTTCGTAAGCTAATGCAAAATATTGGGCGTAACCTGATCATCGAAC
>NZ_KQ969690.1:361494-362309 GCF_001578955.1 Streptococcus parasanguinis
GCAAAATATTGGGCGTAACCTGATCATCGAACAGCTGATCATCAATTTTTTACAGGCAGTACAGGTAGATGATGTGATTCGCATTGAACCACAGCTTGTCCGCCGAACAAGACGTTCTGCCCTAGTCGATTTTAGTTTGTATTTGGACTTACAACTGATAGCGAAAGCAACCATTACGATTAAGATTAATTAAACAAAAAGAAATGAGGAGACAATGATTACATTAAAATCACAACGTGAAATTGAAGCCATGGATCGTGCAGGAGATTTCCTTGCCAGCATCCATATTGGATTGCGTGACTTGATCAAGCCAGGGATTGACCTTTGGGAAGTAGAAGAATATGTCCGTCGTCGCTGTAAAGAAGCCAATGTCTTGCCACTTCAGATTGGTGTAGAAGGCAGTCTCATGGATTATCCTTATGCGACTTGCTGTGGCTTAAATGACGAAGTGGCCCATGCTTTTCCACGTCACGTCATCTTAAAAGATGGTGATCTTCTCAAGGTAGATATGGTCTTGTCTGAACCGCTGGATAAGTCTGTTTTAGATGTTTCAAAATTGGATTTTGATAATGTGGCGCAAGTGAAAAAATATACAGAGTCCTATACCGGTGGTTTAGCTGATTCATGCTGGGCTTATGCTGTTGGAAATGTTTCCCAAAAAGTCAAAGATTTGATGGATGTGACCAAAGAATGTCTTTACAAAGGAATTGAAAAAGCGGTTGTTGGCAATCGCTTGGGAGATATTGGGGTAGCGATTCAAGAGTATGCCGAAAGCAAAGGCTATGGCGTGGTGCGTGATTTGGTTGGACACGGTG
>NZ_KQ969690.1:362329-367949 GCF_001578955.1 Streptococcus parasanguinis
GAGGTGACGGATGAAAAAAGTCATAAAAAAAGTGCTAGATCAGCCGTTTATAAAAGGCTTCGTGCGATTTTATCAGAGTGCAGAGTCTGATATCACCAGCATTGCGGTTGCCTATTATTTGTTGATCTCCATTTTCCCTTTGATGCTGATTGCAGCCAATATTTTGCCTTACTTTCATATTCGTCCTACTCAGATTCTTTTGAGCTTACAAAAAGTCTTGCCAGCTTCCTTATATCGAATAGTGGCACAGATGATTTCGAGTGTGTTGACCAAACCCTCAACAGGATTACTAAGTTTTTCGATTGTTTCTGCTTTGTGGATCTTCTCTCAGAGCATTGCCTACCTCCAAAGGGCCTATAACAAGAGTTATGGGGTGGAAAAGGAGCGTGGCATTATCTGGGGACGACTCTTTAGCTTTCTGATTAGTTTTGCCTTGCAGGGCTTGTTTGGACTTTCGCTCATTCTTTCCATGTTTGGGAAAATGATCGTTCGCTATCTCTATCGGACCTTTTCATTTGATCGGACGATTTATGTGCGCTTACTGAATTTGACAGAGCCGACCATCTATCTCTTGCTCTTTGTCAGTCTGGTCTTGCTTTATTACACTCTTCCTAATGTTAAAATTCCAAAATTTAGATATGTTCTTCCAGGAGCGACCTTCGTTGTTGCTGTCCTGTATGCGATCTTGAATATCTTTTGGAAATATGTGGATCGTTATGTGAGTCATTTCTTAGATGCTCGTTTCTTCGGTTCTGTCGTCCTAGCGGTCATCATGTTCTGGTTCATCTTGGTGGCAAAAATCATGATTATTGGTTGTATTTTAAACGCCAGTATCCAGTTTGCTAGAGAAGCCAAGTTCCAAACGCGCAATGGAGAAATTGTCTCCAAATTAAAAACGGAAGAAGTAGCCTTTTGGCATAAAGAAGCTTCACAAAAATTAAAGCGTCGGTTACGCTTGAGAAAAAAAGATAAAACGGAATAAGGAGAGTGGGACAGAAATCGGTAATTCGTTAGAATTCGATTTCGTTGTCCCACTTCCGCACAGTTGAGTAGGGCTGTAAAAGCTGATGAAATCAGCGTAGTAGAGCCCACTCAACCACTGCGTCTTGCTCGACAATTCAAAAATAATTGAGAGGCTAGGACTTTTGTCCCAGTCTCTTTTTGGCTATCTATTTTTGTTGCATTTGCAACAAAAATGTGATATGCTATTCTTAATAAGAAAGGAGGAGTGGGATGAGTATTTTGCGTGAGATAGGCATCATTGCGCGAGCTTTGGATTCTATAGCAAATATCGAATTTCGAGATTTGGATCTGGCGCGTGGTCAATACCTCTACCTTGTGCGAATTGCGGAGCAACCTGGAATTATTCAGGAAGAACTCTCTGAGCTCTTGAAAGTAGATCGCTCAACTATTGCCCGATCCGTAAAAAAACTAGAAGAACGAGGACTGATTCAACAGCGCCCAAGGGGTGAAAACCTTAAAACCAAGGAATGGGAATTAACGCAAAAAGGCAAGAAGATTTACCCCTTCATTTTAGGGGAGCATCTTTACTCTGAGGCAACTGCCTTAAAAGGATTTTCCAAAGAAGAAGTCGCACAGTTAGAGGAGTATCTGATCCGAGTTCGTGAGAATATTACCCTGGATTGGGAACTAGTCAAAAAAGGTCAAAAAAGAAATTATAGTGAGGTAAAGCATTGAAAGTGACAGTCGATCAAGCATTTTGGGATTTATTCCCAACAGCTACCATTACAGTGATGTCCTTGTATGGTATTGATAATACAGTAGATGAAGCCAAGGATCCTTATTTCAAAGAATTGTTGGACAAGGGTGCCAAGCGAGCATGGGAATTTATCGATGAAGAAAACTATACCCAGAGTGAGTTCGTTCAAGAGTGGCGCCAAGCTTTTAGCAAGTTTAAAACAAAAAAAGGAGCCCGATCTTCCATCGAGGCACTCTTAAAACGGGTTCACCAGGGACGTGAATTCTATCCGATTAATCCTTTGGTGGATCTTTACAATAGCGTGTCGATGGCTTATGCCCTTCCTTGTGGAGGAGAAGATATGGATAAGTTGGTGGGTGGACTCTCTCTAGGCCAAGCGAAAGGAGGCGAACCTTTCTTTCCGTTAGGAGCTGAAGAAGATGCGCCAGCTTTGGAAGGGGAGATCATCTACTACGACCAAGAAGGAGCCGTTTGTCGTTGCTTGAATTGGCGTGAGGCTCAAAGAACCATGCTAACAGAAGATACCAAGGACGCAATTTTGGTGATTGAAGCTATCAATGAAGAGCAGGCTAAACGCGCACAAACAGCTATGCAGGAATTGAAAGATCTAGCCAAGAATTATTTTGGGGTCGAAGGCACCATCTATCAATTAAGTGCAGAGCATGCAAGTATAGAAGTTTAAAAGAATAAGGCTGAAACAATCGTTTCAAGCCTTGTTTTTATTTTTAAAGACAAAGAGTTTACTAAAGACATAATTGAGGACCACAATGGCTACTTGTGCAAAGAGGGTTTCAATCAGATTGATTTGGCTCTTGTTATTGTGGACGAATTGACCGATAATTTCTGGGAACTGCTTGACAAAAATCTCGGTCAAGGCCATATCTAGAATAAAGGTCCCAGAGCGCGCAATTGCAAATCGGATCAAGCGCTGAAACCAGCCCTTCCTTTCTTGTTTAAAAACAATGGTATCGTTGGTCGCAAAGGCAAAGAGGATCCCAGCAATGTTTCCAATCGCTGTCGCCAATCGTTCATCACGAGACATATGATAGATGAAGAGGCGGGTTCCGACGGAAACAAGGGTTGTTGCCACACCAAAGAAGAGATAGGATAAAATTTCATTATCAAAAAATTTTTTAATGAGTGTTTTCATAAATTCAGTCTACCATAAAACCTCAAAATATGCTATACTTGAAAGGTTGAAGAAATCAAACCTTCGACCCTTGGTGCTTAAGATCCTTTCGCCAAGCATATTAGACGCGGAAAAACCGCTAAAGGAGAATAGATGAAACAGTTAACTGCTCGTGATATGGCGCAAATTGCCATTGTTGCTGCGATTTATATCGTATTGACCATTACCCCACCTCTCAATGCTATGGCCTACTATGGCTATCAATTCCGCGTTTCGGAGATGATGAATTTCTTAGCCTTCTACAATAAGAAGTACTTGATTGGAGTGACTCTTGGTTGTATGATTGCTAACTTATTTAGTTTTGGGTGGATCGATGTCTTTGTTGGTGGAGGTTCAACCTTTGTCTTCTTAGGACTTGGACTCATTCTATTTGGTCGTTTTAAAAACAAGTTCTTGTTTGACGGTCTTATTCGATTGGACCATTTCTTGTTTGCGATTTTCTTTTCCATTTCCATGTTTACGATTGCCTTGGAACTTTATTACCTTCAAGGCCAACCATTCTTCTATAACTGGTTGACCATGGGAGTGGGTGAATTTGCATCCTTGATTTTTGGAGCGATTGTGATCAATCAACTTTCTAAACGGATTGATTTTACAAAATAAGAAAAGGGAGCTTTGGCTCCTTTTTTTCATGCTAAGAATGCAGTAAATTCAAGGCTAAATTAAGATTTTATGATAAAATAAGAACATGAAAACCAGAATGAAAGAATTAGTGGAATTACTCAATCGCTATGCTTATGAGTATTACACAAAAGACGCTCCATCTGTTTCAGATAGTGAATATGATCAATTATATCGGGAGTTGGTGGAACTCGAAACCGCTCATCCAGATGAGATCTTACCAGAGAGTCCAACTCACCGTGTAGGTGGTGTGGTTTTAAAAGGCTTTACTAAATACCAGCACCAGTATCCCCTTTATAGTTTGCAGGATGCTTTTTCGCGTGAAGAATTAGAAGTCTTTGATCAGCGTGTCCGTAAGGAATTTCCTTCCATAAGCTATGTATGTGAGCTGAAGATCGATGGCTTGTCCATTTCCCTCACCTATGAAAATGGAGTCCTCGTAACGGGGGCAACACGTGGAGATGGTTCTGTCGGTGAGGATATTACAGAGAACCTCAAGCGGGTAAAGGACATTCCTTTGGTGTTACCAGAGCCAGTAAACATTACTGTTCGAGGTGAGTGCTACATGCCGCGGTCTTCCTTTGATCGGGTTAATCAAATTCGTCAAGAAAATGGCGAGCCTGAGTTTGCTAATCCACGAAATGCTGCTGCAGGAACGCTTCGTCAATTGGATACGAAAATCGTGGCCAAGCGAAATCTCGCAACCTTCTTGTATCAAGAAGTGAGCCCGACGGATCAAAGCAGTCAGGAAGGCGTGCTTGAGAAATTAGCCCGCTTAGGGTTTGTCGTGAACCAAGAGCGAGTGCTGGCTGAGGATATGGAGCAAATTTGGGACTTTATCCAAAAAGTAGCCCAACTTCGAGAGGATCTTCCCTATGATATCGATGGGATCGTCATCAAGGTCAATGACCTAGCTGTTCAAGAAGAACTAGGCTTTACCGTAAAAGCCCCTAAATGGGCTGTCGCCTATAAGTTTCCAGCTGAAGAAAAAGAAGCGAAAATCTTATCGGTGGATTGGACGGTTGGACGGACCGGAGTTGTGACCCCAACTGCCAATCTAACTCCAGTCCAGCTAGCAGGAACTACCGTTAGTCGGGCAACCTTGCACAATGTGGACTATATTGCTGAAAAAGATATTCATCAGGATGATACCGTCATTGTCTACAAGGCGGGTGATATCATTCCTGCGGTCTTGCGTGTCGTCAAAGATAAACGGGTATCTGATCAAGCATTAGCCATTCCAACTCAATGTCCGAGCTGCCAGAGTGAGTTGCTTCATTTCGAGGATGAGGTGGCCCTTCGCTGTATCAATCCGCTCTGTCCAGCACAGATGAAGGAAGGTTTGAACCACTTTGCCAGTCGGGATGCTATGAATATCATAGGCTTGGGTCCAGCTGTTGTAGAGAAACTCTTCGCAGCTCAGTTGGTAGAGGATGTAGCTGGGATCTATCGTCTGACAGTCGAGGACCTATTGACCTTGGAAGGCTTTAAAGAAAAATCTGCTGAAAAACTCTATGAAGCCATTCAAGCTTCAAAAGAGAATTCAGCTGAGAAGTTACTCTTTGGTTTGGGGATCCGCCATGTCGGTAGCAAGGTTAGTCAAATCTTGCTCCAAGAATTCCATGACCTCGATCAATTGGCTACAGCTGATCCAGAACGAATTGCCAGCATTGATAGTCTCGGTATGGTCGTGGCTGAAAGCCTCAAGCGTTATTTCGCTCAAGAAGGATCCAAGCGCCTATTGCAAGAGCTTAAAGAAGCTAGCGTCAATATGGCCTATCTTGGTGAGAAAGTCGCTGCTGATGCGGCCCTATCAGGAATGACAGTCGTTTTGACTGGGAAGCTAGAGCGACTCACGCGTTCAGAAGCCAAGGCAAAATTAGAAAGTCTGGGCGCTAAGGTGACTGGATCGGTTTCCAAAAAAACAGATTTAGTCGTTGCAGGTAGTGACGCTGGTAGCAAGTTAACCAAAGCACAAGAATTAGGAATCCAGGTAGAAGATGAGGCCTGGCTTGAAAGTTTGTAGAGGATCTTTATGGTAGAACGAATCAAAAAAGCCCGTTTAATTTATAATCCGACCTCTGGGCAAG
>NZ_KQ969690.1:367969-374129 GCF_001578955.1 Streptococcus parasanguinis
AAAAATATTGCGGAAGTCTTGGACGTACTTGAAGACGTGGGCTATGAAACCAGCGCTTATCAAACGACTCCTGAACCATTTTCTGCCCAAAATGAAGCAGAAAGAGCCGCTAAAGCAGGCTTTGATTTAATCATTGCCGCTGGTGGAGATGGTACGATTAACGAAGTGGTCAATGGGGTCGCAGGTCTGGAAAATCGTCCGCAGATGGCCTTTATTCCGACCGGTACCACCAATGACTATGCGCGTGCCTTGAAGATCCCGATGGGAGATCCTGTGGCGGCTGCTCGCATTATAGAAAAAAACCAAACCATTCAAATGGATATTGGTCGTGCCTATGGCAGTAAGTATTTCATCAACATTGCTGCAGCAGGAACCATGACAGAATTGACTTTCAGTGTTCCAAGTAGTGTTAAATCTCGCTTGGGTTACTTTGCTTATGTGGCAGAAGCTGCTAAAATGTTGCCGCGAAACAAGGCTCGGAAGGTGCGGATTGAGCACGACAATGGTGTCTTTGAAGGGCCAGCGTCTATGATTTTTGTGGCCTTGACCAACTCGATTGCTGGCTTTGAAAGTGTCGCGCCAGATGCTAAGCTTGATGATGGGAACTTTACCTTGATTATCGTAAAAACTGCTAAGCTCTTTAACATGTTGTCCCTGATGATTCAGGCTATCAATGGGGGCAAGCATGTGCACGATGAAAATGTAGAATATCTCAAAACCAAGAAGTTGACGATCGAAATGTTAGGGAAAAATGCTCAACCATTCCGCATCAATCTAGATGGGGAGTACGGAGGAGATACTCCAGTTGAATTGGAAGTCTTCCATAATCACTTGGAATTCTTTGCAAATATTGATGAAATCAACAACGATGCTTTGGTTCACACATCTGAAGAATAAAAACAAATAGTTAGAGCCACGTACGTGTTTCACGAGGAATGGTTCCTTCGGTATTAAATTGGAAATAGGAAAATGTTATGCGACAATACCAGGTAAAGCTTCATTTTCATAAGCAAAAAGGAAATTATTTTGCCTATGATATGTGGCAGTGGCAGGATCAAGTAGAAGGAAAATCAGTCTCTTTCTCCAAGTTGGATTATTTTGGAGTAGAGGGAAATCTGGTATACGAGAGTGAGGGTGCCTTGAACCGGGGCCATGTCCTGGTTAAAGAAGGGGATTGGCTCACCAAGACCCGTGATTTTGAAATCGAACTCTTACCAGAAGGCTATGTTCGAGAAGTATGGATTCTCGATGGAGACGATACAGTCTATTATTCTTTGCAAGCTGCTTTGACGAGTCATGCATACAGCCATCGTCAGCCTCATGCCTACGATATGGCGATGCGCCCTAGAGAGTTTGATGCTAAATGGGCGTATCAAGGATGGCTCGGTCATCGGGAGGAAGAAGGGGAGCATTGCTTTAAACTGTGGGCTCCAACGGCTAAGAAAGTTGAATTGTTGCTTTATCAATCAACAGAGTTGGATGCGCCTATTTGGAAAAGCATGCAGATGACGCGTGGTAAACAAGAGTCTAGCTACCACCCAGAAAATACCCATGGTGTTTGGATTTTAGATTTTCTAGGAAATTTAAGTGGCATGGCTTATCAATATCGTGTGCATTTTGAACACCATACTCAAGTGACGCGCGATCCTTATAGCATTGCAACGACAGCGGACGGGATGCGCTCTGCCATTCTTTCAAGAGCAGATCGTCAGTTTGATTGGGGTCCTAAAAAAGGAGCCGATGCGACTCCTTGGCGCTTGGATAACCCTTGTCAAGCAGTGATTTATGAGATGCACCTTCGGGATTTGACCAAGTCACCGACATCAGGTGTGGACGAGTCTTTGCGAGGGACCTATCTGGGGGCTTGCCAAGAAGGAACCGTTAATAGCCATGGTGATGCAACTGCTTTTGATTATATCCGTCAGTTAGGAGTCAATGTCGTGCAACTGCAGCCGATCTCTGATCGCTTTAAACAGTACGACGAAGAAGGCCAGGTGACCTACAATTGGGGTTACGATGTTCAGAATTATTCTGCACCAGAAACTAGCTTTTCAACAGATTCATCCAATCCGAAACAAACCATGAAAGAGCTCAAAACCATGATCCGGGCTTATCATGAGGCAGGAATTTCTGTGGTCATGGATGTGGTCTACAATCATATCTATTCGACCGAACATGGTCCTTTCCAAAATACAGTGCCCGATTATTATTACCGGATGGAGCCGGATGGCCGCTTCCAAAATGGGACAGGTGTCGGTAATGAAACAGCTAGTGAGCATGAAATGTACCGCAAGTACATGATAGATTCCCTCACGCACTGGGTCAAAGAGTACCAGATCGATGGCTTCCGCTTTGATTTGATGGGGATTCACGATGTAAGGACGATGAATGCTATTCGGGAGGCAATGGACGCTCTGGATCCTCGCATTCTCCTTTACGGAGAAGGTTGGGACATGGGAACAGGTCTCGCACCAGAGGACAAGGCTAAGAAAGATAATGCAGCGCAATTGCCAAGAATTGGATTCTTTAATGATACGGAGCGCGATGCCATTAAAGGGGCTGAGGTTTATGGTTCCATCAAACGTGGCTTTGTCAGCCGAAAATCGACGGAGAATATCGTTGCGCGTGCTGTTCTAGGTAGTGCGGAGCTTGGTCATTATTTAAGTCCCAATCAGGTCTTGAATTATGTGGAGGCTCATGACAATTATAATCTCTATGACTTGCTTCAGACCCTTCATCCGAATGAAAAAGTAGCAGGATTGGTCAAGCGCTCAGAGTTGGCTACGGCCATGAATCTGCTCTTTCAGGGCATGACCTTTATGCAATTGGGTCAAGAGTTTATGCGGACTAAATTGGTAGCGACAGGTCCTGATGGAGAGATCACACCTTTGGATCGTGAGCGGGCCATGAATTCTTACAATGCTCCAGATTTTGTGAATCAGGTCAATTGGGATTTGGTCAGTCAGAATAAGGAATCGATCGCCTACATCCGAAGCTTGATCGCCTTGAAGACAAGTCTTCCTGTCTTAGGGCTTGAAAGCTATGATAACATCTACCAACAAGTCTTTATCCAATCTGCGACAGATACCAGTGGTCTTGTCATCTATGAACTAACAGGAGACAAGAAGTATGTGGTCATCTTCAATGCCAGCGGGCTTCCATATTACCTCCAAAATTCAGATAAATTGAAATTAATGGTTGGGAATAGTCGCCATAAACGTCCCTTCTATGTGGAGAATTTAACAGCTTCTATTTTTGAAGTCTTAGATAAAAGTAAGGTATGATACTTCTTTAAGAAATCGCAAAACCCCTGAGTTTTTACTCAGGGGTTGCTTTTATTTTGAGGAACTGCTACTCGTCTCAGTTGAGGAAGAACTATCATCTTCTGGGTGCAATTCTTTATAAGTTGGTGCCTTGAAGAGATCGACAGTAGACTGGTTGCCACGTTGGTTATAAAGGCTGGTTGATTTGTCACCTTTTTCTTTTTCGATCTTCTTCAATGCCTTGAAGGAATTGGTGTAGGAATAATCTTCTGGATTGACTTTTCCAAGATCATTGCCCTTGAAGAAGCGGAGGAGGTCACCGGTCTGGATGCTATCACTAATCTTCAATTGCAGGTTAGCAGCTTCCCTAATCTTGTCCAGTTCTTCTTTGGTTTTTTCATCAGGATTAGTGATTTCCTCACCTGTTTTTGTATAGTAGGTCCGGCCGCTATAGCTCGTATACTCAGGAGTTACAAAATAGTTAGCAGAGCGGAAGGCTACAATTTGATCATGATCTGGTGAGAGCATATCTTGACCAACTTGGAGAAATTTATTGGACTCAATGCCCAGCAAATGTTCTAAGGTTGGGAGCATATCGATCTCACCACCATAGGTATCAATGATGCCTCCTTTATCCATACCTGGAACGACTACCATATAAGGTACTCGTTGCAACATGGCATTGTCATAGCTTGACCAAGTTTCAGAGTTCTTACCAAGCAGTGGGGCGAGAGCTGGGTTTCGGGAGTTTGAAATTCCGTAGTGGTCCCCGTAGAGGACGATGATGGAGTTTTTGTAAAGACCAGATTCTTTCAAGTAATCAAAGAAGGCCTTGATCGAAGAATCTAGGTAGTTAGCGGTCGCAAAATAGCCATTGATGGTTTCGTCTTGTGTCTTAGCAAGAGGGAATCCAAGATCATCTCCTGACAAGCTAGTCGTATAAGGGTAGTGGTTGGAAACCGTAATGAACTTAGTATAGAAAGGCTGTTGCAATCTTTCTAGGTATTTGATGGAATCCTTGAGCATGTATTTGTCATTAAGACCATACTGGAAGGAATTGCTACTGTTTTGTTTGGTGAAGTAGCTGGCATCAAAGAAATAATTGTAGCCCCATTGTTTATAGGCGGTATTTCGATTCCAGAAACTTCCAGCATTCCCGTGGAAAACAGCGCTCGAGTTGTAACCATTTTTTGAAAGAAAAAATGGTGCAGCCTGTTGGGTATTGGTTCCGCCATAGTTCACCATAAAGGAACCTTGGTTGAGTCCAAAGAGTCCAGTTTCAATCATGGTTTCAGCATCGGACGTTTTCCCTGCCTTGACTTGGTTAAAGACATTCGAAAAGGCAAAGGTTTCCTTCGAATGATAGAGGGAATTTAAGAAAGGCGTCACTTCATATTCTTTATCGTCTACTTTCAACTTGTAATCGATCAAGAATTGTTGGAAACTTTCCAAGTGAATGTAGATGACATTACGGCCTTTGGCCATTCCGAAGTACTCAGGATTAGCTTTGGCATAATGCTGTTGGATATATTCTTCAACCGGTTTTAGATCTGCCTCAGAGGCTTTGGAACGCTCTTTGTTGGCAGCATAAGTTTGATTAGCGCTGTATCCTAGAAAAGCAGGAAGACCCAAGGCACGAACAACATAGTAGTTTGAGAACCCACGTGTCAAGAGCTCAGGCCGGTCAATTTCTGCAAGGAAAAGATTGGCCGAAAAGAGCATAGCAGACAAAGATGTGATCGCAAAACTAGCTCGTTTATTGAAGGGACGGTTATCCATTCGAATCCATTTCTTAAAGAAGAAGAAAGCTAGAATCGGGAAATCTAAAATATAAATCACATCCCAAGGGCGGAACAATTCTAAAGCTGCAGCTCCAAGACCGGCGGAAACCTTGCTGGAAGCCAACATGGTATTAACTGTTACAAAGTCTGTAAATTCTCGATAATAAATGGAATTGGAAATCAACCAGATAAATAAGAGAAGGTAGATCCCAAAAGCCAAACTATAAAAGAGCTTGGTAGGTTTGATATAGAGTGCTAGACCGATTAAAAGTAAGCTGACCGGAAATGGGTTGATCACTGCTAGAAAGATCTGATAAGGTCCCTGAATGTCTAAGTTAAAATCAACTGAATAGGCCCACATGGTTTTGAACCAGTAGAGCAGCAGAAGGGTCAAGACAAATCCTAGTCTGGTACTCATGAAATTGAGTATCGAATTCGTAATTTTTTTCACAAAATGTTACTTCCTTGTCTTATTTCCTAAAAATTTTCATATACAAGTATACCACATTTTTATGGAGAAAGAAAAAAATGACTGTAAAGAAGAGGAAAGAAATAGGAGAGATTCGGTATTTTATATCGTTTAAAGCTAAATGATGAGAGCTAGGATAAAATGGTAAAAAAAGTTCCAGTAAATAAAGCCTCCCTTTGTGAAAACTGCAGACTTTTGCTATAATAGAGGGTATGAAAAAACTCACAGTCAGTCGGCAAGTAGCTCGAAAACTAAAACAAGGACAATCGCTCCTTGAAAAGCAAGACTTTGATTCGCTTCCTACCTTGGATCAAGCGATTCAATTGCTTTCAGGTGATGGACAATCCCTCGGAGTCGGATACTTATCTGAACAGAATAAAGGGATTGGATGGTTTGTTTCTCAAGAGTTGGTTGCTTTTGATCAAGCCTTTTTTATGGAACTTTTCATCAAAGCCAAGCAATATCGTCGTTCTTATTATGAGGATGAGAAGACAACTGCTTTTCGTCTCTTTAACCAAGAGGGAGATGGTTTTGGCGGCTTTACGGTTGACTTATATGATGAGTTTGTTGTCTTTTCTTGGTACAACCTTTATGTGTATCAGATCAAGGAAATCATTTTAGCGGCCTTTCAAGAAGTTTTTCCTGAA
>NZ_KQ969690.1:374223-375565 GCF_001578955.1 Streptococcus parasanguinis
CGGCCTTTCAAGAAGTTTTTCCTGAAGTCCGAGGGGGCTATGAAAAGATTCGCTTTAAAGGCTTGGACTATGAATCGGCCCATGTGTATGGTGAAGAAGCTCCGCAAGAATTTTTGATTCAGGAAAATGGGGTCTCTTACCAAGTCTTTCTCAATGATGGCTTGATGACGGGGATCTTTTTGGATCAGCATGAAGTTCGAGGAAGTTTGGTCGATGGCTTAGCTGCTGGACAGTCCTTGCTCAATATGTTCTCTTATACGGCGGCCTTTTCTGTTGCTGCGGCAATGGGTGGAGCAGTTGAAACAACGTCGGTCGATCTGGCTAAGAGAAGTAGAGAATTATCAGAAGCGCATTTTGTGGCAAATGGCTTGGCGCTGGATGATCATCGTTTTGTCGTGATGGATGTCTTTGATTATTACAAATATGCCAAACGCCATGAGCTAAGCTATGATGTGATCGTACTCGATCCGCCTAGTTTTGCGCGGAATAAAAAACGGACCTTTTCAGTCGCTAAAGATTACCATCGGTTGGTGAGCGAGGCCCTCGAGATTTTAAATCCAGGTGGGACCTTGATTCTCAGTACCAATGCGGCAAATGTGACCAAAGAAAAATTTAAAAAACAAATCGAAAAGGGA
This sequence comes from Streptococcus parasanguinis, assembly GCF_001578955.1. GTDB lineage: Bacteria > Bacillota > Bacilli > Lactobacillales > Streptococcaceae > Streptococcus > Streptococcus parasanguinis_U. Next base: position 374,859 of record NZ_KQ969690.1, read on the forward strand.
TTTCAAGGGCGTAAACATCGTTATGTAGCAGAATACGGCCTTCCGGGAGATTTTCGATGGAACAAGAAAGAAGAAAGTAGTAATTACTTAAAAGTATTTACGATTAGGGTGGATGTATGAAGTTAGTTGTGTCGATTATGCCTCGCTCCTTAGAAGAGGCGCAACAACTAGATGGTTCGCGTTACGATGATGCGGATGTCATTGAGTGGCGTGCGGACTTTTTAGAAAAAAACGAGATCTTAACCGTTGCTCCAGCAGTATTTGAAAAATTTGCTGGACGCGAAATTTTATTCACCTTACGGACTCGAGCTGAAGGTGGAGAGATGGAGCTGACCAATGAGGAATATGTTGGGATCCTGAAAGATATTCAATCTATCTATCATCCGGATTATATCGATTTCGAGTTTTATAGTCATCGTGACGTCTTTGAAGAGATGTTGGAATTTTCAAATCTTGTGCTCAGCTACCATAATTTCCAAGAGACACCAGAAAATATGATGGAGATCTTATCGGAATTAACTAGCTTTTCTCCAAAATTGGTCAAGGTATCGGTCATGGCCCACAATGAACAAGATGTCCTTGACTTGATGAATTATACGCGTGGTTTCAAGACGCTGAATCCTGAGCAAGAATATGTAACGATTTCCATGGGTAAGGTCGGGAAGATTTCGCGCTTGACAGCTGATTTGACAGGCTCTTCTTGGTCT
>NZ_KQ969690.1:375585-377943 GCF_001578955.1 Streptococcus parasanguinis
GAGAAGGAAGTGCGCCTGGTCAAATCCCTCTTGAAAATATGCGAAGAATTCGGGAATTATTAAATGAAGATTGATGGCTACACTCGGATGGCAGCAGTCATTGCTCATCCTATCCGCCATAGTATCTCCCCCTTTATCCATAATCTTGCTTATGAACTAACAGCGACCAATGCTGCTTACTTGGCTTGGGATATTGCTGAAGAAGATTTAGAAAGCACTGTCAGCCAAATTCGCAAGTTAGATATGATTGGGGCCAATATTTCCATGCCTTTTAAGCAAAAGGTCTTTCCTTATTTAGATGAAGTGGATGAGATGGCTCTAAAGATCGGCTCTGTCAATACTATCGTTCACCGTGATGGCAAGCTTAAGGGCTATAATACGGATGGGATTGGTTTCTTTCGTAGTTTACCTCCAGCTTTCTCCATTAAGGGAAAAACAATGGTTCTCTTAGGTGCAGGTGGTGCAGCTTTAGCGATTATTGCACAGGCGATTCATCTAGGTGTAAAACGAATCCTTGTCTTTGTGAGAGAGGAGAGATTGGTTCATTATCGTTCAATCGTTCAGTTGATTGAAGATGGCTTTGATTTCTTGATAGAATTGTATGCGATTGAGAAAAATGAAGACGTTCAAAGCTCCTTTCATCAAGCCGATCTCATCTTAAATGCCACTGGTGTTGGGATGGATGGTCAGTCTCTTCCGATAGCGAGTCACTTGACGTTTCCCCCACATGCCTTAATCGTAGAGATGGCCTACTATCCGGCAGTGACCCCCTTTTTGCAATTAGCAGTGAATCAAGGAAACCAGAGGGTAAATGGGTTGGGAATGCTCTTTTATCAAGCTGAAGCAGCCTTTGAATTGATGACTGGGAAAGTATTTCCTACGGAGTCTGTGTGGGAAGCATTGAAAACAGAATATCACCAATTTGTATGTGACTAAGAGAGGGTTTTACCTTTTCCTATTGAAAAAGCTTTATGAGATTAGAACAAGAACTGATTTTTAAAAAACAGTCTTGCTCTAGTCTCTTTTTCATTTTGTTTGAGACATGTGCCTTATTTCATGATAAGATAGAATGAAAGAATAACACGAAGGAGATTCCTATGAACGTATCGGTACCTATTCCAGGACATTCCTATGAGATTGTGATTGAAAGAGGTGGTCTCAACCAGGTTGGAGACTGGCTGCGCACTCTTTGGGGTGATAAAAAAGTCGCTATCATTTCCGATAACCGCGTGGCTAAGCTATATGCAGCTATTGTAGAGAATAGCCTTGAGAAAGCTGGTTTTCAAGTGGTGCGCTTTGAGTTTCTTGAAGGCGAAGCCAGTAAGAATTTGACCACTGTTTCAAAAGTTTATGACTTTCTAGCTACCCAGGGCATGACGCGCAGTGATGGAATTGTTGCTCTTGGGGGTGGCGTAGTTGGTGATTTGGCTGGCTTTGCGGCCTCGACTTATATGCGGGGAATTTCCTTTGTTCAGATTCCGACTAGCTTAACCGCCCAGGTGGACTCTTCTATCGGTGGAAAGACTGGAGTCAACACAGCATTTGCCAAAAACATGGTGGGCACCTTTGCCCAACCGGACGGTGTGTTCATTGATCCTGAAGTGTTGAGCACTTTGGGACACCGTGAATTAATCGAAGGAATGGGGGAGGTCATCAAGTACGGTCTCATCCAAGATACGGAACTTTGGCAAGAGTTGGAAGCTATGGATGGCTCTGTCGAAAGTATTTTAGAGCATGCAGAGAGCATTATTTCTCATTCTTGTCTGGTGAAGCGTGACCATGTGGTGGCAGATGAGCTGGACAATGGGATTCGACTGTATCTCAATTTTGGGCATACCATTGGTCATGCCATTGAAGCGACAGCGGGTTATGGACAGGTCATGCATGGGGAAGCCGTTAGTATGGGCATGGTGCAGCTGTCACGAGTTGCAGAAGAAAAGGACTTGATGCCAAAGGGAATCAGCCAACAAATCGAAGAAATGTGTAGGAAATTTGGACTTCCGGTGGCCTATGAGAACTGGGATAAAGAAGCCCTTTATCAAGCCTTGACCCATGACAAAAAAGCGCGTGGAACTAGCTTGAAATTAGTGATTGTTCCAGAGTTGGGGCAAGCTGCGGTTCATCAAATCCCTCTTAAAGAAATGAAGGACTTTTTAGAAAGAAAGGAATAAGGTCGTATGAGATATTTAACAGCAGGAGAGTCCCACGGTCCTCGATTAACAGCCATCATCGAGGGGGTCCCGGCAGGACTTCCTTTATCTGAAGAGGATATTAATAAAGAGCTCAAACGTCGACAAGGTGGATATGGTCGTGGGGCTCGGATGAAAATCGAGAGTGACCGTGTTGAGATCACATCAG